>JAZLKM010000081.1:0-5239 GCA_045597645.1 Lachnospiraceae bacterium | reverse complement strand
TGTCTGTCTGGATACTCCGACCTTCTTAGCCAACTCTTCCTGTGACAGGTCCATTCCAGCTCTCGCCGCTTTTAATTTCAGGTTTTTCATATTACTCTTCCTCCTGACCACTGTTCCTGTCTACAATATACTTAATTAGGTATTCAATACCAATAATGACAAACAACATTGCGCACTCAAGGTTTATTACCTTCCATGTAAGTACTCCATTTACAACCATTGCTCCACTGCAAATGTATGCTATTCCAGCTCCACCATTAACTAAGGTCAACACAACAAAGAGTACTATATAACTCTTAATCTTATTGTTCTGCGCAAAATATGCATCCTTAAAGATTGCGTAAGACACTGATACCATAAGCGAAATGCAAATTATTGTGAACAGCATCGCTGCATCATCAATATGTGTGTCTATCTCAACTATTTTCAACACAATCTCTATTCCCATCAGAATCCATGCTGTATATGCTGCGTACTTATATCCCTTTCCAAGGATCACATTCTGTCGCTCATCAAATTCTGACTTCAGCTTGCCATTACTATTGCTTGCCTTTATTGATATGATTGCAACAATGATACCAACTAGTACTCCAACTACTACTCCAATTCCTACATAACTCATTTCAGTTTCCTCTTTCTATTTTTTAATTCATCTGATCCAATAATGCTTTTCTGTTTCTGCTGTTTACACAAAGCAGTGTCAGGTTTGCGCAAAGAAGTGTGCTTCTTGATGCATCTATCTCATTTCCCATTACCATATCGTAAATCATAACTCCTGCGATTAGTGCGATTGCCAGTCCTGAGAGAACAAGCAATCTGTTGTAAGTACGAAGCTGCTGCTCTGGTGTTTTGTTCATGCAAAATGTTTTCATAATTTATTCTCCTCACTAATGTGCTTTGTTTATTTGCAATTGCATCTTGTGATGCTAATATAACTCACGCATTACAACTTGTCAACTATATTTTACTTTTTATTTTATTTTTTTTACTTTTTGTATTTTCACAACTACTTTTTGTCACATCCGTCCCTCCCCTCGACGCCCCTTCCATCGGCGCCCCTTCCCTCCCATTTCGCCCTGGATTTCGCCCTCCCTCTGGTTACTGGGTGGGGGCTCGCTTTCACACCATCCACTACCAGCTAGCTTCTCCATGCCTGCGCGTAGCTGCATGCTCCTCCCTCCATGGCACTCAGAGCCTGAATTCGGTGATTCGCGTGGCGATTCTTGTTTTGCGATGCTGCGCGCCCGGTCTCCAGTTGTCTGAGATGTGGCTTCTTAATTCATCCAGCTTTTGGGGGCTTGTAGATTTACAAGGCTTGACCCGTACATGGATGCACCTCTCACCACTATGCCGTATCGCTAAGTGCCGCTAATGCATCTGCCGGTGGCAGGGCGGTCGCTCGAATACAACGTCCTTGTTGCTTCTCGCTCAAATCGCCATCCATGGCGATTTGCCCGCCCTGCCTACCGTCATCTGAATAAGCGGCACTAACGCTCACTTAAAGTGGTGAGAGTCGCACCATGTACGTGCGCAAGCCTCGTTAAGTAAATGAGCCCCAACAAAAGTGGATGAATTCTAGAAGACCACATCGAGTTTCGGAGGAGGGCGCGCAATAGAACATCGCGAAACGAATCGCCCGCAAATCCCGAAGGTGGCTCGCCATGGATGAAGGAGCCCGAGAGGCCCGCAAAGCAAGCGGCAGAAGATGCGGCAAGCTTGGCGAGGACGAAGCCCCCCAGGCAACAAAAAAGAGCAACCGGCGTGGTTGCTCTTGGAAGATGTAAAATAATGGATTAGGTTTGGGATTTTTTGCGCTTGTAGTAGCGGATTTCGAAGACAGCTATGAGGATTACACCTACGATAGCGCCGATTAGGCCGACAGCCTGTGAAACAGGAATGTTGGTGTTCCATAGGATGAGCTGATCAGTACGGAGGCCTTCTACCCAGAAGCGGCCGAGGCCGTAGCCTACACAGTAGCCCAGAAGGATTTCTCCATTGAAGTGCTTGTGAGTTCTGTAAATGTAGAGGATGATGAGGACCATCACATTCCAGAGTGACTCATAAAGGAATGTGGGGGCTACCTGGATGTACTGAGCTCCGTCGATGGTGACAGCATTTTGCCACATAAGGTCAGTGATTTCGTGACTTCTGACTGCATTCACCGGAAGTCTCATTGCAAGAAGGCCATTAGTGTATTCACCGAAGGCTTCGCGGTTGAAGAAATTGCCCCAGCGTCCACATATCTGACCAATCAGTACTCCAAGAACGACCGTATCTAGCATCTGTAGCACGTTCTGTTTCCAGATTTTTCCGAAAATGACAACGCCCAGCGCTCCGAAGAGAACTCCACCGTATATAGCAAGTCCGCCTCCTCTTATATTGAATATGCTAAGTAAGTCGTTCTTATAGCTATCCCACGAGAACGCCACATAGTATAGTCTTGCTCCGATAATAGCAAGCACGATAGATACCAGGATTACGTCAAGGTACTTGTCCTGGCTTGCACCTACTCTCTTTGCCTCTCTCATAGCAAGCGACACTGCCAGTATCATACCTATAGCTATGCAAATTCCATAGAGTGCTATTGAAAAATTCCCTATAGATATAGTCTTAATCACGTGATTAAGATGTATATGCAGATTTGGAAACTCTATGCTGTAATTCATTATTTACCCTATCTTCTCCTCATTTTCTTGTAATCAAGAAATGCTTGTCTATTAGTGTTATGCATATCTATCAGGCTTGCAATTACCTGGTGATTCATATCCACTATACGTCTTATGTCCATATTCACGTCCGGCTTTTCCAGAATGTATGCGTCGTGACGCTTCTGGATAAAATCAAACAACTCTTCGAGCTTTGGCAATGAAACTGGCTGCTTGCGCTGTATCTCTCTGATATTGCGCAAATGTCGTCTAATCTTGTTCTGAAGCTCCATCTCATATACATTGTGATCATGGAACTTTCCCTGCCACTTAGCATTATGTGGTGACGTAAAATAGTCTGCCATATAATGAGATATCTCGCCCAAATGTCTATAGTAGCGCAAGTTGTGGCTTCCCTTGTGGCTAGCTGCCTTCTCCATTCTCTTTTTCAGAAAATCTATAGTGCCATTATATTCATGGCGTCTTACAAAAAACGATAGCTTTAAATCCGGTTGCATGCTCCCCCAAAGGAAGGAAAACTTATGCTTATTGATTCCCGGGTCATCAACCTGTCTAGCAATGTAATTAGCTAATGCCCAATGCGATTTCTTTTTCATTACATTCAATCCTTAACGCTCAACCCAATCGCCAAGCTCTAACGTTATACTGGCGAAAAACTATGCCATTACCCTCAAACATTACATCATTTCAAAGCATTTAGCAACCAATAATCCCATTGTCAGCCTCAATAAACGTATTATGTTGCCCACACTTTGCTACTTTTAGATTGATGCGTAATAAACTCTCATATACTATTCAGTTCATAGAGATTATTTAATTTGAAAAAGATACTTTCTACACCAACGACTAGCTGAAAATATCTTTATAATGATCAGTGAGCCTGCAAATGAAAGAACTTCAAGCATCAAGAACCTCGGAAGGAAACTGAGTTTCTCAACAGGAATCACTCGATTAAGCCCATGCATTATGCAAATATGAACAAAATAGATTCCGAACGAAGATTTTGATATTTTTTCAAACAGCGGTGTCATTTTGTTAGAAGCTCTGCCCCCTCTTCGTAATAACTCGAAGAGAAAAGCTGATGCAACTAGCGTCCCCACGTCACTATATATCACTTGATAGTCTTCTGTAGACGAATATGCCCACACTTGAAACATCACCGTAAACACATAGCTCAAAAAGCACACTAAAGCAACCTGATATGTCTTCCACTTTGACAAAATGCCTTTACTTACAAAGTACCCTGCAAACACAAAGAGCCAATATTGTGACATAAAGAAATTCGTATTTAAGTGGAAGTACAAATCACTATAATGTCCACTTATTGTACGCAGCGCATTAATATTAGGCAATATCATGCTTCCGAACAGCATAATTCCATAAATCCCCGCAATAAGCCTGCCATCAATTTTCTTGATTGCGACAGACATTATAGGAATCATCAAATATACGCACAATATCATCGGCATATACCACATACTTGCCATCGTAGTCTGATCAATGAATAATTGATTTAATACGAAGTTCTTTAATACATTATATATATATATATATCGGTCAATATTTCCACTAACTAGCTCGTGCATTTTCGGTAATTGAAGATACCAAAACATTATGCACAACCAAATTTCTGTGGTTACAAATAACGAAAAAAAGTTATGCTTTATGAAGCGATTAAATACGCTCTTGTCAGAGTAATCTCTATCCAATAACAATGCGCCTGTTAGCATCAAAAAGAGCGGCACCCCTAGTCTGCTAAAAACAAACAGAAATCCTTTAACAACAGACACTCCAAATGGAACACTGTTAAATTCCTCAAATGTATTTCTATCTATTGAAAAGCTGTAGTCGCATGCGTGATTCATTGTAATTGACAATATAGCTATCGTGCGTATAACGTCCATGTAACCGATTCGCTTTGATTCACGTTGTTCTTCTATCGCAAGCATCCCTTTATCCTCTAACACCTTATTCTCCACGAAAAAAGAGTGAATATTCATAAGCATGCTAGTTAATATTCACTCAAACAATTCATTTAGTTTTACGCTCTGCCGCAGCACTGCTTATACTTCTTGCCTGATCCACATGGGCACGGGTCATTACGGCCTATCTTTGCGCCCTTGATTACTGTGCCTGACTTTTTCTGCTCGATGTAGAGTGCCTTTCTGGTCTCCTCGTCGAAGATGTCATTCCATGCTGGAAGTCCATAGAGCCAGTCCGCCTTAGCGTCTACCATGTTCTTGTAGAGCTTTGCCTTGTCAAACGCGAGGCTAACCTGGGTATCCTCCTCCATGGTCTCAATTGGATTAGGCTCAACCAACGAATCATTGATTCCGTCCAGAAATCCTGTCATCTCCATAACGGTGATGCCGTACTTATCTGCAAGTTCCTTTACAGTACCGGTAACTACTACATCCGGCTCAGCCAGGAGCTTTTCGTATATTCCCTTCTCAAGAATAAAATAGTCATTCCAGAATTTCTGAAGTGTATTCTGATCAAGCTCCTCGTTATATGCGGTCGTTCTCCACTGTTCAAGTAATGCCATTATTAATATCCTCTTTCTTTTGTTTTAA
>JAZLKM010000080.1:0-9081 GCA_045597645.1 Lachnospiraceae bacterium | reverse complement strand
CCATTCCTACGTAAACTGTGTTATGATTCATTTAATGACCTCCCTTTGTATGCGGTAATCCCTGTTATTGTTGTGTTGCAACTTCATTATACAGGTAAATCCACGAAGTTTACAAAGTGGAGGTCATTACATATTGTCTAGCATGGCAGCGGGCAGGAGATTGTACATGGGGTGCGGAAAAAGCCGAGAAATGTACAAACTAGCGTGGCGGCGGGCGGAAAATTGTACATGGGGCGCGGAAAAAGTCGAGAAATGTACAAAACTAGTAGATGATTGAGCGTGGATTGTACATAAGGCAGGGCTTCGCGCGTCAGATGTACAAACGGAGCAGGTTCACGAGCCTGGATTGTACAAAAAGTGGAGTTCCGAGCGTCAAATGTACAATCTAAGTGAGTCATAAAACTGCCGGTTATGAAATGACATACTGTTCCGTTCCTGAAATAATGAGATCAGAATAGAACATCACATACGTGGACTATAGAGCGTTAATAACGCACTATTATGCTTAGTCCTCTTGATTATAAAAAAGCTGCGGTAATAGATATGTCAAGGGTGCAAAGCACCTCTCTGAGGCATGCCCTTGACATATCTATTGCCACAGCTAAAAAAGACAGCCAAGAGGACTAAGCATAGGTCTGTCTTGGCAGGCATTCTTGTCATAAGGAAATGAAAAGAGTATGATGTAAACAATGATTCAAAGCCTGATACTTAATCAGAGCATCTTAGGTGAACTCTAACCTTTTATTTCCGCAAGTAAATTTACGTAGTCAACTGGAATTGTACAAATTGCGAATGATAGAAAACTTTGTTATGATATGTGAGGCTTAGCTATCAATTGGTGGAAAATTTGATATGCTAACGTGCATCAAAACGCACAGGGAGGAAGTTATGAAAATAGAAGGCTTGGACAAGCTGGGTGATAATTTAGAAAGTCTTGTTCAAAAGGGAGTAGATGAATTAAACAAAGGTCTGGACAGAATAAATAACGGCACCACAGGAAGCAGCCAGTCAGCAAGTAAGGTGCCAACACAGTGCCCGAATTGCGCAGCACCGCTCAATGCAAATCTGTCACCGGATCATCCATATATTATATGCGAGTATTGCGGAACAAGATTTGACAATATACAGACTAAAAGTGTAGTTGACTCAGTATTTGACTTCGTTGAGAAGCAACAGAAAGTGGCGAGCGAGAACATGGCTCGCAAGGCTGAGATTAGAGCTGAGATGGAAGCGAGGCATGAAATAGCACGCGCTGAAGCACGCCGCAGGGCGCGTCCGCGCAAAATAATTCGCACAATTATTTTCCTTGCTGTGATAGTAGGCTTCGCATACTACTATGTGCAGAACAAAGCGATGGTAGACGCAGCAGTGATGCCTGTTATACAGCAGGTGATGGATGGGGTTAAGTAACGCATTTTTTATGCATTCAGTAACATCGATTCTCCGATTTCGGCAGTGACCTTGCCGGAAGTCATCTGGAAAATTTCGTCTCTGATGACTTCGGATTGACCATCGACAGCGAATACTTCCAAGGCAACCACATCAGAGAAGTCGCTGCTTATGGTTGGAATTTTCTGGGAATCGAGATAGTACGAAATCTTGCCATAGTCGTTGTAGTCGCAGGTGAATGAGAGCTTGCGGCCGGTTAGCATTTCACTGATAGTGCTGTTTTCAAGAGCAGCCTTGGTGGCAGCCTGATAGGCGCGAACGAGGCCACCGGTGCCTAGGAGTACACCGCCAAAGTATCTGGTTACAACTACAGCAATGCCGTGGACACCTTCGTGAGTCAGCACGTCAAGCATTGGGCGACCGGCGGTGCCTGAAGGCTCGCCGTCGTCGGACGAGCGGGTGATTTCGTTATCATCACCAATCACATAGGCCCAACAGTTGTGTCTGGCGTCGTAATATTTCTTTTTCATGGCTTTGATGAATTCCTGAGCCTCTTCCTCGGTATTTACCGGAAAAGTAGTACCGATGAAGCGGGATTTTTTCTCTACGATTTCACCTTCTCCGCCTTCTTTTAATAATTTCATTTATATCCCCACTAATAATTAAAGTATGGAACGGCCGTCTTCTGTGTGCAGATTAATAATTTTCGCAAACCGGTTGCGGAACTGATATGGGCAGCTTCTAGAATCGATTATACTCCAGTGACTAGATTGTGACTAGAGAATTGTCTTAGAGGGCAGAACAATATCAAGCAGAGTCCAGCCATAGAAAACATGCCAGCAATACATTGCTTTGAGAGGAAAATGCATGTGAAAGAAGACGCAGCAAATGCGGCGTGAAAGATTTGAATTGCGAAAATATAGTGAAATTTGCGCACTCGATACAACTTGTGGTATAATGCCAAAGATTATTTAATGTGAATTACTATGCGATTGCAGAGACGGACGATGCAAATTAGTCCTGTGATATAGAGGTTGTTGAAGTAATGAACTACGGAAGAGCGTCCACAAACAGAAAAGGCGCAAGACGCAAGGCGAAGGCCAGAATCATATTCCATACCGTTATTATGGCATTTGTACGTGCAGGCATTATAGCAATGCTTGTAGGTCTTTTTTATGCTGGAAAAACTGTATATGGAATGTATCTGGATGTGCTCGAGGGCCTGCCTGACGCATCGACAATTAACATATCTCCAACAGGATATCAGACGCATATTTTTGACTCAGAGGGAAACGAGATAGAGACACTTGTTGCGTCTGGCGCTAACCGAGAATATGTTGAACTGAGCCGTATTCCGAAGAACCTACAGAATGCCTTTGTAGCAGTTGAGGACGAGCGATTCTGGGAGCACAACGGTATCGACTGGCAGAGTATTGTCAGAGCAGGAACGACCGGTATTGCCAATGGGATGAATTTTAACCAGGGCGGTTCTACCATCACTCAGCAGCTTTTGAAGAACAACTACTTCACAGGGTGGACTGAAGAGGGTGATGATTTTGAGAAAAAACTGGTCAGAAAGCTTCAGGAGCAGTACCTGGCAGTGCAGCTTGAGAAGGTTACTGACAAGGAGATAATACTGGAGAATTATCTCAACACCATTAACCTTGGACAGAACTGTCTGGGAGTACAGTCAGCGGCACTTAGATATTTTGGAAAAGATGTATCAGAGCTTACTATTTCTGAGTGTGCAGTTATCGCTGGTATAACCAAAAATCCTACAGGATACAATCCCATAACTCATGCGGACAAGAACTCAGAGCGTCGTCAGATAGTACTGAAGGATATGCTTGATCAAGGCTATATAACTCAGGCACAGTACAATACTGCAATGGCTGACAACGTGTATGACCGTATCCAGGTGGTTAACACAGAGATAGCATCAACTAATTCCGCACAGACATATTTTGTAGACGAGTTAACTAATGAGATTATGCGTGATCTCATGGAGCAAAAGGGCTACACATCTCAGGAGGCATACGCACTGCTGTATACTGGAGGCCTCAGAGTATTTTCCACCCTCGATTCACGTATTCAGAGCATCTGTGATGAGGAGGTGGCTAATGAAGATAACTATGCAGTCACCACAAAGTATTCGTTCTCATACAGACTTACTATAGTTAAGGCAGATGGTAGCTACAAGAATTACAGCGAGCAGACCATGCTTTCTTACTACAAGTCTAGCAACAAGGATTACAATATCAACTTTGCATCTATTGAAGATTGCGATGCAGCTATTGAGGCCTATAAAGAGGCCATAATGGAGCCTGGTGACAAGATTGCCGAGGCGGGTGAGACTATTGTATATACTATTCAGCCACAGGTGGCTATGACTATTATCGACCAGAAGACTGGCCATGTCGTGGCTATGGTTGGAGGACGTGGCGAAAAGCAGAGCAGCAAGACCTTAAATCGTGCGGTGGATACCACGAGACAGCCTGGCTCTACTTTCAAGATTTTATCTACATATGCTCCAGGTATAGATGCAGGCATCATTAACCTCGCTACTGTACAGGAGGACGCGCAGACCTTCTACTCTGGCGGTGAGGATGCTCCAGAGGTCAACAACGTAGACCACAGATGGCGTGGATTTATGTCAGCTAGACAGGGTATTATCCATTCTGTCAACACTGTGGCTGTCCGCAATATTCAGACCATCGGTGTAGGCCTTGCGTTTGAGTACCTGCAGAACTTTGGATTTACTACCCTCGTAAGTGGCGACTGCAACGAGGCTATCGCACTTGGTGGTATCACCTACGGTGTAACCAACCTTGAGCTGTGTGCTGCCTACGCCACTATCGCCAACGAAGGCGTATATATCAGACCTTCTATGTATACCATGGTTACTGACAACTCTGGTAACGTAATTTTGGACAATACTGGTGCTCCTTCTGGAAAACGTGTCCTCAAGGAGACTTCAGCATGGCTCATCACTTCTGCAATGCAGGATGTTATGACTCAGGGTACCGGTGTCAGAGCCAATTTCCAGGGTATGGCTACCGCTGGAAAATCTGGTACTACCAACGATGAACGTGACACGGTCTTTGCTGGATTTACTCCTTACTACACCTGCGTTATCTGGGGGGGCTTTGACGACAACTACGAACAGCACAGTGTCACCTACTCTAAGAACATCTGGCGTGAGGTTATGAAGCGCACACACGAGCCTCTTGAATACAGAGATTTTGTTAGACCGGAAGGCATAGTTGAAGCTACTATTTGTGCTGAGTCTGGAAAGCTTGTGGTTCCTGGCCTGTGCGATGCTGATCCACGCGGCCTTATTAGGACCGAGTTCTTCACCGAAGATACTGTTCCTACTGAATATTGTGACAGACACGTTCTTGCAAGTACTTGTGGTGCCTGCGGACTTTTGGCTAATTCTGGATGTCCGATTGTATCTGGTATCTACATTGCCGGATCTAGCGAAGGCACCGAGGAAGCCGGCATGCGCTTGCCTACAGCTTACTGTCCATTCCACGAAGGTGTTCCGAATCCTATCAGCCTGTTCACCGGCCTTGCCGTCGGCACTGATGGCGTCACCGTAGAAGGCGGAGGCTACACCGCAACCGACCTGTATAGCCTATATGGCCTATATGGCTACTCAGATCCGTTAGAGTTTTTGACCTTCCTCACCACACCGAGAGAGGACCCGAACGCCGACCCTAATGCTGACCCGAACGCGGCGCCACCACCACAATAAATAACGTTAAAAACAAGACGGGACTCGAATGAAGTCTCCGCTTCGTTCCGGTCGTTGCTAAACAAGCGCCACCGGCGCTTAGCAACGTCTCGCGCTCGATAAGAATGACTCAGAAATGTTGTAACATCAATGTTTCTGAGTTTTTTTGTTGTTCAAATTATGGGGTACAAACAAGGTATTACCTATAAAAATTGAAACAAGCTGTTGCAGAAATAAAAATCGTAAACAATGTTTGTGGAATTTATATTGGTTAATGAGTGGATATTGACTTATGAGAGCATACAAAATACAATATATCTAACAAAATCTAACGCAATAATAAAAATCTAACACAATCTAACGCAAAGGAGCAAATAAATGTCACAGAATAATCCTTTTTGCCTAAGTTTTGGAAAAGAACCTGATCGATATGTAAGGCGCGCAGATGCATATATGCAGATTACAGATACATTTAACAGTATTTCGCCATCAAGTAACTGTTACTTAATTATGGGTGTGCGAGGCAGTGGAAAGACAGTACTTCTTTCTACAATTCTAAATGAGTATAGAGATAATAATGAATGGGTTGCAATATCATTAAATCCAGGAAGAAACTTATTAGAAATGTTGGCGGCAGGCTTATACGAAGATGCAAAATTGCAGAAATATTTTATTGAAGCATCGCTTAATTTATCAAAGTTTGGTATAGGACTAGATATAAAAAAGAATCCGCCAATATCAGATATTCAGATAGCAATAGAAAAGATGGTAAAAATTGTTAATGATAAAGGAAAACGTTTATTAATAACAATAGATGATGTAACAAAGAGCAATGATGTTGTAAGTTTTGCTAGTGCATTTCAGGACCTGATATTAAAAAGATTGGATGTTTTTTTACTAATGACAGGGTTATATGAGAATATATATAATCTTCAACGAGATAAAAGATGCTCATTCTTATTACGTGCTGAAAAGATAATTCTTAATCCTCTAAGCACGATAGGTATGAAAAATCAATATCAACAAACATTCCAGTGTGATGAAAAAGATGCGTTAAAAATGGCATTATTTACTAAAGGATATTCTTATGCATTTCAAGCTCTTGGATATATTATGTGGGATAAGGATTGCACAATAGAAGAAGCCATATCAAGTTTTGATGATAGAATGTCTGAATATTGCTATGAGAAGATATGGGAAGACTTGTCTGAGAAAGAAAAAGAAATAGTTGCTCTTCTTGCAAAAAATGGAAAAATGAAAACGAAGGATATTGTTGACAACATTGGAACAACGGCAAAAACATTTTCTGTTCAAAGGGATAGACTGATTAAAAAGGGAATAATAGACGGCCGCGAGCATGGAACAGTGAGCCTTTTGCTGCCACGATTTGAAGAATTTGTTCAAACAAATTA
Organism: Lachnospiraceae bacterium; assembly: GCA_045597645.1. Classification (GTDB taxonomy): domain Bacteria; phylum Bacillota; class Clostridia; order Lachnospirales; family Lachnospiraceae; genus JAKSSE01. Next base: position 2,544 of record JAZLKM010000080.1, on the reverse strand, counting down.
TTATGAGGCATAATGATAATATGACCATAGATGATTTGTTAAAATGATTATGAGGACTATTTATGGCAGTGATTAAATTGTCCGTTCTAGCAGATGCATTTAATCATATCTTTATTATTTAGTTTATTCCCTTGGAAAGTAATAAGTTAAATGTTGGCGATTAGCAAAACTTTGATTAATCGCTTGATTATGGATTGCATCGTTTACGAAGAGGGTCAAGGCCTTGCGCCTTTACGCTTGAAGTAAAAGGTGCTTTAGTTTTAATTGAGTATAAATTATAATTTGTTTAAGAGATTAAATTCTTTTTTTCTAAACTAAAGAGGGATTAATGAATGAGAGCATATATTGAAACAGATAGACTGATTTTGAAAAATATTCTTCCAGAGAACTACAAGGAAATGTTTAAATGGTGTGGCGACCCAGAGGTTGCGCGTTATATGATTTATCCAGTATATACAAATGAATTAGATTGCAAAACATATATTGAAAGTTTAAGACCAGATGATCCTGATATTTGTGATTTGGGGATTTTCTTAAAGGAGTCAGGCGAGGCAATAGGAATGGGAGGATTTACCTATCATCCTGACGAGGATGTTTGGGAAGTGGGTTACAATTTAAGACAAGATATGTGGGGAAAAGGAATTGTACCTGAGGCTATGTTGGCTGTACTTAAACATATTCAAAGAATAAGAGAAGTGAAAACTATTACTGGTACCTATGCAAAAGAAAATAATAAAAGTAAGCGTGTAATGGAAAAACTGGGAATGTCTTATTGGTATGACTGCGAGTTTACAAAACTTGATGGAAGCGAAACATTTAAAGCAATTAGATACAAGCGTGATTTGTAGAGACAAATTGAAATTTTTAAAGTGCTAAGTTGAGTAATTTTTCTGGATCTATTGGGAGAATTGGCTAATATACCTGATTTAACTGATCATACGCAAGAAGTTATAAAAGAGTATCTGGAACTGATGAAATCAAGGCAGGAAGCAGCGAAAGAAATACGGACAGAGATTTATGACATTGATTTTCATAAATTTATTAAGGAAGATGGAGATAATGAAGCTCATTTTATAATAGAGAAGACCAAAGATTATATTGGTGGTGGTGCATCCAGAAATACTGCTACTATTAGAAAATATGATCGCAAGTTCAAACAGGTGTACAGATATTATGGTGTATCGCAGGAAGATATTGATAACAAGTCATAAAGGTTTGAGGAAGTAGTAAGAATGCTTGCTATGCCTATGAGATAGCATAAAAAACACTAAAAATTGGATGCAACAGCAGAAGTTGCGAAAAGATGGTGGCGCGCAACTGCGGTTGCGGGTAATATGAGCCTAAAATTTGTAGTTTTGGGAGGTAGAAAAATGACATTAGGAGAACAAATCAAACAGGCTCGTGAAGAAAAAAATTTTTCGCAGGAAGATTTGGCTTCCAAACTTGAAGTAAGCAGACAGGCAATTTCTAAATGGGAGAATGATACATCTATTCCTAAGGGGATAAATCGTGAAATGCTGAATCAGGTTTTGGAATTATCACTTGAAACCGAGGATGATAAATGTGAAAAATCAACTTGTAAGTACAAGTTGTTAATGGTTGTTGGTTGGGGATTAGCTGTTATATTTGCAATTTCAACAATCATACTCTCGATGCTTCTTTATCATAATAAAAAGATACACTATTATCTTCCTCAAGAAAACGTTACTGAAGAGATGTTAGGTGACCAGGTTATTACAGGAACAGATAGCAATTCGGAAACGGTGCATATATATTATGACGATGGAACGGCAACAGAAGAGGATGTAAGAACATACAATTATTCTCCGAATGAAGAATAAGAATATGCAGATAGTAGAGGCTTTCATGGGATATACTTGAAAGCCTCATTTTTTTTATTATTGACATAGCGGACTACAAGGAGATTGATTATGGCTGAAATACAATTGGGAAATTTAGAAACGAAATTTGCAGAAATGATCTGGGAACACGAACCAGTTACATCATCAGAACTTGTTAAGATGGGGGCAGCAACACTTGAATGGAAAAGGACCACCACTCATACGGTATTAAGACGGCTTATAGATAAAGGTTTGTTTCAAAATGATAATGGAACTGTTACATCTTTGATTTCGAAAGATGAATTTTATTCTATGCAGAGCCATAGATTTGTTGAAGATTCTTTTCATGGATCACTGCCGGCTTTTATTGCAGCATTCACCTCAGGTAAAAAGCTGTCAAAGTCAGAGGTTGACGAAATACAGAAAATGATAGATGAATTTAAGGGAGAATAAGTATGGACAAGCTGTTTATTGCCATATTAAATAATACGCTTGTTGCAAGTTGGATTATTTTTGCAGTTATAGTACTCCGCTTTATAATCCAGGCATCATTTGATGCTGGGATTTTTTCCAAATCAGTGTGATTTTTTTCTCTTTTAATGTGTTTTATATATAAAGGGACACGGAGGAACAGCGGATGAACATCGCAGAATATAATACTTATATAGAAAAGTATTTGAAAATGGTATACCGTATTTCTTTT
>JAZLKM010000079.1:0-30172 GCA_045597645.1 Lachnospiraceae bacterium | reverse complement strand
TCTTGGCTCGTGGACCCGCTCCATTTGTACATTTGACGCGCGAAGCCCTGCCTTTTGTACAATTCCGCTTCGTGAACCTGCTCCGTTTGTACATTTAACGCGTGAAGACCTGCCTTTTGTACAATTCCGCCTCGTGAACCTGCTCCGTTTGTACATTTGACGCGCGAAGTCCTGCCTTTTGTACAATCCGCGCTCTAACACCGCGTTCAAAGCGGCCTAAATCAAAAAACTGCCCTAACCAAAATGCTCCGCCATCTGGCGGAACATTTTTATCTAGCATTTCTATCTAGCTTCCTTATATCACCTAGTTTTCATACTTGCTTCCCATCTTGTTACCATTAACTGTAACATCGCCCAAATCGCACTTTAGGTCAAGCTTTGCATCCTGATTAATTGGGCTTACCTTGATATCACCCAAGTCACACTTTACAGTGAGTTTACCTATAGTTGCCTTCACATCAGTATCGCCAAGGTCCATCTTGACGTCTGCCTCATTGATGGTGCAGTTCTCTACATCCAGGTCACCCAGATTCAGTTCGAGATCTGCTGTCTTAGCTACAACAACATTTGAGAGATTTACATTTCCGAGCGATGCCTTCATATCCAGCTCATTCATCGATAAGTCGAACATCCTGATGTCACCCAAGTCAAGTACAACACCAACCTCATCCAGCTGGGTATCTCTAGGAACGGTCACGTTAACCTTCGCACTGAAGGTTACCTCTGTCGGAATTAGAAATGTCACCTCACCCGTCTGCTTGATTATAAGCTTGCCGTCATCTACCTCAAAGCTAGGGCGGAGCTTGTCTGATCCATCATAGCTTATGCTAAAGTCATCACCACTTGTGATCACCAGATTCATCAGATCTGCGTCTATATCTATAGAAGAAAACGCGTCGAGATTCATATCCGACTGAACCAGATTCTCATCATTTATCGGGCGGATGTCCTTTATTACCTTTATCTCGCTTACTATCTTCCTGCCCATGCGTGTGCCCCACATGAAAGCGCCTACCATAACGCATATTCCGGTTACTACTCCAAGGACTACGAAATATACTGTCCTGTTAAATCCCTTTTTTTCTTTGTTTTCCATAACTTGCTCTCTTTACTTTCTTATTTATCTTGCGTATAACTCCTACAATGTACCTTCCTTAGCTTTGGTCACATTCACAAGAATTGTGCTTACAATTGCACCGATAGGCCAGATGAGCCATGTCCATCTCCATGCTCCCGTCAGGAAGCTGACAGCCAAGTATACGCAGGTAACAGTTGGCCAAAATACTGACATAATTGTTCTAACTACAGGATTCTGAATCACGTCCTTATCCTCCTTCTTAGTGTAAATTCCACTCATTGTCGCGCTGTCGTTGAGTGAAAGAATCTTCTCATAAACTGCAATGCGCTGAGCGCTATATACTATAAGTAATACTCCGAGTCCTAATGTCAAAAACAGTGCTGCTGCCCCATACGCTCCAACCTCATGGGCAAAATGATCATCATCGCCCAAGATTACAGTTGGCAGCCAGCAAAGTGCGCAAAGGACGATTCCTATAACTCTGAAGAGTATCAGTGTCTGACGGTTTCTTACTTCCTCATTCTTCACATAATCTGCAGTATCAATACTGATAGTGCATGGCTCCTTGCGGATATATTCAAATCCCTTGCGGATACTTCCTGAGAAAATAATCATTCCAACACCGGCGCCAATAAGCAGGAACATCACTACTACGGCAAGGCTATCGTACATCGGTGTAACCTCTGTAAGTATCGGACTGCCTACACTAATGATGATAAGCATAATACCTACGGCCAGCTGAAGTGCTCTCTTTGAGCTAAGACTTAAGTATGCCTTAACCTCGTCAAGACTTACATGGCGTCTTGCGACATCCTTTACTCCCTCAACTGAGTCCTTAATTCCAAGGTCTGCTGCTATCTCGTCGAGGTTGCCAAACTCTGAAATTACAGTACCTACAGCTGCATTATCACTCACACCCTCTTCGATAAGCTCGTTGTATTTATCCTCCATCATCTGAAGGAGCTCTGTCTTCGCTTTTCTAACTTCCACAGTGTTCGGCAGGTTTGCGAACATTGTCTCCAGGTAATTTCTAATTGTTTCCATAATCTTACTCCCTATCTCTTCCTATTCTTCACTGATAAACTTCGAAATAACGTCCTTGGTAAGTCTCCACTCATCACATTTCTGATGATAATAATCATTACCGGCATCTGTTATCTTGTAGTAGGTCCTCCTCTTTCCTGTGCCCTCAGCCTCTGATTCAAAGGACTCTATATAGCCGTTTTTCTCCATTCTGGTGAATGCTGAGTAAAGTGTCGTCTCCTTGATCAGGTATTTCTCCTCAGATATGCTCTTTATCTGCTTGGAGATTTCATATCCATACGAGGGAGACTTCTTCAGGATACATAGGATCATTGTGTCATTGTATCCGCGAATTACATCGCTGCTGATCTCTGTCATGTTTGCCTCCTTGCTAATTGCTTATTTCTTATTGTAAAAACCAGATTCGCTCGCATGCTAGAGTATCTGATTATTACTTGCTTCACCAGCCATATCTCACTGATGTGTTGGTGTCATGTAAGTCTGTACTACGTGTATCGTACTACGCGTATCGTACTACGCGTGTCGGTGCTACGTTTGTCGTACTACGTCTGACGTAGTAAAATATATCAATCCTCTACTTACTTGTCAACAACTTTTTTCAAATTTTCAAAAAATTGGCTTATAGCTGATTATTATTCAAATTAACCCAATACGGAAAAACGGTTTATGGCTACGTGTATAACTGTTTTTATATTATTTTCATCACAATCATAAATCTACAACCATCCTGCCAAGAAACGGATTCATTATTGAAGCATAAATCACAATAAAAGAGCCGCTGACCGGAGGGTAGTCCATCAGCGACTCAGTTATCAGTTTCCATGCACTTCCCCGGGTGTAAGTGGCCCCGGGATCCTGCATAACTCACCCGGCACTATTGTCCGGGAGAATCACATATTCATTTTGCAAAATGCAATTTAATCTTTTGCTAATTATGGCAGCATATCTGCATCGCCGAAGAACTCAGCCCACTTAGCAGTACGCTCGTCAATAATTGCCTGTCCACCTGCTGACAGATAATCTGCCATAAGGTTATCCCATACAGTATCGAACTCGCTCTCGCTTGCAGATACTGCCTGATCGTAGATCTGATCTCTCTTAGATGAGAGTGTATCGCCTACGCCAGCCTCAGCCTCTACAGTACCTACATTTACATTCTTAGGTGAGATACCATCTGCCATTGCGATATCATTTGCCTTAAGAACCATCTCCGGATCTACACCTGCGTAGCCGTATGCCAGTGAAAGTGTAGCAAGCTCAGAATCTCCAAAGTTTACTCCGTTGCAGGTGATAGTATAGTCAATGTTCTTACCAGAGTTCTGAATTGCCTCTCCGGTAGCTGCGATTATCTGAATTGCACCGGAATCAAGTACCTCATGGGTTACACCCTCATCTCCTGCCTGCAGATACTTAACTACCTCAGGTGAGCTGATGAAATCAAGATACAGAAGTGATGCAACCGGCTCAGTGTTAGTAGTCGGGAAGAAAAGCTTTCTATCGCCTGCCGGGCTGTAAAGATACTTAGCATACTTGCCACTTGCATTCTCGAAGCAATCTACAGGAACATACTCTGCATTTTCGCCTACGTTTCTGTGAAGGTTAGCTACAAAGCTGTCCTCGCCATTTCTAAATGGCTGATCCCAGTTGAGCATCATACTTCCTACATATCCAGCCTTGATCATATCGTCACCAGCTGTATCTCCGCTTCCATAGAGTGCGAAATCGTCCCACAGAAGTCCCATGTTGTACCACTTGTTAAGGAGCTTTACGGCCTCCTTGGTGCCATTCTGAGTCAGAAGTCTATCGTCAAATCCATTGATATAGAACTCCTTGTCAGACATATTAGGATCAAGGAATGAGGTAATCAGGTTAGCTCCGCTCCAGCCTACATCGTAGGTCAGCTGGAAAGGTACCATCTTGTTGGCATCTGCTCCAAGAAGAGTAGCTGCATTATCCTTAAATGCAACAAGCATAGCTTCAAACTCCTCTGTTGAGGTCGGAGCTTCCATTCCAAGCGCATCGAGCCAGTCCTGTCTTACATAGGTTACAATTCTCTGCTGCTCTGCGCGCTTGCCCTCGATAGCCCAGAGCTCACCGGTCTTAGGATCCTTATCCCAGTAGATATTGGTATCACCAAGCCATGCCCAGAGGTTCGGCAAATCAGCCTTATACTGGTCAACATACTCTGAAAGGTCGATTACTCCACCCATCTGAGCGTAGGTAAGTACTGTTGGATAGCTGTAGGTTACACAGATGTCCGGTGCATCGCCTGCTGCCAGAAGGTTGTTGATATCTTCAACCTCAGTCCAGCGAGGAACCTTCTTAAATGTAACCTCTACGTTGTGCTTCTCCAGCATTCCTTGCTTGATGAACTCTGTGTAGATATTGTCCTCCGGGTCAGAACCGCCATCATTACCACGGTCGTAGATTTCGACAGTAATCTGTCTGGTTTCAGCAAATTTTCCATCCACAAGTTCGCTGGCTGGCGCGTCCGCTGTAGTGTCTGCAGCTACCTCAGTCTTTGTCTCAGTGCTTGAAGCTGCCGGCGCACTGGTCGCTGGTGCCTCCTGCTGTCCGCATGCTGCCAATGAAAATGTCATTGTGCCTGCAAGCATTGCGGCAAGAATTCTTTTCTTCATTTTTTACCTCCCATAATTAATGAATTTACTCATGGCCTATGAGCACACTCCTCATTTGGTCATATATGAATAACAGATTTCTCTGCATATTCCTTACTTAGCTACTCTGTAGCTCTCATTCGGACCCAGATATGACGGCAATAGTTCTGTGCCTTTTCGGAAAATGCTCACCTTTTCCAGCACTATTCCAGGGCTCATTCCATAGAACCGAAGGACATTTTCACCAGCCTTACACACACATGATGCGTTCACAAGCTTCACATTATCCCTTGCCTCACGCTCCCATTGCTCACTCAGGAAAAATGGTATCTCTTCATTCTCAACCGTATTGACAATCTGTATCTGGTCCCCATTCACATTGAATCCCAGATACTGCTTCCTTTCAAATACCGTAGGCGTGGTAGGCGCCAGATAAAATCTGATGTTGTATTCACCAGCACTATTTACTGCAAACAAATACTCTGTGTACGGTCTGTTGTCATCCTCGAGAAAGTCTGACGTGACCGGAAATACTTTTATGCCACTTCCCTCTCGTCCATAGGGTTCAAGTACCTCAAAGCCCGCTTTTTGGGCATCACTTTTGCCCACAAAATTCTTAGCAAAAAAGGTCACATGATTATCACTCTCAACGAATGTGCCATCGGAAGCATCAAACTCGCTGGCAGGAGTTGCCAGCACCTTTACTGTTGCGTGGGCGATAGGTGCTCCGCCATTGTCATAGGCATCAACAGTGAAAAATGCTTCCTCGTTGCTCTGCAGCTGCTCTTTTCTAAGCTCCAGCTCTATAGTCACCTTGTCCTTAACCACTCCTCGTTTTTCTGAGAAAACAAGATAGTCATAGTCGCATTCTATACTGTAGAAAAATGCAGCATCTCCGCCATTTGATATCTCAAAAGATATCTTATTTCTGTCTGGCCTTAGGAAATCCTCCCAGGTCTGCGGATGATCACACCAGAACTGTCCAGTCACATAATTCTCATCATCCGCCCTTGAAAGCAGCATCCTGGGTCCTTTCGCCGGATATATGATATGTCTGATTGGGTACTTACAATCCTCGTCGTTCCAGTTGACAAACCCTATATGCGGTGATGTTCCAAAGCCCCTATAATACCCGTTATCAATTTCCTCATACTCACTTACCAGTGCTTCATCCACCTTAAGGCACTCGTCTATTGACTTAGCGAGGCTATTTGCTTCGATTTTATTCTGCTGTGCGTACAGCTTGTTTCTCCCTGCAATTATCCACATCTTCATCAAGTTGGCAGTGCCGTAAGCCGGATAATATATGAGTGATACAAAAGCTGACATATCCCTGGCACTGCATGATTCCTTCAATTTTGTGACATTTTCTATAATTTTTTCAGAGGCATCGAGAATCTTTTGAGCCTCGAAATAATGTACAGGGTGGTACACATCGGCGTTCATAATCTCATGCTTTCGCTTCGCCAAAAGGGTTGTATAGTCCCACACCGTATTCTCAATAAGCTTGCGAGCCGGTTCCTCGAATGAATACCTAAAATTGCCATTCACCCATTGCTCCACATACTCTTTGGTGACCGCTGCATCTGAGCCGCCCCACTTTTCTATGTCATATGCCAGATCCAGGAAAAATGAGAGTCCCAGCTCCTGGGTGCCTATGTCTCCTATGTTGACCACCCATATATCCCGGACGCCAAACTCATATGCCTGGGTCATCTGCTCCCACACTCTCGGCAGATATGCTGAACCTATCCACTGATAGGAGTATGCGCCGCCATGCATATCCAGGTGATAATACATTCCATATCCACCCTTGTGTCCTCGCATCTGTTCAGACGGCAGTGTCCTCGTATAACCGAAGTTATTGTCGCTGAGCATCAGGGTCACGCCTTCAAGCTCAGGGTCATTCATCAGGCCCTCAACCTCACTGTTGCCGTAGAAAAATTCCTCCACCTCAGTGAACAGCACTATCTGCCTGGGCACTTCGTCCAAATTGTCGTTTATCGTCTCCTTGATTAGGTTATTTTGTGTCTTTAGCACGTCTCTTAGCAGGTCAATATTTGCCTTAAGGCCTGCGTCCTTTCCCAGAATGGCGGAGTCGCGCTCGCCACGCATTCCCATGGTGATGACATTTTCAAAGGCTCTATTGCGTATAAGGCCGTCTCTCCAGAAATTGGTGATGCCTTCTCTGTTAGTGATAAAATTCCAGTCATTTCCATAGATTGACTGCTCGCCCTTTAATAGTCCAAATTCCTCTCCGGCTCTCATGCATGGCTCGTGGTGTGATGTGCTCATCACGATGCCATATTCATCCGCCAGTATGGCGCTCTCAAGTCCTGGGCCATCCATGTTAAAATTAGAATTCCACATTGCAGGCCAGAGGTAGTTGCCCTTTAATCTAAGTAGCAGCTCAAATACCCGCTCATAGCATTTTGCATTTATGCCACCGAAGTGCATGGTAGCCCAGCTCCCAAAGGCAGGCCATTCATCATTTATGAAAAATCCTCTGTACTTAACTGACGGCTCCTTTGAAATATAATTATCAGCAGCTGTCAGCTCTACCTGATGAGGCTTTGGATATACATGATTCCAGGTGACAAGCGGTGATACTCCCATCAGCTTTGATATATGGAAAAGACCATATATCGTTCCTCGTTTGTCACTTCCTGCGATAACTACTGCGCCTTTTGCCCCTTTTATATGCTCTTCGATTATCCATAGTCCATAGGTTTCGCGCCTGCCCTCAACCTTGGATATATCAATAAGCGATTTGTCCGCTAACTCCTCAATAAGTGCGCTCCTGCCACAGGTGCCATAGATTATGATGTTGTCAGTCACCTCACCGTCCTTATGCTCAGTAGGATAGCTTCCTGTGACCATACAAATGTCATTTTTTACCTTCTCCGCAATCTTTCTGACACCTATGTAGCAATCAGCGTCTGTGAGAAATGAACATGAATCGTTTAATATCATCTGTTTGTTACCCCTCGTTTTGCCTTATTTCCCTCAAGCAAGTACAACTTATCACATCCATTTTTGCGATATATACACCAAAATGTATTTATACTTTGCATTTTCTGACTTTTTGTTGTATAGCTTATTTATAGTCACCAGGAGGGAGGACGTATGAAAAAGGATTTATTTTGCCCATACAGCATTCTGGACAGAGAGATTATCTGCGAGCACAAATTGGCGCCTATACCCAATCTCTCCACTGTCACGGTACATAATCACGACGGCTACGAATTCATATTGTTTCTGGATGGAGAATGCGATTTATTTGTGGAATCAGAGGAAAAGAACCTAAGCCGAGGCGATTTTGTCATCATACCTCCATTCGCTTTTCATGGAATCACCTTAGGCGACACTCCTAACTATGAGCGAATCGTAATAAACCTTCGCCCCAGCTTTTTTGAAGCCATAAGCGACGATACTGTCAGGATGGATGAGATTTTCTCAAAATATGATACAAAGCAGATGAATGTCATCCATTTTGACGAGACACAGCTTGCTCCCTATTTAACCCTTTTGGACAAGGCAAGCGGCGCAGGGGCCTCTGGAAAATACGGTGATTCACTGTTACTTCGCGCCTATTTGACAGAATTTTTTGTATCTCTTATCCAATTATCAAGACAAGATACATCTGAACCTTACGAAAATATCATGTCTCCTGTGATTCGCAAGATTTTCACCTATATCGACCAGAATATAAAGGAACCAATTACCGTGGAGTCGATGGCCAGTGATCTCCATCACAATAGCGAGTATCTGGGACGTGTGTTCAAAAATAAGACCGGGTTATCACTCAAGCATTATATTAATGCTAAAAAAATAACCCTGGCTCAGCAGTATCTAAGCCAGGGTTATTCCCCATACGATATTTGTTTTATGATAGGCTTTAGCAATTATTCATCGTTCTCACGATGTTTCTCGCTCTACGTAGGCCTCTCTCCTAAGCAATATCAGAAGAGCTGCAATACTCAGTCAGAGTCATGAACAGTTTGTTGAAATCAATTGGCTTTGCCAGGTGAGCGTCCATACCACATTCCTTTGCCCTCTGAATGTCATCTGCAAAGGCATCCGCTGTCATGGCGATTATCGGTACATTTTTTGTATACTGCCTATCCCATGATCTGATGCGGGTGGTGGCATCATATCCGTTAAGTCTTGGCATGTTAACATCCATGAAAACAATGTCATAGTAGCCATCCGCTGCTTTTTCCAAGGTCTCACATGCTTCCTGGCCGTCAGCCACCCTATCAACAGTGATACCTGTCATACTAAATATCTCAATGGCCAGCTCGGCATTAAATTCATTATCCTCTACCAATAGAGCCCTCTTTTGGCTAAGGTCTAGCTCTGCAACATCGCGAATATCCTTCTTAGTGGTGACAGCCTCCTCTTCCTTCGTGTGGGTCATAGGAATATTGACTGTGAATACGCTGCCCTCTCCCAGCTTACTGGTTACACTTACAGTACCGCCCAGAAGCTCTACAAACTGCTTAGTTATAGCAGTACCAAGGCCAGTACCCTGTGCCTTCTTGACTCTTTCATCAGCAGATCTGGTAAATGGATCAAAGATAATCTTGAGATACTCCTCATCCATACCTATTCCGTTGTCGCGAACCTCGATGGTATATCCGGATACTTCGTCGCCTTCAGACTCAGTGACAGTGAGCTCAATCCTGCCATCGAAATCTGTATACTTGAAAGCATTACTCAGAAGATTCATAACAATTTGAGAGAGCTTGCTTCTGTCTGATTTAACATAGCGGTGTCTGATTCCATCCAGATTTTTGATATACGTCTGGTTTTTCGCCTCAGCCAGTGGAGTGCTCATATTGTCTATTTCTTCAAACAGCTCTATAAGGTCAAAGCTATCACTTGACACCTCATATTTGCCTGACTCAATCTTGTTCATATCCAGAACCTGATTAATCAGTTCCAGCAAATGATTGCCTGAGATAGTTACTTTATCAAGGCAGTCAGATACTTTCTGCTTGTCATCGAGGTGTATCTTCGCCACCTGCGTCATGCCCAGAATTGCATTCATAGGCGTGCGAATGTCATGGCTCATGCTTGAAAGGAACTGTGACTTAGCCTTGCTGGCCTCATCAGCACGTTCTTTCTCTTCCTGCAAGCGCTTCTTGTAGTTAAAATCGCTGGTCACATCATTTATTACGTACGCCACGCCATAGTTGACTCCTTGGTCAACTATCTCAAATCTCTCTATGTTGTAAAGCGCGCCATCATATTTGTATGGTTCATCCATCTGGCTCAAAGCATCTACTCTGCTGGATATCCTCATCTTTTCTGCCAGATTATTCATATGCAGCAGCACGCCATTCTCATCGTAGACTATAAGTCCAACACCAAGGTGCCTAAATACGTCGCTGGTAGCTACGGTGACTGTCTCAAATACATCGTAATTTCTAAACAAGAAGGCAAATACCACACTGGCCACTGCATAACCTATTACTGTGGCATCATATCCCATCGTAACCTTTGACGAGTATAGTCCGAATCCCACAAATGGTATGGATACAATGACTGCAAGTGTCGCCAGCATAAGCCGCTGTTTACCTCTGCTCTTGACTGCGCTAACGATGCAGGTGATGACCGTCGCAAGTCCATATACCACCAGCGCCACAGTATATGCATTGTAAAATACACCATGACCCTTTTCCAAATGTGGAAACAGACCTGTATCTACGTACTTAACAGTGGTGTAGAACAGCTGATGACTGTCGAATGTATATACTAAAAGCGTAATAAACATCTGAATCGAGGTCATCACTGTCTTAACCCAGACCGCCAGATCCACTTTAAGATAATCAAGCACCAGGAAGAATACCATTAATATGTTTATTGGTTTGCCTATATACCCTATTTTAACGCACAGCTTCATCACGTCCATACTTGTAGCCTGCATTTCTGCAGTGTATGCCATTACAGTAATCAGCATACTGAAATGTAGCACCACAAGGTCTCTTTGGACTGCATTTGCCTTCTGGTTGATCAAGAAAATCAAATCACCCATAAGGATTAATATGGCAATGTACTGAATTGTCAATAAAGTAGCGTACATAAATCCCCTCGCTCTTTAAAATTAAACCTCGAACATCAAATCGCCGTAGCTTGGCATCGGCCACATTTCCTTGTCCACTTTCATCTCAAGCTCATCTATCGGTGTGCGCAATGCGAACATTGCAGTTTTAACCTCATCTCTGAACCATCTTGCACGCTCCTTGCCTACAGGCACCTCCTGTGCCTTTGCTACAGCGTCCTTAAGTCTTATGAGATTGCTCTGGGCATCAGCCAGAAGCTTACTGCACTCTACAAGCATATCCGCCTGCACTGAGACGTCCGCCTGAGGACATGCCGACTTAATGCAGTTTATAGACTCACCCAGGCTGGTATTGAACTTAATCACAGCTGGGATAATCTGCTTTGACACTATATCTATCATGGTGCGAGCCTCGATATTAATGGACTTGGCATACGCTTCGTACTCCACCTCTGCGCGACTCATGAGCTCTGCTCTGGTAAATACACCAAACTCCTTGAACAGCTCTGCTGCCTTGTCAGTCTCTAGTGCTCCGATAGCATCCACAGTGTTGTTTACATCTGCCAGACCACGCTTTTTAGCCTCATTGGCCCATTCCTTTGAATAGTTATTGCCGTTAAATACTACGCGGCTATGCTTCTGCAGGAGCTGAGAAATATATGACTTCGCATCTGCTTCGATATTCTCTGAGCCCTCAAGCTTATCGCAGGCCTCCTTGAACGCCTCTGCCACAATCGTGTTAAGGACAATGTTAGGTGAACCCACCGAATCCTGAGAGCCTACCATACGGAACTCAAACTTATTACCGGTAAATGCAAAAGGAGAAGTCCTGTTCCTGTCTGTCGCATCCTTGCGGAAATCCGGAAGTGTAGCTACTCCTGTATGCAGGTGATGTCCTCTTATTGAGCTGGTAGCTTCGCCCAGCTCCATGTACTGAGCCATTACATCATCAAGCTGCTCGCCTAAATATACTGAAATCACACATGGCGGTGCTTCGTTACCACCAAGTCTGTAATCATTGCCCACGTCTGCTGCCGACTCTCTCAAAAGGTCTGCATGCCTGTCTACAGCCTGCAATATGCAAGCCAGAACCAGCATAAACATAGTATTCTCATGAGGGTATTTTCCTGGATCAAGGAGGTTGATACCATCATCGCTCACAAGCGACCAGTTGTTGTGCTTTCCTGAGCCCGCCACTCCCTGGAATGGCTTCTCATGCAGCAGGCACTGCAATCCATGGCGACCTGCCACCTTCTTAAGCATCTCCATGGTAATCTGGTTGTGATCTACTGCCACATTAGCCTGCTCATATATAGGAGCAAGCTCGTGCTGTCCGGGTGCCACCTCATTATGCTGTGTCTTAGCCGGCACTCCAAGCTTCCAAAGTTCAATATTCACATCCTTCATGAAGGCTGCTATACGCTCACGTATCGCTCCAAAATAATGGTCATCCATCTCCTGGCCCTTTGGAGGCATCGCTCCGACAAGGGTACGACCTGTATATACCAGGTCCTTTCTCTGCAGATATTTTTCTCTATCTATAATGAAATACTCCTGCTCGACACCTACACTTGGTGTGACCTTTTTCGCAGTAGTATTGCCGAAAAGTCTAAGTACGCGAAGGCTCTCCTTATTGATTGCCTCCATTGAACGAAGCAGCGGTGTCTTCTTATCCAGCGCCTCTCCTGTGAATGAGCAAAATGCAGTTGGAATAACCAGAGTCGCACCTGCGGCATCATGTCTTACAAATGCCGGTGATGTAGGATCCCATGCTGTATATCCTCTGGCCTCGAATGTAGCACGCAGGCCTCCTGACGGAAAGCTCGATGCATCCGGCTCGCCCTTTATGAGCTCTTTTCCTGAAAAGCTCATCAGCACCTTGCCTGATGACTGTGGTGCAGATATAAATGAATCATGCTTCTCAGCTGACACGCCGGTAAGCGGCTGGAACCAGTGGGTAAAGTGGGTAGCACCCTTCTCTATAGCCCACTCCTTCATCTCGTGTGCTATGACATCAGCGGTCTCAAGGTCCAGATCGCTGCCATTTTCCAGAATCTCTGTGAGCTTTTGGTAGATTTTCTTCGGAAGACGCTGCTGCATAACAGTGTCATTGAATACATCTTCTCCGAAAATTGCTGCCACATTTACATATTCCGTGCTCATTTTTCACCTATTTCTTTCTGCCAAAAAACTGATGGAACACATTATCCCACCAGCAAAACCATATAAAAGTTTTAAGCCCCTATCAAAAAACTTTCTTGTATCTTATCCCAAGGCGTAATTTACTTCAATCGCAAATTTAACCTAAGATATCTCAATTATTCACATTTTCTCCGCTATTTCTACTATTTTACGAAGTCTGTGATTGACACCGCTCTTCCCAACAGGCGGGTCAAGATATTCCCCAAGCTCCTCTAGCGGTGCCTGTGGGTACTCTAATCGCACCTGAGCCATCTGACGCAGATGCTCCGGGAGGCTCTTTAGCCCCTGTAGCTTTTCTATCTTCTCAATAGCGTCGATCTGACGCTGTGCTGCGCTTACAGTCTTATGTATATTGGAGGCCTCGCAATTGACGCGGCGGTTGATATCGCCTCGCATCTCCCTGACAATCCTGGCATTTTCCATCTCCAGCAGAGCCTTGTGTGCGCCCATAATGCCCAGCATATCTACAATCTGCTCGCCTTCCTTGCAGTATACGACATAATTATTTTTTCTGGATGAGACCTTCGCCGGTCCGACTCCTGTATCACATAGTACAGCCAGCTGTTGCGCTCTGGTCTCATTGTCGCAGCTTATCTCAAGGTGATAGCCATGCATAGGGTCATTCAGTGACCCTGCTGCCAGAAATGCCCCTCTTATATAGGCCTGCCTACAGCAACCACTCTGCACTATCTGAGCGTTAACCGTATCCGGCAATGCCGCGCTGCCATTTTCCAGCTTTAGTGTAGCCAAAATATCTGTGCCAAGTCCACTGACTAGCTCGTCAAACACTCTGGCCGCTTCCTCCGCGGCTCTAACTAATCTAATTGTCCCATCGCCCATCTCTATCTTTGAGAAAAATACGATTCCTGCAAGCTCCGCAATTTTGCAATGCCTGGCCTTTGGAGTGGCCAATGCCACCTCTGTTTTAACCTTCTGGGAAAATGTCATCACTTTCCTCTCTTTGCATCCTTATCTATATCCCTATGCTCGATTCTTAGCCCATAGTCACCGCCGTCCAGCCTTTTATACAGCTCGTTGGCCAGCGCCACTGATCTGTGCTTGCCTCCGGTACAGCCGATGCTTATCACCAGCTGGTTTTTGCCCTCTGATATATAGTTAGGTATCAGGAACTTGACCATATCCTCCAGTTTATCTGCGAACTGCTCGCACTCTGGATACTGGCTCAAAAATTCCACGATTTCCGGATCATTGCCTGTCTTGACTCTAAGTCCCTCCACATAGAATGGATTAGGCAGAAATCTCACGTCAAATACCAGATCTGAATCTACCGGTATGCCATATTTGAAGCCAAATGACAGAACTGTTACATATAGATTCTTGTAATTTTGATTTTGAACAAATATCTTCTCAAGCTCTGAGCGCAGCTCTCTAGTCAGTAGCTGTGTTGTATCAATTATATAATCAGCTCGATTTTTTAATATCGAAAGGCTCTCACGCTCCTGAGCGATTCCTGCCTGTACTCTGTCAGTTCCAGCTATAGGATGGTTGCGCCTGGTCTCCTTGTACCTTTTCACCAGCACATCATCTGCCGCATCCAAAAAGAGAATATCCAGATGTATCCCTCTATTATCACATTCATCCAATATTTCCGGGAGTTGCTTAAGATATTCGCCGCTTCTTATGTCTATACCCAGAGCCACCTTCTCCACCTCAGTAGTTCCTGACTCAGACATATCTATAAAGCTGCGAAGCAGTGGTATCGGCAGATTGTCTACACAGTAGTAGCCAAAGTCCTCAAGCATTTTAAAAGCAGTGCTCTTACCTGCGCCGCTCATTCCTGTAATGATAATGCACTTCATAACTGTCTCTCGCTACCCCCATGTCAATCTTCCTGCTATTTAAAACCTAAAAGTCTAACCTCAGGCTCCAGATGAATGCCACTGTACTCGTACACACGTCGCTCCACCTGCTTCATAAGTTCCATCACATCTGCGGCTGACGCATTTCCTTTGTTTATCACAAATCCGCAGTGCTTTTCGGACACCTGCGCATCTCCCACGGCAAAGCCTCTAAGTCCTGCTTCGTCTATTAGCGCTGCCGCAAAATGTCCTTCAGGTCTTTTGAAGGTGCTCCCAGCGCTTGGATAATTAAGTGGCTGCTTCTCCTTGCGCTTTGCTGTAAGCTCTGCCATAGAAGCCTCTATTTCAGCGGCTTTTCCGGGCCTTAGTGCTATTGTTGACTTTAGAATCAACCAGCCCTTTTCTGCCACCACACTGTGTCTGTAAGACAAATCAAGCTCTCCTGCAGGTACTGTGAGCACTTCGTCGGCTGCTGGGTCGTACACTGTTACATCCACCAGCACATCCTTTATCTCGCCGCCGTATGCACCTGCATTCATAAGTACTGCTCCGCCGATTGTTCCCGGTATGCCGGACGCAAATACAAATCCATCAAGTGCTGCCTTTTTTGCCGCAACAGCTATCTGCGATAAAAGCGCTCCTGCGCCTGCTATAATCCGATTGCTGTCTACAGTAATATCGGCCATTCGAGAGCCAATTACTATTGTTACCCCCTCCAGACCATCATCTGATACAAGCACATTGCTGCCATTGCCCAGGATTGTATATGGAATCTGATTTTTGTGGCAAAACCTTACTACCTCTATCAGCTCTGCCTCATCAGGCTCTACCAAAAGCTCAGCCGGGCCTCCGATTCTAAAGGTAGTATAGCGACTAAGGGGCAATGCTTCATGCGCTGCCCCTTCCGTCACTAATGCCTTTATTTTTCTAATATTTTCAGTACTTATCATGCTTTCTTAAGGAATGATACATATCCAAGATATGCCTCATACAGATCAACCTTGCTTATAATCTCCCACGGAGCGTGCATGTTGAGGACAGCTACACCACTGTCGATTACTTCCATTCCATAGTTTGCGAGTATGTAAGCGATGGTGCCACCGCCGCCCTGGTCTACTTTTCCAAGCTCAGCAGTCTGATAATATACCTTGTCCTCATCGAGGATTGCACGCAGATGTCCGATGTACTCTGCGTTGGCATCGTTTGATCCGCTCTTACCACCGCGTCCTGTAAACTTGTTGAATACTACGCCGCGTCCGAAGAATGCTGTATTTTTCTTCTCCATTACCTCTGGGAAGTTCGGGTCAAATGCAGCTGATACATCTGATGAAAGTACCTTTGAGCCGCGAAGTGCTCTCATGTGAGACAGCGCATCAGTCTGTCCGCACAGTCCCAATATCTCTGCAACTGTGTACTCAAAGAATTTAGACTGCATTCCTGTAGCTCCTACGCTACCAATCTCTTCCTTGTCCACAAGCAGGCATACTGAAGTCCTCTGTGGAACCTTTATCTGAAGCATAGCCTCAAATGATGGATATGCACATACCCTGTCATCGTGGCCGTAACCCATAATCATACTGCGGTCAAGACCGTAATCTCTTGCCTCTCCTGCAGGTACTACCTCTATCTCAGCTGAGAGGAAATCCTCCTCCTCAAAACCGTACTCCTGCTCAAGAATGCGGAGAATGTTGGCCTTTACCAGATCCTTTTTATCCTTTGACTTAGCCTCTGGCAGATTGCCAATGAGTACGTCAAGCTTCTCACCATCGATTACCTTTGATGCCTTCTTCTCCATCTGGTCTGCTGACAGATGGATGAGCAGGTCTGATACACCTACTACAGGGTCGCCAGGCTTATCACCGATGTTGATGTTAACCACAGTGCCATCCTTCTTTACTACTACGCCGTGAAGTGCCAGCGGGATATTTACCCACTGATATTTCTTAACGCCACCGTAGTAATGTGTATCAAGCATTACCATGTCGCTGTCCTCATACATAGGATTCTGCTTGATATCAAGTCTCGGTGAGTCGATGTGAGCTCCAAGGATGTTCATTCCGTTAGATACAGGCTCTTTTCCAATGATGAACATTGCAAGTGCCTTGCCCATATTGTTAGCGTATACTCTGTCTCCAGCCTTTAACTTCTTGCCTGACTTAATAGCCTCATCAAGATTTATAAAGCCTGCCTTCTCTGCCTTCGCTACAAAATATGATGTGCACTCTCTTTCTGTCTTGCAATCAGAGATGAACTTACGATAGTCCTCTGCGAACTTCATTACAGTCTTCTTTTTTGCATCTGTGGTGTATTTTTCCCACGCATTTGGTCTTTCCATTGTTGTCCTCCCCTTATTTAGTTTAATGGATTTCTGTTTTTTGCTATATTAGCCTCAACTCGGCGGTAAAGCTCCTTCGCCGCGTTGTATCCCATCTTCTTCTGTCTATGATTTACCGCTGCTGTCTCGCAGATAATCGCAAGGTTACGTCCTGGTCTAATAGGAAGCGTGTGACATACCACCTTGGTGCCCAGGATTTCTGTATACTCATCCTCGAGTCCCAGTCTGTCGTACTCTGCCTCTTTTTGCCAGTCCTCAAGTCTGATAACCAGATCTATCTCCTGACGATCCTTTACGCACTCTACACCGAACAGTGTCTTAACATCGATTATGCCTATGCCTCTTAGCTCTATGAAATGGCGGGTAATATCAGGTGCCGAGCCAACAAGAGTATTGTCATTGATACGGCGTATCTCAACCACATCATCCGATACCAGACGGTGTCCTCTGTGTATAAGCTCAAGAGCCGCCTCTGATTTTCCGATACCACTCTCACCAGTGATTAGAAGTCCCTCACCATATACATCTACCAGTACGCCGTGGGTGGTGATACATGGCGCAAGCTTCTCTGACATATAGTAAATAAGCTCTGCTACGAACTCCGAAGTGCCGCGGCCTGTGCCCAGAATTGGGATGCCCTTCTCCATAGCTGCTGCCACAAAGCTGGTCTCCGGTGTAAAGCTTCTGGTGAGGATTACGCACGGTATGTCGTAGGTGAAGAGCTGCTTATATGTCTCCTCGCGATCCTTTTCCGTCTTCTTCTCCAGATATGCCATCTCAACCATACCGATTATCTGAATGCGCTCATGATCGAAATACTCATAGAATCCGTGGAGCTGAAGCGCCGGTCTATTGACATCGGCTATCTTCACAGTGCGCTTTGTCAGGTCTATACCATCTGTAAAGCTCACAAGATTCATTCTCTCCTTAATCTGTGACAGGCTTATTCCTTCCATTTTGTTCCCTTTCCTCAAAGAATTGTCTTACCGAAAGTGCTGACTTGCTGTCCATGCCAGGCACCTCCATGAGCTCCTCCAAAGAAGCCATCTGTATATTTTCTATCTCTGTAAAATGCTCCATAAGCGCCCTGCGTCGCTTCGGTCCGATACCCGATATATCATCCAGTATCGAATGCAGCATATTCTTATCTCTAAGCGACTTATGATATGTAATGGCGAATCTATGCGCCTCATCCTGCAGTCTTGTAATCAGGTGGAACGGCGCCTCATGTATATCAAGCGGTATCTCCTGCTCCTTGTATAGAAGCCCTCTGGTATTGTGGTGGTCGTCCTTCACCATACCGCAGACCGGAATGTCAAGTCCCAGGTCCTCAAGCACCTGCTCAGCAATGTGTACCTGGCCCAGACCACCGTCCATGAATATACAGTCTGGAAAACGTGTGAAGCTGGATGTGACTTCCTCCTCATCCTCCTTTTGACCATGCTCGAAACGCCTGGTGAGCACCTCTCTCATGGAATCGTAGTCGTTCGGCCCTATTACTGTCTTAATTCTGAACTTTCTATAATCCGTGCGCTTTGGCTTGCCATGCTCGAACACCACCATTGAGCCTACTGAAAGCACTCCTCCTGTATTGGAAATATCGAAGGCCTCCATACGCATCAGCTGTGGTATGCCAATCAGGTTGGCTAATTCCTTGGCAGCACCTATTGTCCTGCCCTCTTCGCGCTTTAGTTTCTCCTTATCTCTGTCGAGTATGAGCTTGGCATTTTTGCCTGCCAGCTCTAAAAGCTTCTCCTTCTGCCCGCGCTGCGGCACCAGAAGATGTACTCTCTGTCCCTTTTTGTCGGACAGATACTCGGCTATCATATCTGCTCCCTCAGGCTCAGCCGGAAGCAGTATTTCCTTTGGAATATACGGAGTACCGCCGTAGAACTGCTGGAGAAAGTCTGCCAGCACCTGCTCCTTCGGGTCATTGTCCGGCACATTTATAAAGAAATGGTCGCGACCCATCAATTTTCCATCTCTTACGAAAAACAGCTGCACTACTGCATCGTCACCGCTTATCGCCAGACCGATTACGTCTCTTTGATCATTTAAGTCAGTCGTAATCTTCTGCTTTTGAGTGACCTGCTTGACATTTTCTATGAGGTCTCTAATCTGAGCTGCCTTCTCAAACTCAAGCTCTGCAGCTGCCTCATTCATGCGCCCCTCAAGCTCCTTGAAAAGCTCATTATAATTGCCGTTTAGAAATGATACTGCCTTTTGTATGTGAGCATTGTAATCTTCCTTAGACACATAGCCCTGACACGGTGCATCGCACTGATGCATATGGTAATTAAGGCAAGGTCTGTCTAGACCAATATCCCTTGGCAGCTTTTTATTGCAGGTCCTTAGATGATAGAGCTTTTGCAATATCTCTATAGTGTCCTTCACACCTGCATTGCTGGTGTATGGGCCATAGTATTTAGCTCCATCTTTTTGCATCTTTCTGGCCAGAAATACCCTCGGATACTCCTCCTGAGTTGTGACCTTAATGTATGGGTAAGTCTTATCGTCCCTCAATAGGACATTATATTTTGGCCTGTGCTCCTTGATTAGATTACACTCAAGTACCAGTGCCTCAAGCTCGCTGTCAGTAATGATGTACTCAAACCATGCAATCAACGGTATCATCTGCTGCTTGCGAAGGCCTTCTCTATAGTTACCATTAAAGTACTGGTGCACACGCTTTTTTAGTGACAATGCTTTTCCAACGTAGATAATCTGGTCATGCTTATCATGCATCAGATATACGCCGGGCTTGTCCGGCAGTGCCTTCAGTTCCGCTTCAAAATCAAACTTCATCGGTACCCTTGATATTATCTACCACATGTGTATCATTCACTGATATGTCAATAACATTGCCACTGGCAGGCCCTGCGTTCGCACCGATTGCGCTGTCTGAAGACTCACTCTGATGGTCAGCTGCTGCGTTGCTATCAGTAGCATCTTCCACAATGTCCTCTGGGTCCGCTTCAATACCTGTCAGTCTGCGGAAAATATCCATGAACTCTTTTCCTGTGATAGTCTCATGCTCAAAGAGGTATTCTGATATCTCATCAAGAGTGCTTCTATAGGTAGTCAGTAGCTCCATAGCCTTGTCATAGCTTGCATTGATGATTGAGAGTACCTCTGCATCAACTTCTGAAGCAGTGTCCGCGCCACAGTCGAGGGTTGAATATCCCTCAAGATACTGGTGCTCTACGGTGGCTAGTCCCATCATACCGAACTTCTCAGACATACCGAATCTGGTAACCATAGATTTGGCTATAGCCGTAGCACGCTCAATATCGTTAGCTGCACCGCTGGTGGGTGAGCCAAATACCAGCTCCTCAGCAGCACGTCCACCCATGAAGGTGGCAATCTTAGCCAACAGCTCTTCCTTGGTCTCCAGGAACTTCTCCTCCTCCGGAGTCTGAAGTGTGTATCCGAGCGCACCCATGGTTCTGGGCACGATAGTAATCTTCTGAACGGGCTCAGTATTTTTCTGGAGGGCACTTACCATTGCATGTCCTACCTCATGGTAAGCCACAATGTGTCTCTCCTTCTCGCTCATAGCACGGTTCTTTTTCTCCTTGCCGCCTACTGCGACAAGCTCAAAGGCCTCAAAGAGATCCTCCTGATTTACAAAACGTCTGCCATGCTTAACCGCTGCTATTGCAGCCTCGTTTATGATGTTTGCCAGATCAGAGCCTACAAGTCCTGCAGACGCCATGGCGATAGCCTCAAGGTCGCAGGTCTCATCCAATGCAACGCCCTTTGCATGCACCTTGAGTGTCTCAAGTCGGCCATCATAATCTGGTCTATCTACTATGATACGTCTGTCGAATCGTCCCGGTCTAAGGAGTGCCTTGTCCAGCACCTCAGGTCTATTGGTAGCAGCGAGTATCAGCAATCCCTTGGATGTATCGAAACCGTCCATCTCAGCCAGAAGCTGATTTAAGGTCTGCTCACGCTCGTCGTTGCCACCGCCGAATCTAGAGTCACGGCTCTTACCGATTGCATCTATCTCGTCTATGAAAATGATACAAGGAGCGTTCTTATTAGCCTCCTTGAAAAGGTCACGCACACGGGAAGCACCCACACCTACGAACATTTCTACGAAGTCTGAACCCGCAAGTGAAAAGAACGGAACATTTGCCTCACCTGCTACGGCCTTGGCCAGAAGGGTCTTACCTGTACCTGGAGGGCCCACGAGCAATGCACCCTTAGGTAACTTTGCACCAATCTTGGTGTACTTCTGCGGGTTGTGCAGAAAGTCAACCACTTCAACCAGTGATTCCTTTGCCTCATCCTGTCCTGCTACGTCTGCAAAGGTCACGCCGGTCTTTTTCTCAACATAAAACTTTGCGTTTGATTTTCCGACGCTCATGGTGCCGCCCACCTTGCGCATAAGGAAGCTAAGAAGCAGCCACATAAGTATAAATGGAATGATGAAGCTGAGTATGTTGTAGATGATGGTCGATGCTGAGCTTGGCAGCACTCCCTTGAACTCTACTCCATGGTCATAGAGATACTCATTTAAGTCCTCATCAGACACACGAACTGTATAATAGCGAATGTTGGAAATCAGCTCATCCACAGTGGCATCAGTCACGCCTGCTCTGCTAAATAGCTTGGAGGCAGTCATAGTGCCTATTGCCTTGCGGTAATCCTTGGCCACTGCTCCCTCAAAGGTGGCATTCTCTGTTAGAGTGAATGATATCTCAGAGCTCTTAATCTCTGCAGTCTTGACCTGACCACTCTCCACCAATTCAAGGAACTGAGAATAGGGCACCTCCTCGCTTGATGCGCCACTTTTAGTGTTGTACACAATGCTGACAATGTACAGTGAAATCATGGCCATAATGGCTAGTGTAATGATTCCCCGCCAGTTCCATTTTTTGCCACCGTCGTTTTTATTCTTATTGTTATCGTCTTTAAAATCATTAAGGTTTAAGTCCATTTTTCCTCCTTGTGCCACAGGGATTATAAAACCCATTAGCCGAAAATATATTATATGCAAAATCGGCCATTATAGCAAGTTTGCTACGGTGAACAAGTGGTGATTTTTCTATGTAATTTTCTAGTTCATACTGTTATCAATATCACAATTTCATTGCACTGCATTGTTTGACAGCAAACTTCTGCTATAATATGCCCTATGAAAAGTAAGAAAAAACCGTTTCAAATCGCTATAAGCATTTTTTTCATAATTATCCTAGGTGTGGGCATCGCATTTGGGCTTAGGATGAGCGACTCGCTGGAGGCCGCGGGCAGCTCTTCCTCCTATTTTATTGCCATGGACACAGTTATGTCCGTCACCGTGTACGGAAGAAACAAAAAGACCAGGCAGCTAGCGCTTGATGCAGCAGAGGCTGAGATAAATCGCCTGGATGCACTCCTGTCTGTGAGTAGTGCGGACGGCGACGTATATAGGTTGAATAGTGGCATGCTTTTAAGTCAGCCGGCAGAGGACACAAAATATCTGCTGGAGCGTTCACGTGATATCTCCGCCGAAACAGATGGCGCCTTTGACATCACAATCTATCCCCTCATGGAGCTATGGGGATTTGCCACCGGCAGTCCACATGTGCCAGGTGCCGCTGATATTGAAAAGTGCCTGACAAACGTAGGGATGGAGCACATCATCTGTGACGATGGCTTCTCACTTAGTCCTGGCTGCGGCATTGACTTTGGCGCAATAGCCAAGGGCTACGCCTCACAGCGTGTAGCCACAGTAATACAGGAAAATGGCATCTCATCTGCGCTAATCAATCTGGGAGGCAACGTATATGTCATAGGAGATAATCCCAAGAGCGACGAATGGACTGTTGCCATTGACGATCCATTTTCTGATGACATCATCGGAACTGTCAATGTACAGGACAAATGCGTCATAACCTCCGGAAGCTATCAGCGATTTTTCGAGGAAAACGGCGAAAAATATCATCACATAATCGACCCTGCCACCGGTTATCCAGCCAGCAGCGGTCTTGAGTCAGTTACTGTCATTAGCAACGATCCTACTTTGGCTGATGCTTTATCCACCGCTCTATTTGTTATGGGATATGAAAAAGCCCTATCCTACTGGACAGGGCATAGTGATTTATTTGATATGATTCTTATCTCTAGCGATGGAGAAATTTTTGCCACCACTTCTTGGGAGCCTCAGGCCTATCCTCAATCTCAATAAAGTACTTTTCATAGGCATTGATTACTTTGGTCTCGCCTAAGTCTATCTCCCTCTTGAATTCACGGCCGTAGCTTAGGTGTACGTGTCCATGCAGAAAATACTTAGGCTTATACTCTTCAATCATTTCCGCAAAGCCCACAAATCCCCTGTGCGTAGGGTCATCACCATCGTTGATTCCTCTGGCCGGTGCATGGGTAACTATGATATCTACGCCACCATGTCTACGTATCTTGGGTGCGAGCTTTCTTATTCTTTTTCGCATCTCATAATCATCATACTGATTATGCCCATTGTTGTAGCGCATAGAGCCGCCAAGACCTACGATTCTAACTCCCCTGTATTCAAACAGGTCATCCTCTATACTAGTGCAGCCTAGAGGCGGTCTGGTCTCGTACTTATCATCGTGATTGCCATGTACGTACAGGAGCGGCACTGTCTTCATTGTGACCAAAAAGGACAGGTATTCCGGCTTCAAATCTCCACAGGATATGATTAAATCAACATCTTCCAGCTTCTTTTTATCATAATAATCCCACAGGACCTTAGATTCTTCATCCGCTATGACGAGTATCTTCATGAGTCCTCTTCCTCCGTCTTCATGACACCCTGCTCTTTTACGATAAGCTTACCGTCATCGTTGAGCTCCTCATCGTGAAGTATGCAGCCATCAATATTCTCTGCCAGCCAGTCCATAGATATTATCTCCTCCGGAGACAATGCATCATCCTGGCTAGCCTGAATCAGACCGGTTTGAGAGTAGATGACTCCCTGGAACGGATTGAACTCACTATTTTTAATTGTATGCTTCAAAAAATCCACCAGTCGCTTTGTTCCGATCGGTACATTTTTTGAAATTACTACGTCAACTACATCAGCGGAAAGCCCCCACCAATAGCAGATAGACTTAGCCTCATCGCTGGCATCGTGATTCCAGTTGCCTGCCATTATCGTCCTGATAAGTCGCTCATAGAACTTGCCCCAGTTGTATATAGGCATGGCAATTGACCTCGTGTACTCATCGTCATACACCTGGTATAGGCCAAAGTTTCTGGTCGGATGCGCAGGTACTACCATGTCGAGTCCTGATACGCAGTCTGGCCTAATTTCATTTATTTTTTCAACCAGATTTATATCCTTTTGAGATGACCAGAGCAGATTCACACGGACTCTCGGGTTAATCATCTTGGCGCCAAGCGCAAAGGCATTGATATTCGCAATGGTACCAGCTATTGGATAGTCAGCGATATATGCCACTCTGTCATGCTCAGCCAGTGCTCCCGCTATTGCTCCCATCAAGAACTTAGCCTCATGCATTCTGGCGTAGTAAGTACGTATGCTGTGGTGCTCACTAGTCAGCGAGCAGTCCAGGATTGCCACGTTTGGATATTTTACAGCGTACTTCACACTGCCATCCAGGAAGACCGGAGACGTCAGGAAGATTAGATTACAGTTTTTCTGGGTTATTGCATCCTCAATCACTTCGTCAAGGTTTTCCAGCGTGGTATTCTCATAGCTGCAGGTGGTTACTTCATCCGGGAAGGTCTGCTCGAGGTACAGTCTGCCCAGCTCGTGGGCATAGGTCCATGCCGAGTCGGACGGCGATTTACCGTAGACAAAGGCAACGTTCTGCTTTGGCACGCCTGCTGAGAATAGTCTGCCGATAATTGTCTTTCTACCCTGCTCTCCCTCAGGATTCATCTTAAGGCTCACCTGATTGCCGTTGCCCAGGAGCATGAACTCATCCACAGTCTTCTGAATGAGGTCACGAAGCTCCTGCATTGGCAGAGCGCTGATGGTCTTGTAGTCATGTATCTTTATGAATTTGAGGAAGGCATCGCCTGGGGTTATATTCTCCAGAGAATCCTTCTTTTGCTCGTATTTATCGTATACTTCCCTGAATTTTGCGAAAATTGAAACAAAGTTCAACTTGTCGTCTTCATCCCATAATTCGCCTTTTTGCTTGCCAACGGCCTCCACAAGTGCAGGAAAGCTCCCCACTTCAGAGAACCAGATATTATTGATGCCCGAATCCTCATAGAAGTCCAAAAACTCGTAATAGATGCGGTTCTCTTTCTCTCCATTTTTGGGCGGCTTGATTCTGGTTACGTGGCCAGGAATAGCAACAGCGCCATAGAATTTCATTACGCTGACGCGCTTATTTCCCTCTACCACATAGAATTTGTTCATGTACTCATATGCCTTAATCGGGTCTCTGATACCCTCCTGCACATGAGCCTCACTAAGCCTCTGCCATTTTGCTGCAAATTCAGAGCTTTCATCTAGAAGCGGCATGAAGTTGGCTGCAAACGAACTGCTTCGTCCGACAGTTCTCGTCCCCATTATCTGCTCAATAGGTATCTGCACCAGTCCCAAAGACACCTCCTGCGGAGATGCATCACTTGGGAGTATCTCGTCCAGTACCTCAAGTGTGGGGCGCTTCCCCTGCATCATGCATCTTTGGTATTCTTTTCTACCCAGCTTCTGCGCTGCTCTATATTCATCGAATGTCATTTTTCCCTCCATGTAGCTCGAAGGTCGTTAGTATCTTTTGCCCTGCTGTATCAGGCTCTCTGCCGCGTTCGGCTCTCTGCCGCGTTAGTTCCGCTGCTGCTTAGTTCCTCTGCTGCTTTAGTTCCTCGGCCGTTTATAATTCTCTACAGCTGTGCATTTATGAATGCTTTTATTCCATCCTCCGGCTGATATCCCACCTGCATCGCGGCCTTTTCGCCGTCCTTAAATATTATAAGTGCAGGAATACTCATTATACCATACTCATTGGCTATGTCCGGGTTATCATCTACATCTATATTGTAAAATGCTACCTTGCCTGACATCTCGTCTGACACTTCCTCAAGTACAGGCGCCAGCATGTTACAAGGTCCACACCATTTTGCCGAAAAATCAACAAGTGCTATCTTCTCGGCCTTAACCTGATCAAACTCATTCTGCGAAATTTTCTTAACCATAATGACCTCCTGTTCTAGGCTTCCTGTGGATATTTAAGGCCCCACTGTGCGCGGATTCCATCCATTATCTCAAGTACATGTATCGACTCAGCCCACGGCATAGACTCGCTCTCTATCTTGCCCGCTTCAATCTGCTTGATGCTCTCCCGAATCTCGTACTCGTAACCTGTAATCTGCTGCGGTACATCGTAGTGCTTTATAAGATTATCCTCTCCATCATATACGTTTATCTGGTTCGGATTGTTTATATTTTCCACGATTATATAACCCTTGTCGCCGTAGAAAATTCCCTTCCTGTCTGAGCGGCTGTAGATTCCATGTGTAGTCACTCCCAAGGTATCGTTCTTGAAGAATATGGTGATACTCTCTCTGCCGTCCACCCCTGTATCAGTCATCTGCACAGAAGTCTCAATATGATCTATCTCGCTGGGCACATGCATGAGCATGAAATTAATTCCATACACGCCTACGTCAAGCAGCGCACCACCTGAAAGCTCCGGCTTCATGATTCTCTCTACATGGTCAATGTCATAGCACAGGTTTGATGTAACCATAGTTACATCTCCGACCACACCTGATGCCACAATCTCATTTATCATAACTCTTGATGGCATATATCTAGTCCAGATTGCTTCCGCTACATAGACATTTTTTTCCTTTGCCAGCTCGAATACTTCTCTCGCTTCCTTGGCGTTTGTCGTAAATGACTTCTCACAAAGCACCGGCTTACCATGCTCTATACACAGCTTCATATGCTCTGCATGATGTGAGTGTGGTGTCGCTATATATATGAGACCTATCTGGTCATCCTCCACCAGCTCCTCGTAGCTTCCATACGCCTTCTCGATTCCAAACTCCTCGGCAAATGCCTTGGCTCTTGCGATGTCTCTTGCACCGACAGCGTAGAGCTCTACCTCCTCCATCTGCACCATGGTCCTAGCCAGAACCCTTGCTATACTACCTGCGCCTAAAATACCTACCTTCATACCACCCCTCCTATGTTCAAATTTAAACGTATACATACATTCTAAATGCATGTTGGCAATTTGCAAGGATATTGGTGTAGATTTGATACTTTGTTCACAATTGTTGTTTGCGCTGTATACTTTTTTTCACTTCAATAGGCAATTTTGTTTTCTCACCTACTAGCTTACTTATCCAAGCTTTAGTAGGTACTTACTCTCTGCTAGTTACCTACCTCTCTGCTACTTCGCTTCCTTGTAGGTAATTACTCTCTGACGGTTACCTACCTCTCTGCTACTTCACTTCCTTGTAGGTAATTACTCGCCTCTGGTTACCTACTAGCTACATCAAATATCTATGTACCAGCTCTCGAATTAATTCTGTGCTTATTGTAGACGTTGAAGTTTCAAACGATAGAATAAGATTTTCTCCAGGGAAAATACCGTTTTTTTCATACAGTTCTATTTTTGATATCGCTTTTCTGGCATATTCTGGATTATCCATCATTCCTTCATGCTCCCAATATATCTCCTTACCTGTTTTTGTGGAGAAAAAAGTGAAATCCGGATATACTATTCCGTACATTTTCAGATTAAGCGGACACTCGTATTTATATTTTATTCCTAACGATTCCAAATAGTCTGCTATTATTTTTTCGGATTTCGATCTCACTCTTACGCCAGAGTTTGTGCTGATAACTGGCGACATTTCGTTGAACCCTTTACCTTCAAAAGGAATTTCAAACCAATTTTGTAGTTGCTGATCACGAGTTGGCTCAACTGGAGTCACAAGCTTTTGCCGCTCCGGATGTTCAGCCATATATATCTTCGCTACCCCATCATCCGCATACTTTTTTAGCAGTCGCCTTATCTGTCTAGCAGCAGTGTCCGCATACTTAATTATCTTTTCATCGTAAGCCTTTTGCGCTAATTGTCTTGGAAGCTCCGAATTTTTCTTGGAAATGTAATCCCCTTTTTCTGCAGCTCCCTTTTTACAATGATAATACTGCACGCTCCCCTTATTCATCGCTATGCGCAATGTGCCTTCCAAATCATTATTATCGCGGTTCTGCTTTGTCATTGATACTATCTGCTCCAAGTGATGCATTTCTTCTATTAACTTATCACACAGTTCTATAATGATACCTCCTTACAACTTTCAACTTTTACTGACTAATTTTGACTGTTTTACAAACTGAATTTTCTACATCTTTATCACCCCCTCAATATAGTCCACAGCATGACCTACTATATCTACATTCATTTTCATCTGTAGGTTTCATCAGTACGACCTATACCCACGTATCAAGCAATCTTCTTTTCTAGTAGGTCTTGTGCGCTCGGCTGTTACCTACTGCTCGACACTTATAGCTTTATAGTAGGTTCAGTGTGCTCGACTGTTACCTACTGGTTAGCACTTATCGTATTATAGTAGGTCCAGTATGCTCGGCTGTTACCTACCGCTCAACACTTATCGCATTACAGTAGGCCCTGAGTGCCTAGCTGTTACCTACTGGCCAACACATATCGCATTACAGTAGGTCCTGCGTGCTCGGCTGTTACCTACTGCTCGACACTTATCGCATTGCAGTAGGCCCTGAGTGCCTAGCTGTTACCTACCACTCAACGCCCATTGCAATTTAGTAGGTCCAGTATGCTCGGCTGTTACCTACCGCTCGACACTTATCGCTTTACAGTAGGCCCTGAGTGCCTAGCTGTTACCTACTGCTCGACACTTATCACATTATAGTAGGTCCTGCGTGCCTAGCTGTTACCTACTAGATCACAAAACAGCAGTAAAATAGGCTCTAGCAAGGCTTCCTCACAATTTCACACACCGCTCCACAAATTATCCAACAGCCGCCAATTATTTTGTTGTCTCTCCTGGAAAAATGTGGCAATGACTAATGCCACATAGATACTAGACGCACGTTGAGTAACCCATCTCAAGAAATCGTCCTAGCAGTCTTTGATTATATCAGATATTTCATTAATGTAAATCCCCCATGCACAAAATTGTCCGCATGCCGAGAAAGTATGCGCCAGACCGTGCGAGCACACACCGGACTGATGCAGTGCGACGGGTATGCAAAGTAAGACACTTACCTCGTTTCACGAACAAAAAATAAAAAAAGTCAGGTGTTGAACCCGACTCTTTCTACAATCTTAATCTATAATCTATAGCACTGGAAATGACAACATCTAAGTGACTTCGTACATTCCCATCCTAGTGGTATCGTGCGAATAAATCAGAATGCCCGATACACTTAACTACCCATCTACACTAATTATCTAGCTCTCCGCGCATCACTTAAAAGGCTCAGCAAACCCTTCTCTTTTATTATGGCTATTCCTTGGCTCTCATCACCCAGGAGAATTAAGTTATCTCCTGGTTTTATGTCAAATACTTTTCGAGCCTTGGCCGGGATGACAATCTGGCCTTTGTCTCCCACCTTAACCATGCCAAACACATGCTTTCCTTTTGGCGGCACTCCCAGGCCAAGATTGTTCGCATCTTTGCCATCGTAAGTAATCAACTCATCTATGGACACGGAAAATACATCAGCTATCAGTTTGCATCTCTCGATGTCAGGCAGCGACTCCCCCGTCTCATACTTTGAAAGTGTCTGGCGCGATACACCAATCATTTCTGCAAGCTCCTCCTGCGAGTAATTGTGGAGCTTTCTAAGTTCAACTAAATTATCTGCAAAACTCATACGTTCCTCTTCCAAATGTCAAGTCAGCGCTAATTTCATTATATTTTTCGTTGCCCCCGTTGTCAGCTGCGCTTTTCCTACCACAAAACTATACTTCACACAGACTTTTCCTACCACTAAAAATATACTTTACACAGACTTTTCCTACCACTAAAGCTGTACTTTACACAGACTTTTTCTACATCTAG
>JAZLKM010000078.1:0-19586 GCA_045597645.1 Lachnospiraceae bacterium | reverse complement strand
GGCTTAGTAAGCTACGCCCTGAGCGATCATAGCGTCGGCTACCTTCTCAAAGCCGGCGATGTTAGCGCCTGCTACAAGGTTGTCACCCATGCCATACTTCTGAGCTGCATCAATGCTGTTGTGTACGATACCCTTCATGATGCCCTCGAGCTTCTGATCAACCTCCTCGAAGGTCCAGTGAAGTCTCTCTGAGTTCTGGCTCATCTCAAGTGCTGAAGTTGCAACACCACCTGCGTTTGCTGCCTTTGCAGGTCCAAAGAGAACGCCAGCCTTCTGGAATGCTGCTACTGCTTCTGGAGTAGAAGGCATGTTAGCGCCCTCACATACAGCGATTACGCCGTTGTCGATAAGCATCTTAGCATCGTTCTCATCAAGCTCGTTCTGAGTAGCGCAAGGAAGAGCGATATCAACCTTGTACTGCCATACACCGTGCTCTCCATCCTTCTTCTCGAAGTACTGAGCGGTAGGAACCTGTGCTGCATACTCTGTAAGACGTGCACGCTTAACTTCCTTAACATCCTTAAGTACTGCTACGTCAATACCATTCTCATCATAAATCCAACCGGTAGAATCAGAGCAGGTAACTACCTTACCGCCAAGCTGATGTACCTTCTGGATAGCATAGATTGCAACGTTACCTGAACCAGATACTGCAACCTTCTTGCCTGCGAAATCAGTGCTTCTAAGAGTCTTAAGAGCCTCCTGGGTGTAGTAGCAAAGACCATATCCAGTAGCCTCGGTACGAGCAAGTGAACCACCATAGGTAAGTCCCTTACCGGTAAGTACTCCGGTGAACTCGTTGCGAAGTCTCTTGTACTGACCATACATATAACCGATCTCACGACCACCTACACCGATATCACCAGCTGGAACGTCGGTATCTGCGCCGATATGCTTAGAAAGCTCGGTCATGAAAGCCTGGCAGAAGCGCATGATTTCCATATCTGACTTGCCCTTAGGATCGAAGTCAGAACCACCCTTACCACCACCGATAGGAAGAGTTGTAAGGCTGTTCTTGAAGATCTGCTCGAATCCAAGGAACTTAATAACTGAAAGGTTTACTGAAGGATGAAGTCTGAGACCTCCCTTGTATGGTCCAATAGCTGAGTTGAACTGTACACGGTATCCACGGTTAACCTGTACCTTACCATTGTCATCTACCCATGACACACGGAACATGATTACACGCTCCGGCTCAACGATACGCTCGATGATACCAAGCTCCTGAAGCTTCGGGTTGGCTGCAACAACCGGCTCGAGGGACTCAAGTACCTCTGCTACTGCCTGAAGGAACTCCTTCTGCTCTGCGTTGCGTGATGCAAGTCCATCATACACGCCCTGTAAATAACTGCTCTTGAAAGTCATAATTTGCCTCCTCTTTATCTCTAGCCATGTCACTCGACATAGCCTGGTGTCGTCTTCTACTCGCCACCGTGCAACATTATATCGCAACCGTTTTGAGTAAACAAGAAAAATTTAATGCTTCAACGTAAAAAAGTGTCTGCAACTTAAAAAGGAGTCTGCCAACCAGGCAAACTCCTTAATTATTAAACGTTAATTTCTGCTGTCGCACCAAGAATTTCCTTATTTGCTTCGAGGATAGGTGTAATCACATCTCTTAGGTATACCTCTACCTGACGAGGCGCACGTCCCACATATCTTGAAGGATCCATTGCCTCTGCAAGCTCTTCAAGTCCCATTGGGAATGTCTCATCTGCAGCAATAAGCTCGAGTAGATTATTATCTTTGCCCTCTACCTTAACGTTCTTGCCAGCTTCCATCGAAAGGACTCTGATTGCTTCGTGGAGATCCTGTCTATTTCCGCCAAGCTTTACTGCATCCATCATGATATTCTCCGTCGCCATGAATGGAAGCTCACTGCGAAGTCGTTTCTCAACTACCTTCGGATATACAACAAGTCCATCCACTACATTGAGGCACAGGTCAAGGACACCATCAGTAGCCAAGAATCCCTCTGCTATTGACAAGCGCTTATTAGCTGAGTCATCCAAAGTACGCTCAAACCACTGAGTAGCAGATGTAATTGCAGGATTGAGAGCATCTATCATTACGTAGCGTGAAAGTGAAGCTATGCGCTCAGATCTCATCGGATTGCGCTTATAGGCCATAGCTGAAGATCCTATCTGGCTCTTCTCAAACGGCTCCTCCACTTCCTTCAGGTGCTGAAGCAAGCGAATATCGTTACTCATTTTATGAGCTGAAGCTGCAATCCCCGCAAGTATATTGCATACTCTGGTATCGACCTTTCTAGAATAAGTCTGACCAGATACCGGATAGCATGCGCTAAATCCCATTTTAGCTGCAATCATTGGATCAATCTTATCGATGGTCTCGTTATCTCCATCAAATAGTTCTAGGAATGAAGCCTGAGTACCTGTAGTGCCCTTAGATCCCAACAGCTTGAGGCTGCCAAGGATATAGTCCAAGTCCTCCAGATCCATTACGAACTCATTGAGCCAAAGAGTTGCCCTTTTACCTACGGTAGTAGGCTGAGCTGGCTGGAAGTGAGTAAATGCCAACGTCGGCAAATCTTTATTTTTTGCAGCAAAGTCGGCAAGCTTTGCAATTACATTTACCAGCTTCTTTCTAATAAGAAGAAGTGCATCTCTCATGATGATAACATCTGTATTATCACCTACATAGCAGCTTGTGGCCCCAAGATGGATGATACCTGCTGCCTTCGGGCACTGCTGGCCGTAAGCGTATACATGGCTCATTACGTCGTGGCGCACTTCCTTCTCTCTCGCCTTCGCAACATCATAGTTAATATCATCGATGTGGCTTTTAAGCTCATCAATCATCTCCTGTGTGATGACCGGCTTGCCATTTTGAGATAGTCCAAGCTCCATTTCAGTCTCTGCCAGAGCTATCCATAGACGTCTCCAGGTAGAAAACTTCTTATCCTGTGAAAAAATGTACTGCATCTCCTTGCTGGCATAGCGCTCAGAAAGAGGGCTGATATAACGATCAGTATTCATGTTCTCTCCTATAGTTCCTTGCCTGTAAGAAGCTTATATGCCTCTTTGTATTTTGCAATAGTTCTATCAATTACATCCTGTGGAAGCAGATAGTCACTGTCCGGATTAGCCTTGAGCCAATCGCGAACGTACTGCTTGTCAAATGACGGCTGGCCATGGCCTACCTCAAATTCTGCTGCCGGCCAGAATCTAGATGAGTCAGGTGTAAGCATCTCGTCACCGATTACTACCTCACCATTCTCATCAAGTCCAAACTCAAACTTGGTATCAGCAATAATGATTCCACGCTCTGCTGCGTAGTCTGCGCACTTCTTGTAAAGCGCAATGGTTGCATCCTTAATCTTGGTTGCATACTCCAGACCCTTGCCTGGGAATTCTTTCTCTATTACATCGATGCTCTGCTCAAATGAGATATTCTCATCGTGATCACCTATCTCAGCCTTAGTAGAAGGTGTGTAAATAGGCTCAGGGAGCTTCTGTGATTCCTGAAGGCCCTCTGGAAGCTTGATTCCGCATACCAT
This sequence comes from Lachnospiraceae bacterium, assembly GCA_045597645.1. Taxonomy (GTDB): domain Bacteria; phylum Bacillota; class Clostridia; order Lachnospirales; family Lachnospiraceae; genus JAKSSE01. The sequence continues at coordinate 16,066 of JAZLKM010000078.1, read as the reverse complement.
TCCAGTCTTCTGATAGCTTGCCCAGCCAGAACCTGTAATGTATCCACGAACGATGCACTCAACCGGAAGCATTGTGAGCTTCTTAACCTTCATTGAGCGTCCTTCGTAATCCGCATTTTGAAAATCAACTGGCATATCCTTGGTATCAGTTGACTGCATATGGTTAGGAATTACATCAGCAGTCAGGTCAAACCAAAACTTAGACATCTGAGTAAGTACCTTGCCCTTGTTAGTGATTTTATTTTTCAAAATAACATCAAACGCTGAAATTCTGTCAGTTGCAACCATAATGATGCTATCTCCAGCATCATACACCTCGCGAACTTTTCCTTCTTTAATAGGCTTAAGCATGATTTTCCTCCATTATTATCTAATAATAAGTGACTTGCCAGTCATCTCCTTCGGCTGCTCCATCTGCATAATGTCAAGTAGAGTAGGTGCAATATCGCAAAGAGCACCGCCCTCACGCAGAGCCTTAGCCTCCGGATAATTTACAAGGATAAACGGAACCGGATTGGTAGTATGTGCTGTATGTGGCTTGCCAGTCTCATAATCTACCATCTTCTCAGCATTACCGTGGTCAGCACAGATGAACATCGCTCCATCCACATCCTTTACAGCCTGTACAGCATCGCCTACAAGCTGATCTATTCTCTCAACAGCTGCTACAGCTGCCTCAATCACACCAGTGTGTCCTACCATGTCAGGATTTGCGAAGTTAATGATGATTACATCGTATTTGTCAGACTTAATAGCCTCAACAAGGTCCATTCCAACTTCAGGTGCACTCATCTCCGGCTTAAGGTCGTAGGTTGCAACGTCCTTAGGTGAATTAACAAGAATACGTGCCTCCTCTACGTTTGGCTCCTCTACACCGCCATTGAAGAAAAATGTAACATGAGCGTACTTCTCTGTCTCAGCAAGACGAAGCTGCTTTTTGCCCTGTGCTGCAAGGTACTCACCAAGTGTATTGGTGATTGACTCCTTCTCGAATGCAATGCTCTTATTAGGAATAGTCTCATCATAATCCTTGAAGCATGCGTAAAATACGTCTTTTCTATCGCGAGCAAAGCCCTTGAAATCGTCATCGCAGAATGCTCTGGTAATCTCGCGTGCACGGTCAGGACGGAAGTTGAAGAAAATTACTGAATCACCATCCTTAACCAATGAAAGCGGCTCGCCTGACTCATCTGTAATTACAGTTGGAAGAACGAACTCATCGGTTACGCCATCAGCATAGGATGCCTCCATAGCCTTAACTGCCGATGTGGCCTTAACGCCCTCACCCTTTACAAGTGAATCGTAAGCCTTCTCAACACGATCATAGTTATTATCTCTATCCATAGCATAGTAGCGGCCGGAAAGTGAAGCCACCTTACCTACGCCAATTTTAGCCATCTCATTCTCAAGTGCCTCAACAAAATCCTTACCAGATGCCGGAGGTGTATCACGTCCATCCAAGAAAGCGTGTACATATACATTTTCAAGGCCATTCTTCTTAGCCATCTCAAGAAGAGCATATACATGTGTATTGTGGCTATGAACGCCACCGTCAGACAAAAGTCCCCAAAGATGGAGGTCGCCGCCAGTCTTCTTGCAATTCTCAATTGCCTCAAGCAGCACCTTATTGTCAAAGAAATCGCCATCCCCGATTGCCTTGGTAATACGGGTAAGATCCTGATATATAACGCGTCCAGCGCCAATATTCATGTGACCTACCTCTGAGTTACCCATCTGGCCATCCGGAAGTCCTACAAAGAGTCCTGACGCGTTACCCTCTACAAACGGGCACTCTGCCATAAGCTTGTCCATAACCGGGGTCTTCGCCATTGCTATCGCATTGCCCTCTGGGTTCTTGTTTAGTCCATATCCGTCCAGTACCATTAATACTACCGGTTTCTTTGCCATCTTACTTTCCTCCTGTAATAAATCCTTTTATTGTGCGAAAATGCACCCATCGTTCAATACTGTATCACATAAGTAGGCACTTTTCTATAAATAGATTGCAAAAAAAGGACTAAAAAAGGAGCCCTAAACAGAGCTCCTTTGGTTGTTTCTCATAAATCAATTAAGTTTGCCTTTGACAGCTTTAATACTTGCCGGTATGCAGATTAATAACGAGACAAGCATTAAAATGCAAGCTGTAACTAGCACTATTCCCTCAGATACATTCCCGAGCTGTGCTTCCATAATTGCATGTCTCTCCTCCGGCAGCACCTTTACCATGAAAAATACCACTGCTGCAACCGCGCCGAAAAGAATAATATAAATCAGCCTGCTTTTTTCTGCTCCAAACTTAATCTGTAGTGCCAAAACTATCGACATCATGCATGTCATTGTAGCAAGAATTGCCAATTGTTCTGCGCCAAAGCTAAATGCGTCACTCTCAGGATTAAATAACGGGCTGATTGCGCTAACTCCCACACCTATCACCCAGCCACACAAAATACCTGCTCCACTAAACAGATATTTTTCAATTACATATGTCTTTGCACTCACTGGCATAGTCATTAAAAACGTGAATCCGTCATCCATCTCGTCATATGTTTCAGTACCTATTGCCAGTATTCCAAGAAGAAGTGACAGATAGCCTACTATGAATACTCCGCCCATAGATATTCCTATTCCAAGGGCGAGAATAGCAAAAATAACCAGTGTCATTTTTCTCTTGAGTATTATTCTTAAATCCTTCTCAAAAAGTCCAGACATTACTTATATCCTCCAGTCATGATCAAAATCAAATCATCTATGCTGCCATTTTCTATAACTATTCCAGGATAATTTTCAGCATAAAACTGCTTCTCGCTTGTAAAGCAGGCATACCCATAAGCTGTTTTTGCAGTCTTAATCACATAAGTTTTATCGAGCTCCTCATAGACTTTTTCATCCACCTTAAGGACGCCATACTGTCCTAAAAGGCTGTCTGTCTCCTCATGCAAAATCACTTCTCCATCATGGATTAGATATATATCGTCGCAGAGGCTCTCAAGGTCTGATGATATATGTGACGAAATAAGAATAGTCCTCTCATCATCCTGTGCCACATAATTTCTTAGCATATCAAGGATGTCATTTCTCGCCTCCACATCGAGTCCTGCTGTCGGTTCATCGAGAATCAAAAGCTTCGCATTATGGCTAAGCGCTATCAGTACTCGAAGCTTTGCTCTCATACCGGTTGAGTAATCTTTTATTGCTTTATTTAAATCAATACGCTGCTGCTTTAGATTATTAAGGAAAAATGCCTCGTCGTACTTTTTGTACATTTTCTTTAAAATCTTATTTACATCATTCGCATTTAATTCCTTGCAAAATAACGCCTCGCTTAGGGCTACACCAAATTCCTGCTTATCCTCTACCGAAAGCTCACCCGCCGGCTTTCCCATGGTTACCACGCGTCCCAAGTCAGCGTTTATAAGCCCTAATATCAGCTTAATTGTGGTACTTTTACCTGCACCATTTTTGCCGACAATGCCTGTTATCTGACCAGGGCCTATGTCCATATTAATATTCAGCTTGAAGCTACCGTAGTCCTTAGTCGCATCACTAATATGTATCATTATTCTTCCTCCAGAATCATGTTTACTATTTCGAGTATTTCCTCGTCATCCATTCCAACTGCTCTCGCTTTACCTATAGCCCCAGCCAGGTCATCCTCGGCAGCCTTCCTTCTGGCCTCGATGGCCAGAGCTCTGTCTGAACCATTTACAAAAGTTCCTTTACCGTGGATTGTTATTACAAATCCCTGCTCCTCCAGTTTGTCATAAGCCTTTTTTACCGTTAGCGCGCTGATTCTCAGGTCTGCTGCCAGCTTTCTTACCGACGGCAGTGCCTCCTCATCAGTCAGCTCTCCTGAAATAATCAGTGCCTTTATCTGGTCCATCAGCTGCTCATACACCGGAACCATAGATGAATTGTTAAGAATAATATGCATATCTATCTCCTTTATGTATAACACTATATAACAGTTTATAACTGTTGTCAACTGTTATATACTGTTTATTATAATATGCTTTTGCTTGAGTCCACAAAAAAAGTCCCACAGCCCAATAAGCCGTGAGACTTCACCTTCAGTCCGTTATTTACCTCTATTATTTCTACCAGTCTGAGCCCCAGTCAGTAGAGCCTGAATCCCATGAATCTGATGAGCTCCAGCTGTAATCATCGTCCGATGAGCTTGATGATGACTTTTCTGCCTCAATTCGCTGCCCGGTCTCACTATCCTCAAACTTCACTATAGACTGTTCCCACTCATCATCCTTTGAGAACTTGTAGCTCTGGATGTCATCATACATTTCAGTGGGAATACTTGATGGCACATAATCTCCGCTATATGAATCATACAGATACCATGTGTCATCCACGTAGCTATCGCAATAATATACATCCGAACCATAACCATAATAATTGCCTGCATATGGGATGTCTCTTATGTAAAGAATTGCGCCATATATGTACACTATAGCTGCGACAGCTACACATACCACTGTAGTAGCAACCCCAAAGCCAGAAAGCACTTTAGAGCTCTTCCTCTTCTTTGAATTTCCGGCAGCTTTTTGGTTCATATTATGAGCCTTCTGATTTAATATCTCACTCTTCAGTTTAAGATAAAGCTCGTTAACGGCGTATGCCTCATCCTTTCCATCGTATCTAATGGCTCTAGTGCCATCATCCTTATTCTTATATACGATGTACTTGCCTGCTTCCTTATAGATACCAAAGGCTCTAGGCTCCTTGCAGTTAACTCCTATGAAAAATCTGGTCACCTCCTGAGGCGGCAGATTCTTGCTCTCATACCAAGCTTTTAGTTCCTCAATAGTACGAGGAGTACCATCAGTAGCGCGCTTAAACTGTGCATTCACCGCTCCGCACTGACTACAAAACTCTTCATTTTCGCTAATAAAAGCTCCACAATACTCGCATTTAACTTCCATAATATAATCTCCTTTTCAAAATCACCCACCCTATATTACACCAAAGAGCAAATGGATTCCAATAAAAATCGAACCAGCTCGCTACCAAACCAGTTCGATATATATCAGTAGTATTCTGCATTATATGCTAGTTTAATTTTCTTTATCCAGGCAAATCAGAGCATATTCGTTCTCATCAATCTTTATCGTCTTGACTTGCCCCATCGTTATCGCTTTTTTGTAGACAATATCCGACTTGCAATCAACAAACAAATAATCCGCATGCACTTTGCACCACTTAAATAATAATTCTATCTCTGAATCACTCATCAATTCAGCAACGTCCAATGCCACAGCCAAATCATACTCTGCCTCTATTTCATCAAGGCAATTACTATAAATCGTGTTATAAATCGTATCATAAACTGCAAGATAAGGCATTTCTGCTGGTTTAAAGGCATCAAGTCTTATCTGGGCATCTACAGACTTGCCTTTGACTGCTCGCGATATAGCGCCCACACGCATCAGAAGCATTCCAACATCAATTACACTTGTTGGATTGATATTGTTGATCACATGGAAATATGTAAAAATATCGTTCTCATCAGTTATGTACATTGCTATACCTCGGCAGCTATTTCATCCATAAGTTTATTACTTGCATGTTCGAGTCCCTTGTCTCTAAACAAAAGATAAAAGTTATAATCAATTGACATCAGCATGCCTACTGCCTGTTCTTTCAATTTCACAAGTGTACTATGCCCTGTTGAACCCGCAGGCGTCGACGCCAAGCTAGTTTCCACCGTATTTATAACCTGAAAAACTTCTTCGATATTTTTCAAATTTTGCATTCTTATCTGCATTAGCTTATCACAATCAGGAAGTTCCAAATACTCTGCAATTTTCTCTTTTGACAGCGTATCTCTCATGTATACGTAATACTCCTCCATTTTTGACCACAGAAGTGTATCATCGCCAATCATATATTTAATATCGTCCGCCCAGGCTCTGGGAGACTTAACCAAAAAGTCCTGTATATTGTTCGTCATACCATCATCACGATAGTCACCAACTACCAGCGACTCGTTGTACCATCGGAAAATAAGGTTATCTCTAGCCATCTGGTTATAAATCACAGATTCAGGGCAGAATCGCTCACCTTCATATTCCGGAAAAGGATATTGCCTTATCACTTCTGTCCTAAATGCCTCTGCTCGATCCCCCCACAATCCATATTGCTCGACCGCATCATGCATATTTGCATCAATATATACGTCAAACAGCGGCTTGCCTCCATATCTTCGGCATATTGCTCCGTCCTTTTGCCACAAAAGGTATTCTCCTTGCGAATTTTCCCTTTGTCCGCATAGACCTGCCAGCGACTCATCGTCAGTCAGTTTATCCCAGCAGACAAGATTTTTAATCGCATCGTCTTTTAGGTAATCATCACTGTCGCATATAAAAAAATACTTTCCATTTGCTAAGCCTGCGCCACAGTTTATAGCCGTATGCTTGCCACCATTTTCTTTCCAGAAATAATTTATCTCAAATAAATCCTGTTCACGTTTCCACGCTTCCACTTTTTCATCCAGGTGATCACTTGAGCCATCATCGACTATAAGCCACTCAAAATCGTAACATTCCTGTCTTTTCAGTGAGTTATATAAATTTTCAATTTCCTCTTTTCTGTTATATACAGCTGTAAAAACAGTGATTGTTACATCTCTCATAATTTGCTCCCAAGTCCTATGGCGTCGACAATATATACCCGTAAAATGTCATCTTTCCAGCAAAGTTCTCTTTTAAATGTCCCTGCTTGTATGAAAGCTTAAATATCGATGTGTCCTCTATCAATTCGCTATACTTCTCTTCCGAAAATGCTGCATCTAACAGCTCACCGAGCCTGTGAGTTTTAGCATTGCTGTATTCGCAGCCGTCTATCGCAGCTCCAACTTCAGCCAAATTGTTATATGCCACTGCTATTATGTAGTCTATTAGAAAATAATCTATAAGACTATCGTTCTTTTTCCAATAGTAGAACATTGCATTCAAAGCATATCTTGGTAGCACAGCATTTTGCTTTATATATAAGCAGTTGCCTGCCCACCGCCCCTGGGCAATATCCGCTTTCCACTTTGGATCATCCAATCTAATAGTCCAAAAGGGCTTCTCAAAAATATCAGGTGACAATTGACCGGGCATATAATATGTTGCATCCAACCACATTCCGCCATATCTAGCCAAAAGTGCCATCCTTAGGATATCTGACAGATGCGTCATTGTTATACTGCCGTTTTCAAACTTGTCAACAATCCACTCCGGAAGTGATATGTACATACCAACGTTTTCTAGTGTTATAAGGTGCACCTCTGCAATATCAGCGGGAACGTTCCTATCAATGCTCTCTATGCACTTTTTTACCAGCTCCGGGGCATTCTCTAACCCCTGCCACCAGCATACAAAAACCGGTATTTTGCCATTGAAATCAATGTCTAGCGGTGATATATCTGCAAGGTCATAATGGATACCCTTTTGATAGAGTGTAGTTAAATCTGACAAAAAAAGTTCTGTCCACCTATAAAGCTTATCTACCCTCTTTTTCGCATTGTCAGCATCTGCAGGGTCTATCATTCGCGCTTCTTCTTCCTTTACGCGGTAAGAATTGGCCATAAGCCACACTCTCAAAAGTCGCTCTGATAGATATCCAAATATTCGCGCCTGAAACGTATCATAATCGCTTATATCCACGCGACGCTCCACTTCAAACAGGATGTCAAAAAGCCACTGGCAGTATTTGTCATAGATATCTTTTCTAGCAATCATCATATTGCCAAGAGTCGCTAAATTGGTGTTCATGCACAGTTCAAATGCTGACAAGTACTCTGGGTACTTATCTGTCAGAACATCCCTACAGATGACCATATCATTTTCAATATGGACCTGCTTATAATGTTCCCAATTATTAGCATATTTTGTAGAGCCAGAATTGGGCACAATTACATCATATTTCTCAAGTGTTCTCTCAATATACTCCTGGGTTAGAAACGCCTCTTCTCTTACAAAATACCTTCTGTAATGACATATTCCCACTATGTCGCAGGTCACGTTTTTCCATATCCAATACAGACCTGTAAGCTCGCAATAGTGTCTATTTTGGGCAGAAATGTTATCGCCTGTATCATCCGCCACATAGCCAAATTCGTTTCCTAATGCGTGGCCTACGTGCATACTAATATACAAGTCGTCGTCCGGCTTGGTATATTCCTTATGAGTCATTACATACAGTCTAGTATCCATGCTATTCCCCTGAGACAAATTCACCGCTCATACTGTTATTTATCTCGGCAATTTCTCTGATTCCATTAATATAATCCGCATATACGTCCCACAAATCCATATCGCAATCCTGCAAGCCATCATCGTCTGGTATCCACTGCTTCACCAGCGCAATTCTCTCTTCTTTGGTCGTCTCACTTATCAGATACATTTCGTTCTCCCATTTCATCCTTTAGCGGCAGTCATTTATTCCTTTTTCATCTCAACTTTTCTTGCGTACATAACTTCATCCGCGCGATTAAGTACATCTGCCACACATGTGTCGGTATCCGCGTCATAGCGCGCAATTCCAACGGCAACTGACACCTGGTCCCACACCGGAATATCGCTACCAGCAAGCTGATGCATTTTATGATTTATGGTGTCAATAAGTGCATCTGCCCTCTCGTAATCTTCGCCTTCAAGCAGCACCGCAAATTCGTCCCCACCAATTCTATAAACTGCACTTTTTTTGAACGTATCACATATAAGCTTGCAAGAGTTAGTAATATAGGCATCGCCACTTTCATGCCCCCACTTGTCATTCACCTTTTTGAGATTATTTACATCACATAAAAGCACCGCAAAATCCACAGTACAGCCACTTGCAATTTTATTATCAAGCTTATTTGCTCTCACCTGATATGCGGTCCTGTTCTTGACCTTTGTCAGTGCATCTGTCTCAGAAAGCTCGACCAGTCTTTCGTTCAGTATTCTGGAATTGATTGTATGCTGAAATTTGCTCAAGATAGCTGACAGGCGAGTTGCATATTTTCCCAAAAGCTCCGAATCCCTAAACTTGCTATAATCATCTGCAAATATGACGTATCCCATACAGCCGCCATCATATTGCAACGGCAAGCAGATATACAGGTGGTTCTGCTCTGCATTTGATATCTGTGGCACGATCTGTCTCGTATCAAAATCCTTGAATGACGCATAGTTCCCATCTGATACAGAGAAAATCACATCCATTTTTGAGGCGTATCCGCATATATTATATGGAATAGCTAAATCATTCATCTTATCCTTGTATATTGGATCAAGAACCACATGATATGATTTTCCCTCGTAGAAGTTGAATGCCTCATCTGCTCCCTTAAAATTTACGGTTAAGTCTTCGTAGCAATCACCCTTCATAATGTACCTATCTAGCACAGCAAGCTTGCGATAGAATGCCGAATTATTCAGGTTATCCATAAATCTATTTCGGCCAATTTCTCGCCTAACAGAGTCAGCAGTGCTGTTCTCACCGCAGCCACAGCTTTCACTGGGATGAAACTCGCAGGGAACCATCAGCTCCCTTTCACACGTTTCGTTATTCCATAGCCTTTTTAAGGTTTGAATACTCTCGTAGCCGATTTTGTCAAAATTCTGTGATACGGAGCTTATGGACGGATCGTAGACCTGAGCAAAAATCAGATTGTCGAATCCGGTCACCTTCACATCATCCGGCACTTTCTTACCATGTTTTCTAAGTTCATCGCACATCAATATAGCCATCTCATCATTGGCGCACACAAAAGCCTCTGGTAATGGCCTTTCAGACATTATCCAATCTTCAATAAACAGCATGGCTATACGTGGATTCCAGTCTGTATAAAAAACCCTATCCTCCGGAAAATCGCCGCCATTTTCACAAATAACGTCCCTCAAAGCCTCCAGACGTATATTTGAATCCATATTTTCCTTGCTGCCAGCTATGAAAAAGAAATCTCTTAATCCATGGTCAAAATATAAGTGCTCGCTTAATTTTCTGGCCCCAAAATAGTTGTCTGAGCCTATATAATAGCCTTCATCCAGCTTACATCCAGTGTAAGCCAAGGGTATTTGAGCGTTTTTACACCTTTCAGATATACTCTTGATTGCTTCCGGATAATCTATGCCATTCCCTAGCACCAGTGCACCATCAAAATCATTCAAATCCGGTAGCGTAAAAATATTGAGCTCACCATTCGAGTAGATGTCGCCATCAGTGAGTGCCGGGTAGCACAAAAAGAGGTATACATCCACGCAATCGCCCTCCAGACCACTGCGTATACCTCTCATATATTCATCTAACATTTGCTCCGACCATCCGGTCGCAAATACTGATATTTTCTTTTTCATATTACCTACCATGGCCTCATTTTGCTCGTCCAGCTCCGGCATATAAGTTGCCATTTTTAGCGCGCTTCCCTTACGATGGATTGTAGCATATTACGCTTCCGTCATCATCAAACTGATGTTGCTTCGCTACGCCACCAAACCAATTATAATCCAGATCGCAATCTGATACTTCGTTGCCTTCCTGGTTAACCAATTCTCTCATTCCATTTTCCAAACGTGTCAAAAGCTCTATATCGTCAAAGCCTCTTGTGTGACCATGGAGAATTTTGTCAGCTCTATCCTTGAGAAAATCAAGGCGCTCCATATTGGCTAGTGTCTCTTCCAGGGTAAGACAGCCATCCAGTTGCATCCAGAGATGATGATTGATTGCATCTCCTGTGAACAAAATTCTGTCTTCCTTCAACAATAATAAAACGCTCCCAAGTGTGTGACCAGGTAGTTCATATACCTCAATCGTAAGGCCTCCCAAGTCAAATGAGTCGCCTTCTTTGATTGGATTTACCTTGGGCAAATGTTTTTTGGCTTCCGGCGTCGAAAAATAATCAATTAGCGGTATATCTCTCTCGTTAATATACACTTCTTCAAAGAAATGATTACCGCCTATGTGGTCTGGATGCCCATGTGTATTGACGAGAATCAACGGCAGCTCTGTGATACTTCTTGCAACTGAAAAAACATTCTCGCTGCCATTCATAGTATCGATTACCATTGCTTTTTCCCGGCCTATAACTATAAAGCCGGTTGAGTCCCCCTTGTCATCCAAAAGCCAGATGTGTTCTGTTAGCTTTTCTACTCTGATTGTCCCCATAATCCCCCGTTTCTTTTTATTGATTTTCTACTTGGTACATCGCAAATATAATACCATAAATATATAACAAAATGGGCATTCCTTATAGCAAAATAACTCAGGCAAAATAAAATGGATGCCTCCTGTAAAATGCAGGAAAGCATCCATGTGTTCTGCCTAGTTCATAAATATGTATCCGAAATTCTGGGCACATATCGATGAAGATATCACTTTAATATTACTTAAATTTCTTTGCAAATTCCTTAACAGCAGCTATATCATCAGCATTTGGTCTGCCCTTATGCATCGGTCCAAATGAACCTGGGCAATGGAACTCCTCATCAGCAATTACAATACTAGAATTCAACTCTTTTAATACCTTCGCCAATGGTTTCTTCATTGACTTAATCATAGCTGATGTTCCAAAAAGTACTATCTTGCCAATCTTATCCTTGTTAGCAGCCAAGAACTTCTTAACCTCAGGGTCCATATCGAATGCATAATATGAACTGCCTAACAGCAAAGTATCAACGCACTCTGCAAGAGGTTCTGCAACCGTTTGTGCCTGCACTCCTACAACCTCTTCCACCGCCTTTGCAAGCTTCTGGGTATTGCCACCTTTTGTGTAATATCTAACTGCTATGCTCATAATCTGTGCCTCCTTATTGATATATTCGTTGCAATGTATTATCGTGACTTATTGCACGCCTATACTAATTTGTTACAATTAGATTGTACACGATTCGTTCGACGTCGTCAAGACATTTTCTAACCCATTTGATTTAGCAATTTATGATAAATCCTATGTCTCATTACTCGTGCGAAATGCTCTGCTTAAAACAGCCAAACCTTAGTTAGGGAAGGTTTGGTAAACTGCCATTAGGCCCGTCCCCACATCCTCCAGTCGATACACCGTTGTAAATACTCGACATATGCCGGATTTTTGCACATTCCCTTGCCGCTTGTGTCTGAAATCTTGGCAACATCCATTCCGTTGCAATATGTTGTCTTCATTACAATGTTTAGTGGCTCTACACATGTGTCATTTGCCAGATACGTGCCTATTCCAAATACGACCTTTATTCTGTCCTTAAAGTAATTGTAGAGCTTGTCCGCTCTTTCGAAATCAAGACTATCGCTAAAAAGCAAAGTCTTCGTCTTTGGGTCAATCCCCAGGTCCTCATAGTGGCTTATCATCTTCTCTCCCCATTCATATGGGTCACCACTATCGTGCCTTACACCACTAAAGAGAGTGGCATATGTCAGCTGAAAGTCCTTTAAAAAGCAATCAGTCGTGATTGCATCCGTAAGTGCTGTTCCGTTTAGGACTCCATATTCCTTTACCCACGCATCAAGCGCGTACCAGTTTGAATATGCCGGATTGTGCTTGTGATTTCCCTGGCCGACGCACATGATCCACTCGTGTGCCATTGTTCCCACCGGAGTTACACCAAACTTTTTCGCGAGATACACATTGCTTGTACCCACAAACTTAGTAGTGCCTGAAGCTCCACCTAGCATTGTAAATCTCTGCACAGCAAGCTCCTGCGCCTCAGCTGAAAGTCTCCTTCTTAATCCAAATTCTGAGAAAACTCCTACATTCCAGACGCCTTTATCCAGCTTTTCAAATTTATCATCTAGTCTCTCTTTAAAAGAAGCCAGCAGCTCATCGTAATCATAAGCCATTCTGAAATAGACTTCATTTACGATAGCAAGTGTTGGTATCTCATAAAGGGAGGTGTTCAGCCAAGTGCCTTTTGTCTCTATAGTAAGCCCACACTCCGAGTCAGTTCCAATCTCAAAGTCCTCAAATCTCGGCTTCCATAATCTCAAAAAATCTACATATGAGCCCTTTATCCATTTAATTTTATTGATATAGTCCAACTCATCTTCCGTAAACTGCAGACTGCAATATGACCTAATCTGGTCGCGGATCTCATCGACCATGTCTTTTGTGAACTTAACATCAGTATTTCTGCACTTGAAGGTCCATGTGGTCTTATAATCACTAAACTGGTGATAAATAGCCTGTCCCATTGAGAGCTTATACATATCCGTCTCAAGCAGGCTAACTATTATTTGATTCAATCGCATAACCAACCTCTTTATTCGATAATCTCAATCTGGCACAGCTTCATGGCATCGAGCGCTGTCCTGTGGCTTTCCGGTGTAACACACGCGCAGCATGCTGCATCCACTTTTATCGGAACCTCAGGCAGAAATGCCTTTACCATTATTGCATTTGAAATAACGCAAATACCGGTACATACGCCAATGAATGTGATTTCATCTATACCGGTCTCTTCGTTCCTTTTCGCAAGCTCTCTTGCTAAGTCTGTAGAGCCAAATGTCTCCTTCATGTAGGTGTCTGAATCTGCCTGTCTACTTTTAAGCGCGCTGTACACTTCATCATTAATGGCGTGTCCATTTGTGCCCTTTACGCAGTGGATAACCGGTAGATTGTGGCCTTCCTGAGTATCCATATAATTCTCGTAGTGAGTGTCCTGCGTAGCAAGCACATCACCATCAAATGTCTTTATTTTCTGAACCACATTAGGTACTATGAGCTGTGCCTCTTTCGTTCCAAGCACCCCATCAACAAAATCATTTTGCATGTCTACTACTACAAGAATTTTCTTTCCCATTTTTCCACCTTTCCATCAATCACTTGCAATGCCATAATGCCATTAGGACCGTCCCCACTGTAGTCTTACCAAAAACCATCCTCGCAACTACCTATATCGAAATCATCAAAAGATGGACTAGTAGTATTTGAAGTATTAGTATTAGTTGTATTATTCTTTTCATTTTTAGCTTCTTCATCTGCCTTCTTCTTGGCTTCTTCTTCAGCTATTTTTCTTTCTTCTTCTCTTTTCTTTTCTTCTTCTAATTCTTCTTTAATTCGCTCTTTTTCAGCTTCTTCATTTCCAATAACTCTTTCTATATCAAATAAAACAGTATCTAAATATGCTTCATCTATATAATTAAGATATGAAGGCATATTAGAACCTACAACTGTATATTCCAATGTATACATATCTTTTTTGCCAAGCTGTATTAAACTTCCATCAAGTTCTACATAAGCCTTATTATTTTCTATATATAGTTCTGATTTTTCATCTTCAGCTTTTTCACCTCTTGTTAATAAATATAAAATTCCATCTTCAATTTTAAGATAGCAACTATAACTATTAACATCTGTATAAGAGTAATAACCATCATACATAGCAAATGGATTTTCTTTTTCTTCTTTAACATTTACAGGTGTAACAGTATTGCTAAAATCAAGTTCAGTACTAAAAGACTCTGAATTTATATTTTCTGCAACTTCTGGTTCTTCTGAAGAAGTGCTTTCTAGAGTAGAGTTCTCCTCTACTTGTTGTACTTCCATATTGCTCTCAACATTTTTCTCTTCACCGCAACCAACAAGTCCAAAAACAGTTAACATACTAATCAAACATGCAATTTTCTTAACGCTCATATTAATCAGCCTTTCTATCAAAAATTCTTATACCTATTACATAGCCAAAGCAATCAATATATTACATAATTTTCATAATTCAAGTTCCGTTTCATAATTTTCATATATTTCATAACTACGAAATGTACCAACGTTATTGTGATGGTCCTTTAATATATCTTAATAAAAACTCTGTTATTCCTATAATCAAAAAACCCTTATCATCAACTGTTTCTTTAATCGGCTTATTAATAACAACTATCTTTGCAATCTGATCATTCAAAAGGATATATGGACGGATTTCTCTTTCTTTTGTCTTAGCATCAGATATATCAGCAGTAACCTGTATATCAATTTGACGCACTAACGAGCCATGCGAAGATTTGCGAAAATTGGCTGCTGGGAGTTTGCTCACAAGCAGACATATTTACGCAAAGATTCATAAGGCGACAAACGACATGAGCAAGAACACGAAGTGTTCTGCGAATGGCTTTTGCCGGCATGGCGAGTAGCTCGATTAACTTACAATTTTCTTAAATACTTTATTTAAGAATCCTTGCCTGTTAAAGCTCTGCTCGTTCCCCACCATCCTGGAATAAGCTCCTCAAGAGTAACAGTCTTGCGAGATTCATAATCTGTCATTATCTCCATATTTCGATTCTCATAATTAAGTTGCATCAAAAACTCTCTGCAAGCACCACAAGGCATTCCACTTCCTGTTCTATCTGCACTAGGAGCTTTATCTCTGAAAGCTATCAATCTTTTAATTTTTGTCTGATTACTTGTAATATACATATTAAGAGCAGCAACTCTTTCTGCGCATAAATTCATTACGCCACTACATCCTTCGATACAAAAGCCAGTAAATATTTCTCCATTCTCACTTTCGATAGCACATACAACATGATGTGCATAAACGAAAGGCGATACCTCTTCTGGATGATACTGTTCTTTTGCTGCGTTATATAACTTTTCCCAAATATCCATTTCCTTCACATCTCCTTTACTCATAAAACTGGAATTTCTCAACCAGCTGCAAGATACACAACTATACAAGATCCATTGCCGCTGAGTCGACACATAAATTTAAATATGTGTCGACCCTATCTGTTTTATATTTTACTCTTCAAGCAAATTACCAACATGCTTTGTTTCAAAGAACATTTCTTTATTTATCACAACAATTATAATAGCTGCTATAACAACAAATATGGTTTGTATGCATTTTGTTTCAGGAGTCATGTTTATTTTTTCCTGCATAATATTTATAAACAGATGGAAAATGATAGTAGCGAGCATACTTCTATTATTCTTTACATATACCCATGTCTGAAGGAAATCAAGCGGTATCACGCTAAGTAGGAAATTAAGCACATACATAATTCCCATCTCCTTAAGTCCATACTGATATGTTCCTGGAATCCAGAATAAAGGCACATGCCATAAAGACCAGATGCATCCAAAGATAATAGATTCCATAAACCA
>JAZLKM010000077.1:0-2571 GCA_045597645.1 Lachnospiraceae bacterium | reverse complement strand
ATACAAATTCTATCAATCTTCAAACGGGAAGTGATACTGGGTTAATCCAAGCTCATCACGTAGTTCAATAAGTTCCTTCTGAATGGTGTCTCCAACCGGAACACCCTTGTCCTTTCTATGTTGCCAGAACAGATGCTCCTTTTCTCCCGCCGTATAAATCTGCTCAGCACCTGGCGCTTTCTCTGACTCACGCAATCCTCGGCAGATATCTCCTGCTGTCTTCTTAAAGGTATCAAGTCCCATGAAGAATTCTGGATTTATTACAAAGAAGAAATGTCCGAGGTGGTACATCTGCGGATTGCCATCCTTATCAATTCCATTAAGCGCTTTCATGAACGGGCCGCCTGCAAGTGCTGCTGACAAAATCTCAACAACAGTAGTAAAACCGTATCCCTTGTAGCCTCCGGTCTCCTCGCCCATGCCTCCGATAGAAAGAAGGGCTGCATTTCCAGCTCTCATATCCTTCAAAATCTTGCCAGAATCAGTCATGGTACCGCCATCTTTGCTTACAACAAGTCCTGCTGGTGTCTCTTTTCCCTGACGCTCATAGAACTCAATCTTTCCGTTCTGGATAATACTGGTTGCACAGTCAAAATTAAACGGAAACTCCTCGTCTGTCGGCATTGTAAATGTAAGTGGATTGGTTCCCATCATTGGTTCTACACCAAAGGTCGGCGCCACAGATGGACGTGCATTTGTTCCACTTATGCCAATCATTCCTGCCTTTTCAGCCATGGTGGTCCAATAGCCTGCTATGCCATAGTGAGTAGAATTGAAAATAGTACCTCCGGCCATACCGTAAGTCTTGGCCTTCTCTATGAGCATTTCCATCATTTTGTGGCTGGCTACCATCCCCATGCCATCATGAGCATCCATGACAACTGTTGTAGGAGTCTCCTTTACTATCTCGATATTTGTAACAGGAAGAAGTGTTCCCTTCTTTATACGGTCCAAATAGATAGGTTTAAAACGATTGCAGCCATGGCTCTCTATACCTCTTCTGTCGCTTTCAAGTAACACATCTGCACAGATCTCGGCATCTTCCCTCGGCACACCATATTTTTCAAATACGTCCACCATGAAATCATTCATAAGCTTCCAGTCAACATATGGTCTTGTCTCATTTATTTCCATCTCTTATCCCCTTTCAAAGAAGCAATAAATCTACTACACTCCAAATCTTATCACATGTGCCTACCTAAGCGCACTCTATTTTTCTCCCCATCAAACCTTTTTTATTCGTGGTACATACATATAGTACCTTGCGATAATTTGAAGCCATTCTTTTCATAAAACTTTGAGGCCGGTGCATATTCGCTTGTATACAGCACCACTCCAGCGAAGTCATTTTCCTTGCTGTAATCTATAATCGAATTCAAAAGCTTCTTTCCGATTCCCTGTCCCTGTCTGTCTGGTCTTACAGCCATCTCGTTTATATAGATTTCCTGCTTGCTTCCAGATAATTTGCACAGAGCAAAGACACATCCAATGACCTCGCTCTCTTCTTCGTACACATACCCTACGAATTTTTTCTGCTCAAAATAATCTATAAGGTACTCCTTCGCATTATCAGCTGTCCAATCTATTCCCCAGTGTTCCTTCGGAAATGCCATAGCGTATATTTCACCACACTGAGATAGGTCAGCACTATTCATTATTCTAATGTCGCTCATCAGTCGATATCCTTTCTCATCTGCGTCCTTTGTTAATTATTTTCCTTTGCTGCGCAATCTTCTTCATTTTTGCAGCTTTGTCACTTTCTGAATGTAAGTTTTGGTAAAGCACCAGCCTTTCTCTCGAAAGTATGCCATTTTCTATGGCTTCCTTTACAGCACAGCCAGGTTCAGAGTCATGCTTACAGTCACTAAATCTGCACTGACACTCAAGCTGTTTTATATCCGAAAAAGTCTCATCTATGCCTTCGTCCACATCGCACATACCTATTTCGCGCATGCCGGGAGTATCTATTATGACAGCGCCTGTTGGCAGCTCTATAAGCTGTCTATGGGTCGTCGTATGGCGCCCTTTTGAATCGTCCTCTCTTATAGCAGATGTCTTCATGATATCCTCGCCCATAAGTGCATTAACGAGGGTTGACTTTCCTACGCCAGATGAACCAATCAACGCTACTGTTTTCCCTGGCTGCAAATATGCATCCAGCTCTTCAATCCCTATGCCATACAGTGCACTTATTGTGTGTACCTGCACTTGTTCTGAGAGGTCCTCAATCTCTCTGATGTAGCGCCTGGGATTATTACAAAGGTCTGATTTTGTCAATATTACGACCGGAATGCCATTACCTTGTAATGTGATAGATACATACCTCGCAATTCTATTGAAATTATAGTTATCATTGAGAGAGGCCACTATAAATGTATAATCAAAATTCGCGCACATTGTCTGCTCCATGTTGGTGCTGATATGAAAATAATCCGGGCGTTTAAGCACACTGCTTCTCTCATGAATGTTTACAATAACAGAATCCCCCTGTGGATTGTACATAAAGTCCACATAGTCTCCTACTACTGGCGGTTCAATACCCTCATTATAAAAGCTACCCTTAAGCTTTGC
>JAZLKM010000076.1:0-18558 GCA_045597645.1 Lachnospiraceae bacterium | reverse complement strand
TTGCCCGGAGTGGCCAAATCGTACCCTGCTGCATTCATTATACTAATGATACTCTTGCCCTCGTCCATTGCACCATAAGCAGTGCCCTGTGAGTGATCTCCTGCATCCACCAAAATAACGTTCTCTCCAGCCGCCTCTAAGTCTTTTTTCATAGCTGCAATATTGCCGTAAGATAGCAGTTCTGTAACATTATTGTCCGCATCTGTTACCGTGTTATTAATATAGGTATGCACATCATTTGTGTATATAATAGTCACCTTTTCAGCAGGATATACACGTTCTTCCACGTTATCATCCGGCTCCTGTGCAACTGAATTTTCCTGTGGTTGTTCGTTTATCTGTACCTCAGGTGCAGTCTCCTGGCCGCAAGCTGTTACGAGCAATATAAGCCCTATCACTGCAGCAAAAATGCTTTTTCGCCTCATTTTGATTTCCTCCTCATATTGCCATAAAGCTGTTTCTGGCAATTCACAATTTTCTACTCTTAAAATTCAAAATATAAAAGGCGGGTCACGCCCGCCTTGATTATCAATATTTCACTAGCATGCAATTTTTAAAAATAGTTATTATACATCGCGCCTGAGCTATAGCTGTTGAAATAGCCATCTACGCCATACATTGAACCACTGGTCTGGTTAATCTGATTTGTTGCCTGCGTAGCTATTCTTGATGCTGATGACTCCACGATACTTGCGTATGATCCCTTGCCATTAAACATAGAGCGAACATCGCTTGCATTTGCTTTCTTAAACGCATCCTCGTCAATACTCATCTTTCCATCAGAGCCGACGCTGATTCCCACTTTTGAAAGCCCCTTACTCATGACGTCAGTCATACGAGTCATGCTGTTTCCTGCATTGTTGACACCTGTGCTAGTCGTCTTCTTCAAGGCATCAACAGTGTCATTGTATTTATTTACAAAATCATTGACCGCCTTGTATGCCTCATCCTTGTCATACTTGCTCTTGTCAGCAAACACACCATTCTTATCATTAGAAGACAACTTCTGAGCTGATGATGCCAAATCCTTAGCTGCAGCCTTAGTTGTTGACAGAGAGACACCTGCAGTATCTACCTTTGAATTCGGCTTGCTACCAGGCTTATTGGCAGACTCTGTTTCATTTGTCTGTCCATTGCTCTGTGCTGTCTTGTAGTAAGACTTTGCAGCCTTTCTATACGCGCCAGATCTGATGCTGTTATACTGTGACAAATTACTATAGAATGAAGAATCCATCCCGAACATATTATTTGAACCAGAAAATCCAAACAATCCTGCCATATCTCTCCTCCTTCCTGTGTCTATAGTACTACTATCGTGAGTAATATATCATAATGGCATCTATTTATCAAGTCCCACGCCACTCATGGCATTTCCTTTTTTAAGTGCTAGAAATAAAAAAATGGAGACTCCATTCGAAGTCTCCATCCTTTAGTCACAATTAATCCTGAGAAATGATTTCCTTCTTGTTGTAGGTGCCACACTTCTTGCATACACGGTGCGGCATCATAAGTGCTCCACATTTGCTGCACTTTACAAGATTCGGAGCAGTCATTTTCCACTGTGCGCGTCTCTTATCGCGACGGCCCTTAGATGATTTATTCTTTGGACAAATTGACATTCCTAACACCTCCTCGTTTTTAACGTACCTTGCAAGTATATCACGTATTCATACGATGTCAAGCAGATTTTTTCACGGCGTGAAAAAATCATCGAAACAGCTTGCTGTTTCGTTCAGATTAATCATCATGGTCTAAGATGATTAATCTGAAAAATTCCTTATTAACAATTTATTGTTGCGTTTCACTTCACCAGCGCTACGGTCTCTCTTGCGATAGCGAGCTCCTCGTTTGTAGGTATTACATATACCTGAACCTTTGAGTCCGGAGTAGAGATAAGTCTCTCCTCGCCACGTACCTTGTTAGCCTCAGCATCGAGAGTAATTCCAAGATATCCAAGATACTTAACTACTTCTGATCTAACCAGGTCGTCATTCTCACCGATACCTGCAGTAAAGCAGATAACGTCAACGCCATTCATTGCTGCAGCATAGCTTCCTACATACTTTGCAACTCTGTAGTTGAACATATCCAGAGCTATCTGAGCCTTCTCGTTACCATTAGCAGCGGCCTCTGTCAGATCTCTAAAGTCTGAAGATACATCTGAAATACCCTGCACACCTGACTGCTTGTTAAGAAGATTGATTACACCAGCAAGGTCAAGACCCTTCTTCTTAGCAATGAACTCTACTGCTGAAGGATCAATATCACCTGAACGAGTACCCATTACAAGTCCCTCAAGCGGAGACAGACCCATTGAAGTATCTACTGACTTACCACCATCTACAGCGCAGATAGATGCACCGTTTCCAAGATGACATACGATAGTCTTAAGTGACTCAAGTGGCTTACCTACCACCTCGGCAACTCGCTTTGATACAAAGCTGTGTGAGGTTCCGTGGAAACCATACTTACGTACCTTGAACTCCTCATAGCATGAGTACGGTACAGCATACATATATGCCTTAGCAGGCATAGTCTGATGGAAGGCTGTGTCGAATACGCCTACCATTGGTACTCCTGGCATAAGCTCCTGGCAAGCCTTAATTCCAATAATATTTGCCGGATTGTGAAGTGGTGCAAGGTCATTGCACTCCTCTACAGCTGCAATCATAGCATTATCAACGACAGCAGAGGCTGTAAACTTCTCGCCTCCGTGCACGATTCTATGACCTACAGCATCTATTTCTGAAAGGGATTTAAGTACTCCAGTCTTCTCATTAATAAGTGCATTAAGCACCATGCTAACAGCCTCAGTATGAGTAGGCATAGGAGCATTGGTAATCTCCTTTTCTCCGCCAGCCGGCTGATATACCAGACGTCCGTCAATGCCAATACGCTCGCACAGACCCTTTGCCAGTACCTTCTCACTCTCTGAATCGATTACCTGATATTTAAGTGATGAGCTTCCACAATTTATAACTAATACGTTCATTTACTGCCTCCAAATTACTTACTTGCATTCTGTGCCTGTACAGCGGTTATAGCGATTACGCCAGCGAAATCCTGCCAAGAGCAGCCTCTTGACAGATCATTTACAGGCTTTGAGATTCCCTGAAGAAGTGGACCATAAGCCTCTGCCTTTCCGAGGCGCTGCACCAGCTTATATCCTATATTTCCTGCATCGAGATTCGGGAAAATAAGTACGTTAGCACGACCAGCCACTTCGCTTCCCGGTGCCTTAGAAGCTGCGATTTCAGGTACAATAGCTGCATCAAGCTGAAGCTCTCCATCAACCTTAAGGTCCGGATACTTAACCTTTGCATACTCGGTAGCATGATCTACCTTGGTTACAAGGTCATGACGAGCTGATCCCTTAGATGAATGAGATAGCATTGCAACTCTAGCCTCACGTCCAACCAATGCTTCATAAGACGCTGCACAATCATGAGCAATTGCTGCAAGCTCTATCGAATCCGGATCCTGATTTAGACCACCATCTCCAAATACAAACACTCCATTGTCCTCGCTAAAGTCGCAGTCAGGAACAACCATTACAAAAAATGCAGATACAAGCTCAGCGCCAGGTGCGGTCTTTAACAGCTGGAGAGCTGGTCTAAGTGTATTTGCAGTCGAGTGGCAGCATCCGCTGACCATTCCATCTGCATCACCCATCTTCATTGCCATTACAGCGAAGGTGGTATAGTCCTGCTTAAGAATATCCTTTGCCTGACCTGGAGTCATACCCTTTGCCTTACGAAGCTCAACCATCTTGTCGATGTATGCGTCAAGTCTATTTGTATTGGCCGGATCGATAATGCTGGCCTTTGATATATCTACCTTCAGTTCCTGTGCCTTGGTAGCTATAACCTCTGGATCACCAACCAGAAGAATATCTGCGTATCCCTCTCTAAGTGCCTCTGCAGCAGCTCGATAGGTTCTCTCATCTTCAGTCTCCGGCAAGATAATAAGTTTCTTATCAGTTTTTGCCTTTTCCTTAATGTCATCGATAAAGCTCATTTTCATCCTCATTTCTATAACTACGGTTTAACAACCGATTAACACGCACGAATTATTCTAGCACTACGATTTCATTTTTCAACGATTGATATTTTCATAACAACCTCGAAATTATCCTCTCAAAACATCTAGAATTCGTCTGTGAATCGGAAGTGTTCCTGCGTCCTTTTTCTGAGTCATGAAAATAAAAGTTTCGTTCGCCTCAGGGTCATTTTCGAAGTAACAGCCGAGCCATCCATCCCAGCCATATACCCCCTTATGCGTCTTCATAAGAGCGGCTCCAGGATACTTCATTATGCGCATCAGATTGCTGTAGCAATACCCTGGCATATTGCCAAAATTCCCGTTAAAACTAGGCTCTAGCTGGGGTAAGGTATCTCCGCAAGTCATGTAATCAACAGTGCTCTTTTGCAAAATTTGCTGGCCATTATAGCTGCCTCCATTAAGCAGCATCTGACCAAATTTCATATAGTCATCGCAGGTGGAAACAAGCCCTGCACCACCTGATTCAAATCCTGGTTCAGTGTCCATTGCAAGGTTAATTGCAAGTCTGTTTTCAGTCAAAATTGACGGCTCATTCCATGGTGAAATGTCATAAACGCATGTCAATCGGTCTTGTTTTTCTTCGGGTACAAAGAAACCTGTGTCGTTCATACCCAGTGGCTCAAAGAATTCTTTCTTCAAAAATTCTCCAAATTTCATTCCGCTGACTATCTCAACTACTGCCCCCAATATATCAGCCGAGGTTCCATATCTGTATGCTGACCCTGCCTCAAAAAGAGCTGGTCCCTCTCCTAGTTTAGAGACAAAATCAACAGTGCTCATTTCATTTCCAGTGCCAATACGCCCTATAGCTTCGTTAAAGACACGCTCAGAATGCTTTTCTGACTCGTTGCCTGCACCCGGATACGGATATCCTGATGTCATATCCAGAAGATGCTTGACGTAAACCTCACTATTCGCCCCATAGGTCCCCTTGCCATTTGAGATTTTGTGCGACTTGAAAGATGGTATAATGTGCCACACTGGCTCTCCTAAGTCCAGCTTTCCCTGCTCCATCAGCTTCATGACTGCTGCCGATGTAATAGGCTTGCTCATTGAATAGAGTCGGAAAATACTATCTCTCCCAATGGCCCTATTACCTTCAATATCAGACATGCCTGCCTGTGCATATGTATACTCCTTGCCATCCTTATATATAAGAAGATTGGCCCCGGCAATTTCGTTCGCTGCAACAGCTGCTTCCAAAGTCTTTTGTATCAGTCCCTTTTTGTCCCCGTACATTTTCTCCTCCTTAATTCAATATTACTCGCAATACACTTCGTTCATTGTTCACAAACCAATTCTGCCCCGCAGCTGCCAAAGATACACTAACGCTTATTAGACGTTTTATTCTTTAAATCTTAATCAAATAGCTACTTCCGGGCAAAATGATAGGGGCCTCATTATATTTCATTGCTCTAACCCCGTAGTACAGATAATCTGCATCAACAACTTCCTTTGTCACCATTTCGCCATCACTAGCCCAGTTGACAATAAGTCTGTCCCCCAGCCCACTCTTCGCCTGCGATATCAGTTCAGCGCGTTCTTTTTTCACTCCCAAAAGAATCACCGCGCACCCTCTCGTATCATCTTGCATGCCAAGCATGATATGGAGCAAAGCTCTATTTATACCTGTTCTAGTAATATTTTTTGTCTTTAACAGCTCTGCGAAGCTCTGATAGCTCTTATAATTACGAATATTTGCATCTATTCTATCAGACAATTCTCTGCTCACGCCTTGATATCCATCAAGACATCCTCTACTACTTATAATTGCCTTATAGAGCTCGTGCGAAAAATCGTCCGGTGATACAAACCAAGGCTCCTGCTGTATAAGTTCTATACTAGTTTTCGTAAGATATCCATCAACTTCTGGAATTATATCTGCAAAGACTCCGCCGCTAGTTCCCCCTCCACCATAGGTGTCTTGATTACCGCTTAGCATCACATTTCTTATATAACTTGCCGAAGCATAGCCTTCCTTGGGCACCTCATCATTATACCCGGCGCCCTGCCTTTGAAGCATCAGCGGTTTCATCTTTGCTCCCAGCCTCTTGATGGCCTTAAGGTACTCAATGGCCAAAATATTATTAGGCTCGTTAATTATTTTTCTGAAAGCTACTTCTTCGCCAGTCAGCCCCAGATACTCCCCGAGTGCCTTTTCACGTGCCACCGGAAAGCTGTACCCTTCCTTTAGCAAGGATGTCAGACTCCTTTTGTACTCATCCGGCTCATCGCTTAGTGTATCAGCGATCTTTTGTAGCATACTAGGGTCATCGCATCTTGCGCCAAAGCAAAGGACATCGCAGCCCATATTTTCAAGTATTTCTACACCACCAGCGGCAAACGCTTCAGCACTTGAAGTCGCAATTGAAAGTGGCAGCTCTAACACAATATCTGCGCCTGCCACAAGAGCCATTTTTGTGCGCATAAACTTATCGAGAACAGCAGGCTCACCCCTTTGCACATAGTTGCCCCTCATGGCAACTACTATGGTGTCAGCCCCCTGCTCTCGCAATGCTTTTATCTGATATTCATGCCCTGTATGAAAGGGATTGTACTCTGCGATTATTCCTGCCTTCATCAGTCAATATTGATGCCTACTCCGTTGACCTCTACTCCATCAGCAGCCCTTATGACTATATACTTCTCGCCATCTATCACCCTGGTCTCAACCAAATCCATTCTATTTGGATTCACCTTGATGCTTATGTCAGGAGTCTTTACTTCGAATTTATTTTTAGGTACTACATTTGCCGGTACAAGTCTCGCATCCTCTCCAAAGGTCTTCTCATATTTTTCTTCAAAGGACGCTACCTTTTCGTTGGACACTCCGCACTTGTCAAACACCTGCTCAAAGTCACGCTTTGATACTGTAAGTGTCTCATCTTCCTCTGCCATCTTATGATTTTCCACCATGTCAGTTATGTGCTCCTGCATGGTAGAGATTACTTCATAGCTGCACTCCTCCTGTAGTGTCTCCTGCAGAATATCTCCAAATACCGCGAGCTGTGACGCCGCCGGCATTGGAATGTGTGATGAAAAAATTGCATCCACGAATTCTGGATGGTTATCCTTAATATTCTTGGTGTAATAGAGTGCATTATGGATATTAGTAGACCTGTTGTCGAAGCTCGGGAACATGAATCCAAGCTCTGGCGGACCTACTATCCTGCCACCCGCCTCTGTATGAAACCTATCCTCGTTAAGGATATACTTTAGACTGGCTTTCGTCTCCTTCACCGGGCACACACAGCACAGGAAATAATTGAAGGTTTCCTCAGATGAGTCTTCCTGATAATCTCCATCAGTACTCATATAAGGCACATCGTATATTTCAGACGCCATAAGAATCAAATAGCTGCCCTCAAGAGAAAGGCCTGCTATTATTTTCTCAAAAAAATTCCTAACCTCTTCTTCGTCCGCCAGGCTATTTTCCCTAAGGCTCATAAGCTGGCTGTGCGCCTGACCATGCATCTCCTCTTCAGTGGAAAATGCTACATCAATCAAATTGACGCCAATACCACCAGAGAGGACTTTTCTAAACAATGAAAAATATCTGTCAACATCCTCCTTAGGCAGAAAACCTATGCCCTCGTCGAACACTGACACTATCTCGTGGATATCATTTACGTAGCATCCCCTGATATGGGTAATGTTGTTCTTGTCATTTCGAAGCCTTCTTCTGAGCTCAGTTATTTCCTTTTCAATCATCATATCTATAAGTCCTCACCAGTAAATCTAAGCGGAAGTATCTCTTCCAACGTGTATTCTCTTATCTCATCTTCGGATTTAACCAGATATATTTTGAAATCAGCCTTGCAAAACTCAGCCATCACCTGTCTGCACACGCCGCACGGCGGGCAGTAGTCCTTTGGCATATTTCCAGCCGGGCCGCCTGCAATAGCAATTGCTGCAAAATCCTTCTCGCCTTCGCTTACGGCCTTAAATATAGCCGTTCTCTCGGCACATATAGTCGGCGAAAAAGAAGCATTCTCTATATTGCATCCTCTATATATTTTTCCATCAGCAGTGAGTAATGCTGCACCTACCGCAAAATTAGAGTAAGGCACATATGACATATTTCTCATCTCAAGAGCTATCTTTGCAAGTTCGTTTTTCATTTTTGCCCTCCTACGCTGTAGCAATCCTAACCATCACATCAGCCATGCAAATTACAACGTTCATTTCCTCAGTATTTTTCCTGCTTGTGCGCCTTACAAATATCAGAAAGCACACACTTGTCACAATACGGCGATGTCCTCGCGGTGCACACAGCCCTGCCATGATCAACTAACCTATGGCACAGGTCATTGCCCTCCTCCGGTGGTACAATTTTGCGGAGCGCCATCTCAACCTTATATGGATCTTTTGTACCATCCACAAGACCAATGCGGTTGGAAAGTCTTATACAATGAGTGTCAGTCACGATTGCCGGCTTTTTGAATACATCTCCCACAATCAGGTTGGCACTCTTTCGCCCTACTCCGGGCAGTGCCAGAAGCTCATCAAAATCCTCCGGCACCTTATCATTGTATTTTTCATGCAGCAACTGCATGCAGGCAGCTATATCCCTAGCCTTGCTGCGTCCAAGTCCACATGGCTTTACTATTGCCTCTATCGCATCTGCCCCGGCTTCCGCCAGTGCCTCAACGCTGGGATATTTCTCATACAGTTTTGGCACTATCTCGTTCACCCTGGCATCTGTGCATTGTGCCGCAAGGCGCACGCTAACAAGCAGCTTCCACGCCTCGTCATAATCTAATGTGCAGTCGGATGCTGGATATTCTTTTTTTAATCTCTCGATAACTTCCTGTGCCAGCTGTTTTTTAGTCATGTCACATTCTGCCTTAACTTTCAGTCAATCCTCTAATCGTTTTTAACTTCTACGATAAACTCAACTTCAACTGTCGCATCAAGCGGAAGCTGATTTACAGCCACAGCGGTACGAGCATGCCTCCCAGCCTCGCCAAACACATCAAACAGGAGCTCTGATGCTCCGTTTGCCACAAGATGTTGCTCTGCAAATCCTGTCTTCGATGCCACAAATGCCTGCAACTTGACAATGCGACTTACCTTATCCAGATCTCCCAGATAAGCCTTTAGCGCTGCGAGTGCATTTATTGCACACACCCTGGCACCAGACTTTGCCTCCTCCATGGTATGTGCTTCGCCTGCTTTGCCGGTCATAAGTCCATTCTCATCCTTTGGAAGCTGACCTGACACAAATATAAGATTGCCAGTCTGTACCAATGGCACATACATAGCTGCAGGCGCTGCCGCCTCAGGAAGTGTGATTCCCAGTTCTTCAAGTCTTTTTTCTATCTGCATATTTATTACCTCTCAATCAAAAAATATGTCTCATATTATAGCTTTTTTCGGGTGGATTCTCAACAATGTGTGTTTCTAAGTACCAAATATCTTTTTTATTAGCTAGGCATAGATTTTCAGTTTTAACCAGCACTGTTTTCTAGTATAATTAGTTTATAGATCATTCTACTTGAAGCTCGTGGTATCTGCGTGTTTTCAAGAACGGCGGGGAGGGGTTACATATGAAGATTGTTTTCTTAGGGGCCGACCACGAGGTGACCGGCAGTTGTCACTATCTCGAGGTAGGTGACAAAAAATTCCTGGTGGACTGCGGCATGGAGCAGGGAGCCGACCTGTATGAAAATCAGGAGATTCCCGTAAATCCAGGGCTGATTGATTATGTGTTCATCACGCATGCCCACATCGACCATTCCGGTCTTCTTCCACTTTTATACAAAAATGGATTTAAAGGCCAAGTATTTGCGACTCAGGCGACATGCATGTTGTGTGACATCATGTTGCGTGATAGCGCGCACATTCAGGAGTCCGAGGCCGAGTGGAAAAATAGAAAAGCAGCGCGTGCAGGCGGCGCGCCAGTAGAGCCAATGTACTCTCTAAAGGATGCCATGGGCGTGCTGGAGCATTTTGTGCCATGCGTATACAGAGATCGAATCGTTATTTCACCAGAAATATCCGTACGTTTCGTTGATGCAGGTCACCTTCTTGGCTCTGCTTCTATTGAAATGTGGCTTACTGAAGGTGATGAGGAAAGAAAAGTCGTCTTCTCTGGAGACCTCGGCAACGGTAACAGACCTATTATTCGAGATCCTGAATTTGTAAATGATGCAGACTATGTACTGATTGAGTCAACCTATGGAGACAGACTCCATGAGACCCCGCCAGACTTTGCCATAGAGTTGGCAAAGGTAATCCAAAAGACTATGGATGACCACGGCAATGTAGTCATACCCGCTTTTTCTGTAGGTCGTACCCAGGAAGTCCTGTATTACATTAGAAGGATAAAAGAAGAGGGGCTTGTTGTGGGCCATGATGGCTTTGAGGTGTATATGGACAGCCCGTTGGCAGTGGAGGCCACCACCATTTTTTCCGAGAATGTATCCTCATGCTTTAAGCCTAATGCTCAGGAGATGGTAAAAAATGGTCACAATCCTATTTACTTCAAGGGGCTTAAAATGGCCATCACCTCAGATGAGTCAAAGCTCATAAACCTGGACGAGACTCCAAAGGTAATCATCTCCGCATCAGGTATGTGCGAAGCAGGACGTGTGCGTCATCATCTCAAGCATAACCTCTGGCGCAAGGAATGTGCAGTTGTATTCGTCGGCTTCCAAGTGCCTGGCACCCTAGGCCACTCTCTCATTAATGGTGCCAACGAAATCAAGCTCTTCGGTGAAGCCGTTAATGTCAAAGCTCATATATATAACCTTCATGGTATGAGTGGTCACGCAGATAAAAATATGCTCCTAGAGTGGATTAGAAATATACAAACTACGCCTAAGAAAGTTTTCGTAGTGCACGGAGATGACAAGGTCGTAGACCAGTTTGCTTCCACAATTAAAGACACCTTCGGCTATGACGCCGCAGCTCCTTATACCGGCGAAGAATACGACCTTCTGACCGGCGTGCGCATCAAGGAAGGCAACACCATCAAGCTCGAACCCAAGACTGGTATCAAGGCCCGCCTGGAAAACACCTTCTTCGGCAGACTTGTAGCAGCCGGCGAGAGACTTATGCGTGTCATCCAGAAGTGCTCAGGCCTTGCGAATAGAGATGCTGAAAAATTCGCTGCAGAGATTGATGCCCTCAGCGATAAGTGGGATATGTAGTAATCAACTGTTTTCACTGAAAAAATATACAAAAAGGAGCAGCAATGCGCTGCCCCTTTTTATTCTATGCTTAGCCTCTAGGATGAGCTTTCTTATATGCTTCCTTCACTCCTGCTCCAGCCATCTTCACATATATCTGGGTAGTAGAGATATCTGAATGCCCCAGCATTTCCTGTACCGCAGACAGCTCTGCTCCATTTTGTACAAGATGCGTCGCAAAGCTATGTCTCAACGTGTGGGGTGTGATCTCCTCTGTGATTCCCGCAGCCTTGCCGTAGGCCTTTATTATTTTCCAGAAGCCTTGACGGCTCATTGACTCTCCTGAGCAGTTCACGAAGAGCAATTCATTATTTTCCCCAAAAAGCAATCCATCGCGTCCGGTAGCCAGATATTTTTCAAGCGCTACCTTCGCTTCTCCTCCAAACGGAATAGCTCTGGTCTTATGGCCGCTCTCACATACGATTATCTCGTTGTCCATGTCCACATCTTCAAGCTTGAGTGTAATAAGCTCTGTTACGCGGATTCCAGTGGCATATAGTAGCTCAAGCATCGCTCTATCGCGAAGTGCCTTAGGGCTATCCCCTGATGCCTGCTCAATAAGTCTAGTCGTATCTTCAATAGACAATATGTGGGGCATCTGCTTTTCTACCTTAGGTGCCTTAAGCTTTGCTGCAGGCGACTGATCCACAAACCCCTTCTTCTCAAGATATGCATAGAAAGCCTTTATACTTGCGATGCAACGCGAAATAGTAGCCGGACTTTTGCCCTGCTTGCCCAGCCAATCCACGTATGACTCCAAAAGACTCTCAGTCACATCAGTAGCCAAGTCTACGCCCTTAAGGAGCGCAAAATGCTCCATCTGACGCAAATCGCGAAGGTATGATACCTCCGTGTTGTGTGAAGACTGCTTAGTCACATGTATATATGCAATGAATTTATTGAAAAGCTCGTTCAAGTTATCTTTTACTCCCCACCGAGTTTACATAAAAAGAATTTCGACCACGCAAAAACCCCTATCTGCATAGCCGAAATTCATTATATTGTTATTCAATTTGCAAGTCAAACCCTTATTTTTCAAGGGTTTCAAGGCTTTTTGACCTCAAACACTAGATATTGTTTTTCTAGTACTTTAGTACCTCTATATTATGTGAAAGATTTACATAATAATTTTTTTCATATTTTTTCAACGCGCAATTTTATTGCCATAATTTTTCACACGTCCAAGCGTTATTGTGGAAATATTTTTCACACAGTTATCTCGCAGCTATTGCAATATGAGCGTAATGTGAACTGCTATCGTAATAGTCATCGCAATATGAGCACAACGTATGTTGTAACGTGCGCACTGCGACGACATCTTGAACCATCATATCCTGTGCTTTGTTACGTAGGCGAGTATTCCTACTGCTGTCTTCGAGTCTGTTATCTGCGAACTCAGTACCAGTTCAACGGCCTCTTCAAGCTTCATTCTGACTACATTTATTTCCTCGCCAGGGTCAAGATGCTGCTCTCCTGTCTTCTCTGCCAGTGCCTCATAGATATCAATCTGCTCATCGCAGGTTGCAACAGTTGAATTTATTATCATTAACGGCGCTATCTCTTTCGCTCTATACCCTGTCTCTTCCAGCAGTTCTCTAGCAGCGCACTCTATCATCTCCTCGCCCGGATCCTGACAGCCTGCGGGAAGCTCCAGAGTCTCGCAGCCTAGCACAGGCCTATTTTGCTTCACCAAAAGAATGTACCCCTCATCATCCACAGCTACAACGCAAGCCGCACCATGCCTGTGATGGACCGCATCCCAAGTCTGATGACTTCCGTCCGGCAGCTCCATCAGATCCGCGTACACTTCTATAATATTTCCCTGGTATACCAGCGTTCTATCTAATCTTCTAATTTTTGACATTGCCTACTCCTTGATAAAAAAAGACCCATGACTTTCATCACGGGTCTAAATTGTTTACTTTGCGTATTCGGTTACGCGGGACTCACGAACGACATTAATCTTAATCTGGCCCGGATATTCAAGCTCTGATTCAATACGCTTTGAAATCTCTCTAGCCATAAGCACCATATCAGCATCGCTAACCTGCTCCGGAACAACCATGATGCGGACTTCTCTACCCGCCTGTACAGCGAACGAGGTCTCTACACCCTTAAATTCCTGACAAATCTCCTCAAGCTGCTTTAAGCGGTTTGAGTAAGTCTCAATATTCTCACGTCTTGCACCTGGTCTAGCAGCGCTAATAGCATCTGCAGCCTGTACAAGGCAAGCAATGAGTGATTCTGGCTCAACATCACCATGATGAGCCTCTACAGCATTAACAATAAGCGCTGACTCCTTGTATTTCTTACAAAGGTCTACACCTAACTGAATATGTGTACCTTCCATTCCTGTCTCATGATCGACAGCCTTACCAATATCATGGAGAAGACCTGCTCGCTTAGCAGTACGAACATCAAGTCCAAGCTCTGCTGCAAGCTGTCCACAAAGAAGTGATACCTCGACTGAATGCTTGAGAGCATTCTGACCATAACTGGTACGGTATTTCATACGACCAAGAAGCTTTACAAGCTCCGGGTGGATACCATGTACACCAGCCTCAAGGGTGGCCTCTTCGCCAGCTTCCTTGATGGTAACATCCACTTCCTTTTGTGCCTTTTCAACCATTTCCTCGATACGTGCCGGGTGGATACGTCCATCCATAATCAGCTTCTCCAGTGCGATACGTGCAATCTCGCGACGTACCGGATCGAACGCCGAAAGAATAACCGCTTCTGGAGTATCATCTATAATAAGCTCAACGCCGGTAAGAGTCTCAAGGGTACGAATGTTACGTCCCTCGCGACCGATTATACGGCCCTTCATCTCATCATTCGGTAGATTTACAACTGAAAGTGTAGCCTCTGCAACGTGGTCAACTGCGCATTTCTGAATAGCAGTAACAACGTAGTCTCTAGCACGCTTGCTAGCCTCTTCCTTAGCTCTGGTCTCAAGCTCCTTAATAAGCTTAGCTGTATCAAGCTTAACGTCTTCCTCAACTGTCTTGAGAAGGAAATCTTTTGCCTGTTCGGAGGTGAGTCCTGAGATTCTCTCAAGTTCCTGTACTCTCTGAGCTGACAGCTGTGCCACTTCAGCACGCTGCTTTTCAAGCTCCTCTTCCTTTTTGGCAAGTGTAGCCTCACGCTTTTCCATAGCATCAGCTTTCTTGTCAAGGTTCTCTTCCTTCTGAGTTACACGACGCTCGTTGCGTTGCATCTCATTTCTACGCTCTTTGATCTCTTTGTCTAGCTCGTTCTTAACCTTAAGATTCTCTTCCTTAGCCTCGAGCAAAGCCTCACGCTTCTTGCTCTCAGCAGTCTTGATAGCATCATCAATTATCTCTCTAGCCTTAACCTCAGCAGCGCCAATCTTTTTAGCATCCTGGCTCTGACGAATAGCCTTTGAAATGATTAAGGTAACCGGAACGGCCACTATGAGCGTTGCAACAATTGCGATAATTACCATTGCTGTTTCTCCCACAGGAGCACCTCCTTTATGAAATTGTCATTGTACGATATATATGATAAATCAAATTATATCACATAGTTACACGGGATATATTCTATAGTATTTGCAATGTTATGTCAATTAAAGTACGCATAATAATTCGATATATTGTATAAAAATATACGCTCAAATCAATATCGTGAAAAAGCTGTGCCCGCGAAGTATATAAGAGTATATATCTTGCCAGAAAGTATATAAGAGTATATAATTCAAATCGAAGTATATAAGAGTATATAACCTTTCAAAAGTATATAAGCACTACCACACGGAGGTTACACATGACTAGTAAAAATCCTTTTGCAATCAACTTTGGAATGATTCCAAATCAATATATCCAACGCGAACTAATTGTCGACGAGATACTAGGCAGTTTTGAATCCGACCCTATGCAAAATCCATGCTATATGTTGACCGGAATACGTGGTTCCGGCAAAACTGTTACAATGACCGAAATAGAAAATCAGTTATCAGGCAACGATGACTGGATTGTCATAGGACTAAATCCTCAAGCCAATCTGCTTGAAGATCTTGTAGCTAAATTGTATGACAGCAAAAGTTTTATTTCGAAATTTATTGCCGGCAGTATAAATCTTTCAAAATTTGGAATAGGAATATCCTTAGAGGGAAAAGCTCCTGTGGCCAGTATTGAATCAGCACTAGAAACAATACTTAAGGAAATAAAAAAGCAAGGTAAACGGCTGCTTGTTACTATTGACGAAGTTTCAAACACCGAATCCATGAGACAATTTGCCAGCTCATATCAGATTATGATAAGACAAAGCCTGCCATTTTTCTTAATCATGGCAGGTCTATATGAAAACATACATAATCTAGAAGATGAGAAAACACTTACTTTCCTATATCGCGCACCTAAAGTCGAGATGGAACCATTGAACACTACTCTCATCTCCCAGCGCTATATGAAGGTTTTTGACATTGACAGTGACGAAGCTTACAAAATGGCTGCTATCACACGAGGGTATCCTTTTGCATATCAGGTTCTAGGAAAATATGTTTGGGAATCAGAATCCAAGAAATTAGATGACGAGGTACTTATCAAATTCGATATAGCCATGGAGCGCTATGTGTACAGTAAAATCTGGTCTGAACTTTCTGATACCGACAAGTGGTACCTCTCCTTCATCGCTACAAAAGATGTGATGGATACCGCAGAACTACTGTCCCTAACCCAAAAGCGCAAGAATGAATTCTCGCAATATCGCGCAAGGCTCCGCGACAAAGGCATCATCGATGTCTCCAGCTATGGAAAAATCGCAATCAAGCTGCCCCGGTTCGCTGAATTCGTGAAAATGCAAGAGATGTAACACTCCAAATCCCTTAAAGTTAGACTTTTGTACGAGACGACTTCGGTCGTCTCGTTTTTTATGCCGCTAAAAGATTATAACTTTGCCCTAATATATTCCTCACTTCTCCTAAGCGCCTCTATCGTCTTAGTTTCGATTACTACTGTGGCACCGCATTTACTGGCCAAATCAAATCTCGCCTCTATATCTATCTCTCCGTCGCCTAACGCCAAATGGTTCTTGGGAGGATTTTCATTTCCATCGTGAATATGAAAATGCTTTAGTGCATTTTTATGTTCTAAAATATACGGAACATCTACTTCACCAGTTGCTTTCGAGTGACCTATATCCCAGGTGAGAGCAAAACATCTGCTTTCCAGCAGATACTCTATCGCTCTCTTTTCATATTCCTTAAAGCCATCTGTGTTTTCAATCGCAATCTGTATATCTGAATCGCCAATCCATTCCTCGCACTTATTTCTAAACACTTCAAAGGCCTGCATATACGTGTCGAAATCTCTATCATACATTTGGACCTTACGGTCAGGAAGCGTAATGAATATGCCGTGATGCATATGCATATTTATCGTGAGCGAGTGCTTCTTATCTCCGTATTTATCTTTGAGTGGCACAAAATGCTTTGCAACTTCAATCGCTCTACGCACTGTCTCAAGGTAGGCCTCACGGACGAGCGGGTTAAAATCCGCAATATTCATATTTTCGTCCAGATGGATGGTATAGAAAATCTGTGCATCGTCTGCTGCGTCATAGAATTCTTCCCAGTCTTCAAGTCTATCTATCTGATACTCTGGAAAATTCATATTGAGTTCTATAAAATCCAGTCCCAGTTCCTTGCACAGAGTGATATTTTCTCTAAGATCAGAATTCTCAATCAGTGTTGGCATTCCTATTTTCATAATTTCATCCGCTTCTATATATGAGTTTTCCTCTATCTTCTCCTGCCACGGCCTTGTACCAAAAGTACAAGTCTTAGCAGCTGTAGTATAGTCGAGAACAGCGCTGCTACATAAGTCATAGCCGCAGCTGTAAGTACCTTTCTCGCTCCAGAAAGCTCTTTTCCAACAAGCATGTTGCTGTCATTCAGCACCTTGAGGGCCCTGTGGGATGCATTAAACTCAACCGGCAGTGTTATAAGCTGGAAAAATACTACAAACAGAAACAAAAATATGCCTATCTGTGCCAGGCCTGTATATCCCAGCACCAGTCCTGCTATTATTATTGGCCAGGAAAGTTTCGATCCGATATTTGCAACAGGTACAGCAGCCGACCTAAGCTTCAGCGGTCCATATCCTACGCTGTGCTGAATAGCATGTCCGCACTCGTGAGCAGCCACACCGATTGCGGCAACTGATGTAGAGCCATACACTGAATCAGACAAACGAAGTACCTTCGATGATGGTGCGTAATGATCAGTAAGATTACCTCTAACTCTCTCAATTCTCACATCATTTATTCCCGCCAGCTGCAGTATCTTCTGTGCTGCCTGCTCTGCAGTGAGGCCTCTGCCGTTGCCTTTTTTGTTATATCTCCTAAATGTTCCATTGACATTGATTGATGCTATGAAACTAATTAGTGCACCAATAAGCACCAGGATATAGGTTGGATCATAATAATACATATCTTTGTTACCTCCTATGTATAAACCACATTTCATTCAATGTTATTCGCGGTCCGCTTCGCTACTTACTCATAAACAATTGTTGCTTCGCAGCAAATGCTATGCCAAAATCGACAAACATTTTTCACGCCTCAGGGAGGCAGTGCATGTGCGTCTGAGAATACACCTTAAAGCCTTCTCTGCAACCATACTGAATGTATCGCAGCTTAAGATATAGCTTAAGCGAATCTGCTTCAGTCGAATTAGCAGGATACTGGCTTTTATGACAGTCAAATATCGCGCTAAGCTGTTTGTTAAAGTGCTTCTTCACCCTTATAAAACGATTAGGATGTGCCGTCATGTAAAAGGCAATTGCCTTAACCTGTGCACTGCCCACTTTGAGTTTTGCATTCATTAGACTCTCATATGGTGCGAGGCAGGCTATCGTCTTTACTGCATTTCCTACATTTATGTGATCAGGATGGCATTCACTTCTCGGCGAAGGGTCCGGCGCAAATATTATATCCGGATTCACCGCCGCCACAATTTCAGCAAGCCCCTCAAGAAGTTCATTGTGCTCATAGCAGGCACCGTCGGTTAGATTAAGAAATCTCACGTCGGTAACGCCGAGTACTGCCGACGACTTTAGTGATTCCTCCATGCGAAGCTTTGCGAGTTCATCACCTTTTACTCCATCTGATGCTCCATCTCCGAAGCGTCCGTCAGTGCATATAAGAAAAGTTACTTTCTTTCCCATTTCAACCAGCTTGCTTACTGTAGCACCCGCACCAATCTCTATATCATCCGGATGAGGCCCCACAAACAAATATCTGTCAAAATCCTCTATATGCGGTGTCTTCACCGCCATTTTAA
>JAZLKM010000075.1:0-10430 GCA_045597645.1 Lachnospiraceae bacterium | reverse complement strand
CTTATTGATATCCAAAATGGATGTGTATTCAAAGGAAGTCTTCCTACAAAGCAAATTAAGTTAGTTCTTGCATGGTGCGAGATTCATTATGACGAACTTATGAAAAATTGGCTGATTGGTAAGGAATCTGGAGAATTAATCGTAATTGACCCATTAAGGTAAGGAGGTTTTATGTTTACACCAGAAGTAGTACAAGTTATACCTAAAGAAAATTATATAGTAGAAGTTCTATTTCAAGATGGTATAATTGTACATTATGATGTAAACCATCTATTAAAAAAAGGCATTTTTTCCAAGCTTAATGATAAGGACTTTTACAAAAATCGTTGCACTGTAATGAATCATACTTTGGCTTGGGATATATCTGGAGAATACAACCCAACAAATTGTATAGATATAGACCCAGATGTTTTATATTCTATTCAGTAAATCAAAAAGTTGTCTATCGAGAAGTCGGTAGGCAACTATATTTTTATGTCTAAATTTATGAAATTTTTGTGTCTTCAATTCTATCGTAATAAGGATAAATCCCCACCAAATGTACTGGCAGAGATAATAAGGTATATCGAACC
This sequence comes from Lachnospiraceae bacterium, assembly GCA_045597645.1. Classification (GTDB taxonomy): domain Bacteria; phylum Bacillota; class Clostridia; order Lachnospirales; family Lachnospiraceae; genus JAKSSE01. The sequence continues at coordinate 9,858 of JAZLKM010000075.1, read as the reverse complement.
TGTCCGTAAAGGAAGAGCCGATAAACGAAAGCTGTTAAATAAAGATATATCATATCCAGCCTCTTGGATAATGGTAGGTGCGGATTTTCCTTGTTTGACCTGTTCTACTGTTTACCTGTCTGTGTTTGAATTATATCACAACAGCAAAGGCGTACTAAAACGTGTCTATGTTTTGGAAAATAAGAACATTAATCTAAATATACGGACAAAGCCGTGTCTACATTTAGGATTACGTTCTTTTTATACGTACTAACTATTAGATTTGCATGTCCACACTCTGGGGTCCATTTTAGCATGCAGGGTGCCTACAGATTAGCGAGAACGAGAAATCAGTAGGTACAATTGACGTGCAGGTTGCCTACAAATTAGCGAGAATGAGAAATCAGTAGGTACGATTGGCGTGCAGGTTGCCTACAAATTAGCGAGAACGAGAAATCAGTAGGTACGATTGGCGTGCAGGTTGCCTACAAATTAGCGAGAACGAGAAATCAGTAGGTACAATTGGCGTGTAGGGTGCCTACAAATTAGCGGGAACGAGAAATCAGTAGGTACAATCAGCGTGCAGGGTGCCTACAAGCGTGGTAAAAGGACCGTCCCCACTAGTTTGGAAATCTGTCTCTTTTCTGTAGCCGAAAGGAATGGTATTATACGAATGTAAACTACGTATCAATAAGAGGATGACAAGGGAGAAAATATATGTCAGAGATGATAGACATCTACGATGAAAATAGAAATAAGACGGGCCTTGTACTGCCTAGAAAGACCAAGCTGGAAAAAGGTCAGTTTATGCTGTATGTAATTGCGCTGATTCAAAATGACGATGGTGACTTTCTGATTACACAAAGGACTATGGATAAAAAGTGGGCTGCAGGCCATTGGGAGATTCCTGGAGGCGGAGCAGCCGCAGGCGAGAGCGCATTCGAAGCTGTGTGCAGAGAAGTGCGCGAGGAGACCGGACTTGACACCTCTGACTGCGAGGAAAATGTGATATATTCATATAAAAATGAAGACTTGGAGCGAGGCGACAACTACTTTACAGATATTTTCCTATTGCGAAAAAGCTTCTCACTCGATGACGTAAAGGTTGACCCACGTGAAGTGATGGATGTGAAGCTGGCCGGTATAGACGAGATTACAAGACTCAATGATGAGATCGGTTTTTTGCATTACAAGAGAATATGCGAGGCGCTGGGGATATAGTAAAAGTATAATTTGCCGATACGGCGAGGAGACAATACATGGAAAATAAAGAATTCTATATCGACAAAGACGGTTTTAAATTGCATGCAAAGATGGATTTTCCTGATTGTGATGCTCAGAAACTGCCTTTAGTAATTCTGGCTCACGGGCTTACAGGTCACATGGAGGAGCTGCATATCGTAGAGATATCAAAAGCTATTGTGGAGGCCGGTTATATCTGTCTTAGAGTGGAGTTATATGGCCATGGAAAATCAGATGGCAAATTCGAAAATCACAATCTACTGGAGTGGGTATCTGAGCTCATTTACATCGTTGATTATGCAAAGAATTTAGACTACGTCTCTGATGTCATTTTGGCAGGACATTCGCAGGGAGGACTTGCTACTATCCTGGTGGCAGGGCTCAAGGCCAATCAGCTTAAAGCTATAATTCCGCTGTCACCGGCACTTTGCATCAGAACACATTGTATCAAGGGTGACTTTTTCGGCACGTCTTTTGACAGTGATAATATACCGGAGAGGCTTCAGTTCTGGGAGAATAACTATATAACTGACAATTATGTCAGGGTTGGAAAAACGCTTCCTATTGAGGATGCGATTGACACATATGATGGACCGGTGCTTATTGTGCATGGTACTGCGGATGATGCGGTTCCGTTTGAGGACTCCGTCGTTGCAGTAAGAAGATACCAAAACGCAAGACTTGTTGAGATACCAAATGATGGGCATTGCTATGAATATGGATTAGAGCAGGTGACTAAGGAAATTAAGGCTTTTCTTATGGAGCTATAGCGAGGAGGATAAGTTCAGAAAGGACGCCATTGCCGCTTTGGTATCAGCAGAAAAAAAGGTTGGAATCTAGAGACACGATTATTACAATGGGGGAGTAAAAATGCAATCAAGAAATGAAAAAAAGGGAAAAATATCGTTGAAGCTTCTGGCGATGATACTGCCTGTCATAGTTGTGTTGCTTGTTGTTATGATGGTTCTAAGCTACAGAGCAACTAAGTCGGCTATGATGGATGCTCTCTATACCCAGATGGAAGCTGAATCAAACTATAATGCGCAAACGATAGAAACCTGGCAGGAAACGATAATCTCAATGGCGGATTCAATCGAGGTATCGCTGGAGAATATCCCCTTTGAATCTGATGATGAAGAGCTTGATTTCCTGCACAAAACAGTTGACCTGCATGAGAACATTCCTTACGGAGTGTATGAAGGCGCTGCCGATGGATTTTACCTGGATGGATCTGATTGGGTGCCAGAACCTGGCTATGTAGTAGCAGAGCGTGGCTGGTATCAGGAGGGTCTGACTCATGAGCACTTTGAGTTTGGAGAGGCCTATGTAGATGCTAACACAGGAGAATCTACAGTTAGCGTTTCTGCAACTATTGACAGGAAAAATAAGCCAGGCCTCGTAGCTTCATTAGACGTGTATCTTGATGGTATTTCTGAGGCTATATCTAACATCAAGGTCATGAATTCAGTATCAGGATTTGCTTTGCTGGTAGACCCAAATAACCTATGCGTGCTGGCGCATCAGGACCCGACAAAAAATGGAAAGTTTCTGACCGATGCGGATATGGGAGCTTTTTACAATTCGTTGTCTAATATCGTAAGAAAAGGCACCTATGACATACAGGAGATGAACAAAGACGGAGAGAAGTACTTTGTTGCAGCTCACCCGATAAGCAAGACCGGCTGGGTACTTGTGACATGCGCAGCTGAGAACGAAGTATTTGCTAAGCTTAGAAGCCTCCGCATTCTTTATATTATATTTACAATAGCGTTCATTGCCATCACTTCAGTTGTACTTATACTAGTGGTTAGTAGGACAATAGCTCCAATAAAGAAGCTTACTGATGACATCGATCGCCTGGCACAGGGCGACCTGACTGTTGATATTAAGAAAACAGGGAATGATGAGATTGGTACTATGAGTGGTGCGCTTATGGGATATATAAGTTCGCTACAGAGTATTATTCGGAATATAACAAACATTTCAGAAGAGCTTGACGAGAATTCTATAACAAGTAAGAATACCTCGCGTGAGCTGAGAGAAAATTCCCAGACGCAGGCAAATGCTATGGATATAATGCGTGACTCCATATCACAGTTCTTGCAGGCTGTTGCAGATATAGCGGAAAATGCAACCACACTTGCACAAGTGGTAGATGACACTACAAGGCAGGGAGATCTGGCTAGTCACAATATGCATGGAACTGTGGAAATAACCAATCGTGGCTATGAAGATATGCAGGTAGTCCAGAGCAGTATGAACCTTATCTTGACTGAGATTCGCGAGCTTGAGGAGGCTGTAAATCAGGTAGGAACCGCTACCGAGGAAGTCAATGATATCGTCACCCTTATAGCTGAAATAGCATCACAGACTAATCTTCTTTCGCTAAATGCTTCTATTGAAGCGGCAAGAGCCGGCGAAAATGGTCGAGGATTCGCCGTTGTTGCTGATGAAATTGGTAAGCTCGCAGATGTTTCCGCACAGTCAGCAAGGCAGATTGGTGAAATTATTGCTAAAGTGAATAGCCTGGTGAAGGATACAGTAGCTAAGACGCAGCACAACGTAGAGCAGATAGAGAGCAATTCGGATTCTGTCAATAAGGCTTGTGATACTTTCCGCGAGATACAAGGAAATGTTGTACAGGCCAATGACATCATGGATCAGATGATGTGTGAGATAGAAAAGGTAAATGATGTAGCTAGCAACATGGCTGCTATATCAGAAGAGCAAGCAGCGAGTGCGGATGAGATTTCGAACTCAATAGATGCACTGAATGAGAGGGCTGAGGATGTTGCTCAGGATAGCCAGCAGGTTGAGGACTGTGCCGATGTATTGGCAAAATCGGCCGTGCTTTTGTCAGATAGCATGAAGAAGTTTACATTGTAATCCTGGAATTGCGCTTTAAAGAATCAAGAAGCTGCGCCAGAACTGAAGCACAAATACATTGAAAAATAGTTGAGCGGGAACACTTAAGAAATGCCTTAAGTGTTCCTGTTTTTTATTGACATCATTTTAATTGGGTAGCATAATGAAATTAGTTGTGAGCGACGGCTCACGAGAAGGGGCGAAAATGTATAAAAAACTTGATGATACAGCTATTGAGAGTCTGCTTGAAGTGGGAATAGATGAATTTGCCGATAAGGGGCTCGACAGGGCGAATATAAATCATATAGCTGAGCGTGCGCAGATGAGCGTGGGCGTTATATATAAATATTTTCATGATAAGGATCAGTTTTTTATAGCCTGTGTAGAGCACTCGCTTAAGCTTTTGGAGACTACTATGCAGGAGGTAATCGCAAGTGCGGACGATATTGAGGCCTGTATTAGACTGCTTTTGAAAGAATTGATAGACGGGGCTGATAAGCACCGCAACTACTATGTGATGTACAACGAGATAACGTCCGGCAGCTGTCAGAAGTATGCTACGGACCTGGCTCGCAAAATCGAGGGCAGGACGTCAAAAATATATGCCCAGCTGGTCGAGAAGGCACAGCAGGAGGGCAAGCTTAAATATAAAGGGAATCCACAGATGTTTGCCTATTTTTTTGATAGCCTTCTTATGATGATGCAGTTTTCGTTTAGCTGTGAATACTACAAGGAGAGACTTAAGATTTTCTGTGGAGAGGAAATCTTGGAAAATAAAGAAAAGCTGGCAGAGAGCTTCTTAGGGGTTGTGAGCTCGGCGCTTGGAATAGAAACGTGATAGTACGATGATAGGAGGGGAGTATGCTACACGTAATTTCTTATGACATAGGAACTACAGGCTTAAAGTCCTGCTTGTTCCGAATCGGCAAGAACATCGAGCTGCTGGGCGGTGAGTACGCCACCTACGACCTTTTCATTATGGAAAATGGAGGTGCTGAGCAGGACACTGAGCAGTGGTGGGCGGCAATGTGCGACAGCACGAAAAGGCTCATCGCAAAGACCGGAATAGACCCGAGCGAGATAGATGGAATATCATTTTGCTCTCAGATGCAGGGGCTTGTGCTGGTTGATAAGGAAGGCAATGCGCTTCGCCGTCCTATGAGCTATATGGATCAGAGAGCTCAAAAGGAGATGGAGGCTACGCAAAAGCATGGAATCACTGTGGCGGGAGTCAATATTTTCAAGCTCCTAAAGAGCCTTAGGCTCACTACAGCCGCTGCTACAAGCGTTAAGGATCCTATATGGAAATATAAGTGGGTACAGAAGAACGAACCGGAGATTTTCGCTAAAGTCTACAAGTGGCTGGACGTAAAAGAGTATCTGATATGCAGGCTGACTGGAGAGTTTGTGATGACACCTGATTCTGCATATGCCACTTTCCTGTATGACACACGTAAGGGAAAAGAGGGATTTAGCAGGTCTCTTTGCAAAATGTACGGCGTAAATTACGAGCACATGCCGAGGATAATCGGATGCACAGACGTGGCTGGAGAGCTGAGAGCGGATGTGGCGAATGAGCTGGGACTTATACCTGGAATCAAGGTATACGGCAGCGGCGGAGATGCCACACTGATAGGAGTAGGTGCAGGTGCTACGGAGCTTGGTGATACTCACATTTACTGTGGTACATCAGGCTGGGTTGGAACTGTCATTGATAAGCAGATAGTGGACATAAATACCATGATTGCGGGAATAGTTGGCGCGCAGGACAATAGGTACAACTATTTCGCAGAAATGGAGACTGCGGGAAAATGCTTCGAATGGGTAAAAAATCACCTGGCTCTGGATGAGATAGATATATACCTTAGCAAGACTGATGTGGAGCAATCTGTCGAGTCCGAATATGTGAGCTTGTACGATTATCTGTCAGATGTGATAAGCAGAGTGAATCCGGGCTGTGACGGATTGATTTTCACGCCATGGCTACACGGCAACAGATGTCCATTCGAGGATCCCAAATCAGCCGGTATATTTTTCAACATAAAGCTTGAGACTGGAAAAAGTGAGATGCTAAGGGCCGTTATCGAGGGCATCTGCTTCCATCAGAGGTGGATGCTTGAGTGCGAGGACAAGAAGATAAGCACGTCAGATACCATCAGGTTTGTGGGCGGCGGAGCACTTTCACCGGTAACCTGTCAGATATTAGCAGATGTTACCGGCAGGAAAATCGCTACAGTTCATTACACAAAGGACGTCGGCGCGATTGGCGCGGCGATGCTGGTAGCTGTAGGCAGCGGTACGATAGACAGCCTTGACAAAGCCAAAAAACTGGTGGGAGTGAGCAAGATGTACGAGCCCAACCCATCATATCGGGATATTTATGACAGGAACTATCAGGTATTTAAGAGACTGTATAAGTCCAATGCGGCCAATTTCAAAGCACTAAACTAGGAGGGGATATGGAAGAGCTAAGACATCAAATTGTAGATACAGGACTTTATCTTTTGAAGACCGGGCTGGTTGCCAGAACCTGGGGAAATGTGAGCGCCAGAGTCGACAAAAGCCGATTCCTTATTACTCCTAGCGGACTGGATTATACCAAAACAAGACCGCAGGACCTGGCTTTGTATGATATGGCCAGCGAGACCTATGAAGGCGAGTACAAGCCGTCCAGCGAAAAGGGTGTACATGCAGGCGCATACGAGTATTTTCCGGAAGTGAACTTTGTAATACACACACACCAGACCTATGCGTCGGCCATTGGCGTATATGGATTTGACCAGCTTGATATCACAGAAGATGAGAAGAACCAGCTCGGCGGCATAGCTCTGGCTGAGTATGGACTTCCCGGTACAAAGAAGCTTAAAAACGCAGTGCGCTCGTGCTATGCGAAGGGTGCACACACCGTGCTTATGAAAAACCACGGTGTTGTAGTAGCCGGTACTTCAAAGGAGGATGCACTTGCAAAGGTGGCACTACTGGAGGAAATCTGTAAGCGCAATTGCAAGGGCCTTGTGGAAGGCGAAAAGGCCAGTGTCACCTGTGCGAAAAAGGGAATACAGATTGTGGCACAGCTCGATGATATGGCACAGATGATAGGAAAGAAGATTCTTGTTGTAAGTGATGTTTCGGCAGGTCTTTTGAAAAGCAATGCTGTCATGGTGCCAAACGAGGGAATATTCGTACAAGGCATGGACGCTGACGATACTATCGCACTTGATATTTTGGCAGAAAAGGCGGCTGTTACGGCTCTGCATACAAATGCAAGTCATGTGAAGGTGAAGCTCTCTGCTTTTGATACTACACTTATGAGATTCGTGTATGTCAAGAAATATTCCAAGAAAAAGGCAGGTGCATAATATGGCTAGCGAAAAAACAAAAGAGACGCTTAGAGTATTAAAATTTGTGGGATTTTCTATTTCTGCCGGCGTCATTGAGCTGGTGGCATTTACGCTTTTAAACGAGCTGTCAGGATGGAGCTACTGGCCATGCTATTTGATAGCGCTGGTGCTTTCAGTAGTCTGGAATTTTACATTAAATAGAAAATTCACTTTTCAAAGCGCAAATAATGTACCGATAGCTATGCTAAAGGTTGCAGCGTTCTATGCGGTCTTTACTCCACTTACAACGATCCTGGGAAATTATCTGGCGGAGGAACTGATGTGGAATGAGTACCTTGTTACAGCCATAAATATGGCACTTAACTTATCAACTGAGTATCTGTACGATAGATTTTTCGTATTTAGAAACAGCATAGATACTAACAAGAAAAAGGAGGAGAAGGAATGAACGGATATGGTATCAATAGGTGGGATGACCCGGCAGAGATCAACAAGAAACTGAAGGAACTGACAAGCCAGCCTATTTGGGAGGTTGACGACGAGTACTACGCAGAAGTGCTTAAGTATTATGATGACAAGTGCAAGGAGAGCTATGCAGTCTTCGAGGAGTCACAGAAGTATATTCCAGGAGGCGTGCAGCACAACCTGGCATTCAATAAGCCGTTCCCAATGTGTATGTCAAAGGCAGAGGGTGCATATCTCTATGATAAGGATGGCAATAAGTATATAGACTTTTTGCAGGCAGGTGGACCGACCATACTTGGTTCAAACTACGCTCCTGTAAGAGAAAAGGTATTCGAGCTGCTCAATGACTGCGGCCCTGTAACCGGTCTTCTTCATGAGTCAGAGATGCTCATTGCAAGGGAAATCAATAAGCATATGCCAAATGTAGAGATGTTCCGTATGCTCGGCTCTGGTACAGAGTCATGCATGGCTGCTCTTAGAATTGCGCGTATCGCAACAGGCAAGAAGCATATCATAAAGATTGGTGGTGCTTACCATGGATGGTCTGACCAGCTTGTGTACGGTCTTAAAATCCCCGGAAGCCGTAACCTTTTGGAGTCACACGGTATACCTGGCAGCTCATTTGGAAAAACTGATGAGGTACGTCCAAACGACCTTAACATGCTTGAAAAAATGCTCAAGAGAAACAAGCTTTCAGGTGGTACAGCTGCAGTACTTCTTGAGCCTGTAGGACCTGAGAGTGGTACAAGACCTATTTCGAAGGATTATAACAAGGGCGTTCGCGAGCTCTGCGACAAGTACGGCGCACTTCTTGTATTCGACGAAGTAGTAACCGGATTCCGTGTAGGACTTGGCGGAGCACAGGGATACTTTGATGTGGTACCGGATCTCACCATTTTTGGCAAGATTGTTGCCGGCGGATATCCGGCAGCAGGTGGTGTCGGTGGTAAGCGTGAGTACGCCGGACTTATGGCAGCAGGACTTGCTACAGGTAAGCACAGAGCTTACGTTGGTGGTACTCTTTCTGCTAACCCGCTTAGCTGCATCGCCGGATACACTGCTATTCAGGAGATTGCCCGCACGAACGCATGCGAGATTGCAGGCGAGATGGGTGACAGACTTTGCGATGGCTTAAAGGAACTTATCGACAGATACGGACTGCCGTTTGTGGCATACAACCAGGGCTCAATCGTTCACCTTGAGTGCACCGGCGCTATGAGCTTCGACTTCTCATCTATGTCATTCCTTGCTTCTGCTAAGGGTCTTCTGAAGCACAAAGAGATGATGTATGTGCGCAAGGACTCTATGGAGAGAATGGGCGCTGCATACATGGCAAATGGTATTGTCACTCTGGCTGGTAGCCGCCTGTACACTTCAATGGCAGATACTCCGGAGATCATCGACGAGGCTCTTAACAGATTCGAAAATGTATTTAAGCATGTAAAGAAGACAGACAAAGGCCTTGTAAAATAACTAAGCTTATCATCAAAAATAGCTCTGAAGACGCATTCTTCAGAGCTATTTTTTGTCCGCATTATTCGCTCCCCGCCTCGTTCCTCACCTCGCTCCAGTTTTTTGGGGGGGTGGGGCTCGCTTTCACACGCTCCGCTATCAACTGGTTTCTCGATGCCTGCGCGTAGCTGCATGCTCCTTCCTCCATGGCACTCAGAGCCCTGCATTCGTGAATCTGGTGGCGATTCTTGTTTTGCGATGCTGCGCGCCCGGTCTCCAGTTGTCTGAGATGTGGCTTCTTAATTCATCCAGCTTTTGGGGGCTTGTAGGTTTACAAGGCTTGACCCGTACATGGATGCACCTCTCACCACTATGCCGTATCGCTAAGTGCCGCTAATGCATCTGCCGGTGGCAGGGCGGTCGCTCGTATACAACGTCCTTGTTGCTTCTCGCTCAAATCGCCATCCGTGGCGATTTGCCCGCCCTGCCTACCGTCATCTGAATAAGCGGCACT
>JAZLKM010000074.1:0-18791 GCA_045597645.1 Lachnospiraceae bacterium | reverse complement strand
TCGAGGAATCATTCTATGAATTTCACGCTCCAGGCTTTTTTTGTCTAGCTCAAGTCTTGCATATAGGTCGATTCTCTCTATGCGTTTTCCAGCCTTTATTATGTTTCTAATCTGCTCCACATCTATCTGGTCATCTACAATTCCCCAGAAAGAAAGCAAATCGTCCATAATCTGCTGCAGCTCAATCAGTGGAGAATCACTTGTTGCAGCCTTGTTCATGGCATAGATAGACAGCTGAATATACGAGAGAGCATCTGATCCAATTGTCTCTCTAAGTACAATCGCATTGTCATACGCCCTGTTTAGATTGCTGATTATTGAATCCGGAATGCTAGCGTCAAATGGATATCTTTTTATAAAATCTTCCTTGGATTCATAAATGTTGGGAATGTCCAGTGCCTCACAATATTTCGGATAAACATCCTCCGTCGCATCAATCATCATGTCAAAGCTTTTAGAGAAAATCTGCAGGGTAGTGTATACCCTCTCTGTATATCTTCCTAACCAGTAAAGGTGGTCAACCTGTTCTACTGAGATAATACCCATGTGTCCTTAAAACCTCCTCCTTGTGATGAATTAACTATGAATGAATCAGGATTTCTTGAAAATCTGGTAAGACCGCTCGCCCAAACCATCGGCTCATCAGCCATAAGCACGAACGCTCTAAGATCAGCTTTTCTCGGAACGATTTCTCCCTCATCCAAAATATCCAGATCCTGGAAGTCTATTACCTCCTGTGCTATGAACCGTCTTGGCTCAGACTTCAAAAGCTCGATAAAGTCTGCTTTCTGCTGAGCAGTCATTGTATTGCCAAATACCACACCATATCCGCCTGCCTCAGCTACATCCTTAAGCACCAGATCATCAAAGTGCTCCAGTACATAGCTCATATCCTCCTCATAGAACGGCAAATATGTAGGAGCATTTTTTAATATAGGCTCCTCGCCCAGATAGTACTTAACCATCTTGGGAACAAAGTAATATATACCCTTGTCATCAGCCACGCCGTTACCCGGTGCGTTGAGTAGTGCTACATTTCCTTTTCTAAATGCGTCATATATATGCGGAATGCCTATCAGGGATTCTGGGTTAAAATTCATCGGATCCAGATATTCATCAGAGATTCTGCGATATACCGCTCCTACCTTCTCTTTTACACCGCTGGCTCCTACAAAGTATAAGCAGTCGTTCTCAACAAACAGCTCTGAGCCGCTCACAAGATGTGCACCTGTCTTCTCAGCTAGATATGAGTGCTCAAAGTACGCTGCATTGTATCTTCCAGGTGTGAGAATTACTGTATGACCCCCTGTGTTGACATAGTCCATTGTCTTTCTAAGGAGGTCAGCATAGTTTCTGTTATCCAGTAGCTTAACGTTATGGAAGGTCTCCGGTGAGCTTTTCCTGCATAGATCCCTGGCAATCATTGGATATGATGCACCCGAAGGCACCCTAAGGTTATCCTCCAGGATATACCACTCTCCATCCTTTCCCTTAACCAGGTCTATTCCTGATATGTGCGAATAAATCCCTTTTGCAGGAAGTACTCCCTCGCACTCAGCCATATATCCGGAAGATGCAAAAATAAAGTCCTCAGGAACTACTCCATCCTTGACAATCTTTTTATCTGAATAAATATCCTTAAGAAACAGATTTAGAGCCAAAACCCTTTGCTTAAGGCCTTTCTCAAGCATCTCAAACTCTGCATGCTCTATGATTCTGGGAATTGCGTCAAAGGGAAAGAGCTGTTCCTTAAATGTATTATTTTTGTAGATTCCAAACTTTACTCCATATCGGGCCAGCAAATCATTTATCTTGTCTGTATGCTGCAGCAGCTGCCGCTCTAACTGTTTCATTCTGCTTGTCCTCCATCTTTTCTAGCCATACAAAAAGGCGCTCATGTATTGCTACATAAGCGCCTTTGCTCCTTTAGAAAAAAAAGACGTTCCTAAAAATAGGAACGCCTTTGCTCTTGATGGGTTGAAATTTATCATAATTTTACAGCTTTGTCAACATTTCATGTGACAACGTTTATGACTCTGACTCTTTCTCTCCTATATCCTCAACCGGAGCCTCCAGGCCATCGATTACAACATCATTTCTCTGAGAATAATCCCAAAGTGCTGCATGTATTGCCTCCTCAGCAAGAAGCGAGCAATGAATTTTAACCGGTGGAAGTCCATCAAGCGCCTCCATTACAGCCTTATTGGTTACATTCATTGCCTCACTGACAGTCTTACCCTTTACCAGCTCAGTTGCCATACTGCTCGTGGCAATAGCTGCACCGCAGCCGAAGGTCTTAAACTTGGCATCAACGATTACATCATCCTGGATATCCAGATACATACGCATAATGTCTCCACACTTCGCATTACCGACAGTGCCCACACCTGCTGCGTTATCTATTTCCCCTACGTTTCTGGGATTGGTAAAATGATCCATTACCTTCTCGCTATATTCCAATACCTGACTCATAATCATTCCTTTCTATAGCAGTATTACTGCTTATTTTTCTTTACAAAGTCCTCATACACCGGCGAAAAGCTTCTAAGCCTGTCTACGATATCCTTCAGTGCTGACACTACATAGTCAATCTCTTCTTTTGTATTTTCCTCTGAGAGCGTCAAGCGCAGTGATCCATGCGCTATTTCATGCGGCAATCCGATTGCCAAAAGCACATGTGATGGGTCGAGAGCACCTGACGTGCAGGCAGAGCCGCTAGAACCACACACCCCCTTCTGATCTAGCATGATAAGCAGTGACTCACCCTCTATAAATCTAAAGCTGAAATTCACGTTATTCGCCAGTCTCTGGGTTCTGTGACCATTGAGCTTGATGTGTGGCACATTCTTTTCTACCTGCTCAATCAGATAGTCTCTAAGCTCAGTCTCCTTGGCCTTGCGCACATCAAGATTATCCTTGGCCAGCTCTGTAGCTTTGGCAAATCCTACAATGCCAGGAGTGTTGTGGGTACCGGCTCTCCTCCCTCTCTCTTGTGAGCCTCCGTGGATGAATGAACCAATCTTTATGCCATCCCTAATATAGAGAATGCCCACGCCCTTAGGTCCATTAAATTTGTGTCCACTTGCACTAAGTAGGTCTATTCCCTGCTCACTTACATCTATTTTTTCATGACCATAAGCCTGAACCGCGTCAGTGTGGAAAATCACTCCATGCTTATGGGCTATCTCGCCTATTTCCTTCACCGGCTGGATAGTTCCTATCTCATTGTTTGCATACATAACTGAAATAAGAATGGTGTCTGGTCTGATGTTTTTTTCCAACATATCCAGATCTACTACTCCATCCTCATCAACGTCTATATAGGTAATCTCATACCCTCTTTTTTCCAAGTACTCACAGGTGCTAAGTATTGCATGATGCTCAATTTTTGATGTGATAATATGCCTGCCTTTGCTCGCATACTGCTCTGCAATAGATACCAGTGCCCAGTTGTCAGATTCGCTGCCGCCGGAGGTGAAATATATTTCCCTCTCCTTAGCTCCAATAAAGTCAGCCACTGTCTGTCTGGCTGCATTCACTGCCTTTGTGGCCTCACCTGCAAACCTGTATATGCTGGCTGCATTTCCAAAGGTCTTTCCAAAGTATGGAAGCATCGCATCTATAACCTCCTGCTTCACATAGGTTGTGGCCGCATTGTCCAGATAAATAATCTCCTCCATAATCCCTCCTATCAATTATTCAGCGTTGCTATATGCAAAAGTCTTCAAAAAGCGTTTAAGTCTCTCAGTTTTAGGAGCATCAAATAGTTCCTCCGGAGTGCCCTCCTCCACTATCCTGCCGCCGTCCATGAATGCCACCCTATCAGCTACTGCCCTCGCAAATGCCATCTCGTGTGTCACTATAACCATGGTTCGGCCTTCCTTCGCCAGCGATAGGATGAGGTCTAATACCTCCTTTACCATCTCAGGATCAAGAGCCGCTGTCACCTCGTCAAACAGCAGAATCTCAGGATGCATAATCAGAGCTCTGATTATAGCCACCCTCTGCTTTTGGCCGCCTGACAGTTCCCTTGGGTAATTGTCCTTTTTAGCACTAAGTCCAATTCGCTCCAAGAGCTCCATAGCCTCCTTGGTGACCTCCTGCTTATTCCTCTTTTGCACCACAACAGGAGCCATTATTATATTTTGCAAAATAGTCTTATGCGGAAACAGGTCATAGCTCTGGAAAACCATACCTATCTTTTCCCTATTTTTAACAAGCTCCTTTTTATTGGGATTGATTACAGTACCATCAAGGAGTACCTTTCCATCCTGTATATCCTCCAGACCATTGAGGCATCTGAGAAATGTGCTTTTACCGCATCCGGATGGGCCGATAACCACCAGTACCTCGCCCTTATTTAGTTCAAGACTGACGTCCTCTATTACAGTCAGGTCTCCAAATTGCTTATGAAGATTTTCAACAGATAATATTGTTCCCATCTTATATCTCCCACTTTTTCTCTAAGTACTTGGCTACAAGGCTGATTGGGTAGCACGCCAGAAAATATAACGCAAATACTGTCGCGAAAATGCCAAAGGCAGCATTTGGTGAGCTTTTCCTATTCGCCTCAATAATCTGCTGTCCTACCTTCAGTATCTCAACTATTCCTATCATCATCACAAGGCTTGTCGTCTTAATCATACGAGTAATCAAATTGATTGACAGCGGTATCAGACGCCTGATGGTCTGAGGAATGATGACATGAATATATGTCTGTGTCTTATTTAGCCCCAATGCCATACTGCTCTCATATTGAATCTGAGGAATGCTGATCAGCGAGCTTCTGACCAGATCTGACATCTCAGCGGTACCCCAGAAGGTAAATACAATAATTGCCGCCGTCTCAGCCTCAAGATTAAGTCCAAAGGCCTTGGTTATACCAAAATATACGATGAACAGGAGCACCATCTGCGGCATGATTCTCACAATCTCCAGATACACCTTGGTAATGGCGTTAATCACACTGTTTTTAAGGCTCATAAGAGTACCTAGTATCATGCCAAGGAAAATACTAAGTGCCACAGAAATTAAGCTGATTCGAAGCGCTACTCCCAGCCCCTCCAGGAGCCTTATGAAATTATTGCCCTTTAAAAGGACATCAAATCCTAGCTCTGTAAAAAAACTCATATATTAGTCTCCAAACATTCCGTAGCGAACCTTTTTCTCAATCAGATTACCGATGATAGATACCGGCAACAGCATTATGATGTAGAAAATAACAAGAAGGAACAGACTCTCTGTCGTCCTATAATACAGGCCTATCAGATCCTTCGCTGTAAACATCAGGTCCATCAGGCTTATAGCAGAGAACACGCTGGTTTCCTTCAGCAGGAAGATGATATTCGCCACCAGCGCCGGTACGCTCATTGAAAAAGCCTGCGGCAATATGATGTGCGAAAATAACTGAAGCCTATTCATGCCAAGTGCCTTGGCATTTTCTATCTGCGACAGTGGCACTGACTCAAGTCCGCTTCGTATGCTCTCTAGCATATAGCTTCCACCCAGAAGGCCTATTCCAAGGACTCCTGCTGCCTCTGCTGATATGGCGAACCCCAGCTTTGGCAATGCAAAATACAAAAAGAACAGCTGGACCAAAAGCGGAGTATTTCTAAACAGTTCAACATATATCCTGAACAGTCCCTTTAGTACAGGGACCTTAAAATACACCACGAACGCGCCAACTATTCCTATTGCAATGGCCATCATAATGCCAATCCAGCCTATTTTCAGGGTTAGAAAAAAAGCTTCCTTAAAGAGCGGAATATATGAAATGATTGTATTACCATCCATACGCTGTCCTTATCTCTTTCTATGGTCTAGCGACACTGCTATTTTGGTGCCTACGTTCTGAATAATCTGGAAAATCACAATAAGCAGGATTACAGTGACAATCATGATATCTGTCTGCCATCTGTAGTAGCCGTACCTGACTGCAATATCACCAAGTCCGCCTCCTCCTACAGTACCGGACATTGCTGAGTATCCAAGCAAGATACCTGTAGTGATGGTCGCACCCGTCAAAAGCGAGGTCTTAGCCTCCACCAGAAGCACCCTTGTTATTATCTGCCAGTTGCTGGCTCCCATTGACTTTGCAGCCTCAATCACTCCTGCGCTAACCTCATTTAGAGATGCCTCTACAACTCTGGCAATATAAGGTGCTGCGCATACCACAAGCGGTACTATTGTTGCTGTTGAACCGTAGCTTTTGCCCACAATCGCACGGGTAAAAGGAATGAGCAGTATTAGCAATATCAAAAACGGAACACTTCGTATGATGTTGCATACCACATCAATTATTCTATATATTAGCTTGCACGGACGAAGTCCCTCAGGCCTTGTCACATTAAGTACGATGCCAATTGGAAGTCCCAGCACATATCCTCCAAGGGTGGAAAATATGGTCATATATAGGGTGTCCTTGATACCAATCAGCAGCATTTCAATGACTTTACTATCAAACATTTTCCACATCCTCCGTTACCACCAGACCTCGTTCTCTAAGATAGCTTATGATATCTGCCTGCTGCTTTTCCCCATCAGGGAGCCCTAATATCATCTCTCCTACAGCTCTTCCGCCCACATTCTTGGTATCAGCCTTCAGAATATTAACAGGAGCATTGAACTTTAGAATAGTATTAGATATCACCGGCTCATATGCTGAGTTATTTGAAAATACCACTCGTATACTCTTAGCCGAGTCAATATGTTCCACAGGTCCTCTGCCCATCTTTTTGCCTATGATCAGTTCCTGTGCTGCGTCTGTCTTGGGATTTTCAAATATAGTATCGACAGAACCTTCCTCTACTACTTTACCACTGTCTATAATTGCTACCTTGTTACAGATATCAGTGACTACCGACATCTGGTGTGTAATTATGACAATTGTGATTCCAAAGCTGGTATTTATGCTCTTTAAGAGCTCTAGAATGGACTCTGTAGTCTGCGGATCCAGCGCACTTGTAGCCTCATCACATAAAAGTATCTGTGGATTGGTAGCCAAGGCTCTTGCTATTGCCACTCTCTGCTTTTGACCGCCTGACAGCTGCGAAGGGTAGACCTTTTCCTTGTCCTCGAGCTTAACCAGTCCCAAAAGCTCCTTAGCCCTCGCCCTAGCCTCTTTTCTTTTTACCCCTGCTATCTCAAGAGGGAAGCATATATTATCAATCACGTTTTTCTGCTCGAGGAGATTGAAGCTCTGGAAAATCATACCTATTTCGGCTCTTTTTCTCCTAAGCTCGCTCTCTGACAGCTGTGCCAGGTCCACGCCATCTATCAGCACCTGCCCCTCAGTAGGTCTCTCCAGAAAATTTATAGAGCGTACCAGAGTACTTTTTCCTGCTCCAGACATACCAATGATGCCGTATATTTCTCCCTTTTCAATTGAAATATTCACATCCTTTAGCGCATGTACTGTAAGTCCATTTGACTCAAAGGTCTTGGTTAGATGTCTAATCTCTATCACGCTCATATGTTACCTCATACATAATTGCTAAAGCACGCAGAGCATTTTAGCCCTGCATGCATATCACGAATTAATTTTCAAAAAATACTACCGCACCGTCATAGGTGTCCTCGATAAACTGCTTAATCTCATCAGATCTAAGTACTGATACAAGTGCCTTTATCTTGTCACTGTTCTCATTGCCCTCATATACCGCAATGATATTTACATAGGTCTTAGCCGCCACTGAATCGCTGGCTTCATATGCGATAGAATCTCTACCTACAGAGTAACCAGCCTCAAGTGCATAGTTACCGTTAAGTACTACGAACTCTACCTCGCTTACAACTCGTGCTACCTGAGCTGCCTCAAGCTCTACAAACTTAATGTTATGAGGATTCTCTACAATATCATTTACTGTAGCAGTAAGGCCTGCTCCATCCTTAAGCTTAAGAAGTGCATTGTCCTGAAGAAGTAAAAGTGCTCTAGCCTCGTTGGTAGTATCATTTGGAACTGCTATTGAATCTCCATCTGCAATCTCATCAAGTGACTTCTTGGTCCCCGGGTAGATACCAAACGGCTCATAGTGAATCTGACCTGCATCTACAAGGTGAGTACCCTGCTCATCATTGAAGCTGTTAAGATATGGAACGTGCTCTACATAGTTTGCGTCAAACTCACCTGACTCTACTACAAGGTTTGGCTGTACATAATCCTCAAATTCTACAATATCAAGCTTATAGCCCTGCTGCTCCAAAAGCTCCGCTGCCTTCTCAAGGATCTCTGCGTGCGGAATCGGTGATGCAGCAATCTTAATGGTCTCACCATTGCCTTCCTTAATATCAGCTGCAGCCACCTCAGCGCCTGCAACCTTGCCACCCTCAACTACAAGGGTATCCTCATAATCTGCGCCATAGGTATCAAGAAGAGTGGCCTCATAATCTGCATGGAAGAAGTTCTCGTCGCCAAGCTTAACTATCTCGTCATTGAGCCAGCTAAGAAGTGAACTGTTACCCTTGGTCACTGCCGGTGCAATGGTATCCTGGCTGCCAAGTGATGGAATACCTACCACATAGCCCGGATTCTCAATAGCATATGCTATAACCTCAGTGTTGTCGTTAGCCCAGGCTACACCGGTTCCATTCTCAAATGAGGTCTTAGCTGAAGCATAGGTATCAAATTTCTGAAGCTTGATATCCGGATGATTCTTCTCAAGATATGTCTCAGCAGTAGTTCCTGAGATTACTATTACCTGATCGTCTGCGCCAACCTGGTCAAGACTCTCTATTACCTTGCTCTCCGGCGATACAACTCCAAGTGCTACATTCATGTATGGCAGTGCGAAGTCAACCTTCTGCTTTCTCTCATCCGTTACAGTGAAGTTCGCAAGTACGATATCCACCTTGCCCGTCTCAAGATACTCTACCCTGCTGGCAGCCTCTGTAGATACGTAGTTAATATCTACACCAAGGTCCTGTCCTATTCTCTCTGCGAAGTACACATCGTATCCCTGATACGCACCATTTTCATCTACATATCCAAATGGATTTTTATCTGAAAACACTCCGATGTTGATGCTTCCGCTTGCCTTAATCTCATCCAGAGTTCTATATATCTGATTTTCTGATGTAGTAGCAGTATCAGCTGACTTTCCGCATCCAACCAGTCCAAAAATACCAACAGCTGCTACGATTGCTCCTGTAATCAATTTGTTTAATAATCTGTTCTTCATTTCTATATCCTCTTTCTACTAATTAATTTCTTTATCTATTTTCTTGGTTCACATACCGGGCATAAAAAAACCCGGGCTTCTAACTCCCAGGCGAAGGCTTACTTAGATTTGAAATGACAAATTCTATGTATGGGCGCATGACAAATGAGCCAAACACCCGGCCTTCCTTCTCGCCTGGGAGAATAGCATTCGACAACACATACAACACATATAGTTTTCATATTCGAAGTTGCCTGTTCTCATTTTGTCATGTCTCCTTTCGTTGATGTTGGAGTGATAATACACCTATTCGCCTACCATGTCAATAGGTAAATGATAAAATTTTCTGTCATTAAAAAAGCTCCCACAAGGGGAGCTAATTGGCTGAGAGATAACGACGTCTCGCCGCTTTAGGCGAGGCTAACCACGTATCCAGCCCCATTTTATCATCCGCAATTCTAATCTATTATGTCATTTTGGAAGCGCGACAGATGCTCGTAAGGTGTAATCAGACGGCCTCTAAACAGACCACAGCCATCATTAACCACCTCATTACTTATGGCCCCAAACATATTTACATCCACCTTAGCGAGATCTAATGCATGAAGCTTAACCACACGCTCATAAGCCTCGTCAAAATATATGCACTCGCCGACAGGGATTTCCTCCCTTCTGGTTCGCTCAGCCTCCTGGCGCTTCTCATATCCCATGTGATTAGCAGCCCCTATTTCCGCATAGTCATCCATTTCCTTGGTACGAAGCTGTAGCTCAATGTAGGTCCTTGCGATATTATCATATAGGGTAATGTGCAGAGATCTGTAGCCTATGGGACTTGGATTTACAATATAATCCCTATAATACTCGCTCAGGCTGTCCTTGAGCCTGTCTGATTTCTTCTCTCCATCCCGCTGAGACACCTGAACGCTAAAACCTCTTTCCTCTAGAAAATCAGGCAGAAGATTGGCAATCTCATACAGATAATCGAGCTCTATTTCTTCTCTGACATCACCTTCCTTTAGGTGACATTTTGGCATAGAAACTACAATTCTATATGCAATAAAGTCTCTAAAGCAGCTAACTCTCTCCTTCAGGTCTACAAGCGAAGGAAATTCGTGATTTTTCTTATAGTAGTCATATACATACTCTACTATATAGCCATTAAACTTCTCCTCAGCTCTGATTAGAGACTTAATTCTGCCCTTAAATGTAAATGCCAGAAATGGATACTGCTTTGCCATCAGCTTATACAGTTCCCTTATTCTCTGTGACTGCGAGGTAAGGAAGTCGTTATGCTCCAAAATATCTATCTGCTGTAGCAGAAAATTACAATGTACCATATCGATGGCATTATGCTTTTCAATAGATCTGGATTTCAGATCACTTGAATAGTTATGTAGTATTTTCAGAACAGTATCTCCAGAATATAGATAGTCATTTAGAGTAATCATGTGCTCCACCTGCCTTTCACATTGGCATTTTGTTAAAACTTACCCCTTTAGGATATAGAAAAAATCTCTACATTTCTACTATATTATTATTTTTTCAAGGATATCTGCGATATTCCGTATAATTCATACGACATGTATTGATATTAACCGTGAAAAATGATAAAGTCCGCTGGATAGAAACTACCATCTAGAAGGATGTTTAACCTATGACTATAACCATTTACTCGTATTTAATAGTATGTCCTCTTGTATTTCTGGCCGGATTCGTAGACTCCATCGGCGGTGGTGGCGGACTTATATCCCTGCCGGCATATCTTTTGGCAGGTCTGCCAACTCATGCCTCTATAGCTACCAATAAGCTGTCATCCGCAATGGGCACCACCATAACCACCGGAAAGTTCATAAAGCATAAGCTGATAAATCTAAAGCTGGCCATCCCTACAGTTATCGCCGCACTTATCGGCTCATCAATCGGCGCCAAGCTTTCACTTACTACTGATGACTACGTGCTTAGAATTGCACTTTTACCGGTTCTTGCGGTCACCACCTTCTTTGTATTTAATAAGCAGCTTTTCGGAAAGGATTACCCTTCCGTCGATGCCTTCGACAAAAAGGTTTTTATCATCGCATCAGTGTTTGCACTTATTATAGGTGCTTACGATGGCTTTTATGGCCCAGGTACCGGCACCTTTCTCATTATTTTGTTAAATGTTTTCGCACATCTAAATGTAAGTCAGGCCAATGCGCAGACCAAGGCTATAAACCTCACAACCAACATCACTTCCCTTATTATTTTTATCACAAGTGGCCAGGTAGTATGGCAGCTCGGCCTTGTTGCAGGCATATTTGGGATAGCTGGCAATATGCTAGGTTCAAGCCTTGCTATTAAGCAAAGCAATAAAATAACGAGGCCGATAATCGGCCTCGTACTGGTTCTTTTACTTTGTAAAGTAATATCTAGCTTCTTCTAGTCCTTACTTGAAGTATGATACTGCTTCCTGCAGCGAATCTGAAAGACTCTTCATCTCATCACTCTGCGCTGACATGTCTCCAACACGCTCTGCAATAGTGGCAACTGAAGCGGTTACCTCCTGGTTGCTTGCAGCATTCTGCTCAGCTATAGATGAGAGATTGGTAATGTTAGCCAAGATGCCATCCTTAATTCCAGACAGGTCATTTGTCTTAGCATTAATCTCTGTAATCATAGCCAGGCTTTCCTCGATGGATGCTCCAAGAGATTCAAATGCATTCTGGGTAGTCTCCACACATTCCTGCTCTCCCTTGATTATCTCACCAATCTTCTTAGCCAGGCCTACAGTCTGGTTAGACTTTGCTGTCATATCTTCAGCCAGGGCTCTAATGTTATTAGCTGTATCAGCAGATTCTGTTGCCAGCTTACCTATCTCCTCTGCAACAACCGCAAATCCGCGTCCTGCGTCACCAGCTCTAGCTGCCTCAATAGAAGCGTTGAGCGCCAGAAGGTTAGTCTGAGAAGCAATCTCTGAAATGAGGTTGACTGACTCAGTAATCTTAACAATAGACGCATTGGTAAGAGCAATACTTTCAGTTATCTCATCTACTGCATGTGATGACTGCTCAGAGGACTCGAGCACTCTGTTCATCATTTCCTGAGCGTTCTCTGTAGAATCCTTAATCTCATCAGATGCATTTGAGAGTGCCTCAACATTCTCACTAATTCCCTGGATATACTCGCCCATTGATACTGCCTGATTGTTAACATCCTGGGCATTTTCTGACAGAGTCATAGTTGAGCCGCTCAGCTCATCCATAGCTCCTGATATCTGCATTGTACCCTCTGCAGACTCATTAGCTGCTCCATTTACTACACCTATTGATGATGACAGGCTGTTAGTCTGATCCTTAACAACGCCTACTACACTAGACAGCTTCTCCTGCAACAGATTCGTAGCACCAATCATCTCAGTTATCTCGCTGATAGCATCCTTAGCGTTAACACCCTCTGAGATGTCACCTTCTGACAATCTCACCAGTCCTGCTGATAGTAATGTTATGCTCTTTTTAATTTTTACTGCAACCGTAATAATAATGATTGAGAACAATGCTGCTATAACAACAGCTACAACAATGAGCTTTGTTACAGCACTAGTAATTGCCTGCTTTACTTTAACCTGAGGTGTTCCGGCAAATGCCATACCCCAGAAATTATTCTCACCATCATATATCGGCTGATAATATACGTAGTAGTCTACACCATTGATTACCACATCATCAGCTGTATATGTCTGACCCTGCTTCACGTGAGCAAATACCTCTGCGCTTGCCTGCGTACCTTCATTATAAGTACCATCCGCATTTTTCAATGAGGTGAGGAATCTTGTATCGCCCTTGAACAAGGTGAGCTCCACCGACTCCGACTTCGAGCACTCCATATACTCGTGATCAGAATACTCCTCGTAGTCTACTTCGCCATTTGCAATAATGTCATAGGCGAAATACTGATCCAAGCCTTCTGCAGCAACCTTCAGTTTTCCGTAGGTCTCCTCCTGAACAGAATTCTTGATGCTGCTTGATGCCACTGTAATCATAATAATCGCAGCCAGCACAAGTGGGCCAAATCCCATAATAAGCAGTGTTAATAATAGCGATATACCACTCTTTTTTTTCTTCATATAATTGCCCTTCCTATGGCTAAAATGAGTTTGATTTTGAGTTTATTTCCGCTAGTTCGATATATCATGAACTATCATTAGCATGGATTTTACCATGTTTTACTTTTATTTACTATGGCTACATCATCTATAAAAGCTTATGCACTTAATTTTGAACAGACAATATCTGCCTCTACTCGCCCACCTCTGCTATACCATAGCTGAATGACACTTTACTGCCACTATATTCTTTTTTATAATTTTCCAATATTCTATCTACAACAAGCTTAGAATTTGCTTGATCCGTATCGAGCAAAATAACTACCATCTGCTTATTCGAATACCTGCTAGAGATGTCTGATCTGCGAAGTGATGTATATACCGCACGCTCAAGCGCCGCCATAGCTGTCTCTAACTCCTCGTTATCGATTATGCGGTCATTCGGAGTTGTTGCTGTAAATAGAACTGTACGAATCTCATTGCTGTTTCTCTCGACAAATCGCCTCAGGAAATTATATACATGATGGAAATTCTCAAACTCCAGATTATAGGTGCCTTTTCCTGCATCTGATCTGAGCATCAAAGCCTTGATATACTCTAGGTCAACTGTATTTTCTGCCCGCTCTGCCGCAATTTTCTTGGCATCTCCATAGAAGTGATACGAGTTCTTGCCATTGAGCTTAACATGATACAATGCCTTGTCTGCAGCATTATACAGTCCAGTGAAATCTTCGCCATCCATTGGAGACATCGCTATTCCAACTGATACTGAGCAGTTTGTGTCATATTGACCAGCTGCAAGCTGCCCAGTCATGTCAGTAATTATATTTTGTGCCAGCTCTGCCAGCTTTGTCTCCGGCTGATCACCATTTACAAAAAGAATGAATTCATCACCACCGATTCTCGATGCAATATCATTCTCCTTTGAGTACTTGACGAGTGTATCCGCAAACATTCTAAGGACATTGTCACCTGCCAGATGGCCATAGGTATCATTTATGGATTTAAAATTGTCCATATCAATCATAAATAGCGCGCCGTGATTGATGGCAGCAAGACTAAGATTAACTGCCTGCTCCATGTACGCTCTGTTCCATAGACCTGTTAAAGCATCCTTCTGACCTTTGTTCCTAATATCAATTATTTCCTGAGTTGTCTTTTCAAGCTTATCTACGAGTCCTGCTCTCAGCTCCTCAAGCTCCAGGATTCTACTGATTCGAGACTTAATTACCTGCTTAACAAAGGGCTTCGCGATAAAATCCAAGGCTCCCTCTTCAAGGCATCTGCTCTCAATTGCAGCATCATTTGCAGCTGTAAGGAAAATGATAGGTATATCCTGCGCTCCGTCAATCTCACGAATCTTGGACATTACCTCAAAGCCATCCATTCCTGGCATATTGATATCTAACAAAATTAAATCGCACTTATTATTTTCCAAGAACTTAAGTGCCTGCACACCCATGGTGACAGCAGTAATCTTGTAAACGTCTCCCAAGGTTTCTTTTGCTACCAGAAGATTTGTTTTGTCATCATCAACAACCAGAATATGCTTCATAGTCCTGCCCTTCGCAATTATTATAGAGAACGTCCTTTTGTTTTAATATCCTTAACAATAAGCTCAACAAACTCATCAAATGATACTGTTGTTGTGCCCTGCTCACCATGAAGTCTGAATGAAACTGTATTCTCAGCCTCCTCATTCTTACCAAGTACTGCTAAGTAAGGAACCTTTTGTATCTGCGCCTCGCGCATCTTGTAGCCAAGCTTCTCTGAGCGGTCATCATATTCAACTCTCACATCAGCATCAGCAAGTGCCTCAACAAGCTTTACTGAGTATGCATTCAACTCAGGGTCATCATTCTTTACAGGAAGCACCTTAACCTGTACTGGAGCAAGCCATGTAGGAAGGTTACCCTTCGTCTCCTCAAGGATGTACGCCATAAATCTGTCGAGAGAACCAAGAATAGCTCTGTGAATTACTACCGGAGTCTTCTTCGCCTGGTCAGCATCGATATATGTAAGGTCAAACTTAGCTGGCAAGCAGAAATCAAGCTGGCATGTAGAGAGCGTAATCTCATTTCCAATAGCTGGCTTAACCTGAACATCAAGCTTTGGTCCGTAGAATGCAGCCTCACCAATCTCCTCCGTGAACTCAATACCAATCTCATTTAAGGTGTCACGAAGAGCCTGCTCTGCAGTGTTCCACATCTCATCATCCTGATGATATTTCTTTTTGTCAGCCGGATCACGAAGTGAAAGTGCGCAGCGATAGTTTGTGATGCCAAAATCCTTATATACATCAAAGATTAGATCACAAACTGCTTTGACTTCATCCTTGATCTGATCAATTGTGCAGAAAATATGCGAATCATTCTGGCAGAAGTGGCGTCCACGCTCGATACCCTTGAGAGCACCTGATGCCTCGTATCTAAAGTCGTGCGCAATCTCTGCTATACGTATTGGAAGCTCCTTGTATGAATGTGGCCTGTTAGCATATATTCTCATGTGGTGTGGGCAGTTCATAGGTCTAAGGACAAACTCCTCGCCTTCTACTTCCATTTTAGGGAACATATTCTCCTTGTAATGATCCCAATGTCCGGATGTCTTATAGAGATCAACAGTACCAACACATGGTGTCATAACATGCAGGTAGCCCAGCTTACGCTCCTTGTACTTAATATAATCCTCAAGTTCCTGCCATACTGTATAACCATTTGGAAGGTACATTGGGAGTCCACGTCCGATGAGATCATCCACCATGAAGATACCCATGTCTTTACCAATCTTACGGTGATCTCTTTCCTTTGCCTCCTCGAGAAGTTTCAAATGCTCCTCCAGTGCCTCTGGTGTCGGGAAGCATACACCATATACTCTATCAAGTACCTGGTTGCTTGCATCACCCTTCCAGTAAGCACCTGAGTGCTTAACTAATTTAAAGTTACGGCAGAGCTTTACATTGTCTACGTGTGGTCCACGGCAAAGGTCCGTGAAATCGCCCTGGTCATAGCAGGTGATTGTGCCATCATCCATATTTGAAATGAGATCAATCTTGTAAGGATCGTCCTTGAACATCTCAAGAGCCTCAGCCTTTGAAATCTCACGTCTGTAGATCTTAACTCCTGTCTTTGCAACCTTCTTCATTTCCTTTTCGATTGCAGCGATATCCTCGTCTGTAAGAGACTTTCCGCCAAGATCCATATCGTAGTAAAAGCCCTCTTCTACTACTGGACCTACCCAGAACTTTGCGTCCGGATAGAGGTGCTTAACTGCCTGTGCCATCAAGTGAGCACATGAATGATTCAATACTTGAAGTTCCTCGTCCTCTTTAAAATTCACCATTTTTCTCTCTCCTTATAAAACCAAGTGATTAATATTAGCGTAAAAAATGCACCCGTAGATTGGCGCTTTTACGCAAATCCAAGGGTGCATTGTATACACGGTTCCACCTCAGTGTTTCACTCATTATGCCTATAACGGGGCAATCCGGAGTCGCTTCACCAATACGGCTTCTACGATCAGCTCAAGAGTGGTCTTCATATGCGCTCTTCCTAAATCTCTTCCAGCCTAGGAGATTCTCTCTATAGTCGCCCCGCATACTACTTTCTCTGTCACAGCTTTTATTTTGCTGATATACTAACACAAAAACAATCTACATACAATCCCATAATTGACAGGACTATCTGACTATTTTTGCATGAGAAATCCACTTTCCAGACTTCCCAACGTCATACTCATT
The DNA here is from genome assembly GCA_045597645.1 of Lachnospiraceae bacterium. GTDB lineage: Bacteria > Bacillota > Clostridia > Lachnospirales > Lachnospiraceae > JAKSSE01. The sequence goes on along the minus strand of JAZLKM010000074.1, from coordinate 1,822 downwards.
GCCATGTATTCATTTGGATTCTTTTGCATCTTCGATACGGGCGGACGCTCATTCCAGTATAGATATGCCAAAGACTTAAATTCATCATTTACTAATGTATAATCTTCTTCACGAACATAAGAAAAAAATACAATACGCCCTCTGCCGTCATATTCCATATCCATATGAGAAAGAATCACAACAGGCTTTCCATCAATGATTTCTTCATGAACCATAAAATCAATATTTTTATATTGTTCATCATCAATCTTTATATTGTAACAGTGATTCTCCTTTAGACTACCCCCCTCCTCCAAATGAAAGGAAGCTGTTGCCTGTTTTGAATTTGAACTCACCGAATCTGTCCAAAAGGTAATTTCATAGTCTTGAATTATAATCTTTTGGTCCTTATTTACATATTTTCCATATGGCTTCCAGGTACCTGTTAATTCCATCGAATAACCTCCTCGTAAAAATCTAAGTGCGTTTCACCACTTCTCAAAAAGGCAACCTCATTATCCTACAGAGCTTTTCAGTATTACTCTGTACCCCTGCGACTCAAATATGTCAAGGCCGCCAAGATAGGTCGCTTCAGCCCAATCAACGATATAATCGAAATCTTCGTCCCAAAAGCTATATGCATTTATAGCCATAGCTCCTCTATTCTCGCCATCCTCACCTACAAGAGAAAAATCATATACTATTCCTCTTTCATTCATTCCATTAAAGGTAATATACCCTGTCTGCGAACCGCCTTCGTAATCAGCAGTTTTGTAGGATTCTCTTACAAATAGGTGATATTTATCATCTGTAAATCCTATCATCTCCTCGTACTCAACATATTCCCCTGACTCTTTATGGTTTACCGTGGCAGAATATCTTGTCACATCACCCAAGTTCAACAAATTCTTTTCAAAATCTATATATCTGCAGCTAAGCATCATATAGAGAGCATCTTCCACATCAATTAATATGCCGTCATTATTTACCGCTGCAATCCTGTACTCTGATTCTTCGCTGAAAGCTTTTAAATTAGCTAATCCCCATAATGGCTCAACAGCGCAGAAATATCCTGATGCAATCCCTTCCCAGACATCTACATAAGATATAGTTCCATCATCCGACAAGAGCAAAATGTATGGCTGATTGCCATTTCCAACCCATGAGATTCTTGCATCTATATAATTTTTGTAAAGACCATCAATCCGATATTCTTTTGCATAATCAAAAGACGGGTACTCCTCATGCATTGCTTCTGACCAGTCAGTCCTATAGATCGTTAAGTATATTCCATCATCTTTTGATACAACATCCAGAAGATCCCCTGAAAAGGCCTTTACATCATTGTTTACCCACTCCTTAGGAGATAAAATGCTGGTAACCTCGCCGTACATTCCCATGTTGTAAATTAGTGTAACAGCCTGCAATTCACCATCCGCGTCCAGATATACCGGTATATATTCGTCAATGTTATCCATATGTATGGTCCTCGCTCTTGCTAGCAGATAATCCCCATACATATGCTGAACAGCTTCATCTACAACATCCGCATACCATAGCTCACCTTCAGTCAGAGGCATCTCATTTTCGAAAAACATCTGCATTTCCGTATCTATAACATATGCTGCCGCCCTTCTTATATTCTCCTCAAGCTCTTCACCAGTGATACCTTTAAGAGCAAACAGCTCCTCGTTGCTCACCTGCTGACCAGTTGCAAAGTTATAATTGTAGACGTTATATCTCGTATCGCTGTCATAATATCCCGTACTATAAATCACTATACTCGCAATGCTGCCATTCCAATAGCAATCATAGTTTGTCTGAAACCATTCGGTGTCATCAA
>JAZLKM010000073.1:0-47921 GCA_045597645.1 Lachnospiraceae bacterium | reverse complement strand
AAGGAGCATCTGTTCTGGCAACATAGAAAGGACAAGGGTGTTCCGGTTGGAGACACCATTCAGAAGGAACTTATTGAACTACGTGATGAGCTTGGATTAACCCAGTATCACTTCCCGTTTGAAGATTGATAGAATTTGTATCAGCAAGTTATTCTGCGATTCCACATATAATTGTAATAGCTGATGGATTCTAAGGAGATAATATGAATAAACGTAGAGTACCTACATTTGTTTTATATATTATAGTGGGCTGCCTGGTGGCAGCGCAACTTTTAATAGGGATTCTCTGGAAAGTTTCATTGCGGCAAGATAATGTAAGCAGCGGTGCAGATACTAATTTAGCGGTGACAGAATCAGAACAAAGCTACGAAATAGATGGCTTAATTCAAAGCGGCTATCAGGCAAATGAGAGTGTTTCCCAAACAGAGTACTCCCCGGATTTGTTGTTGCAAATCATGGACGACGAGACTCTTATCGTTCAGACTCACGCAGATGGAGTAGTTGAGGCTCTTAACGATACTAATTACCTTAATATCGATTTTCTATTAGACAAGGGCGATGGTGAAAGCTGGGCGGCAGCAGAGCTTTCAATTATGAAGATGTCAGACACTGCATATCAGATTACCGGCCTGGTAAGAGATAGCGAAGATGAATATTTTGAAGACGTAGAGTTCGTAAGTCCGATAGATTATTTTACCATTTCGGACACTGCGATTTCTTATACAGCAATTAGCAGTAAATTTTTGGATAAAGTAAAAAACTGTGAAAGGTATAGAATATATACTTACGATGAGAATTTTAAAGAGCCTGTGGGAACTGTGGCTGAGGCATTTTTGGCAGGTGATACAAAATACACAGGCGGAAGTGTTGCAAGTATTCCCGATGAATTTATAACATCGGAGGAAGATGCCAAGTATTTTGTACCAGCATCTGATGATTTCAAAATTATAGAGATAACCATATATAGAGGAGCGTTGCCATTTATAGGATATTACCATGACCGTATGGGCTATCTCATGTTTGGGGCAGATACAAGCAGGTACGCTTATTATGACGAACCAGTTAAGATAGTGTATCTGATATCATATGACGATGTTGGGCCGATAGATGGAAAGGCAAAAATTGTCTACGCTTCTGAGGAAGCTCGCGACTATACTACGTTTTGCAAATCCGTATACATGGAAGAGTTGACTGGATTAAATGAGCAGAATGACGATGCGGTTGCTGAGGTGGTTCAGGACCTGATAGATGAATCGGATGACTATTATATAAATTATTACTATTCAATGCGCTCGGTAGATCAGGAGATTCACATTTCATCAAAGGGTATCACTTACAATGGACGTCACGATCTAGCAAGATATTTCAGCTACAAGTTGGAAGGACAAAACAGGCAAGATGGCGGATATATTGTGGCACTTCCTGGCGTAAGTTATTTTGAGCCGGAAATACAGGTGGATAAGATTGATACCAGATTTACTTTTGCGAAAAATGAGATTGTGGATAATGGTGATCTGGAAGTAGGATACCCGGTTAGAACATATTCATCATTTGAGAATTAGTGGGAATGAAAGTATGAGTGAAAAGCTTACAAGAATAATCGCATATGTGCTTATCGGGATTTTTTCAGTTTCAATTTTATGCTCCATGTTCTTTTGGAAGATATATCCTAACTTGAGAAAAAATAGCAATGTATCTGGTAGTTGGAACGAGACTGTCTCAGCGTTGTCAAACGAGCTTGACAGGGAAGACTTAAATGAGCAGACAAGCATGCAGGATTCTGAACCCATTTTTTCAGGAGAACGCGACAGTAGGGTGGAAGATAATCCGTCGTTGATTAATATGCCCAGAGACACTGATGATGTATATTTTCAGCCGATTACGGATGATTACATATATGTGCTGTACTCCTCAAACTATGGTGATATATATGGTAATGATACAGAAGAGCAGCTCCTATATTCATTTGACGAGAATGGCAGGGTGGTGCAACATTTATCCAGATCAGCCTGGTCGACTCCTCTCGAGGCAGGTTTTAATCTGGCGGATCATGTGGGTGGCCCTGAATATGAGCCGTTTTATACAGTGTTTGATACTGTCTGGTATCAGGACGTAATGGGAATGATTGATAGCATTCTCGGCGGTTATTCTCACTATGACGATCAGTTATATTACACAGACAAATCGTTTGTATTATCCGATATAGAAGGTAACTCATTGGAGTATTATCTATCAAAGCCGGATGAAAATATCACAAAGGAATTTGAGAATATGTCTCAAAGTGATGAATATAAAATATTGCAGTACATAGAGCTTGTGACAGATGATTATTATGTGGAAAAGTATGTGGAGACTATTACAGAGGGAGAATTTACTATTCTTCGTGATGAGAACGTGATTTTCTTCGATGAATCGGGACGTGCGACAAAGTATCTTTCATTAAGAGAGTATGGAAGCAAAGAGCAGGCGCAAAAGGTATATGATGGTGCCACAGAGCAGATAAAAGGCATCATGACCATTTATGACAATATTGCGGTGTTCGACTCTATGCAAGGTTATATTCCGGATTCGTATTATGAGTTTAAGAGTCATTATTATCCTTCCGAAGACAGATATTTTTCAAAACCATATTTGACGAGTTCGCAATTTAAATACTGGCTCGAACATTAGAGGTGACAAAATGAGAAGAAAAGACAGAGAAGTAACAGATTTTGAAACCATTGTTGGCATTATTGGTGAATGTGACATCATAAGGATTGGCATTGCAGATGGGGATTTTCCATACATAGTGCCCGTGAATTTTGCTTATACAGTTGATGGAAAGGACATTTGCTTCTATATCCATGGAGCTATGGCTGGCAAAAAGTATGAAATGCTAAAAGCATCGCCGCTTTGCTCTTTTGAAATGGATATTCCCCTGGAAATGGACTGCATGGTCGATGAAGGCGATGTGACCATGCGCTATAAGTCTGTAATGGGGAAATGTCAGGTTGAATTTCTAGAGGGCGATGCAAGGCAGTCGGCAATTGATAATGTTATTATGGCAAGATACGAGGCAACCCGGAATTTTGATTATAACAGGGATACTGTGCAAAGGACTGCTGTTGCAAAGCTTAAGGTGCTGGAGCTGTCTGCAAAAGTAAACCCAATACGCGGTGGGGCAGATGTGTATTGAAAAACGCTTTCACTCACGGTGCCATTAATGTACACCTAAGTGAAAGCGTTTTTATGTATGAATTATGCTAATGTAACAGCTGCTTCTTTGCAATCTTTGGTGAGCTTTACGGTGCCACAACTGTTACCGCAGGTAATGGTGTAGTCACCTCTGAAACCATCGAGCGTTGCCATACCATTGGCGTCAGTATGAATCGTTTTAGTGGTAGTCCACTCGTCCTTTATTAAGCGTCTAAGCTCTTCATATGCAGGCTTAATAGAGTTGTCTTTTCGGATAAGTCCGCTTGGCGCTCCGAGCCACATACCGTCTGAGAAATCCCATCCGGTGACTGCTTCAACCAGAGGATGAGAGAAGAGAATTTCATACATTTCCTTCCACTCCTGGCGCTGACGTTCCTCGCCTTCAGGAGTTGATGGCCAGCTCTCGACCTGATAGTCATTGAGGTCCACAATGTCTGCCGGCATTATTTCACCTGAAACTAGAGTGTTTTCGGTGAAGTGTAGCGGCAATCCAAAGAATGAGAATCTGTCCAGGATATCCTCTAGTTTTTCGCGTCCCATATAGCCCTGGTGTTGGTGTGTCTGTATTCCGATTGCAGAGATTGGTACGCCGGCATTTAAGCATCCATCAATTAGAATGCGATAGCTTTCTGACAGATTGAAATCATTTATCAGTAAAGTTGCATTGGGATTGGCAGCCTTTGCAGCGTCAAATACCTCTTTTACCAGTCGAACGCGCCCTAAGTCCTTGCATATACGGGTGATAGCGTTGTCATAACGGTCATACACAGGCATTATTACAACCTCGTTAATGACATCCCACATGTCGACCACGCCCTTAAAGGCAGTGACATCGCGGTTGATTCTGTCCAGCTGCTTTTGGAGAATTGTTGGATTGTCATAATCCATGAGCCAGTCGGCACAAGAAGTATGCCAGCATAGTGGATGACCTTTTACACGTACCCCTTTAGACTTGAGGAACTTGGCAGCATTCATGCGACTGTTAAATTTGGGATCGCCCTCTGTCGGCTCATAACCGCCCCAATAGAATGGGATGGTGCCATAATTAAATACTGAGAGCCACTTGTCCATACGGTCTTTGAAAAACTCGCCCATTTCACCATCATGACCAGCGGTAGCTTCAAGGGAATCAAAAGCGCCGCATCCGAACATAAATTCATGGTTGGTGAGAGTAACTTGTACATCTGAATTGGCAATAGGATTGCCTGCATTGTCCTGCAACTTAAGTGCGCAGGAAGATTTTCTGTGCTCTAGATTTAAATTTGCCATAATTACCCCCTTTGTGTTGTTGGCTTTTATGACACCATACAATAAATAGTGAGAAATGACTTCTCAAAATGTAGCAAATTATTTATGATTGCTATGTGATAAGAGAAGTACACATATAGGCAGGAGGAGAAAATGGAAAAAGAAATACTGAATAATGCATTTTCTGAAGAAATTGTAGCCATAATAAGAAGCGGTTTGCCGGAAGAAGAGCTTCGCGAGAGACTGTGGGATTATCATGAAAATGATATTGCGAATAGCTTGGAGCTCTTGACAAAAGATGAGAGAATATCACTTTTTAATACATTAGGCGTAGAGTGGTACTCAGATGTGTTCTCATTTTTGGATGAACCTGAGAAATACGCGGAAGAAATCGGAATTGACAAGCTGGCAGCAGTCATCAATGAGATGGATGCTGACGATGCAGTTGACCTCTTGGAAGAAATCGACGAGAGCACAAAAGAGAAGCTGCGTCCTATTCTGGATGAGGATGTTAAGGCGGATATTCGTTTGATTCACTCCTACGATGAGGATGAGATAGGTAGTCTTATTACCACAAACTATATCTGCATCGACAATACGCTCTCGATTCGTCAGGCTACTCATGAGCTGATACATCAAGCTGGAGATAACGATAATATTTCAACCATATACGTGGTGGATGACAAGGGTAAGTTTCATGGAGCTATTGACCTCAAGGACCTTATTGTGGCAAGAGAAGGAGACGCGCTTGAAGATTTGGTGCTCTGCTCGTATCCATACATAATGGATCACGAGAAAATAGCTGACAGCATCGAACGTATCAAGGACTATGCGGAGGATTCGCTTCCTGTATTGAACTCAGAGATGGAAATAATAGGTATCATCACCGCTCAGGATGTTATCGAGGCCGTTGATGATGAAATGGGTGATGATTACGCAAAGCTGGCAGGTTTGACAGCGGAGGAGGACTTGCGTGAAACCACCAAAGAGAGTATGAAAAAGCGACTTCCATGGCTTATCGTGCTACTTTTCCTAGGAATGGGAGTGTCTACTGTAGTAGGTGCCTTTGAGGGGGTAGTTGCTGTGCTTCCGATAGTAATTTGTTTCCAATCACTGATTCTTGATATGTCAGGAAATGTGGGCACACAGTCGTTGGCAGTAACTATTAGAGTGCTTATGGATGAAAATCTTGGAGCAAAAGATAAGCTTAAGCTGGTACTTAAAGAAATTAAGGTCGGATTTAGCAACGGATTGCTGCTAGGACTTTTAGCGCTTGTATTCTTAGGATTATACATTGCACTTTTCAAAGGATACGCATTTGGCACAGCATTTCTTATATCGGGCTGCGTAGGGGCAGCACTTTTGCTGGCAATGATTATTTCAAGCCTTGTTGGCACGCTTGTACCTTTGTTTTTCAATAAAATAAAGGTGGACCCGGCAGTGGCTTCAGGCCCGCTCATTACCACCGTCAACGACCTTGTCGCAGTGGTGACATACTACGGATTGGCCTGGGTTATACTCATTAATTTGATGCACATAGTATAGGAAAAATATGGAACAAGAGCATAAAAGACGTGTCAGATATAAGGGGACACATCCCCGCAATTTTCACGAAAAGTATAAAGAGCAAAATCCTGAAAAATATGGTGATACCATAGAGAAGGTGATAAGTAAAGGCAGTACGCCTGCGGGCATGCACATTTCGATTATGGTCTCTGAAATCCTGGATGTGTTAAAAATCAAGCCAGGAGAGCAGGGCTTGGATGCCACACTTGGATATGGTGGACATACCAAAGCTATGCTGGAGAAGCTTCAAGGTCAGGGGCATATGTATGCGCTGGACGTGGATCCTATAGAGATAGTGAAGACTAAGGAGCGTCTTAAGAATGCAGGATATGACGAGAATATTTTGACTATAGTTCAGACCAACTTCGCCAACATAGATCAGGTGGCAAAGGAGTCGGGGAAGTTCGATTTTGTGCTTGCTGATTTAGGGGTGTCATCTATGCAGATAGACACGCCCGAACGAGGATTTTCGTATAAAGTGGATGCACCGCTGGACCTTCGGCTTGATCCTGAGCATGGAGTAAGTGCAGCTCAGAGACTAGCGGAGCTAACAGAGGATGAGTTCATTGGAATGATGGTGGAAAATTCTGATGAACCCTACGCTGAGGAAATAGCTGCGGTTGTCATGCGTAAGATGAAGGCAGGGCAGCAGATTAAAACCACGATAGACCTGAAAAACGCCATAGAGGAAGCAATCGGCAAAGTGAAAGGCTTGTCAGATAAAGAGCGCAAAGAAGTGGCAAAGAAGTCCTGCGCAAGGGTATTTCAGGCGCTTCGAATTGATGTAAACAGTGAATTTGAAGTGCTGTATGACTTTCTGGAAAAGCTACCTGATATTTTAAATCCCGGGGCTAGAGTAGCTATTCTCACATTCCATTCGGGCGAAGACAGGCTGGTCAAGAAGGCGTTTAAAGCAATGAAAAAGGCTGGCATATATTCGGAAATATCAGAAGATGTAACTAGGCCCAGTCAAGAGGAGTGCAACAGAAATCCGAGGGCTAAGTCTACGAAATTAAGGTATGCTATTAAGGCATGATGCTATATATATGTATGTTTATAGAGGTATGGTATGGCAGATTTACAACCGATATTGATAGGGATAGCTGGAGGCACTGGTTCTGGAAAGTCAACATTTACTGACAGGCTTAAGTCGCTGTTTGGAGATGATGTCACAGTTATTTACCACGATAATTACTACAGAAGGCATGATGAGCTGACTTTTGAGCAGAGAAAGGTGATAAATTATGACCATCCGGATGCTTTGGAGACAGAGCTGCTGCTTGAACATCTAAAGGCACTTAAAGCTGGTGAGTCAATAATGTGTCCGGTGTATGATTTTTCACAGCATAACAGGTCAGATAAGTTCACGCAGATTTGCCCAAGCAGTATAATCATTCTGGAGGGCATACTTGTGCTTGCGGATGAGCGACTTAGGGAGCTGATGGATATCAAAATATTTGTGGATGCAGATGCTGACGAGCGTATACTTAGGCGTGCAAGACGAGATATGCTTGAGCGAGGCAGAGACATCGAAAATATTATGGACCAATATCTGACTACAGTTAAGCCTATGCATTATATGTATATAGAGCCAACCAGGCACTATGCTGATATTGTAATAAATAGTGGGATGAATGAGGTGGCCTTTGACCTGGTAGCAACGAAGGTGTCATCATTGCTGGACGAGAGGTAGTTAGCCATTTGGCTTACAACTTGTTGCGCAATATGGTCGTTTTTGCAAAAAAAGCGAACCCCTTTTGCAACTTCCAACACGGTTTTGTGTTATCATTTGAGAAATAGTTAGTCTTCAGCTTGGGAGGTTGAGTATGAAATTTTTAGATGCAGAGTTTGTACAGGGCTTTATGAGAATGGCCAATGATGGCTGGGAGCAGGGTTGGCATGAGCGCAACGGCGGTAACCTGTCATACCGTGTAAAGCCTGAGGAGGTAGAGCAGGTAAAGGAGAACTTCGAGCCGAAGGAGTGGAAGGAGATAGGTACATCAGTGCCGAACCTTGCAGGAGAGTATTTCCTTGTTACCGGAAGTGGTAAATATTTCCGCAATGTAATGATAAAGCCGGAAGACTCAATATGCATGATAGAGGTTGATGATAAGGGCGAGAACTATCGTATTGTTTGGGGACTTGTAAATGGCGGCAGACCTACATCTGAGCTTCCAAGCCATCTTATGAACCTTGAGGTTAAGAAGCTTAAGAATCCAAATTACAGGGTTGTATATCATGGTCATCCAGCTAACATTATTGCACTTACATTTGTGCTACCTCTTAAGGATGAGATCTTTACCCGCGAGCTTTGGGAGATGGCAACTGAGTGTCCGGTAGTATTTCCAGATGGAGTTGGAGTGGTTCCGTGGATGGTACCGGGCGGCAGAGACATCGCTGTAGCAACCAGCGAGCTTATGAAAAAGTACGATCTTGCAATCTGGGCACACCATGGAATGTTTGCAGCCGGTGAGGACTTTGACCTTACATTTGGACTTTTCCACACGGCAGAGAAGTCTGCAGAGATTTTGGTTAAGATGCTTTCAATGAGACCTGACAAGCTTCAGACCATCACGGTTGAGAATTTTAAGGATCTTGCGAGAGATTTCAATGTAACTCTCCCAGAAAAGTTCTTGTATGAAAAATAATATATGATATACTTTTTAGGCCGCTGATTATTCGGCGGTCTTTTTTTGTGGTTTTTTAACTTGTTAATCTTTTTTGGAATCTTTACTCGGAGGGAAAAATGAGAAGATTATTCGGAGATGCAAAATTCTATAAAAAAGCAGTACTTATTGGTCTTCCTGTAATGCTACAGGCACTAATACAGAATCTTGTGTCACTTATAGATAATTTTATGGTAGCGGGTCTTGGCGACATAAAGATGTCAGGCGTAAATATATCTGGCCAGATTTTGTTTATGTTTATGGTACTGATGAATGCTGTTTGCATGGCTGGCGGTATTTTCATGACGCAGTACTCGGGCGCTGGTGACAAAAAAGGAATGCAGCAGACATTATGCTTTAAGATATTGGTGGCCGGATCACTGATATTTATTTATATGTTTGTGTGCATGGCAATTCCAAGAAAAGTACTGTCGCTGATGGTTATGGGCAATTCGCAGGCTGATTTGATACTTGATCAGGCAGTGCAGTATATGATTCTAATGGGATTCGTGGGAATTCCTATGACAGTGTCAGGAATTATCGCTTCTTCACTCAGGGAGATTGGACAGGTAAAACAGCCACTTATCATTTCGGTTGTAGCGACCTGCATTAACACTTTTTTCAACTGGATTCTCATATATGGTAACCTGGGGGCTCCGAGACTGGAGGTGCGTGGAGCGGCCTTTGCAACAATCATTGCAAGATGCGCCGAAATGATAATGTATTTGGTGTTAATCTTTAGGGAAAGGCCGCCATTTACTATCAGCTGGGATACAATCAAACATATCGATTTTGGATTGTTTGGCCGCATATTAAAAAAGGGCTGGCTGGTTATTTTTTCCGAAATGCTATGGGTAGTATCAGAGACCGTAACAACAGCACTCTACAATGGTAAGGGTGGGGCGGATGTTGTATCAGGCATGGCATCGAGCTTTGCGATTGCGAACCTGTACTTTGTAGCATTCGGTGGCATTACCACAGCGACAGGAGTTATTCTGGGCCAGACTTTGGGACGTGGTGAGCTAGAAGAGGCTAAAAAGCAGAAGACCTGGATGCTCAGTGCAGCGGTAGTGTTTGGCCTATTTATGATGGTACTTGGCCTTTTGACTATTTTCCTGGTACCTGTAGTATTTAGAAATCTAAGTGATGCGTCGCAAAATATATGCAGACAGATGGTATTTATGATGGCACTATTTATGCCACTGTGGGTGTATGTGAACACTCAGTTCGCTGTATCTAAGTCCGGAGGCGACACTATGATGGGAGCAGTTGTCGATGGAGTAGTCACAATATTTATGGTTATTCCCAGCATTTTCTATATGGCACTGTTTACGCCATTGGGACCAGTTGCCATGTACGGAATTATGAAGCTCACAGATATAGTCAAAATTGTGGTGGCACATATTTGGCTCAAGAAGGAAAAATGGGTAAAAAACCTGGCAGCGTAGAATATAGGCAACAGCACGTGCGAAGAGCTGTTGCCTTTTTTATGAACTCGCATAACTGACTCTAAATAATAGGAAAAGTGATACTTTTAATTGAATGATACTTTAGTACTATGAAAACTAAGGTGATAGTGATACAATATATCAGATTATGAGGTTTTATAGGTATTGCTTAGTGGCAATCGAGCAAGGGAGAACAAATTGGGTACTGGTATTAACAAGAAAAAACACAGAATAGTTGCGGTTGTGCTGGCTGTGATGCTGGCTGTTGTAGGTACTGCAATCTACGCACCGCAAAAGGTTGTAAAGGCAGATGGCGAGGTGGATGCGACTGTCACATTACACGCCGTTGCAGCAGATGCAGCGAGTATAGAGTATAGAATGCTCAGTGGGCTGGCGGGAGAAAATCCTGCCTGGCAGCCAGTTGGGTTAGCAGGCTCAGGCGAGGGGCAGTTTAGCGCAAGTGTCTCATACACACCTGAAGTAAATAGCTATCAGATTGAGTATAAGGTGACACCAAAGTCTGGCTATGTGATAACAGAGTCGACTGTTCCTCCCGTGGAATGCGACGGATATAACACATATTTAATATATTTGGGTGCAGCAGGGACAACATTTGATGTTACAGTTGTTAATCCGGTAAATGTTTTGCTGGGAGACCCGGCAACACCGGCAGGAGCAGCACCAGATGGATTAGCACCAGATGGATCAACACCAGACGGGGCAACACCAGATGGGGCAGATCCGTTGCCACCAGTGGGAGACCCGGCGACCGGATCTACAATAACACTTGTTGGACAGAAGGCAGACGACCTGACCGGATATTTAGCATCAATTGAGGTGTGCAGCGACGCGTCGTTTGATACAGATAATGCTTCGATAGCAAGCTTTGCAGGTGCTACGGCCAATACAACTGAGCGTGCTGCAGATCCTACTCTTGACCTTAAATACTCTTTTGCAGTAGATGCTGTAGTGTACCTTAAGGTGACAGTGGCAACACCAGACACAAAGACGGCGGTAGTTAAGGCAGGTGGTACACCACTTACTCCAACTGGTGACGTATATACACTTGCAGCAAATGCGGACTATACTATTGAGGTGGTAGATAAGGCAAAGACCAGTATCACAGTAAAGGAGTATACCAAGGCTTACAAGGCTGAGGATGCAGGCGGAAAGATTGAACTGTCGGTTGCTGCAGATGGTGAGTACAAGGAGATAAATGCATTTGATGGCATCGCTGTTAAGGAGGACAATACAGCAGCTATGGCCTTGCCTGGTAACGCCGAGGAGCTCAAGTATGCATATACCACAGATGCAAAGCTTTATTTGAAGCTTACTCCTAATGAGGATTACACAGCAGCTTTATATCTGGGTTCTGACGCTGTGACAGCTGACGCAAATGGAGTGTATACTTTAGAGCCGGGCTCATCTTACAGTGTCAAGTTCACAAAAAAACAGATTGAGCCTGCTTATTTACTTGAGATAAATGGCAGAGAGTTCATATTTGACTCGGCTCGAAAGGAGTATGAGGTTCCTGCAGATTATGATTTTGAGAAGTTCGTTGTCAATGTGAAGAAAATAGGTGACACCGAATACAAGGATGGTAATTTTGCAACAGGTAAGATGGTAGTGGATGATAAGGATGCATTTTCTGTTTCTTCATCTACCTTCAGTGACAATGCAAATAAGATAAAGCTGAAAATCACCTTCGATGGCACTAGTACAGCGAATACTAATGGCTATCCTTCCTTTGAGATTGATGGAATAATTCTCACCAGAAAAGAGGTATCGCCTAAAGCGGGAGCTACTGTTGAGAAAAAGTCGCTGCCAGACATTATGGATGCAAATGCAGACAACAATGTAAAGCTTGAGGAACATACTGACAGAAGCAATCCGGCAGTTATTACTACTTTCTATGGAGACAGCTTGATTCAGCTGACTACAGAGGATGGAGTCGCAATAAAGGCACTCAATGTAGATGGCAACGCAAAGGCAGCGGTTAGTGTCGATGCAGCAAACGGCACTCTTAAGGTTGATTGCCCGTACTATGACTCATTTCTCGTACAGGTAGTACTTGAAAATAATAAGAGCGGCTGGATTAAGATTCAGCAGGTAGGTCTACAGATAGGACAGTATGGACCAGGAGAAACTGCTGCAAGCCATGGCGGCAAATCGTCTGGTGCAGGATTTCCTAATCCAGATCCATACAAGATTGTAGGTACGTTTTATCATCCTGCCAGCATGGGATCAGGTGCATATCAGCTTATAGCGGTACTTAAATATGCAAATGGCGCTGTTCACACAACTGTAATAAATGCTTACGGAAGCACCGCGTGTGCGCAGGATGCAAACATATTAGGCAGTGATTTCTTGATTTGGTCAGGTCAGACTGCGGATGAAATGCCTGTAAACGTATCGGCTTATGCGATAAAGTCGGGGGCACTGTCAGGCACCACCTATGGAGGTACAGCCTTCGGTGGAGCATCAACCGGTGTGACCTGGGTACGATAGGAGGGAGGAACAATGAAGAAGATTATCAGAAAATCAGCATTATTCCTTGCCACATTCATGATTTGCTTTATCATGATGCCTCTAACAGTAGATGCAGGGACAATTACAAAAGCTAGCGCAAGCGTAAGCGGTAAAAATATAACTGTAAGCGGTACAGCTGGGGATGGAGTTTCCGCTGTAATGATATATGTGTTTGATTCTACAGACCAAAGTAACCCGATTAATGTTCAATCAACAGAAGTGAATGCTGCGAACAAATCATTTTCGCTTAGATTGAATGAGGGATATTTGGATGGTACCTATACCATTAAAGTAGCAGATTATAATGGTGGTGCTTACTTCACAATCAACAACGTAAAGGTTTCAACACCGAAACCAAAGACGACAACTACAACACCGGCGAAGACCACAACTACGCCGTCAAAGACTACCACTTCAAGTAGCAGTTCAAACAAGAAAAAGGACAGTGCGCCAAAAACTGGAGATCCGTTCCACGGTACTCCGGCACCGGCATTAGCGGTGATAGCACTTCTATGCTGCGGTGGTATGATTGTATTTTCAAGAGATAGGAAGACTCGATAGATGAAAAAGTTGGATAAGGACGATATCGCCCTTTGTATCTGTCTGGGGATTCTGGTACTATGCTGCGCCGGTCTGCTAGGGTATGGCATTAAGGAAAAGTATTTTCCTAGTTATGAGGAAAGACCACAGGAAGTGTCACAGCAGACAGCTGATATGGACAGCGCAGTCACTGGGGCAACAACGGACGCCAGCAAAGAAACGGCGAGAGAAGCTGCAGAGCTCGAGATATTGCCCGAGTATACTCAAAAGCATGAGCAAAATAAGGATATGGTAGGGTGGCTTAGGATTGCAGATACTGTAATCGACTATCCTGTCATGCAGACGCCGTGGAATGAGGATTACTATCTGCGCAAGGGCTTTGATGAAGAGTATGACATAAAGGGTAGCCTCATTATGGACACTGACAGTGTGGTGGGTATTGGAACTGCCGCAGCTGATTATGCAGGTGGCAAAAAGCCAGGAACAAACCTCATTATACATGGACATACAATGAAGACGGGGACCATGTTCGGCGGCCTTGAAAAGTACAAGGATAAAGCATATGGTGAGGCTCACAAGACTATAGAGTTCGATACTCTGTATGAGAAGAGAGAGTATGAGCTGATTTCGGTGTTCTATTCAGAGATATTCTACGAAGACCAGGACGTATTTAAGTATTACAAGTTCTTCCAGGCGGACACTGAAGAAGAATTTGATGACTGGTACGAGAATATTACCAAGAACTCTCTATATGACACTGGCGTTACTGCTGAGTTTGGAGATGAGTTTATTACATTATCCTGCTGCTCGTATCACACACAAGATGGCAGATTTGTCGTGATAGGCAAGAGAGTAAAATAAATATTGACTTTTGATTACATTTAATGTAATCTAACAAAGTTCGCAGAAGTGGCGGAATTGGCAGACGCGCAGGCTTCAGGTGCCTGTGGTAGCAATATCGTGTGGGTTCAAGTCCCATCTTCTGCATAAAAAGCTAAGCCTAATGGCTTAGCTTTTTTTGTGCAGAAGGGGACTTGAACCCAGCTGTGCTTCGCACAGCGGTGGGTTCGTCTCCTCGCCGCGAAGCGTCTCGTCGGTCGGTTCGAAGGGAAAATGGTCCACCGGACCATTTTCTGTGTCCTTCTCACCCCATCTTCTGCATAAAATGATAATCTTTTGGCTTAGCTTTTTTTGTGCAGAAGGGGACTTGAACTCAGCTGCGCTTCGCACAGCGGTGGGTTCGTCTCCTCGCCGCGAAGCGTCTCGTCGGTCGGTTCGACTTTCGATTAAAAACCTACTGTAGAGGCGAAGCAACAAATAGTAGGTAGACTATCTGTAACTTGTACCTACCTTGAGTCATAAGCAACAATAAGTAGGTAAAGAAGCAGGAAGCAGCACCTACGAGGCGCGAGGAGCTAGAAATAGTAGGTAAAGAAGCAGGAAGCAGCACCTACGAGGCACTAGGAATTAGAAATAGTAGGTAAAGAGGCCTAGGGAATTACCTACAATATTGCCGGAGTAAGCGTTTTTGGTTGTAAATGACTAGAGAAAAATATTCAGAAAGGGGTACAATTATATGAGTTTGCGAAGATTACATGTGAACTATCAAAGTATAGCGAATAGAAGTGCGTTAGGAAACAAGCAGCGCTTAGTCCGAAGTGCGTTAGGAAACAAGCAGCGCTTGTTCCGGAGTGCATTAGGAGAACAAGTAGTGCTGCGGTAGAAGCATATTAGAGAAACGAGGAACTACAAATATGAAATTTATATCATGGAATGTGAATGGGCTTAGAGCTTGTGTGGATAAGGGGTTTTTGGAATTTTTTAAGAACGTGGATGCGGATTTCTTTTGCTTGCAGGAGACAAAGTTGTCAGAAGGACAGATAGAACTTGAACTCCCCGGATACGAGCAGTACTGGAATTATGCTGAAAAAAAAGGATATTCAGGCACTGCGATATTTACAAAGCATCATCCTATAAACGTGACGTACGGCATAGGGATAGAGGAGCATGACCACGAAGGTCGAGTGATAACTCTTGAATATGAGGATTTCTACCTTGTGACCTGCTACACACCTAATTCTAAGCAGGAGCTTCTGCGCCTGGAATACAGGATGGTATGGGAGGATGACTTCAGAAAATATCTGAAAAAGCTAGAAGAAAATAAACCTGTTGTATTGTGCGGTGATCTTAATGTTGCACATGAGGAAATAGACTTAAAGAATCCCTCCTCAAATCATAGGAATGCAGGATTTACAGATGAAGAACGAGGCAAGATGACAGCGCTTTTGGAGGATGGATTTATAGACACGTTTAGATATTTCTATCCGGAGCAAAGGGATATTTACTCATGGTGGAGCTATAGATTCAAGGCGAGAGAGAAAAATGCTGGATGGCGTATTGATTATTTCATCACGTCTGAGAGCCTAAAGGGAAGACTGGAAGACGCACGTATCCATTGCGATATATTTGGCTCAGACCATTGTCCGGTAGAATTACTTCTGAATTAGAAACTGCGTAGCAAAGTAGAGCCATGAAACAAGCTTGGAATCGAAACTACGCAGCAAGGCGAAACCGTGAACCGGATACACAATCCGTGTCAATTGTTGAATATATAGCAGAAAAAAGATATAATAAAACGATTATGTATTAACGACAGTCATATTGTGGAGGAGATACAATGCGACACATGATGAGCCCGCTGGATTTCACAGTGGAGGAACTAGATGAGCTGATAAAATTGGCTTATGACATAGAACAAAAGCCAGAAAAATACGCTCATGCCTGCGAAGGTAAAAAGTTGGCAACCTGCTTTTACGAGCCAAGTACTAGAACCAGACTTAGCTTTGAAGCAGCAATGATGAACTTAGGAGGAAATGTTCTGGGATTTTCCAGCGCAGATTCCAGCTCGGCTGCTAAGGGCGAGAGTGTTGCAGACACTATACGTGTTATTTCTTGCTATGCAGATATTTGTGCCATGAGGCATCCGAAGGAAGGAGCCCCTCTTGTGGCATCTATGAACAGTTCGATTCCAGTTATAAATGCGGGCGATGGTGGACATCAGCATCCCACCCAGACATTGACTGATCTTCTTACAATACATTCACTTCGAGGTGAGATTCGCGACCTAACAATAGGACTGTGTGGTGACCTAAAGTTTGGACGAACAGTGCATTCACTTATCAATGCTCTTGTAAGATATGAGGGAATTAAATTTATACTCATATCACCGGAAGAGCTAAAGGTACCTGACTACATAAGGGATATGCTGGTTGAGAAGAAAGTTGACTTCGTTGAGGCAGAAAAGCTCGAGGATGTAATGTGCAATCTTGATATATTGTATATGACAAGAGTGCAAAGAGAACGATTCTTCAATGAGGAAGATTACTTAAGACTTAAGAACTTCTACATCCTTGATAAAGCAAAGATGGCTCTTGCAAAGGAAAACATGATGGTATTACATCCGCTTCCTAGAGTGAACGAGATATCAGTTGAGGTAGATGATGATCCAAGAGCAGCATATTTTAGACAGGCACAGTACGGAGTATACATCCGAATGGCGCTAATACTTACACTCCTTGGAATCAAGGTAGACTAGGAGGAGCAATGCTTAACATTAGTGGAATCCATGAGGGCTTTGTGCTTGATCATATCAAGGCGGGAGAGAGTCTGAGAATATATCATGATTTGAAGCTTGACCAGCTTGACTGTACGGTTGCCATTATCAAGAATGCCAAGAGCAACAAGATGGGAAAGAAAGATATAATCAAGGTGGAATGCCCTGTAGAGGCGCTGGACCTGGAGATACTTGGCTTTATAGACCACAATATCACAGTGAATGTTATAAAGGATGATGCGATAGTCGACAAGATGCGACTTACACTTCCAAAGGAAATACATAATGTAATCTCCTGCAAGAATCCAAGATGCATTACTAGCATAGAGCAGGAACTGACACAGGTGTTTTTCTTGGCAGACGAAGAGCGAGAGATATACCGTTGCAGATACTGCGAGGAAAAGTATAGTGGAAAATAGGACAAGTATTCGTGCCAATACGATAGCAGTGTGTGTGGCCGATGTCCAAAACGAAATAGAGACTTTGCTCTGTAATACAATGGCGATTTGCGCTAGAGAGCGAGGATATCACATTGAGTTCTATTCAATCTTTGGTGACAGACACTGGGAGAGAATGGACAAGGACGATGAAAGTCTCATCTATAACATTATGCCGTATGAGAGACTCTGCGGTATAGTTGTTTTTGTTGAAAAATTTACTGAAAATCAGGTGAATGCATTTGTGGCAGGCGGCAAGCAGCTGGGAATACCAGTGATTTGCATTGATGGCCGCAGAGATGATGCGACAAATGTGATGTTCAACTATACGTCAGGCTTTGAGCAGGTTGTAAGACATGTAATCGAGCATCATGGCTGTCGTCGCCTATTTTTTATGGCCGGCACTAACGGTGCTCGACTCTCCGATGAGAGATTGGAAATATTCAAACGGGTAATTGCTGATTACGATATACCATTTGATAGAAACAATGTTGGCGAGGGTATGTTCTGGAGCGAGCCTGCAAGAGAAGTGATGCTGGAGCTGTTGTCGCGCAAAGAGCCGGTTCCGGAGGCAATAATTTGTGCAAATGACACTATGGCGGCCACAGTGTGTGACGTCCTGCTTGAACACGGATATATAGTGCCTAAGGATGTGATTGTAACTGGATTTGATGGCGTATCAGAAGCAGAGTTTCACAACCCACGAATCACTACGGTCAGACCTAATTATGATGCGATGGCCAGATCGACTATCTCAGCAATTGATGATTATGTACATACAGGCGAGGTTCAAAAGCGAGATTACAACGTGGGTCTGGAGTTCATCCCCAGCGAATCATGTGGATGCAGAAAGCGCAGCAGGGAACTTTTCGAGAATCGTACAAGCGAGCTTTACGGAAAGCTTCAGGGGTATAACACCAGCGAGCTCGTCCTCATACGTATGGTGAGCCGTGCAGTAAATAGCAGCAGTGTGACAGAAATAGCTGAGTCTACGCGTGAAGCGGTGCATGCCATGCTTGACTGCGACTATTTTTACTGGTGCATGTCTGATGATTTCATCACATATAAGGATGAGAGGCGTGCTATGCCACGCAATATTTCAAGCATAGTTTCGTATGTGGGAGGAAAATTTAGCACTCGACCTATACAGCTAATGGGCGGGGAGATAATACCCGACTATGACAAGCATGTGCGGGAAGAGACACCGCTCATGATTTATCCGGTTTTTGTAAAAGGAATCCTCTATGGATATTTGGCAATCGGATTTAAGCCTGGTGTTACAGACTTTATGAATTTTAGGCGGTTCTGTCAGAATATAAATAATATCGTTGGTGTTACTGTACAGCAGATGAAGCTTAACGCAGCCAGAGAGCGCATGCGCGAATTGTATCACACAGATGTATTGACGGGACTCTTGAATCGAGCAGGATTCATGGAGCTCAAGAACCAGATGCTAGAGAAGAGCAATGGCAAGACGGTAGTGGTTATAAACGCTGACCTTAATAACCTAAAATATATAAATGATACTTATGGTCACAAGGAAGGTGACAAGGCGCTGATAATTGCGGCTAGAATTCTTAAAAATGTCATCAAAGACAATGGTCTTATTGCCAGATATGGTGGCGACGAATATGCAGCAATGTATGTGACCGACAAGGCCCCTCACATCGAGAAAATGTTACTCGATGTCATGTTTGATATAGAACATCAAAATGCAAATAGAGAAGAGAATGTTCCGTTTGAAGTTCATGTGAGTGTCGGGGTGAGCGCGGTTAAAAAGGATGATAGTTATAATTTCGAAAAATGCTACAAGGAGGCGGATGAGGCTATGTACAAGGCCAAGCGCCAGTATAAAAAAGAGCACCCTCTTGGTTCGCATTTTGTAAAAGTGGATACGGACGATTAATGTACGCAGACATAATTATAGATATATCAAGTGAAAAGCTGGACAGGACTTTTCAATACCATGTGCCAGAGTGTTTGGAAAAGGAAATCTGCGCGGGAATACAGGTGGACATACCATTTGGCAAATCAGACAGGGCCATCACCGGCTATGTGGTGGAATTGACTGAGGAATGTAAGTATGATCCGGATAAAATAAAAGATATCCTCGGTGTGCATCCGGGCAGTATTACTGTAGAAAGCCGGCTAGTCACACTGGCTTTTTGGATAAAAAGATATTTTGGTGGCACAGTGAATGCAGCACTCAAGACTGTGATGCCAGTGAAAAAGAAGGTGAACAGCCGCAAGAAGGACCCGCTGGCCCTTATGGGAGAGCCAAAGCCACCAGTGAGTCTAAATAAGTCGCAGCAATCTGTGGCTGATAGGGTGTGTAATGAATATGAAATAGGCAAAAAGGGCGTATATCTATTACACGGAGTCACAGGAAGTGGCAAGACAGAAGTGTATATGGAGATAATATCTCGTATTGTCGCCCATGGTCAGCAGGCCATAGTGCTTATACCGGAGATTTCACTTACCTATCAGACCGTTCAACGGTTCATGGGACGTTTTCCAGAACGCATATCTATTCTTCATTCCAAAATGTCAAAAGGAGAGCGATACGATCAGATGGAGAAAGCCAGAAATGGCGAGATAGACATCATGATTGGACCTAGGAGCGCGCTATTTGCACCATTTCCAGATTTGGGGCTTATCATAGTGGATGAGGAGCATGAAAGTAGCTACAAGAGCGAGACTGTTCCAAAGTATCACGCTAGAGAGGTGGCCATACAGAGGGCAAAGGATTATGGTGCGTCAGTAGTATTAGGAAGTGCTACGCCTTCGCTTGATAGCTATTACAGAGCTCAAAAAGGCGAGTTCACATTGCTTGAACTGCCAGACAGAGTGCAGGAGAGGTCACTGCCGGATTGCGAGATAGTAAACCTTGGAGCAGAGCTTCGGGCAGGCAATAGAAGCATACTTAGCAATAGGCTTCAGGAGCTTATGGAGGACAGACTAAGCAAGGGCGAGCAGACTATGCTTTTCCTTAATAGGCGAGGTGTGTCAGGATTTATCTCCTGCAGATCCTGCGGTGAGGTAATTAAGTGCCCACACTGTGATGTCTCAATGACAGAGCATAGGGGTGGCAGGCTGGTGTGCCACTATTGCGGACATACAGCGCCTAAGCCAAAGCAGTGTCCGAAATGCCATAGCAAATATGTATATGGATTTAAGGCAGGCACAGAGAAGATAGAAGAAGTGCTGTCGCAGCGTTTTCCAGACGCGAGAATACTTCGAATGGACGCTGACACGACCACAAAAAAAGGCGACTATGAGCGCATACTAAAGACATTTGCAACGGGGAAAGCAGATATATTGCTGGGTACCCAGATGATAGTAAAAGGGCATGATTTTCCAAAGGTTACACTGGTTGGAATACTTGCAGCAGACTTGTCGCTTGGCGTAAATGATTATAGGGCAGCAGAGCGCACGTTCCAGCTGCTTACACAGGCGGCAGGTAGAGCAGGCCGAGGTGAAATGCCTGGAAAAGTAGTGATCCAGACCTACCAGCCTGACCATTATGCGGTGACGCTTAGTGGGACAGGAGATTACAAGGAATTTTATAAAAAAGAGATAGCTTATAGAGCGCTGCTGGGCTATCCGCCGGTTGGGCATATTATGTGCATTTTACTTACTTCAGAGAAGAAGGATGTGCTGGATAACGCAGCAACGATGGCAGCTAATTTTGCTAATATGTATGCAGGGAAGAGTACTATAGTGCTGGGATCATCGGATGCAGGCATAGGCAAGATAGCTGATGTCTATCGAGTGAATATATATCTAAAAAGCATCAAATACGAGAATTTGGTGGCTATAAAGGATAAGCTGGAGGAGTATATGCTGGCAGAGCCGGCATTTAAGTATGTGCAGTCTCAGTTTGATTTTGACGCGTAGGCTGCAGGAGGAGAGAATATGGGACTTAGAAAAATTAGGACAGTAGGCGACCCTGTGTTGGGAGAGACTTGCAAAGAGGTGAAGGATGTGAATCTGCGCACCAGACTTCTAATTGGAGATATGCTAGACACAATGTACGATGCAAACGGTGTAGGACTTGCAGCACCTCAAGTAGGAGTGCTCAAACGCATCTGTGTAGTGGATGTATCGCCAGAAGGAGATGAGCCGATTGTACTTATCAATCCAGTACTGCTTGAGTCATCTGGAGAGCAGACAGGTTCTGAGGGGTGCCTTTCTATCCCTGGAAAATGTGGTGAGGTCACCAGACCAAACTATGTTAAGGTGAAGGCGTTTGATGAAAATATGCAGGAGCGTATCTTAGAGGGCGAGGGCCTCAAGGCAAGAGCATTTTTGCATGAGATGGATCACTTGGATGGACATCTCTATTCAGAAAAGGTAGAAGGCCCGCTACAGGATGTTACCAGCGAGGAAGAGGAATAATGAAAATAATATTCATGGGAACACCTGACTTTGCCAGCTTTATCTTGGAGGAGATAATAGCTGCAGGTCACGAGGTGGTATTGTGTGTGACACAGCCGGACAAGCCAAGGGGACGAAGCGGAGCGTTGGCGCCGTCACCGGTGAAGGAAGTGGCTGTAAAACATAATATTCCAGTTTTTCAGCCGATAAAGATGAGGGAACCTCAAGCAATCGAGGAGCTAAAGCGGTACCCTGCAGATATAGGTGTAGTTGCAGCATTCGGTCAGCTACTACCCAAGGAGGTACTTGACCATCCGACACTGGGGTGCGTGAATGTGCATGCATCACTTTTGCCAGAATACAGAGGGGCGGCTCCTATTCAGTGGTCGATATTAGACGGAAAGTCAGAGACCGGAGTCACCATAATGCAGATGGGTGTAAGACTTGACGATGGCGATATTTTGTCACAGAGCAGGGTGCCAATAACAGAGGAGACCACAGGTGGAAGCCTGTTTGATGAGCTGGCAGAGGATGGAGCAAGACTTCTTTTGGATACTCTCCCGAAGCTTGAGAGAGGTGAAATCACGCCAATCCCACAGGATGAGTCTAAGATGACTAAGGTGGGGATGATAAGCAAGGAAGATGGTCGCATCGATTTTAGTAGGGATGCGGCTGCGATAGAGAGACAGACTAGAGGACTCGATCCATGGCCGTCTGCATTTACGCAGTTTGGAGGCAAGCTGTTCAAGATTTGGAAGAGCCGCGTACTTAGTGACGAGCAGGTGGAAGGTGCATGCGATATGAAGCCAGGAGAGTATACTGTACTAGACAGGACCAGACTGGTTTTCAAATGTGGAAAAGAGTGCCTTGAGGTACTGGAATGCCAGCCTGAGGGCAAGAAGAGAATGACAGCAATGTCATATGTTGCTGGACATATTGGAAATAAGGTATGACAGAGCGCGAGATTATTTGCGAGACATTAATAGAGATATTTGAAAATGGAGCCTTTGCAGGTAAGCTGTTGGACGACGTGCTCTCGAAGTATGCTTATCTAGAGCCACATAAGAGGGCATTTATCTCGAGAGAAGTAACAGGAGTGACAGAGCGCTATATTGAGCTTGATGGGCGCATAAATAGTGTCAGTAAGACAAAAGTCAATAAGATGAAGCCTCTTATCCGTACGTTGCTTCGCATGGGCTGCTATGAGATTTGCTACATGGATAAGGTCCCGGCGTCAGCAAGCTGTAATGAGATGGTTAAGCTGGCACGCAAGAGAGGTTTTTCCGGTTTGTCTGGGTTTGTAAATGGAGTGCTGCGCACGATATCCAGAGATCCGGATGCAACTGCTGATGCACTGACACCCAACGAAAAGGCTAATATGCCAAAATGGATATATGACATGTGGCGGTCGGACTATGGTGCCAAGACAGATGAAATATGTCAGGCATATCTGTCGGTGTCACCTCTAACAATCAGGGTGAATTCGTCTCGTACGGACGTTGCTACGTTGCTGGAAAATATGAAAGCCGCTGGTGTAGATGCCGAGGTAATAAATGGCATGCCAGCTATAAGAGTATTAAGTCAAGGCTCACCAGAGGAATGGCCGGGCTTTGCTGAGGGACTCTTTTATATTCAGGACATAAGCAGCATGATGGATGTACTTCATTCCGGTGCAAAGCCAGGAGATTACGTGCTGGATTGTTGTGCCGCCCCAGGAGGAAAGTCAACTTTTCTCGCAGAGCTTGTGGGAGAGACGGGTCATGTTACAGCGTGGGATGTGTCAGCAGAAAAGACAGGACTCATTTCTCAAAATGCGGCGAGACTTGGGCATACTAATATAAATATTGAGGTGCAGGACGCAACTATATCAAGGCCAGAGCTTATAGAAAAATTCGACCTGGTATTGGCAGACGTACCTTGCTCAGGGCTTGGGGTACTAGGCAAAAAGCCAGATATAAGACTTCATGCATCAATGCAGGAGATAGACTCTTTGGTGTCAATTCAGGCATCGATACTTGAGACAGTATCGGCGTATGTAAGGCGGGGAGGAATCCTGACATACAGTACGTGCACAATTAGCAAGAAGGAAAACGAGCGGCAGGTAGAGGTTTTTTTGGCGAAACACTCAGAATATAGACTTGTCGAGCAAAATCAGTGGTTGCCAGATATAAAATTGGGTAATGACGGCTTCTACAGTGCAGTTATGGAGAAGATAAAATGACGCCAGATATTAGATCATATACACCTGAGGAACTGCAGGAATATCTGGCAGAAGTGGGAGAGCCTAGGTTTAGAGCTGGCCAGGTCTTCGAGTGGCTACATAAAAAGCATGTGTCATCGTTTGATGAGATGACAAATCTGTCAAAAGGTCTGCGTCAAAAGCTGTCAGAGAATACTAATCTTACGACATTGGCACCGCTCGAGTGTAGAGTTTCGAATGAGGACGATACCAGAAAATATCTTTTTGCACTTTCAGATGGCAATATAATTGAGAGCGTCAGGATGAAGTATCACTATGGCAACTCCGTATGTATATCGTCTCAGGCAGGCTGTAGGATGGGATGCAGATTTTGTGCGTCCACAATCGATGGATTGTCGAGAAACCTTACTGCATCAGAGATGCTTGAGCAGATATATGCAATAGAGAGGGACCTTGGCGAACCGGTCGGACATGTGGTAATAATGGGCAGCGGTGAGCCATTAGATAATTACGACAATTTGGTGAGATTTTTACAGTTGATAGCGCATCCGAATGGTAAGAATCTAAGCCATAGAAATATTACTGTAAGTACTTGCGGCATTGTGCCGAAGATATATGAACTGGCAGACATGCACTTGCAGATTACATTAGCGTTGTCGCTCCATGGGGCAACCCAGGAAAAGAGAGCAGCGCTCATGCCAGTGGCGAATAGGTACCATATAAATGAGGTACTTGAAGCCTGCAGATACTATTTTGATACTACAGGCAGGCGTATGACATACGAGTACAGTCTTGTTGCTGGAGTGAATGATACTGATGATGATGCGGCTCAGCTTATAAAGCTTTTGGCGGGTATGCAGGCACATGTCAACCTCATTCCAGTGAATCCAATAGAGGAGCGAGACTTCGTGCAGCCTAGCGCTAAGGCGGCTATGGCATTCAAAAATAAACTTGAAAAAAATGGACTTCATGTTACTATTAGGAGAGAAATGGGCAGAGATATAAATGGCGCTTGTGGCCAGCTCCGCCGTAGTTTCATAAAGGAGAATGGATGAAAAGCGCTTCCCGCACAGATAAAGGGAAAATAAGAAAGACTAATCAGGACTACTTATATAATAGTGACCATAGTGTCGGCAATCTTCCCAATTTGTATATAGTTGCCGATGGAATGGGAGGACAT
Organism: Lachnospiraceae bacterium; assembly: GCA_045597645.1. GTDB lineage: Bacteria > Bacillota > Clostridia > Lachnospirales > Lachnospiraceae > JAKSSE01. The sequence goes on along the minus strand of JAZLKM010000073.1, from coordinate 22,922 downwards.
AACGCAGGAGAGTTTGCGTCCTCTTTTGGTACTCAGAAGGTAGTAGAGTCTATAAGTAACAGCGCATTAACTGATGTTAAGCAGATAGTTGAGGAGGCATTGTATGTAGGTAATGCTTCCGTTTTTAGTGCTGCGATAGGCGACAAGATGGGTTGCGGTACCACTATGGTAATAGCGGTTGTGGACGGCACTATACTTCACGTGTTCAACGTGGGTGACAGCAGGCTTTATTTGTCAAGAAAAGACAGTATACAGCAGATCACAAGAGATCATTCTGTTGTTGAGGAGATGGTTAGGCGCGGTCTTATCACTGAGGAAGAGGCCGAGATACACCCGGATAGGCACAAAATTACCAGAGCATTTGGCATCGAGCCAAGTGTGAACTGGGATACTTTTGTTATAGATAACATTGAGGCGGGAGACCATCTGCTTTTGTGCTCAGACGGTGTTACCAACATGATCAGCGACGAGGAGCTCTATGAGATACTCAGCGATGATGTAGAAGTGGATGAAAAAGTTGATAGAATCGTCGACCTGGCAAATGCGAATGGCGGCGCAGACAATATTACAGCGATAGTTGTAGAAATATAATTCGATGAGGTGAAGAATGTTACAAAATGGCAGTTTTCTTGCAGATAGGTATGAGATAATCGACCGAATAGGTACGGGCGGTATGTCCGAGGTATACAAAGCCAAGGATCATATTCTGGATAGAAATATCGCTATAAAAGTACTTAAGGCAGAGTTTGCTCAGGACATGACCTTTGTAAATAAGTTCCGTACTGAGGCTCAGTCTGCAGCAGGATTAGAGCATCCCAATATTGTAAATATCTATGACGTAGGTAGCCAGGATGGTATCTACTTCATTATCATGGAATACATTGAGGGGATTACTCTCAAGACCTATATTGAGAAAAAGGGCAAACTGACCTTCAAGGAGGCGGTGAGCATTGGTATTCAGGTATCTCGCGGTATAGAGGCAGCACATAACAAGGGTATTGTGCATAGAGATATTAAGCCTCAGAATATCATGATTTCATCTGAGGGAAAGGTGAAGGTTACTGATTTCGGTATTGCAAGAGCCTCAAGTGGCAATACTGTAAGCACTGAGGCCATGGGCAGTGTCCATTATATATCACCAGAGCAGGCCAGAAATGGCTTTGTTGATGGCCGTACCGATATCTACTCATTAGGTATAGTAATGTATGAGATGTTGTCAGGACATGTGCCATTTGATGGAGAAAATGCTATTTCCATTGCAATTCAGCACCTGCAGAATGAGATAACCCCGCCGTCAGCTTATGTGGAGAATCTGCCAGTAAGCATAGAGGGTATTATTCTGAAATGTACTCAGAAGAGCCCTGACAAGAGATATGCATCAATAGGGGAGCTCATTATTGACCTTAAGAAATCACTTATCAATCCTGATGAGCCTGTGGCAGTGATTCCAGTGTCTCATGGAGATGAGCCGGCTCCTGCTAGACGTATGCCAGAGCCAGAGCGTGAATATGACGACGATGATGAGTATGAAGATGATGAAGATATAGATGACGACGATGAGGATGACGATGAAGATGGCTTCATGTCTCCTAAAGCGGAGAAGATACTTACTATTATTGGTATCGTGGCAGCTGCAATCATTGTAATGGTTATCATCTACATAGGTGGAAGCATGCTGGGCTTCTTCGGCAATAAGGACAAAGATGATGATACTGAACCAGTGAAGACTGAGCAGGTTACAGCTCCAGAGGAAGAGGGCCTTGAGATGCCCAACATCATTGGAATGTCTGAGGAACAGGCCAAGGAGATGCTCAAGACTTTGGGCCTTGGATATAAGTTGGTAGGGTACGAGTCATCTGATACTGTAATTGAGAATATGATTGCAAGCCAGAGCGTAGATCCGGGGGAGATAATACCGGAAAATACTACTGTTGAAGTTAGACTTAGCTCGGGCAAGGGCGAGATAACAATACCTGATGTTGTAGGTAAGACACAGGCAGATGCAACTGCGGCGCTCAAGGAGGCAGGATTTGAGGTCGAGACAGCTTCGGCTTCCAGTGATAACGTTGAGGAGGGGAAGGTTCTCTCTAGTAAGCCGGCAGCGGGATATCTGCTCAAGGCGGGAGAGACAGTAACCATTACTATTAGCTCAGGCCAGGACCTGATAAAGGTGCCAAGTGGAATCGTAGGCAAGGGTCAGACTGAGGCTACTAAGCTCATTACGGACGCAGGACTTAAGTGGTCAGTTGCTGAGGAGTACTCAGATACAGTTGAGGCAGGATATGTAGTAACCTGTACTCCAGCTGAGGGTACTGCTGTCAAGAAGCAGTCCACTATTGCTGTAGTAGTCAGCAAGGGCACGACTATGACGACAGTGCCTAATCTGGCAAATCTGAGTGAGGATGATATCAAGGCAGCACTGGAAAAGGAAGGCCTTGTATACGAGCGAAGTGAGGTATATAGCACTGACGGTACCACACCGGGCTCGTTGGTAAGCTGGACACCGGGGGCTGGAGAGTCAGTGAAGAGAGGCTCTACTGTTAAGGTCGTATGGAGTCTTGGAAAGGGTGTGACTCTACCAAGCGGATTGCTTGGTATAGACCAGGAGACGGCAGTATGGGCATTGGAAAATGCTGGATTTAAGATTGACCTGCAGAATATAGAGATTGTAGAAAGCACTAAGAATGACCTCGAGGGACTGTACTTAGAGGATGGTACTGCAGTGGCACTTGACAGTGTTACTGTATATCCGGAGGGTACGACACTAAAGCTTAAGGTTGGCTCAGGTACTAGCACATCGCAGCCGGTTCCAGTACCGGACGATACCACAGCAGCTCCGCAGCAGTAGGATAGGCAGGTAGGTTTGCAGGGGACAATAGTAAAGGGAATAGCTGGGTTCTACTATGTATATGTAGATCAAGCTGGTACGTACGAGTGCAAAGCCAAGGGAATACTTAGGCATGACGGTACCAAGCCACTTGTGGGCGATAGGGTAGAGATATCCGTTGTTGATGCCAAGGATATGATAGGCAACGTAGACAATGTACTTGAACGGGATAATGCCTTAATAAGACCGGCAGTGGCTAATATAGACCAGGCATTGGTCATATTTGCAGCCAAGGATCCCAATCCACAGCTTGGACTTCTAGACCGCTTTTTGATAAGCATGGAGTATTATGAGATACCTGTCATAATATGCTTTAATAAGGCTGATCTGGTAAGTGAGGAAGAGCTTTTGCAGTATTCGAGAATATACGAGTCTGCAGGTTATAAAGTGATATTTACTTCCACAAAGACGGGACAGGGCATAGCTGAGATAAAGCAGCTGCTTAAGGGTAGGACCACCACTGTTGCAGGCCCATCCGGAGCAGGTAAGTCGTCACTGGTCAACTGTATGGAACCCATGCATGAGATGGAGACTGGCGAGATTAGCTATAAGATAGGCAGAGGCAAAAATACAACAAGACATACAGAGCTACTGCCGCTGGCATGTGGAGGCCTCATCCTTGATACACCGGGCTTTAGCTCGCTGGACTTGCCTGACATAGAAAAGGAAAGACTGAGGGACTTCTATCCGGAGTTTGTACCATACGAGCCGGGATGCCGTTTTACAATGTGCATGCACTACAAGGAGCCTGACTGTGCAGTCAGACAGGCACTTGATGAGGGAGTCATATCTAAGGACAGATATGACAACTATATTTATTTTTTTGAATTACTAAAAGGGAAGGAATACAAATAATGAATTGTCTGGCGCCTTCACTGCTAGCAGCAGATTTTACAAGACTGGGAGATCAGATACGAGAAGCTGATGCAGCAGGAGCACAATATATTCATATTGACGTAATGGATGGTAGTTTCGTACCTAATTTCAGTATGGGTACAGCTATTGTTGAGGCTATTCGCCCTATCACAGATCGTATACTGGATGTACATCTTATGGTGGAAAAGCCGGAGCGATTTATAGATACATTTGCAAATGCAGGTGCAGATATCATCACTGTGCATGCGGAGGCAACGGTGCATCTGGATGCTACAATCAGAGCCATAAAGGACAGAGGTATCCTGGCTGGAGTAGCACTCAATCCAAGTACTCCTATCGAAGATATAATGCTGGTATTAGACCAGGTAGATATGGTGCTTCTAATGACTGTAAACCCTGGTTGGGGAGGCCAGAAGTTTATCCCGTATGTCACAGAGAAGATAGTTAAGCTCCGTGAGATATTGGAAAAGAATGGCTTAAAGACTGACATCGAAGTGGACGGTGGTATTAACCTGGGAAACGTGGATGAGGTTCTTGCAGCAGGCGCTAATATAATTGTGGCAGGTTCATCGATATTCCCGGATGATGTATCAGAATCAGTAAAAGCTTTTCTTCAGAAAATGGGGAAATAATAAGTGCAAAATATATTGATCGTAACCGGCGGAGAGGTGTCCATTCCTTTGCTAAAAGAGGTGGTAGCTGGTCTGCCGGATTTTTATTTAATAGGTGTAGACAGAGGAACGGAGTCGTTGCTAGAATGCGGCTTAAAGCCGGACCTAATGCTGGGTGACTTTGATTCTGCAAAGGCAGATGCAGTTTCTTTTTTCGAATCAGAAAATGTAAATGAGATACGCCTAAATCCGATTAAGGACAACACAGACACTGAGGAAGCAATCGATTATGTGTTGGTAAATTTTCCGAAGGTGCCGGTAACCATAATCGGAGCCACAGGCACCAGAGTGGATCATATGTTGTCCACATTTGCTTTGATGAAAAAGGCATATGATGCGGGGACTGTAGTAACGGTTATAGATCCACATAACAGAATCAGAGTGTTTACAGGGAATATTACAATTAAAAAGTCAGAGCAGTACGGAGGATTTTTCTCGGTCATTCCATACGATACAGACTTAGACTCTGTGACAATAAGCGGAGCAAAATATAATATAGAGAATGTGACAATACCGAGAACATCAGGTCTGGGCGTAAGCAATGAGATAGTGGCAGACCAAGCTAGGATTTCTATAGGAGATGGAGTAGCATATTTGATCGAGTCAAAAGATTGACATACATATGCAATTGGTTGATATATAAAAACGAGAAACATGAGATGAAACTGGAGGATGAGACTACGATGGAACTATTTGAGACAATAGACCTAGAAGGCTGCCCGAAGTGCGGCGGCGTAGGATACCTGGAAGACGAAGGTCCAAGCGGTGTCAGCATTTACTGCATTGACTGCGGTGCCCACACCGTGGATATAACTTACAAAACAGAAGCTGACAAGGCCGCCGCTGCTCAGAAGGCAGCAGACCTATGGAACAGTGGAAAAGCTCTCACTAGTGAGAGAGGTGAATAAACAAGTCCCCTCTGCAAATGCAGAGGGGACTTGTTGTTTCTTTTTGCTAGTTTTCCGAATATTTTGCTAGCTGAGCTAATAATTCAGCGATGGTATTTTTGATCATCCGAAGATGCTTTACTTACCAGACTTAAGTCTACCGCAGAAATGCTAAATTTGCTAGAGTACAGCCCAATCCCCTAGTATAGCTTGGGGGGTATATTCTTTTGCCTGCTCCTCAGTCAACTGGTGTGAAAAGTCAGCGCGCCCAGAGATATCTGCGCCTGGCCCATAGCAGTCATATTCGGCGTAGAAGAAGTGGTCATGAGGCTTGTTCCAGTCCTGCCAACCGGCTGGATGGATGTGTTCGCCTAGCTCGCAATGGATGAACACAGTCTTAGCATACTCGCGCCAAGGACGTCCTAAGTACACAGAGCCTTTGGGGCAATCACTAATGAGCTTGCAATCCTTAAATACGTATCCGAATCTATATTCCTGCGGAGTGGATGCTGCAGTGACGTAGCCGTAGATGACGTCCTCGTCTGGACTTTCCGGGACAGGCTTGTCACATGCTTTTTTTGAAAAGATGGTGCAATCTTCGAAAAGCGCGATTGCGCTTCCGAAAATAAAGTCAACGTCTCCGGTAATATGGCAGCGTCTGTAGCACTGACGGCCCATCACGCGATCATGTGTCTCACCGGGCCCTTTGAATCCACCTGGCTTAGCCTCCTTAAGCGGAAGTGGAGCGGTGAAAAGAGTATCTTGGCTACCGACAAAGATGCAGTCCTCGAAAAGATTACGATCGCCATCGACATACAGCGCCAACGCCTGACCTGCTATGGCACCGATACCGGCATCATTTTGAAATTTGATATTGCGGGCAGTAAAGTCGTGGGTATCTATCCGCATTGTAGCAGTACGGAAGGTGCCCCGCTTCTCACCATCTGGCATATCGAAAAAGGCACCGTCGCCAAAAATGATGCAGGTGCCATCGCCTTCACCCTCAAGAGTGATGTTGGGTCTTGTGATTACTATCTTCTCGCGATACTCTCCAGCGGCCATGTGAATGGTAACCGGTTCAACGCATGATACGGGGGCAGGGTATTCTTTGGACGTAAAGCTTCTTGTGATTGAGTCCTCGTCAGTCGATGCCACAGTGGCATCAATGCTAAGCAGAGCATCTCGCAAAGTGTCAAAAGAATTTTCTTTTTTCTTATAACCTACAAATAAATCAATCATGATATCCTCATTTGGTGAATCGTTTTACTACTGATGATTGTGGCACCATTGCCATAGGAGCATAGAAAAATGCAGTTATACTTTCGTTTTTTCTATGATATTTATAGCATTATCTATGAAGAAATAGTATCATAAATCAGATAGTATTTGAAATAATACGGAGGTTTTTTTCAGTGAGAACGTCGAAGAGAATACTTGATTATGTTAGAGCTAATTATAACGAGGTAAAGCATACCACATTTGACCCTGAGGGGCCTGGCGTGGTGCGCATTCATCTAGTGCCTCCAGTGCTGGACGGTGATGATATACATCCGGCAATAGTAATTATCAATGGACAGGATATAGTGCCTGTAAATTTGTCATGGACCATCCTCTTGGGTGAATTCATCAAAGCTGTCAATACGTACGAAGGTCGTGAAATCAATGAGGCTGACAGCAAAGATATTATGGATGCCACAGTTAAGGGCGTTAGGAAAGTTTTCCCGATGCTTAGGAGAAAGCTGATAGAAAATGATATTTCTATCATTATGGACACCTTCACAGATATAGCATACGGCAAGATACCACAGTATGAAGTTGGATATATGTCTATGGGAGAGTACGCACCTAATATGCGGGCACCTCATAGAATGGATTTGCTTGTGTCAGCAATGGAAAAGGATGGAGTATGGCACTGCAACCAGAAATGTGTACATTGCTATGCAGCAGGGCAGGAGCTGGTGTCAGAGACAGAGCTATCTACCGAGGAGTGGAAAAAAATAATCGACAGATGTCGAAAGGCAATGATTCCGCAGGTGACATTTACAGGTGGAGAGCCCACCATGCGTGATGACTTAGTTGAGCTTATAGACCATGCGAGATGGTTTGTTACAAGGCTTAATACTAACGGCATCAGACTTACGAAGGAACTGTGTAAGTCGCTGGTGGAGGCATCGCTGGATAGCTGCCAGATTACTTTTTATTCATATGATGAGAGTATTCACAATCAGCTGGTAGGCGCGCCGCAGTACGCTAACACGTTGGCAGGCATCGACAATGCACTTGAGGCAGGGCTTAGCATTAGCATTAATACACCGCTTTGCACATTGAATAAGGAATATGTTAAGACTTTGGAGTTTTTGCATGCTAGAGGAGTTAGATACGTTACCTGTTCGGGGCTTATTACCACTGGCAATGCTTTGAATGCAGACTCTACATCGCTACAGCTGTCTACAGATGAAATTAGACAGATTTTGTCAGACGCAGCACAGTACTGCAAAGACAATGGAATGGAGATTAGCTTCACCTCACCGGGCTGGATTGAGAATGAATTTTTCCAGCAAGTAGGTTTGAATATGCCTACATGCGGAGCGTGTCTTAGCAATATGGCAATTACACCAGGAGGAAATGTTGTTCCGTGCCAGAGCTATCTGTCAGCAAAGCCGCTTGGCAGCATGCTTGAGGATGAGTGGAGCAAGATATGGAATTCTGACAGGTGCGCAGCACAGAGGGATTTTGCGGCCAAGATGACAGGCGAGTGCCCATTGAGGAGGAAGACAAATGAATAAGATAGTACGAATCCTTAAATATGTGGTATGTCTGGCGTTTACAGTAGTATTTTTGTCAGTGGCAGGCAACACAAAGGCAGCACCGTTAGATCAGATACGTGACTATTCGTTATGGGTTGATATAAATGAAGACGCCACCGTGAATATTACATACGATATTTCGTGGGAGGTTCTTGACTCCGACAGCGAAGGTCCGCTCACGTGGGTAAAAGTAGGCATTCCGAACAAGCATTATCTGAATTATGAGCCACTTACTGACAATATCAATCTAATATCTGCAGAGACCGGTAGTGATTGCTATATGAAGCTATACTTCACTGACTCTTACTATAAGGGGGATGTGGTGCATTTTGCTTTCAAGCTTACCACGGACTATATGTACCTGATTGGCGATGATGGTTTCACCACATACACATTCACTCCAGGCTGGTTCGATGGCATAGAAGTAGACATGCTGAATCTGTATTGGAAAAATGAAAAGGTGGACCGTTACAATCCGGCAGGATTTGTAGATGGGGGAAATATCGTTTGGCAGAGGCCTTTGTCACCAGGTGAGAAGTTCACAGTCAACGTTACCTATCCAAATGATGCATATGCTTTTGATATTGAGACCTCCAATGAAAAATATGATGAGGACCGCGTCACAGCAGCGGATATTATTGGATACATTATTGCAATTCCATTATTTATAGTTTTGATGGGCCTCATGGCTTCGCCAATAATTATAATATTGGTGGTGTCATCACAATTTAATAAGCATAGAGGATTTGGTGCGACTAAAAAGGTCACTAGGACTATTTATGAGTATTATCCAAGCTGCCCTAACTGTGGAGGTAGCAGAGATGACAAAAAACCAGAAAAGTGTGCATATTGTGGTAGTAATATGGTGAAATCCAAAAAGGAGGTCACCGAAGAAAATGCTGAGGCCGGTGACAAGGATGCACTCAAATATAGTAGAAACGGTAGCTACAGTATGGGGGGCAATAGATACTGCGTAGTGAATGTAACGCACCTGGCTCCTCCACCAACCAGCTCATCGAGAGGCGGTGGTCACTCGTCATGCGCGCATTCATCATGTGCTTGTGCCTGTGCGTGTGCTTGTGCCTGCGCTGGTGGTGGACGTGCCGGTTGCACCACCAAGGATTTCTATAACACCAAGCTTAAGAGAAAATGGTTTTAGAGCGTGCGATAGGTCTCGCTTAAAATATATGTAGTACAGATACCAGGATTTATGTAGCACTTTTTACTAGACAGTACTCACAAGGAGGAGGAAAAATGAAAAGAACTGCGTTGTTTATTGGAGGTACAGGAACTATCAGTATGGCAATCACCAGATTGCTTGCAACAAAGGAGTGGGATGTAGAACTGCTGAACAGGGGGAATAGAAGCAGCGAGATTCCAGAAGGTATCAAGGTCATTAAAGCTGATATTAATGATGAGGAAGCGGTGCTTGCAGCTATAGGTGATAAAGTCTATGACTGCGTATGTGAGTTCATTGGCTTTGTGCCAGAGCAGATTGAGAGAGATATTCGCCTGTTCGAAGGCAGATGCAGGCAGTACATATATATTAGCTCAGCTTCTGCATATCATAAGCCGGTTATGAATTATATGATAAATGAAGGAACCGCACTGGCCAATCCGTATTGGGAGTACTCAAGAAATAAGATTGCCTGCGAGGATGTACTAATGGCAGCATACAGAGAGCGCCAGTTCCCTGTTACCATCATAAGACCCAGTCACACCTATGACGAGAGAGCGTTGCCTATGGGTGTGCACGGAGAGAAGGGCAGCTATCAGGTAGTTAAGCGTATGCTCGAAGGCAAGCCGGTTATCGTACATGGAGATGGTACTTCATTATGGACCATGACCTTCAATGAGGATTTTGCAAAAGCATATGTTGGAATAATGGGTAACCCACATGCTATCGGAGAAGCATTCCAGATAACTAATGACGAGAGTCTCACCTGGAATCAGATTTTCAAGACCATAGCAGATGCACTAGGTGTTGAATATAAGCCGTATTATGTGTCATCACAGTTTTTGTCAGATTGTGCATACTATGATCTTGGAAGTGGTCTTCTGGGAGATAAGGCTTGCACAGTAGTATTTGACAATCAGAAAATCAAGAGCGTAGTGCCGGATTTTGCCCCAAGCATTAGATTTGAAGAGGGTGTACGCATTGTCTTAGATAATATAATGAAGCACCCGGAGCTCCAGATAGAGGATCCTGAGTTTGATGCATGGTGCGACAAGCTCATAGAGAAGCTTGAAAGAGTAAAGGCAGAAATGCAGTAGGTTTAAAAGTGAGAAAAGTATTATCTTCATCACAAAAGAAAATGATTATAGCCGCCATTGCAATAATGGCGGCTGTTTTCGTTGGAATTTTGGCGCTTGCCATATATAGAAACAATAGAATGGTGAAGGCGCCAGAGACAGTAAATGATGAATACAGGGATTTTCCGGTACCAACAGAGGAACAGCTTAACAACGGAAAATTAAACATTTGTTTAATTACAAAGACCTATGGAAATGGGTACTGGGATAATCTGATAGAAGGAGTCATTGATTCGGCAAGAGACAATGATGTTAATCTGTATGTTGCAGGTGCGGCGAATGAGGGAAATACGCAGAGGCTGGCGCTTCTTATGGAGGAGGCGCTTGAGATGAAGCCTGATGCCATAATTGTATCTCCTAATGACACACCTCGTATAAATGAAATTGTGGATAAAATTAATGAGCAGGATATACCGCTCATATTTGTAGATACAATCCTGAATGGAAAAGAGTTTGATGCCTGTTATATGACTGACAATATGCAGGCAGGTCGGATGGTAGCCCGAGACATGATTCAAAAGCTTAGATTCGCAGGATATAGCGCTAACGATAAACTGACTGTGGGGATAAGCATTGGCTCAAGGCAGTCGCAGACAATTATAGAGAGACTTGCTGGAGTAAACGAATTCTGGACCAGCAACGCTCCAGCCAATTGGAAAATAGTGGACACCATAAAATGTAACTCTGGAAATATTGACGTTGCCTATGAACAGTGTTTGGAATTATTCGATGAAAACCCAAATCTTGCGGGGCTAATTGGATTGAATAATGGCTCTACAGTGGGATTATGCAGGGGCTTGGTAGAAAAAGAGCGCAAGGATGTTGTTCTTGTGGGATTTGACTATTCGGATGACATAGCAGCATTAATTGAAGGCGGTGAGTACCATGTGTCTACGATGGTGCAAAGGCAATACAATATGGGATATGGAAGCGTAGAGGCAGCGATTGATATTTGCAACGGTGAGGAGCCTATGTACAAGTTTTTTAATACCGGAATATCAATGGTAGATCATAGCAATTACAATAGTCCTTATGTAAAGAAAAAAGTTTTGATGCAGGAATAAGAGATAAAGAGGGAAGAGGCAAGTAAATGCGAGCGGGAATTAAATCGCTAATAATGCGTATTCACTATGGCTGGATATTAGGTACGTATACGGTACTAAGCATTATTGTCATGGCATTTAGCATGCAAAGTGTCCGCAATGATATTTCTGACTATAATGAAGAGCAGGTCAGAATGGTTACGGGACTTTTGGTAGAGAATGTCAATTCTGAACTTAATAATTTAGTTGTGCAGGCTGAGCATGTGTCAAATATTGTCCTCACAAATAATGAGAACAAAGATGATAAGCTCGCAACTTTGGAAAAATATTGTGCCAATTCAAGCCTTGACTATGTCGGATTTTTTGATGAGTCAAAAATTTTTTACGGGGATATGTCGCAGAAGGCGGATCTGGTAAAAATGGGAGTAGTCAGCAAAGCAGTTGTTGAACCTGACACATACATTACTGACCCATATAGGTCCAGTGTCACAGGTCAGTATATGCTGTCTATTTTTGTGCCGGCATATGAAGATGGAGTGCGCAGGGGGACGTTATTTGCCAATTTGAAGCTGGAGAATATAGCTGATTTTGCCAGCAGTGAGGTGACTGGACTTCCAGCAAGAATATGTATGTTCAACAGCAAATCGTTGAACTATATTGCCTGTACTGATATGAATGGAGTGCCGGCAGGAAGCTGGAACAATCTAATGCTTAGACGAGAGAGCTTGGAGTTTGATTCCGAAGATGTATATACACATTTTCTGGATGAAATAAACGCGGGAAAAGATGATGGAGCAGTTTGCTTTTCTTATGATGGAAGAGCGTATACGCTAGGATTTTCCAATATAGAGAAGATGGAGAACTGGTACATCGGATTGGAGCTGGGAAACGATGACCTGTCAGACACATTCACGAGATTTAGAGCGCAGGTATATAAGTTCGTCCTTATTATTCTGACGCTTACAATAATTGCGACGGTTGTGCTGGTGTCAAAAGAACTGGTGCGCAGAAAAGAGTTCCAGACGCTTTCATCATTGGATGCTATGACTGGCATATATAATAAGAGGACATTTGAGAGTCTTGTGAAAGAGCATATTGACGCCAAGCAAGGGAAGCATTTTGGCATGCTTATATTCATAGATGTAGACAATTTTAAGCATTACAACGATGAGTATGGGCACTTAAATGGAGACATTGTGTTGAAGACATTTGCGCGTAATCTCACTGAGCAGTTTGGCTCGCTGGGATATGTTGGCAGATATGGTGGAGATGAGTTTGTCTTATTTGTTCGAAGAGAATGTGAAAAGAGCGAAATAGACGAGCGAATAGCTAAAACGAGGGAGCTTCTGGCTAATATAGAGCTTGAAGGCTTTGGAAATGTGCCAGCTTCGTTTAGTGCGGGAGGCGCTTGCTATCCGGCGGATGGAACTACTTTTGATGAGCTTTGCAATGCTGCAGATAAAGCATTGTATCAGGTTAAGGAATCTGGAAAAGCTAAGTTTTACTGGTACCGCTAGTGGGGACGGGGCAAATGCCACGGTCATGTGTACTTTGGCTTGTAGAGGAGATAAAATGTCAATCATTACGAAGCGAATTAGCGTCTTAATTATATGCGCAATGTTAGTGGGATCTATAACTGCATGTGGAAAGGAAAATACGGCAGCTCCTGCAACTTCTACTGAGCAAGTGGCATCGCAGCTTGCAGAGGAAAAACAGAACGCAGGTGCGCAGCCACAGAGCTCGCAGGTGTTAGACAATGATACTATGCCGGTGGACCAGTATGGCGGTGCGAATCCGAATCCGTATCCAATGGACAACTATGACACTACGGGACAGTATGCATTGGATATATATGGGAATGGTGGCTCGGATTATGTAGATCCATATAGAAATATGGGAGCAATGCCTGAAAATGCGGATCCTAACTACACATATGTGTCGATCGATGGTCAGTGGGTTGCGATACCACTAGAGGAGGCGCAATCTGAGGATTTTGATGTGGATGCTTACCTCGAGCCGTATATGCCACAGGCTGCAACGTATATAACTGGAGAGGAAGAGGTTGTTGCGATACTTGAAGTTTCAGCACCTAATAAGGCGTATGAGAAGCTGTATCTCACACCTGATTTGCTTGTAAAGCAATACGAAATAGATGAAAACGAGATTACACTAGCCAATGATTTTATGACTTACTATTCGATGCAGACTTACATGGATTTGTACGAATACAGGTGTTCAAATCTTGAAAATTTTGATGCGAATGAATATTCAAAGGCTATTGTCCCATGGGTTAGGGATTTAATAGGTAGTGTTGCATATCCGGAGTCTGTCTTGACTTTGGATATCAGGCTGCAAATGCTAAATTCATCTGCGGTAAATGCAAAGTTTTTGGCAGATGACAGCAATCCGGCGCAGGGAATAATTGTTTCTATAGTTGATTTGATAAAGAATCTGACGGGGCTGTATAATCCTAATTTTGTAGCCCTGCCTGGCAATTGTCAGATGCTTGTTACAATAAATGATACTCCAATCCAGCTAAAATTTGAAACAGTGGTGACAGTGGACAGTGCGGGCACAGTATCGGCACATACGCCAGAAAAAGAAGTCGAGATGGTTGATATTACTCCGAAAAGACCTACAAAAAATAGGGGAATAGTGAGTATGTCAGTACTTTCTGTGGCAGAAAATGAGGGCGTGGATACTGAGCTTACATGCAGAGTAAAATATACTAATTGCCCAGGACTTAGCGGCGATGATGAGATAGTAATTGTCGTGCCGTCTGATGAGTCGGATGATGCAGAGATTGAGCTCTACGGAAATAGTGCAAGTGCTTTGAAAAATCAGGTGTCATATATGAGCACATATTTTGATGGAGCACCTAATCCGAAACGCACGGAATATGTTATAGAAATAGCGCAACACCAGTGTGAGAAATATAAAGGAAAGTATTTTGTGATTTCGAATGATATCGCGAAGCCTCCTGTAGATGTGACTAAGTAGGCTTGTGGAGGACGTAAAAATGAGAAAAGAACTTACAAAGATACTTTTGATTGCAACAGCACTACTGCTGGTAGCGTGTGGAAAAGAAGAAAAAAGTGACGGCCCTACTGCAGTTATTTCATCAAAGCCTGATGCTCATGAGCACCAGTGGATAGAGGCTTCATGTGTCGAACCAAGGACATGTATTATATGCGGTGCGACAGAAGGCGGGACGATAGACCATGACTGGTTTGAGGCGACGTGTTATATGCCAAAAACCTGCAAATATTGCGGACTTGAAGAGGGAGACATGATAGATCACGAGTGGACCAGAAAGGGGATAGTTGTACCTTCTGTCTGCACGATGTGTGGTTTGTCAGATGGATGCCTGCCAAACTACTTTGATGAGCATGGTATTCATTTGGAGGGCCCCATACATGCGAATGTTATGGATGAAGCGCCTCAGACATTTGAACAGCAGTATATTTTACTTAACGAGAGAAATGTCAGTGACTTTGTGGTAAAAACAGCCCAAACAGATGTGTCTGTTTATTCAAACCCTGACTATGAAGACGATACCAAGATGATATACAACATAGTTCTTGGAATAAACTTTGAGTATAACGACCCGTCAAGGCCATCATCTTTTGCATCAACTACAATAGCGGATCTATATACTGGAGTTGAACTGGAGAAAAAAGTATCCAGAAATACTGATCAAGACCAGTACAGCGCAGTTATTGAAGTAGAAGGCGTAGAGTACGAATTATCATGGACAGAGTATACTAACGACTACTCCAAGACGTTTTCATTTACGGTACCCGCAGAGTACAAGGGACTGGTACTTAGTATAAATAAAGTTGACCAGGCAGATGCCGCATTCCTTCAAGCCAGGATAGATGAGTCTAAGGGCAGTCGCCAGGATGCTTCCCGAGCACAAAAGTACGTAACAGGAAGAGACACTTATATATTGGTGTGTGAATAGATAGTGGGGACGGGGCAAATGCCACGCTGTAGAGGAGATAGAATGGCAATCATTATCAATGCCGATGATTTTGGATTAAGTGGCTCTGTAAATGCGGCTATATGCGAAGCATTTGAAAAGGGTCTAATAAATCGTACGACACTTATGTCGAATATGCCAGCCGCTGAGGAAGCGATGGAACTTGCAAAAGAGCGTGGATTTGCAGACAAAGTCGGAATACATCTGAATATCACAGAAGGAGCGCCGCTGTACTCAAAATTAGCCGAAGACAGGGTGATTTGCGACGAAAAAGGTCAGTTTACAGCGGATTTTCATAAGCGAACATATAGCAGATTTGTGTTGCCGCGTAAGACAAGACAGGCAATTAGATTAGAGTTCGAAAAGCAAATTGAAGCATATAAACGCCTGGGAGGTACGTTGAATCACATTGATTCACATCATCATGTTCACACTGATCCGGCGGTACTTTGGGCCCTTAAACCACTTATAGCAAAGTATGAGGTAAGTAGTATAAGGCTTGGAAGAAACCTCTATGTTGGAGGTAATCCGCTTATGAGAGCATATAAAAAATGGCTTAATCGCAAGCTGAATAGATACAATGTTAGCAGGGGTGATTATTTTGGTTCAGTTACTGACTTTGCGTCCTACCCCGATAGCGAGAGTCTGGTAGAATCTAATGCAGTAGAGATAATGGTCCATCCCATGTATGTAGATGGTGAGCTTTACGACACGGATTATCCTATGTCAGAGATGAAAAAAAGATTGCTTGGTGTGTAATTCATAGGGACGGATGGTGGAAGATTTGCTATTGACATTTTGTTTTCTTTCGCTAAAATGAGAGACGATTTTCTATTAATAAGACAAAAGATTCGTTTGACTACGGATGACGTGGTTACATAGCAGGAGGCATCGAGTCGTGCAAAACGCAGGCAGTAAAAGAATAGTTGCGTTAATAGCAGCATTTGCTGTTACTATTGTGATGCTTTTTTCTTCTATATATATACCACAGCATATACATCATGAGTGCACAGGGGCTGACTGTCCAGTGTGTGAGATTATGGCTCAGTGCGCTACAAATCTTAGAAGCATAGTAGTTGTTGTAGCCTTAGCGGCAACAGGACTATTTTTATGTGTATCTATACAGGAAAATGATAAGTGCGAAAGCGAAGTAGATTTTTTCTGTTCATTAATATCCCAAAAGGTAAGATTGAATAATTGAATAGCTCCATTTGTGTGGCAGATTGAAGCATAGAAAGCTCTGAATGAAATCAGGGTTTCTTTTACTATGTGGAAGTCCGCTTTTTTGTTGACTAAATAAATGGAGGATTTTCAAAAATGAAAAAGTTAATAATGAGTATTTTAGTTGCAATGATGGCTATTGGAATGCTGGCAGGCTGCGGAGCGCAAGGCCCGTCAAACAGCGGAAAGGGACTGTCTATAGTTACGACCATTTTCCCAGAATACGACTGGGTAAAAAATGTGTTGGGTGACAACCCTGCTAAGGCAGAAGTTACCATGCTTTTAGATAACGGTGTAGATCTGCATAGCTATCAGCCTACCGCTGAAGATATTCTTAAAATTTCCACCTGTGATGTATTCATTTATGTAGGTGGTGAGTCTGATGAATGGGTGGAGGACGCCCTCGCAGAAGCTACCAATAAAGATATGGAAGTAATAAATCTTCTTGAAGTGCTAGGAGATAGCGTAAAGGAAGAGGAGCTCGTTGAGGGAATGGAAGGCGAAGAGGAAGAAGAGGAAGAAGGCGAAGAGGAGGAAGAAGGACCAGAGTACGATGAACATGTATGGCTTTCACTTAGAAGTGCAGCTGTAGTGGTTGATAGTATAGAGGCTTCTCTTTCAAAGGTTGATTCTGCAAATGCTGACAGCTACAAGAAAAATGCAGCAGCATATAAAGATGAACTGAATAAGCTTGATACTGAGTATCAGAATGCAGTAGCGGCAGCTGGAACCAAGACGCTGCTCTTTGGAGATAGATTCCCATTCAGATACATGGTCGATGATTATGGCCTTTCATATTATGCAGCATTTGTTGGTTGCTCAGCTGAGACCGAGGCAAGTTTTGAGACCATAGTATTCCTTGCAAACAAAGTTGATGAATTGTCGCTTGGCACTATTATGACTATTGAGGGCGCAGACAAGAGTATCGCAGAGACTATCCGCGACAACACAGCAAGCAAGGATCAGAACATTGTAGAGATGGATTCGCTTCAGTCTACAACCTCTAAGGATGTGGAAAATGGAGTTACATATCTTTCAGCAATGAAGAGTAACTTGGAAGTTCTAAAGAAAGCAATCAAATAGCAATAAGTAAGACAAATTAGGAGGCAAAAATGGCATTGCTCACCATTCAAAATCTGGCTTTGGGCTATGATTCTAACGTCATAGTAGAGAATCTAAACTTTTCTGTTAATGCAGGTGATTATCTGTGCATAGTGGGAGAAAATGGCTCGGGTAAAAGCACACTGATGAAGACTTTGCTGCACCTTCAAGAGCCGATGGGTGGTCAGATATTGGTTGGCGATGGCCTCAAAAATAATGAGGTGGGTTATCTGCCGCAGCAGACACTTATACAGAAGGATTTTCCTGCATCCGTGAGAGAAATTGTACTCTCCGGATGCCAGGGGAGCTGCGGATTTAGACCGTTTTACAGCCGAAAAGACAGGCAGCTGGCAGAGGAGAACATGGAGCGTATGGGAATCCAGTCTCTGGCTAAGCGCTGCTACAGGGAGCTCTCGGGCGGTCAGCAGCAGCGAGTATTATTGGCAAGGGCGTTGTGCGCTACCAGAAAAGTGCTTTTGTTAGACGAGCCTGTGGCAGGACTGGATCCTAAGGTGACAGCTGAGATGTATGACTTGATAGCACAGCTTAATAACGATGGAATCACAATAATAATGATTTCACATGACATCGAAGCCGCAGTAAGCTACGCCAGTCACATACTCCACATTGGAAATGATATTTTCTTTGGCACAAAGGATGACTATCTAACCAGCGAGGCAGGAAAGCTATTTATGATGCAACACAAAGGCGGTGACAGGAATGATTGAAAAATTGGTGATGTACCTACAATATCCGTTTGTTAGATATGCATTGATAGTAGGAATACTAATCGCGCTGTGCTCATCGCTCTTGGGAGTGACTCTAGTGCTAAAGCGCTTTTCCTATATAGGTGATGGGCTGTCGCATGTCGCCTTTGGAGCTATGGCAATCGCCAGTGTGGTGGGGCTGACCAATGACATGCTGCTAGTACTACCAATTACAGTCATCAGCGCGGTTCTACTGCTAAGGACAGGCCAGAATGCCAGGATAAAGGGCGATGCGGCGATAGCCATGATATCAGTTGGAGCATTGGCATTTGGCTATTTGCTCATGAATGTATTTTCTACATCGTCAAATCTGTCGGGTGATGTATGCAGCACGTTGTTTGGTTCGACATCAATACTTACAATAACTACCCGCGAAGTGTGGCTGTGTGTTGTGCTGTCAATTGCTGTAGTGATTATATTTACGCTATTTTACAACAAGATATTTGCAGTGACATTCGATGAAAATTTCGCTAAGGCCACAGGAACAAAGGCGGATGGTTACAATCTTTTAATTGCAATTGTGATTGCGATAATTATTGTACTTGCAATGAATCTGGTAGGCTCGTTACTTATATCTGCGCTGGTTATTTTTCCAGCGTTGTCGGCAATGAGACTATTCAAGAGCTTTAAGATGGTGACAATTTTCTCGGCAGTATTATCTGTGATATGCGCTTTATCAGGAATAGTAATCTCAATTCTGGCAGGGACTCCGGTTGGTTCAACAATCGTTGCAGTAGACGTTCTGGCGTTTGCTATCTGCTATGTAGTGGGAATGGTTACCGGAGGAACTAGAAAGTGAAAATCAGAAATATCTCATGCGCCATTGTGAGCTGGACTCTAGTTGTAATGATGATGGGTTGTGGAGAGGTTGGCGACACTAGCGGGCGTACAATTAACAAACAAAACAGTGTGAATGATGTACTTCAGGCTGGAATAAGTGAGTCGGATGCACCGGAGATGTATGCGGTAGTAGACAACCCTGATGTGGATATCACACTGAAAAATGATTCTCAGAGTGTGGCTCTAGACCCGGGAGATGTGCCTGATAATTCAGTGAATATAGCACTAGACCCAGGAGATGATGTGGAGCCTGATCTTAGTAGCACAGAAGGTATAGATGTGGATTTGACGCTTATGTCAAGCACCATGGTTTATTCTGAAATATATAACATGGTATATGAGGCGGGCAAATATATTGGCAAGACCGTAAAGATGAATGGGACTTGTACTGTCTACGTGGATGAAACAAATGGAAAAAGCTATTACACGTGCATTGTGGAGGATGCTACAGCATGCTGCGCGCGAGGGATAGAATTTGAACTCTCCGAGGATTACTTATTTCCAGATGAATACCCAGAAGCGGGAGAAAATATAACCGTGTTGGGTACCTATGACACATACATGGAAGGCGAGTATGTATACTGCACCTTAAGGGAGGCTTCCTACTTCTAGAAGGGACGGTCCTTTTGCCACGGTCATGTGTACTTTGGCTTGACGAGATTACAAGAAGGGTAAAATGAATATAGAAGTATATATTTTTGCAGGATTTATGGATAGTGGAAAGACCACAGCGCTTCAGGGAATCCTCGTAGGGAGTGAGACTCTGCCGGAGCAAAGGTCGCTCATTATATGTACCGAAGATGGTGAGACAGAATATGTTGAATCAATCTTGAATCAAAAAAATATCGAAGTAGTTCATGTAGAAAATGAGGGTGATTTGACTGCGGAATACATGCAGGAGCTGGTGTTAAAGCATGACGCGAGTATTGTCTATATAGAGTTCAACGGAATGTGGGACCTTAGAGCGTTTTTGCAAGAGCAGATTCCAGACGATTGGATAGTAGCAAGCATTTTCTCACTCGTGGATGCGCAGACCTATGATATGTATCTGAATAACATGCGACAGATTGTCATGAATCCACTGAGCGTTTCGGACGTAATCTTATTCAACCGATGTCCGGATGCTATAAAAAAGGGAGAGATACGAAGGTCATTAAAAATATTAAATAATAGAGCCCAAGTACATTTCGCGCGCATGGATGGAAGTATAGACAACAATCTAGATGAGCTCCTGTTGCCGGATGAGAACGGTGTTATAGAGATAGATGACAAGCTATTTTGCTCATGGTTTGTAGATACAATAGAGAATTCTGATCGATATTACGGCAAAAAAATACATACGCAGGTTATGGTATCGAACGGCAAAGGGTTAGCTGCGAATCAGTTTTATGCAGGCAGAATGGCGGCTATTTGTTGTGCAGAGGATGCACAGTTTATCGGCTTTGTGGCGCAATGCCATGGCTATGTTCCTAAGAATGGGACTTGGCTGGATATTGTGGCAACGATACAAAAAGGTGAAATCGACAATAACAGGGCAATATTGTTACTTGAGATTGAAGATGCGTGTGAGCTAGAAGCTCCGGCTGATATCTATTTATATTTTTAGAAGCAGAGGAAAATTATGTCAAAACGAGAAGTACCGATAGTACTTATAACTGGATATTTAGGGTCGGGCAAGACGACTTTAATGCAAAACATATTGAGGCAGGAAAAAAGAAAGATAGCACTAATCGTAAACGATATGGGCAGTGTCAATATAGATGCTTCAATACTTAATAAGACTGGAAATCAAGTAGTCCAGGTTGAAATGGTAGAGATGCAAAATGGCTGTATTTGCTGCACACTAAGGGATGAGTTTATGGCGGAAATAGAAAGACTATCTGCAGATAAAACAGTCGAGGCCATTTTTGTAGAAGCTTCAGGTATTAGTGAGCCTTCATCAATAGCTGGTGCATTTGTAAATTATGAAGAGATGACGCCAGATACGAGGGTATATCTTAAAACTGTAGTATCGGTAGTCGATGTAGACAGAATATACAGAGAATTTTTGCACGATTTGATGACAGAAGACGAGAGAGAGGATGGAGATGTAATCAATCTGATAATGGATCAGATTGAATTTTGTAGCCTCCTGTTGCTCAACAAAGTCGATTTGCTCACACCAGAGCAGCTGTCAGAGGTGGAAGTTGGGCTTAGAAATATACAGCAGGCTGCCCAGATGATACCGTGCACCCATGGCGATGTAGATTTAGAGATCATACTGAACCGTGAAGATTTTGATTTTGAGGAGGTTGAGGCCTCTAGCTCCGTACAAAGGGCTTTGAACAACTGCGAGCATGATGATGAGAAGGCTTGTGTCGATGAGTATGGGATTTCTTCATTTGTATTTGAGGAGATGAAGCCATTCAACCGCAAAAAATTTAATGCCTTTGTGGAGGACTATCCTCAGGAACTGATTAGGTCAAAAGGATATATTTGGTTCGCAGACGATTGGAAACATATACAGCTTTTCGAGCAAGCAGGCCGAAATGCTTCTATCACGGAGCTATCAGAGTGGATGTCAGCCTGGACTAAGCGCGAGCTAAAAGCACTTGTTAGGGACTATCCTGATATAATGGATGATTGGGACGACACATATGGTGATAGATGTAACCAGGTAGTGTTTATAGGTAAGGGCTACGAGAAGTCAGAGATAGTAAAGCGACTATATGAGTGCATAGATTAGTGGGGACGGTCCTAATGCCACGGTGATAGACAAACGAGTCCGACAGCATTTATGCTGCATATCGGACTCGTTTATTTTATTAGTTAATATTTACGGAGATTAATTTATTGACTCGAGTACCTAAAGGCGAAATAGCTTCATAAGCTCTGAAGAGTTGTCTTCGCCTGTTTGGAATTGCTCAATCTGCTTCCGGACAGCTTGCATTCTCTGGTCAAGCTTGGCATTTTCATCAGCGCAGGCCTTGAGCTCGGCTGCAATTGACTCGCGCTCACCAGCGGGGATGCTCTTTTTGTACCTGAGCTGATGCTCTAGCGAAGCCCAGAAGTTCATTGAAATAGTCCGCAGTTGTACTTCTACACGCATAGGTCTTTTTTCATTCTCGAGGAAAATAGGTACCTCTACGATGAGGTGAAGCGACCTGTAGCCAGACGGCTTAGGGTTTTCAATATAGTCTTTGCGCTCAATTAGTTTGATATCATCCTGCATCAATAGGCAGTCAGCAAGGTGATATATGTCTTCAATGAAAGTACATATAATTCTTACGCCTGCTACGTCATTTAACTCTCGCTCGATATTTTCCGCTGAAATCGATATACCTTTTCTTTGCATTTTTTCAACTATCGAATCAATGGACTTTAGACGTGTCTTGATATTTTCAATAGGATTGCGATCATGTGCCAGCGAAAATTCTTCGTTCAATACCCTGAATTTTGTTTCAATTTCATATATTGCGCATTGGTAGTAGGCCATAAGCTTTTTGTATGGCTCGGCGTTTATATCCATCAGCGACTTTAGGTCGTGC
>JAZLKM010000072.1:0-10829 GCA_045597645.1 Lachnospiraceae bacterium | reverse complement strand
TAGCGGCCGGCATAAAACTACAAGCCCCCAAAAGCTGGATGAATTAAGAAGCCACATCTCAGACAACTGGAGACCGGGCGCGCAGCATCGCGAAATAAGAATCACCACGCGAATCACCGAATTCAGGCTCTGAGTGCCATGGAAGGCGGACAATACAGGCCTGGCCGCAAAGTTACTTTGGGCGCTGGTAAGTGGGTGATGGCTAGGGCGAGGTCCCCACCCCCATGCGGGATGGGTGGAGGCAGAGGGTGAGGAGGTGGTGAGGCATGGTGTGATTTTTATGTGGCGGAATGGGGGATAAAGGATTATAATTATTCTTGGTTTAGTGTGTTTTCTGGTGGGGAATCATATGGAGATTATCACAAAAAAAGAGGGTGAAGTGCTCATAAAAAGTGGAGAGCCGCTAAGTCGCTTTTATGTAATACTGCAGGGAACGGTAGAGCAGATATGTAGCGATCTTAGGCTTCAGCTTGGTCCAGGGGGTGTAGTGGGCCTTACAGATGCATTTCATAAGCAGTATGATAGTGATTACACGGCATTGACGGATCTTGTGGTGTCTGCGGTGGATTATGCTGGTACGGATGATTTTGCGAATATTTTTGATGAGCAGCCAGTGTATATTTTTGGTTTCGCAAAGGGAGCATTTAGGCAGTGTGCTAGTGTATTTAAGTCATATGAGAATAGCAGAGAGCTGGCAGAGTGGTTCTATGGAATTACAATGGAAGGATATAGGAGTTATCTGCATCTGTGCAATCTCATGAAGATGCCTCATAAGAGATTTGTACGAATTAATCAACTGGATAGCCCGGATTTTTCGATAGGGTTGGCTGATTGGGAGCTTGGATATATTACATGCTTAAATAGTATCGAAAATAAAGAAATCGAGGCTATTTATGGTAAGCGTGAGGAAGTAGTTATAGGCGTTATTGGAACCTGCTGTGGATATATAGACAGGGCGACTTTGGCGCTGGAGGAGATGGTTAACTACTTTGTGAATAATAGCGAGATTGTGCTTAGCAATTCTAGGACGGATTTATTTTCGCTGTATTTCGATCTGAAGATTAGGGCGGCCATGATTGGCAGAGATACTTCAGAAATAGATGATAAGATAAATGATTTGTATGAGTTTATCACACAGAGCGGTCTGTTTAACTCGAGACTGGTTGCCTTCAAATGGAAAGAGTATCAGGAGTATGATTTTGCACATGTCAAGGTGACTATAGATGGGGATACGGAAGTATACAAAGAGGAGAAGGCTGAGGATGATTCCTTTGAGCAAAAGCTCATAGAGTGGGAAGAGTCTGAGTATGGTGCGATGTACCGCGGAAAGCCTGATATGCCGGAGCAGCAGCTTTTCGATGGGGAGGTCATGCTCAACAGGACGGGTGCTTCTGAAGAAAATCTTGCAGATGGGATTATAACAGAGGAAGCAGAAGAGGTCATGGGCGAGGAGCTTGGCGAGATTGAAGACGAGGGACTTGATTGCCTCGCTGAGATACTGGATTATGCAGGCTATGATGAGAGACAGGCTCAGGAGATTAGGGAACGCATAAAGAAGTTGGGTGGACTGGCGGATAAGGAGGCTACTGATGATGCTACCAGGAGGCTACGCCGTGCCATTACTGATGACTTCTACAATACTTACGAGAGAGTATTTTTCGAGGCGGTAGGCGAGTTTGACGTGTCACCAATAATCAAGATGTTCCTCAATTTTGGCTTCATGGATGTGGCTCTTGTGGGTAGTGAATACGCTCATGAACTTTTGGAACTGGTTGACATGCTATCGCTCATCCAGAGCGCTAATGTATATACTATATATTCCTGGCTGCAGGCTATCTATAAGGGCGAAAAGGAGCCGTCTAAGAATGAACTTGATATGGACTACCGCGCATATATATACGAGGAGCGCAGCAATGGTCATATCAAGGAAGAGGATGTGAAAAAGTGGCTTGAGAATACTGAGGAGAAGACGAGGTTTGAGATTCGCAATTTCTTCAAGTCAGGCAACCGCATTACAAGCGGAAAGATGTCGCTTTTTTGTCCGATTTTGTGTCAGGATGATTTTATGTCGCCACCTTCTAGGCAGCTGCTGAAAAGCAGTATGATAAAGGATGCTTTGGAGCGCGTGAAGGATGTTGACTTTAGTATATTCTTCAGAGAGATATATTTTTCAGACCCTGAAAAGGGGGTCAAGGCGGAAATGCTCAAGAAGGAAGTGTTCCCGGATATAATCCTGATGCCTAACGCTGGCGGTAGAGCAATGATGTGGGCAGAGTGCTCAGGCGTGAAAAAAGATACGCCGGCCAGATTTATTTTCCCGTTGTTTGCTTCCGAAGAAATTAACAAGCTTATGGTGCCGGTATGCGGAGCCTTTAGATGGGAGATATGTAGGCGCGAGCAGGGTACAAGGTGGAATGATATTGCCAGCAAGTGCCTTACCAGTGATTTCTATGATTATGCTACCTTCTATAAGAAGAACAAGGATTTGTCTACAGAGGCGAAGGAAAAGACTAAGAATCTGCTTAAGAGTAGCCGCAACAACATGCGTGAAGCATTTTCAAAAGTGTATGCAACCTGGATTATGTATGAAGCGCTTGGCTCAGTAAGACTAAATAAGGTTGAACGCGATATCATGATAAAGCATTGCCCGTTCAGGAAAAGATATAGGGCTGCACTGGAGTCACATCCACTGTTTAAGGATGGGCTTAGCAGATATAATATTCAATGCAAGCAGAAGGTCACCCATCTCAAGAATGCTTTTACGAAATATGAGCAGAACGGTGGCGCTGTGAGCGAAGAAATGATGAACACACTGGATTTTTACGATTTATAGATTATGCAAAATGAGATTCTTATTCCTTGCCATTTTGGCTTGGAGGCAGTTTTAAAAAGAGAAATATACGACCTTGGGTATGACACTGACAGGGTGGAGGATGGCAAGGTTAGCTTCATTGGCGACGAGGAGGCTATTGCCAGGGCTAATATTGGAATCCGCTCAGGAGAGAGAGTTCTTTTAGTGGTGGGTAGATTTGTTGCCACAACCTATGATGAGCTATTTGAAAATATTAAGGCACTCCCGTGGGAGGACTATATACCTAAGAACGGCAAATTTTGGGTGACTAAGGCGGCTTCTGTAAAAAGTAAGCTTTTTTCTCCTTCTGATATCCAGTCTATAGCCAAGAAAGCGATGGTAGAGAGACTTAAAAGGACCTATCATGTAGACTGGTTTGAGGAGGACGGTGCCAGCTACCCGGTACGTATTTTCCTAAATAAGGATGAGGTGACAGTGGCGTTAGATACAACCGGTACCTCTCTGCATAAGCGTGGATATAGGACATTGTCTGCAAAGGCCCCGATTGAAGAGACTCTGGCGGCAGCTTTAATTATGCTTACGCCATGGAAGCCGGGACGTATACTGGTGGATCCTTTCTGTGGAAGCGGCACCATTCCGATTGAGGCAGCGATGATGGCAGCTAATATTGCGCCTGGAATGAATAGAGATTTTCTGGCGCAGACTTGGACCAATATTGCACCGGCAAGCCTCTGGGAAGAGCTTAAGGACGAGGCTAGAGAGATGGTGGATCTCAGCGTGGAGACTGACATTCAAGGCTACGATTTGGATGGTGGAATTGTTGCAGCGGCAAGGGAAAACGCAAAGCGCGCCGGAGTGGATAAGCTGATTCATTTTCAACAAAGAGATGTGGCGAAGCTCAGTCACCCCAAAAAGTATGGCTTTGTCATTACGAATCCTCCTTATGGTGAGAGGCTAGAGGAGAAGAAAGATTTGCCACCGTTATATACTACAATCGGTGATGTGTATAAAGGGTTGGCTGACTGGTCCATGTATCTCATTACATCTTATGAGGATGCGGAAAAATACATCGGACGCAAAGCGGACAAGAACCGCAAGATATACAATGGAATGATAAAGACTTATTTCTATCAATTCCAGGGGGCTAAGCCTCCGAAGAGGTAATTATGGTAAAAAGCACGAGATATTGGGTCTGCATGGGTGTACTCATCGTGGCCTTTCTTCTCAAATTTAATCCCATAAGCAATAGCATTACCACGGTTGAGCCGTTTAGAGGAGCTCAGCTGGAGGAGTCTGTATTCTATCCGCTTATGGCGCAGAGTCTGAATGAGCAGGCTATCACCATGTATGTGGATGATAGTGTGTTTTCCAACGCCGATGGGCTCATATATATGGACCCGAGCATGAAGCTGATGATATCGTCTGAGGGACTTACTGAGTGCTTCGAATGCAGCAGCTGTATGTACAATGACAATTCTCTGATTATTGAAAAATTCAATGATGAGATTATCTACACTCTAGGCCAGGATGTCGTATCATACAATGACAGTGCTCACCAGGTGAGTCTGCCTATGAGAAAGATTAATGGCAAATACTATATTGGTCTGGAAGAAGTATCTAATCTTCTGGGATATTCTTACAGCTGGAACTCAACTGACTACGAAGCGGTATTGTTTAATCAACGAGCAGGAGAGGATGTGTTCCCGGAAAGCTATGACCTTAGAAGCCGTGGCAGGACAGCAGATATTTTAGATCAGGGTAGTTCGGCGACTTGCTGGGCTTACGCTGGAATAGGCGCACTCGAATCCGTATTGCTTCCGGAGGAGGATTACGCATTTTCCGTGGATGCTATGGTAAATAATCCGGCTTATTCGCTTGATAGCAGGCAGGGTGGTGAGTACACTATGGCAATTGCTTATCTTTTGTCGTGGAGCGGTCCGGTGCTCAACGATGCCGATGGTGCTGTATCAAAGCATCTTCAGGAGGTTAGGATTCCTGAGCGAAAGGATTATGATGCTGTAAAAAAAGCGGTATTTTTGTACGGAGGTGTACAGACATCTCTATATTGCACCAGTTTGGGAAATGGCAGCGGAAGTCAGTACTACAACTATGAGACAAACTCTTATTTCTACAATGGTGAGGAACTGCCGAATCACGATATTATTGTAATAGGCTGGGACGATAATTACCCGGCATCGAAATTTGTTGACGGAGCTCCGGGAAATGGAGCATTCATCTGCCAGAACAGCTGGGGGGCTGATTTTGGTGAGGATGGAGTGTTCTACGTGTCATACTATGACAGCAACATAATCACGCAGACTGTTATCTACTCTGGAATAGAGGACATTGACAATTACGACCGCATTTATCAAAGCGACCTGTGCGGTTGGGTTGGTTCTATTGGTTATAACAGAGAGAATGCCTGGATGGCCAATGTATTTCAAGCAAGTGAGGATGTGGGAATACAGGCGGCAGGATTTTATGCTACCACTCCTAATACTTCATATGAGATGTATGTGGTTACGGGCTTTGAAGATGAATCATCACTTGACAGCAGGGTGCTTGTGGCAACAGGCACGCTAAAGGATGCTGGATACTATACAATTGACTTTGGAAGACAGCTTCCGGTATCTATTGGTGATAATTTTGCAATTGTTATGAATATCAGTTCACCGGGATCTGTGCATCCGGTGGCAGTTGAGTATGCCGCAGATGACAGAACCTACAATGTTACCTTGGCTGATGGACGAGGATATATAAGTAGTGATGGCGACAGATGGGAATCTACCGAAGAGACAGCTGGTGCGAACGTCTGCCTGAAGGCTTATGGAGTGGTTAGCAAATGATAGAAAGTAAGCTCCTTAGAACAGTTTCACTGCTGACACTGCTGTTGACAGCTGTAATATGCGCGGGCTTGTTTTATCTGCCAAGGCTGCATACTGCGCCGCCTAGAAGGACAACTACGCCACTTACGTCCTTTTTGAACCACAAGGTTGAACTGGCGAATATGAATCAGACATTGACGCCGGAGTTTGTGGAGGAGGAAAAGAACAAAGCCAGGGGGCAGCTCACATTTAAGATGCCAGAAGGGATAACTGGCGCAGAGATAAAGGTGAGTGAAGACTATCTATACCAAACTATAATGTTGGAGATTCCTGGGGCGGATGAGGATTACTTTAATAATCTGCCGCTTTCTGGCAGCAGTCACAACATCGAAGAGATAGAAGTGAATTACGAAGATGGGGTGTGCTACATAGATATTGCTACGAGTGCCCTGTTTGAAGTGTCATATTCGTATGATGAGAATGACTTCTGTGTGAGCCTTGTGGATCCGCACGAGATATATGACTATGTGGTAGTAATAGATGCTGGGCACGGAGGCAGAGTTCCGGGTACAGTATGTCAGGGCGTGAGCGAGAAGAATATTGATCTGGCGATTGTTCAAAAAATAAAAAGGATTTTTGATGAGAGCGAAGAAAATGTGGGTGTCTACTATACAAGGCTGGATGATAGTAACCCTGAGTTTTTCTACAGAGCTAACTTGGCTACAGCATCCAAAGCAGATGCCTTTGTCAGCATTCATAATAACTCTCTTGCAGGACGCGGAAAATATACCACTAAGGGAACGCAGGTGCTGTATGATGAGGAAGATGCTACAGATAGGTCCAAAGAGCTCGCTAAGATACTTTTGGACAATGTAGTGGACTGTAGCGGTGCCTCGAATCGTGGCCTCGTAAAAGGAAATGATATTTATGTAGTTAGGACCCCTGATGCACCTGCAGCGCTGATTGAGGTTGGATTTATGACTAATCAGGAGGAATTAAGGCTTCTTCTTGACGAGGATTATCAGACCAAGGTAGCACAGGGTATATATAATGGAATAATGGAGTGGCTGAAACGATGAAGATAATTTTTGCAACTGGAAACAAAAATAAGGTAAAGGAGATTATAGAAATTTTGCCAGACTATGAGATCGTAACTATGAAGGAGTCTGGCATAAATCTGGATATAGATGAAAATGGAGACACCTATGAAGCTAATTCCCTCATAAAAGCCAGGGCGGTGGCTGAGGCTGCTAGGAGCATGGGAGAATGCGCTATAGTAATGGCGGATGATTCTGGATTTGAGGTGGACTATCTGAACAAAGAGCCAGGTGTGTATTCAGCTAGATATATGGGGGAAGACACTTCCTATGATATCAAGAATGCTGAGCTTATAAGAAGATGCCAGGATGCACCTGCTGACAAACGCACATGTAGATTCGTATGTGTAGTTGCAACTGTAATGCCTGATGGCACGGAGCACACAGAGAGGGCGACCTTCGAAGGCACACTTGCGTATGAGCCTGCGGGCACGAATGGATTTGGATATGATCCGATTCTGTACCTGCCGGAGGAGGGGTGCACATCCGCTGAATTAAGCCTGGAAGGCAAGAATGCAAGAAGCCATAGAGGCAAGGCATTAAGGCAGACAGCAGATTGGTTAAAAAAATAGAAAAAAGGTATTGACAACAGTGAGATGCTTTAGTATTATTATCTAGCGTCTTACGAAACGGGGTGTGGCTCAGCTTGGCTAGAGCACCTGGTTTGGGACCAGGGGGTCGCAGGTTCGAATCCTGTCACCCCGATTCTTCTATATATAATATGCAATCATGAGTTGCGATTGTGCGGGTGTAGTTCAATGGTAGAACACCAGCCTTCCAAGCTGGATACGTGGGTTCGATTCCCATCACCCGCTTTTTCTTATGTATATAGAATGGTAAGATTGCGTGTCCGTAGCTCAGCTGGATAGAGCAACGGCCTTCTAAGCCGTGGGTCGGGGGTTCGAATCCCTTCGGGCACATCCAATATGGTGGGTATAGCGCAGTTGGTTAGCGCGCCAGATTGTGGCTCTGGAGGCCGAGGGTTCGAATCCCACTATCCACCCTAGCTCTTATTGCTACAGGGCGATTAATGGGCTATCGCCAAGCGGTAAGGCACGGGATTTTGATTCCCGCACTCGTTGGTTCGAATCCAACTAGCCCAGTTAGACCTGATGCTAGGTCATGATTTGGGACATTAGCTCAGTCGGTAGAGCACCTGACTTTTAATCAGGTTGTCGGGGGTTCGAATCCCCCATGTCTCATAGATAATTACACCTCGGAAGTTATTTATACTTTCCGAGGTTTTTTAGTTTATTAAGCTTAGCTTTGAAGCAACAACTGTGCATGGGCAAGCAGCGAATAATATTGAAATAAGAGGAAACGAAATATGAATCGGATTTTGAAGATAATAGCAATTGTACAGGGCGTGATAATACTTGTGTTGCTTGGAATAGTGATATATGCGATAGTGAGATGACAAAGGATATCCCCTGAGCTTTATCTGGGGGACGATTATTGACTGTTAGGGGGATTTGTAAGTTTTAGTGGAGGGGTTACTATGACAATTTACGTTAATGCCAATGCAAAAAGAGATGGAAATGGCACACAGAATGCACCATTTAGAAAAATAAATGATGCAGCAAAGATTGCTCGTCCGGGAGATGAAGTGCTGGTTGCACCCGGAGTGTACAGGGAGTACGTAGATCCGGTAAACGCCGGACTCGAAGATGCACCGATTGTGTACCGCAGTACTGAGCCGCTCGGGGCAGAAATTACAGGCGGCGAAGTAATCAAGGACTGGAAGCATTATGAGGGGAATGTGTGGGTATGCAGAATACCTAATAGCACGTTTGGCGACTTTAATCCATATACCACATTTGTATATGGAGACTGGTATTTTGCAAAGGCTGATAAGCACACAGGCTGTGTTTTCCTAAATGACAAGGCACTTTATGAAACCTCGTCACTTGAGGCCTGCATTGAAGGTGCAGTTTATGAGTGCAGCTGGGTTCCAGAGGAATCTATCTATAAATGGTACACACAGCAGGATGAGGCCAGTGACGAGACGGTCATATATGCCAATTTCCAAGGAGCAGACCCAAATGCCCAGAATGTTGAGATTACTGTAAGGAAAAACGTATTCTATCCATCAAAGACTGGTGTCAACTATATCACTGTCTCAGGATTCGACATCAATAAGGCTGCCACGAATTGGGCTCCACCGGCAGCATATCAGGAGGGCATGATAGGTCCGCACTGGAGCAAGGGTTGGATTATAGAGGACTGCGAAATATATCACAGCAAGTGTGCAGGTATCTCTGTTGGAAAATACAAAGACCCGGACAATGACCATTATTTTACTTATAAATATGTTAAGAGCCCTACTCAGATGGAGCGTGATGCTGTCTGTAGAGGTCAGTATCATGGCTGGCTCAAGGAAAATATCGGTCACCATATCATAAGACGCAACAATATTCACCACTGTGAGCAAGGTGGAATCATTGGCCGTATGGGCGGCGTATTCAGCGTTATAGAGGATAATCACATTCATCATATAAATAATATGATGGAGCTTGGTGGCGCAGAAATAGCCGGTATAAAGATGCATGCTGCTATTGATGTCATAATGAGACGAAATCATATTCACCATAGCACAATGGGTATATGGTGCGACTGGGAGGCTCAGGGCACTCGTATCTCGCAGAACCTTCTCCACGATAACCAGCGACCAGCTTTCGCTAAGCCACTGGCAGGAGGAATGATGAGTCAGGACCTCTTTGTGGAGGTAAGCCATGGTCCCACAATCATCGACAACAATATACTTCTTTCTGATGCAGCTCTAAGATTTGCAACAGATGGCGTAGCGATGGTACATAATCTCATTTGCGGCTCATTTACCTGTGTCGGTAACGGTACTACATGGAGATACACACCATATCACATTCCCCACAGGACTGAGGTTATGGGCTTTATGACTTTGCTTCATGGTGACGACAGATTCTACAACAATATTTTCGTTCAGAAATATTCTGCGGACCCTGTTATCACCCCGCATGATTCTGACGATGGCTTTGACAGTGAGAACAGGCAGGTTGGTACCGCTGAGTTTGACGAATACCCAACTTACGACGAGTGGATTGCTCAATTTGATTTCAGCAAGCCTGCTGATATGGGCAAGCTTGAGAGTGCACACTTCGGCCACCTTCCAGTCTGGTCTGAAGGTAATGTATATCTGGGCGGTGCCAAGATGTGGAAAAAAGAAAAACACGGCACGGTCAATGATGCCGAGGTCAAAGTTGAATTAATCGAAAAGGATGGCAAGTACTGTCTGGACACTAACATATACGACTTTATAGACCATTGCGACACTAGACTCGTCAACACACAGCTCCTTGGAAAAGCATTCCAGCCAGAGCAACCGTTTGAAAACGTCGATGGTACACCTATCACCTTTGATTTTGACTACTTTGGGGATCATCATGGCGTCAACCCGTTGCCAGGTCCATTTGCATCTCCGAAGAGCGCAGCTGAGAGCCTTTAGGCCATTTTTGACAACCTTACAAGTCCTTAAAATCTAACCAAATTTATTGTTGACAAATAGTAGCATTAGATATATACTATCGATTGTTCGCGAGAAATCGCGAGGCCAATGCTACTATGGCTCAGTCGGTAGAGCGCATCCTTGGTAAGGATGAGGTCACCGGTTCGATTCCGGTTAGTAGCTCAAAGCCCAAGACCAATCGGTCTTGGGCTTTTTTTGCGTCTGAATCATTCACGCTCTGCCTCATGCCACCCTTCGCACTAGTTTTTTTGGGGGGTGGGGCCCGCTTTCACACTCTCCGCTTGGAATTACTCTCTCGATGCCTGTGTGCAGCTGCGCTGCATCCTTCCTCCATGGCGAGCCACCTTTGGGATTTGCGGGCGATTCATTTCGCGATGTTTTATTGCGCGCCCTCCTCCGAAACTCGATGTGGTCTTCTAGAATTCATCCACTTTTGTTGGGGCCCATTAACTTAACGAGGCTTGCGCACGTACATGGTGCGACTCTCACCACTTTAAGTGAGCGGTAGTGCCGCTTATTCAGATGACGGTAGGCAGGGCGGACAAATCGCCACGGATGGCGATTTGAGCGAGAAGCAACAAGGACGTTGTATA
>JAZLKM010000071.1:0-22961 GCA_045597645.1 Lachnospiraceae bacterium | reverse complement strand
TACGGCTGTATTAGAAAATGCTGCCGGCAGTGACTCACCATATGTATAGTCAATCGTGTTGAATCCAACCGGCTTTACTGTCAGCGTAGCAGGTGTGATATTTCCAGTAGTTGATGTCTGTGAATACACTCCTTCCACAGGTCCTGCGACAAGCTCATAGTTAGCTGCTGATGCGCCACTCAATGCTCCTGCTATAGCGCCACCATTGTAGGTAAGGGTAATCACTTTATCATTTCCCACATTTGCATTCGCAAAGGCTCCAGTAACTTTAGTTGTATCGAGAGTCAACGTATCCCCTGACACTAATCGCTGGAATGTAACGCCTGTAAAGTCAAGAATACTAGTGGCATCGACACTGGCGTCGTACTCCTTTGTAGTAGCGGTAATGCCATCTACTGTAACCTTTCTGGGGGTAATCTTAAGCTCTGATGTTGGATAGGTGAAGCTATAGTTACCTGTTATATTTTTGCCATCCGCACCAGGAGTCATTATCTTGATGCTGCCTACTACGACCTGAATATCATTGTAAGTACCTGCATCCTTATGTGTAGTATTGGTGACAAATGTAATAATATTACGGCTTGCATCTGGAAGTGCCGGATCTGCACCCAAGGCCTTCAGGGTATCATCTGTCAACGCCACAAGCCCCTGATTAGTGCCATCGTATTCTACAGTTCTTGATACCAGCACGAGTGGGATGTCTCTAACTACTATCTTATAGGCGCACTTCGTCAGATCCTCTTCGCCATCGTCTGCGATCTTGTAGTCCGTCTTATTTGACGCGCTGCCCGTTGATACTTGTACGTCAGCCTGAGCTGTGTAGCTACCCACATTAGTCTGAGCTCCAGTAGGTGCTACTGACACATAGCTTGTATCCGCAGCGAGCACTCCCTTCTCGTTATCTTCGGTTCCAGGATTTACATCTGCTACGATATATGGATATGGTGCCTTAGTACTGCCATCATATATGTACTTGAAGTAATTAGGTTCGGCATCTGTCTCTTTAGGCTTATTCTCGTCCACGCCTGATGCCGCATACTTCCAGTTGATGTGTATCGGTCTTGGTACAATTTTTCCAGAAAACTGCACATTCTCACTCGAAGAAGCCACTATATAGTTGAAATTGGCATTACGATCGGTTACTGACTCAATACCAGATACATTCACATCAATAGCTGTTGCAGTGTCTACATGCGGGTAGTTGTAGTTTCCAGTGAACTTAGCCGTCATGTTGTTCTGGTCCTCGCCTATGAGTCCCTCCACCTTAAAGTACTTGTTAGGTGTCCTAAACTCATTAATATTCTTGGCGGTAAGTACAGCTGTGCCATCATAGGTCTTCTCAAACACCGCTGACAGAGGCTTAATTGACACAATTTTCGGGTCTATTGTAACCTTCAGTACGCCTGCCTTGTCCTTGTAGTTCGGCGCGGCTGACGGGTCATGAATGTAG
Source organism: Lachnospiraceae bacterium (assembly GCA_045597645.1). Classification (GTDB taxonomy): domain Bacteria; phylum Bacillota; class Clostridia; order Lachnospirales; family Lachnospiraceae; genus JAKSSE01. The sequence continues at coordinate 21,511 of JAZLKM010000071.1, read as the reverse complement.
TAATATACCGGCTGATAAGCGTAGGTGCGCACACCTGCGGCCTCAGTGTAATCCCAGGTAAGTGAGCCTCCCAAGGTTTTGGTCTTTACATCTGTGTATGTACCAAAGCCCTCTACAGAACTGTCTGCGGAGTTGTATATACCAAGTCCATTTCTTCCATATTCTTTTGCAACAGCCGGGTCTTTGTAATTTGCTGCAGTAAGCGGAGCCTTTGTTGAGAAATAAACCTCACAGTCCCCAGGGCCGGATTTTACAGTAAGAATTGCGCCATGAGCTGCCTGGTCATAGGTTCCATGATATAACCCCTCCTCGACAATTATGTCAGCCTGGACCACTGTTACCGGGTTATTAGTCCTGTCACCTGTGTAACCTGTAATCTTGCTTGGAGCTGCCGGGTCCCCATAAACTGGACTTCCATCATCGTCAGTTCTAGTTCTTGCGTCACACTTGATAGATCGACCGTTGTCAGTACGTTCTACCTCAATCTCACAGAAGAAGTTGTACTCACCTGCGTTGTCTGCTAAATCATGAGTGATATTTAGGTTCGCAGAGGTGGCCCCATCTATTATTTTCTTATTAGTACCATCAGCTGCTATTGAATACCACTGATAGCTCTTGACATGATATACAGCCTGCTCGGCGCCAACTGATGACATATCCACCGACATAGATATCACATTGTCCGCTTCTGCTGCATATCCATAGCTATAGCTTAGCTTATTATTCTTAATCGCTACATTCGGTTTCTTTACTGCCTTTGGAGCAGTGACTGCCACATATACAGTACGCGAAGCTGTTGTAGGCACATCCATGCTGGTTGCTGTAACTCTCTCATAGGTGCCATCATTAGCATTCAGGAATCGGGCAAAATCTGTCTCAGTCGCCTGTGCCTTAAACGCTGAAAAAGCCGTATTATAAGTAGCCTCGTCGTACCATCCAACGAAGTCATAACCCTTTGCCACGTCAACTGAGAGAGTAGCTCCTATACCATAATTGTAGCCACCTGCTCCAATTGCTGTGATACCGGTAGGTAATGGTGACGCTGCCTGAGCATCTGTGGTCAGTCTGGCATCATCTGTCACCATCGGCTCTATCACGATGACACATCCAGCTGTTCTTCTGTAGTACAGACCCAGATCCATATCTACATCAGCCTGGTACTTTCTATTGGCCTCTTCTACATCATCTACATGCAGGTTTCTAATATTGTCTGCGATTCTATGTACTGTAAAATCGTACTCATACATAGAGGTGTCTATTTTTTCAAACAGATTAGTTATGCTTGCAAGCTTGTACTTATCACATGAATACTCGTCCTCTGATTTTAGTGCTGCACTGTCTGATGCCACTACATGCTGCTTAATTCCCAACAGATCTGATGATGTAGCCTTAAACTCAGAACCGCTTAAGGTACCTGCATAGTACGCTATCACTCCAGTATCAAGCTCATACGCCGCATAATTCTGACCGCTTGTGATGACCTTGGTCGTACCTACATCCACACCATTAAGCATAAATGTGTAATCAGTAGCACCTAGAGCCTTTCCGCCCAGATCTTTTACCTTATCAGTCTCATAGGTCTGGTTGTTTTTCTGGAAATAGTGATATACATCATAGTCAAACGTGGTAGGCACCCACTGTGCCACTGCTACTATCTCGTAATCAGGCATATGGATAGGCTGAGGACTAAGCTCTGTCAAAGTGCCATCTGTTTCTTTTTTATAGTATTTCCACTTCTGGCTTTCATTGATAATATATCCGGCTCTTTCGGGACTAGGTGCCCTGGTAGCAAGATCAGAATTGTATCCAACCTCCTCCTCGAAATCGTCAGTTCTCTTATTAAGGTATGCATCCTTGTCATTGAAATCCCAGGTAAGCTTAAACGTCTTTCTCCTGTAATGCGCCTTAAGGTCCTCCGGTGCATACTGGCAGAACGCCATGATTTTATTTTCCTCTGTGCCGTCGTACTCAAAGCCATATATTCCATCTGTATAGATAGCATCCTTATAGTCGAGCTTCATTACCTCTGATGATGACAGCTCTGGAATCTGCCTTGCTATAAGTATGGTGTCACCATTATGCTTATATGTATATCTGTGGCCTGCAAAAGCCTTTTGCACCGGCTTATTCTCAGAATCTCTAAACTCAGTGTCATAGTAGATAGTTTCAGTATCGTCAATTTTGGTATATGTTGTGTCACCACCTGCAATTAACGCCTCTATCTGATCCATACTCAAGTACTTATAGTCCACACCAGCAATCTTTACCGGGTTTGCCAATTCATAGAATACGTAGTGATAGCCGGTGTAGGTGGCTTTCTCATATCTACCAAATAGTGTGGTGCTTGTAGTGATTGTAAAATCATCAGCTAAAGTCCTATAGCCTGAGTCCTTGTACCATACAATCTCACTTCCTGCAGGTGTTGTTGGATCAAAGAATGCTTTAAATTTGGTATCTGTCTTATCTGCTGCAATGTGAGTCAGCGTATTTTTTGAATAATAGCAGTTGTACGTCATACCATACAGGTTATACACAAGGTAGGTAGGATCTGCATAGCGATAGTAGATAGTCTGCTCAAACGGACCTGTCACCACTGCTACATACGAGTTGGTATAGCTGTAAATATAGGCATCAGAATATACCCTGTCATAATCTGTTCCCGCAGGGTTTTCGTTGTATTTATTCTCTTGAACTGTTTTATAATCTGCTAATAATTTCTTGGCATCGTCGTCGAGTATGTCTCGGTAGCTATTCCAGTAGCCCTTGTGGAATGAATTGCCCCAGAATATAGAGTTCTGTGGATCAGCAATATAGAGATAGCTATCAGCAAATTGCTCAGCATACTCCTCTCCCATACCGCAAATGTCTACGCCTGGCTTTGTGAGATATACCTCCTGCGATTTGCCCGTCGTTGGGTTTGTATAAGTAAATTTCTTAATATCCGACTTTGGAGTAGAGCTTGTAATCTTTCCAGCCTCATCCACTGTGTAATCAGTGCAAAGGTCCTCTATGTTAGCTATTCTCACCTTGTAGGTGCCATTGAAGCTACTGTCGTCACAATTATCAATCTGAACCGTAAGCTGCTTCTTAATATCGCTTCCATTTCCAATATCCGTCTTGTATCTAGTAAGCTCATCAGATCTGTAGTTGATATCAATGTAATAGTGACCTACATATCCGCCCTGTTTTGAGCGCACATATGTGACTGTGCAATAATTCTTCAGGTCCTTAGTCTCACCGCCATATTTTATTGAATTAAGAATAGGGTCATTTACATTAGCCACAGCAACCGAACTAGCCGGATACTCATAATTTCCATTTTCATTGCGATATCTACCGCTGTAGCTAATGGTAGACATTGAGATGTTGCTAAAGTCAAAATCCTCGATATTTGTACCGCCCGTGCCAGCTGGTTTGCCATCAGCTGTTAATATAAGCCTTCCTTCAGCATCCACTACGATAGGTACGGAATTTCCTTCTGTAAAGCCAGCACCAACACCACTTTCATATATGCCCTGCGAGTCAGGCTTAGTCTTGATTCTAGCTGGAGTAAATACCCACTTACTCTCAGGCGTAGACGATGTGTTTGCAGCTGCAGTGCCATTAGCACCTCCATCGCCATAGAATAAACCTATTTCAGGATCATAATAGGTGTTCCATTTTCCAGTCTTTGTCAATGTACCTATAGTGATTGTCTGCTCTAGTCCCGGATCATAATACTTGTAGGTAATTGTTGTACTACAAATCGGCCTTCTAAAGTAGACCTCCAGGGTCATTCTGTTACCACTGTTCTGAGCTGGGTCAGTAACGGTTCCTGATGCCTTTTCCAGCTGTGTAACATCCAGTTCATAATATGACAGCTCTGGATATATATTCTTGATGCTCTCCTCTGTGAGAGTTGCACCATCAGCTACAGTTTTATGGATGACTACATCCTTACCCTCATTCTCATACTGAGTAAGTGCCTGCTCTGAAAATCTTACGAAGCTTCCCTCCACCTTTTCATAGTAGATGATGATGTCATATGGGCACTGAGTAGTAGAGACATAGTCTCTATTTAAGGTAATATTACCCGCCGGCATGGTAGTAGGTGCTTCACCTGTACTCCAATCTGCTATGTTAGAGAGTTCATAGCCCTTCATCTCTTCAGCGGTCTTGCTATTTGTCCAGTTTTCCTGGTCATAAACCTCGTACTCTGCTGCAGATTTATATGGGGCCTCAAACGGTGTTCCATATTTTATGTCAGCAAAAGTATGCGTATATATAGGCGCGTTTGTTCTGCCTAAATATACATTCAAGGTAATCTTATATTTATTTCTGGTATAGTAGTAAGCTACGTGCAGTGTGTTGCCACTTGTGGCATCTACTCTGCCCGAAGTTACCGCTGACGCTGGCGGTTCACTGCTGCATGCGCCATTATTTGAAGCCGTGGTCTTGTAGGTAAAGCCCTCAATCTCCGGTGCTCCAAATTTAGTCAAGTCAATAACGGCATTGTGCACCGCACTCTTATATATATAATCTCCGTTTGCGTCTATAGTTCCATCGGTATATGTATAACGATCCTCAGAATGGTCTAATACATACGCATCTCCCGTCAGATTCTCATAATAGTAATCTATTACGTACTTTGTCGCATTTGGTTCAAAATATCCTGTTGCAATCAGATTCTGCTCTGGCATAGTCACAGGTGTCTTACCAGAATCTCCGTAGCTCCAACCGATGAAGGTATAACCTGCCTGAGATGGCTTTTCTCCCACTCCATCCCCATATGGCTCTACCTTATCTCCGTATGCGTATTCCTTAGTCTCAAATACTGTATAAGTGGAGTCGCCTACTTTTTTATACTGATATGTTATGGTATGAGCTGCTCTCTTGTAGTATACGTTGATTACATTGGTGTCACTTTCACCTAGTATTGTAATACTATCGTTCTTAGCATCATCTCGTACAAAGCCAACTCTATTTTTCTGAATCTTGCCTAGTGCTGATGTTACAGTTGTATCATAGGCGGCTGTAAATTGCGTTGTAGCTCCCAAGTCCTCCTCATACGCAGGATCGCCATTTACATCTACCTTTGCTTTTCCTGTAATCTCATCCATAGGCTGGTAGAAGTAATGTACAGTATATGTATATGTCTCATCACTCCACAGCGCAGTGAGCGTATCGCTCTTATTTGCTGTATATTTTCCTCCATTCGGATATAGACCTGTAGACGCCCCACTGAAATTGGTAAACGTATATCCAGGTGCTAACAGCTTACCTTTGATATCTGGAAGAATAATATCCTGATTATTAAGCTTAAGAGTGTATTCTGGATATCCTTTATTTTCTACGGGGCTAGCACCTGCTGTTCCCTTGGCGAACGTAACTTTATATACAGACACTGGTACAAAATACTCTCTGCTCACAGGCGTCTTAGTACCGTCCTCATTGTCGATATACTCAGTCTTAACGGCAAACTTGCGAGCCATTTTGGCACCCGTTATTTCATTATTATCCCATACAATGAGGTTATACTCACCAGCCTCTGTCACAGTAGCTGTACCTTCGATTACCCACTTGTCACCTTTTTGCCGATATGTATAGTTAATTACTATGCCATCTGCGGTAGTCTCCGAAATATTTGTACCTTCATTAATAGTTATGGCCTTACCTATATCTTTGTATTCATTACTATTGGCTATCTGTAGCTTGGTGAGTCCCAGTGAATCATGAGCCTTAAATTCAATAACGACAGACTGCTTATCTGAGCTCTTATTCGCGTCGCTAGCTGCATCAGCTATGAACGTATCAACGCTAGGGCTTTCATCACTGCCTCTAGCCTTAATCTGCATATCGACATTTGTCCTCCCACCCATCATCAGGTAAAGAGTGTCATAGTCATAATCCATGGAATATGAAAGCATTCCTTCATCATCTACGCCCTGCCAGCCCATATAGCTATAGCCATGCTTTCTGACGCGAGCTATATTTAACGACTCGCCTTGAATCATGTACTGCTTATTGCGCACTGCAGCACCATTTATCCAGAAATATGCATCATCTACAGTATCACTGTCGTACGTTACCTCTACTCTTGTAGCATATGTGCGCTTATTAGCTGCTTTAGGCGCAGGCATTGCGCTTGGCTTATAGTTTTCCACCGCAGCTCCGCCTGCCGGAATAGTCTGTACAGTGTAGGTATAGCCCTCTGACGGTACGCCGTTAGCTCCATCTACGCCGTGGGCCTCCAGGTCCGCATGAATAATACTGCTAAAATCATAGCTTGTATCTGAAGTGGTAACTGCTCCTGCATCGACTGCTGTATAGACATCAACCCCGCCCTCTTTTGTCACGCGATAGAGCTGCAACTTGTACTCGATATCCAGATTATCCCTTGATACCGCAATCCATGTAGCAGTAGCAGGTGTGCTGCTGCTCCAGTCCTCTCCTGCCGGTTCAGCAAGGGTAGCCTTTGTAATCTCAAGCGTTCCAGGCACCTCTGTGACATCATAGTTATTTGGGTCCGTACCAGATGCGAAAGCATATGCAATAGTATTGGAAGCTGTGCCATAGTTTGTGATTTCCCCAGTTGCATACTTATACTGAAAGCCTTCTCCTGATGCAAACAGAGGCTCCTCTCCAGTAATTTTTGCATCCTTAATATCTACAATAGTATGCTTGAATCCGTCATAGACCCAAGTGCCACTCTCACTCTCAATCGTAATAGGTCTTTTCTTAATTGTGAACTTTTTGTCTGCTGTATCTACAGATGTATAGCTTGTAGTCTGGGCGATGGTAGCATAGACAATATAATCCCCTGCATTTGTAGGTGGAGTAGAAGTCTCATTCTCGCCTCTCGCAGAGCCTTCCGGCCTAAAATGCCATGTAATACTGCCGCTTTCCGGATTATTGCTCACACTGTAAGCCAGACGGTGATTTTCCCCATCATACATAAACTGAGGTATCCCATCTACGGTTGTAAACACATCTCCTGCCAGAGCCACATCTGAAGCATACTCTGCCTTAACTATCGAAAATGTCTTATCAAAGCTTCCTATGTAGTTGTTTTTAAATGTTACAGTCGCTGTAGCCGTTCCAACTGAAACATTGCTGGTATATGACACCGTATAGTCGGTATTTTCCACATACGCGGTTCCATCAGCATTTCTCGTGACTGTCACAGTAGGCTCGATAGCTGTGCCAGTATATTTGTAGGTATCTAGAGTCTCTGACTCCTGCGCGAGAGTTATCTCTATATCTGCGGCGCTAATGGTCCTTGAAGCCACAGTAAATGTGCCGACTGCATAGTCAAAGCTATAATTTGGTGCCTCAAAAGCCTTGCCTGCGCTTAAGCTGATATTGCCAGTTGCTCCTGCAGGAGTTGAAGGCGTATAGTCTGTCTCAAATGGATTTTCCGGCGATATAATACCCGCTGTCTCTTTTGTCTCTGCATTTTCTAGTCCAGACACATCGTAGGTAAACTTGTCCTGTCCAGGTATATCATCCCCAAAATTAACTACAAAAGCATCTATAAGCCTTGGGGTTATAGTTGCCTGTTTCTTGTTTATCTTAATCGTAATAGGTGCGGATTCCACGTATCCATCTGCACCTGCAGCCTCATCCCAGGTCACCTTCACCTTGTAGGTGCCTGAATCTGATACATTCGATGTAGCTAGAGATACACCTGTCGCCCCTGATATCGCTTCAAATGTACCCTGGCTATTCTCCTTATACCATTGATATGTATATGAAAGTGCCCCCGGCGCCGTTACGGCCACGTCAATAGAGCCGGTGCCATTGTACGTCATACCTGAAGGATCTGACATTGCAGGATTTGATGAAGTAACTACTGCAGATATGTCTGACTTTTCCCATTTTGCATAAACAGAAATGTCTGAAACTGTCCCTTGCGCTATATCAGCACCAGCCGGAGTGGTATAGCTACTGTCAGTAAACCAGCCACCGAAATTATATCCATTACGGACAGGAGTAAGCAGAGGTGTAGCTCCGTCAGTGGTATTAACGTAAACTACCTTAGCTGCTTCATGAGTGCCGCTTCCGCCATTGTAGTAATCGTTGTATGTTACCTTAGCAATATCAATAACAACAGGTGAAGCTCCACCAGCTTTAACCACATTGTCCTTATCTTTTACATAGAACTTGTATGCACCTGATGCTGTCACGGTCTGATTTGCGATATAAGGCTCTGTTGCGCTTCCTACTACACCCTTTCCTGAAGAAGTTATATCTGTCCACTGGGCAGCATCTAATGCCAGCGAGTCTGCTGTTGCAAAAGCATACCCATACAGACCACTCTCTTCATCGTATGCTTTGCCCGTGAAGCTGCCATTGTCGAACGCAAACGAGCCTCCAACTATTGTGGGGGCTGTTGTATCTTTTGATAAATAAGCTGAGCTCTTGTCTGATGTAGCTCCAGAATTGTAGTGTACGGCATCTGCAGTATTTGCCATTACATCCACTGAATACGTATCAAAACCGCCTGATGGACCCGTTATGATATCAGTGAAATCTATAGATTTTGTATTATCTGCAGTAGTCTTTGTAGACAGAGGCGTATCTGATCCGCCCTTATACAAACGTACTGTATATGACGCAATTTTGCTGGTATCGTATGCTATACCTGAAGTTGTGTTAGTATCAATATCCCATGACACAACATAATTATAATCCGAACCCCAGGTTATGTTATTGGGCGCAGGGAGTGTGTCTGCCACAATCTTAATCTGAACCGTTCCAAAATCCACTGAAAGCTCAGGGAAGGCGTGAAGATAATAGTCGCCAGGTTCAACAGGAGTATCAGGAGTCATCGTATCAGTATTATTATCTAACGAATATCCCAGATCATTCGGCTTCTCCCCATCAAGCTTAATCCAGCTCGTGCTATTATCTGCCGGATGCTCTGCAGTCTGATTATATCCATATGGTACAGTAAACACTGGCATCGTACCGCTATTGTCCGCTGTATAACCATCAATTGTAATCACGCATCCGCTTTCACTTGCCAATGCCATATTAGGCTGCGTCTGCACACATGTGGAAGTCAGAAGCACCACATCCAATATGAGTGCAACGCCTCTTCGCAATCTATCCTTAAGACTTCTATTAGACATCCTTATCATCTCCATCACTTTCTAATACTATCCTTGTGGGAGTCGCAAATAGGCATACTAATGCCTATGATTATACTATTTCGTATTCTATATCGGAGACGTCCGAACGAAACTTTATAGCATTTTACAAAAAGTTGAAAGTAATTTCAATATACCGGTTGTATGCCGTTCAATCCTTGTTCCCGCGTAGTTTACCGCCTAGCGGACGTATTTATACTAGCGGGCGGTAAACCGCCCAGCTACGTGGCGCAAAATTACCGCCTACAAATAAAGCATAGCCGCGGCTTCGCCGCTGACCAATCCTCCAGCCGCTAAACGCCGCGCTCCGCGCTCTACTGTCGTCTTCGACGACTCGTTTATCGGTGGAGGTTTGGCCACCGAAACAATAAAAAACCGCCTTGCAGTTCGGCAAATCCCGCTTCGCGGGGCGCCTTATGCAACCGCCAGATGCCGCGCTTCGCGCTCTACTGTCGTCTTCGACGACTCATCTGGCGGTGTATAAGGCGCAATTAAAGCAAAAAAATACCCGGGTACCATGCAAGCATGGTCCCGGGATTGTTTTGCTTTAATTATTTGCCGAACTGCATATCGTTGTTACCTGACTCTGAAGTGAAGAGCTCAAGCATGTTGATAGGATCGTTGAAGTCTGCAACCCATCCCTCACGAGCGAGTGTGAAGTTACCATCCTTACGATTCTGAAGGAATACGTTCCAATCCTGCTGCTGAATTGATACTTCGATACCAACTACTGCAAGATCCTGCTGAATTGACTCTGCAATTGCAACGTGTCCTGAAGAGGTGTTGGTGAGGTATACGATTGAAATAGCTGGATCACAGCTGTAGGTACCATCGCCGTTATCGGTCATGGTGTAACCAGCCTCTTCCATAAGTGCTGCTGCCTCTGCTGCATTATCTGCACCAGTAGCGGTTGCATCATAGTAAGAAGTGTTAGCGCCCTTGAAGATACCACCGTTACCATCTGCCATACCAGCTGGTACGAATGAATCTGCTGGCTGCTGTCCAGTCTGGCCTACGTTCTCAGCAATCCACTCACGATCGATAAGGAGGCATACAGCCTTACGAAGTGCAGCTGCCTGCTCTACGGTCATACCATCGAAAAGTGCATCATTTACATTGAAACCAATGTAGTAGGTTCCGAGCTGATCAAGGATACCAAACTCAGGATTGTTAAGAAGGTTAGGAATCTCATCGTTCGGTACTGAATCAATGAAATCAAGGTCGCCGCTGTTGTAAGCTGCGAAGATTGCAGTATCATCTGCTGAGAGCATGAAGTTAAGCTCTGGCATTGTTACGTTAGCTGCATCGTAGTACTCTGGGTTAGCCTTAAGAACCATGCTCTCGTTGTGAGCCCATGAATCCATGGTGTAAGCACCGTTAGATACGAAGCCAGCCTCCTGGCACCACTTACCTGGTACAGTACCGTCAGTATTTGCTGCGTCAACCTCTGGCTGATATACAGGGTAGAAGGTTGGGAATGCAAGAAGATCGGTAAAGTATGGGCATGGGCTGTTAAGCTGAATCTGTACAGTGTAGTCATCAAGAGCCTCGATAGCAAGACTGCCATCATCGTTTCTTGCTACTACGTCAAGAAGGTATGCGTAGTCAGCTGCTGTCTCCTCTGCGCCGAAACGAGTCCAGCTGTAGATGAAGTCATTAGCAGTAACAGGATCACCGTTTGACCAGTTAGACTCGATCATGCTTACGGTGTAGGTGCAGCCATCCTCAGAAATCTCTGGCATAGCAGTTGCAAGAGCTGGAACTACCTTTCCGTTAGCATCATAGGTGTAAAGACCTGAGAACATGTTAACGATAAGGCAAGCGCCATCAACAGAGCTGTTAAGAGCTGGATCTACGAAATCTGGCTCAGAAGCAAGGTTGATCTTAAGGACATCAGAGCCCTCCTTGGTAGAGTACATGAAGTACTTGTTACCAAATACGGTAGCAAAGAATCCATCAACGTCTGACTTGCACATATAAACGTCATTGTAGTAGTAGATCGGGATAACTGCCCATGTATCCATAAGCATATCCTCTGCCTGATGCATAAGATCTACACGCTTTGCAAAGTCAGTAGTGGTACGGATCTCATCGATGAGTGCATCATATGCATCCCATGCTGGAGCTGAATCACCAGTACCTGGGTTTGCAGCATCTGTAGTAGCTGCAGTGTCAGTTGTTGCTGCGGCATCTGTAGTGGTAGCTGCACTATTGTCAGTGGTAGCTGCCGGAGCAGATGATTTTCCGCATGCTGCAAGGCCAAATACCATAGCTGCAGCAAGAATTGCAGATAGAATTTTCTTTTTCATCTTTTCTTTTCCTCCTATTTGATTTCTATCCATATATATTTATCTCTAGAAAATCACCCCTGCGTTCCCCCAAACGCATTGCTAAATGCAAAAATTCTCTGAGTAAATATCACTTATTCCAGCATGCCACCATATGGCCATTGCCACGATCTGAAAGTGGTGGCATTGCCTGGGCACACTGCTCAGTTGCATACTTACATCTGGTTCTGAACGGGCAACCAGAAGGCATGTTAAGAGGTGACGGAACATCTCCCTCAAGCATGATACGCTGGCTTTTTCTAGCGGTCTCAGGATCCGGAATCGGAACTGCTGAAAGCAGGCTCAGCGTGTATGGGTGGATCGGATTGCCATTCAGCTCATCAGCATCAGCAATCTCCATCAATTTTCCAAGGTACATAACCGCAATACGGTCTGATATGTGATGTACTACCAGAAGGTCATGAGCTATGAAAAGGTATGCAATACCAAGCTTGTCCTGGAGCTCCTCAAACATATTTACAATCTGCGCCTGAATAGATACATCAAGTGCTGATACCGGCTCGTCGCACACGATAAACTTAGGATTAACGGCCAATGCTCTCGCGATACCGATACGCTGTCTCTGACCACCGGAAAATTCATGTGCATATCTCATGGCGTGCTCAGCATTGAGTCCTACGATGTCCATGAGCTCGAGAATCTTCTCACGACGCTCCTTGCGGTTAGCATAGAGCTTATGAGTATCAAGAGGCTCACCGATGATATCCTCAACTGTCATTCTCGGGTTGAGTGATGAATATGGGTCCTGGAAAATCATCTGCATCTGTTTTCTGTACGGCAGCATATTTTCCCTGATGTTATTCTCACTGTCAAATATAACATTACCATCAAAGGTAATCTTTCCAGCTGTTGGCTGATATAACTGGAGCAAAGTACGTCCTACTGTGGTCTTGCCACAACCTGACTCACCTACCAGACCCAGAGTCTCTCCCGGTTTAATAGCAAATGATACGTCATCTACAGCCTTGAGAGGTATCTTCTTCATCCCCTTGCGAACGGGGAAGTACTGTTTTAAATGCTCAACCTCGAGCAGATATTCCTGATTACTCATTGTTATTGCCCCCCCGCCTCATATAAGTCTTTTATATTCATCCAGCATGATGCAAGATGTGTGTCACTGATTCTGTATTCCTCCGGCTTCTCCCTGAGACAAATCTTCATCGCCTGCTCGCAGCGAGGGCAAAAAGCACATCCCTGCGGCATCTGAAGAAGGTTAATTGGGGTACCACCGATAGGAACCAATCGCTCATTCATATTGTCATTTCTTGGAATAGAACGAAGTAATCCCTTGGTATACTCATGTGCAGGTGCATAGAAAATATCATCTGCTGTACCACGCTCACATACACGGCCGCCATACATTACGAGAATCTCATCACACATGCTGGCGATGACACCAAGGTCATGGGTTACCATGATAATAGCCATGCCCATCTTCTGCTGAAGTTCCTTCATAAGCTCAAGAATCTGAGCCTGAATGGTAACATCAAGCGCTGTGGTAGGCTCATCTGCAATAAGAATATCCGGCTCACATGCCAGTGCCATAGCTATCATTACGCGCTGACGCATACCACCTGACAGCTCATGCGGATACTGCTTAAGACGTGAAGCTGGCTCATTTACGCCTACAAGTGTAAGCATCTCAATAGCACGCTCACGCGCCTGGGCCTTATTTCTATCTGTATGGAGAAGAATTGCCTCCTCCAGCTGATTCCCAATAGTAAATACTGGATTAAGCGAAGTCATAGGATCCTGGAAAATAATAGAGCACTTATAGCCTCTAAATTTCTGCATCTGCGACTCAGACCATGTAGTGATATCCTCACCTCTGAACTTAACCTCGCCGCTTACGATACGTCCGCGCTCTGCCAGAATCTGCATAACTGAATATGCTGTAACTGATTTTCCGGAGCCTGACTCTCCAACTATACCGAGGGTCTTGCCCTCCTCAAGAGTAAATGAGATACCATTTACTGCCTTTACCTCACCTGCATCAGTGAAAAAACTGGTGTGGAGGTCTTTTACTTCAAGAACATTTTTATTCTCGCTCATTTTGCCCTCCTTAATCCAGCTTGGTATCAAATGCGTCACGCAGACCGTCACCTATAAGGTTGAGGGCCAAAACGATGAGGCAGATGGTGATAGCCGGTACGACCAGTCTGATTGGATATGACTGCATTCCGCTTCTGGCATCATTTGCCAAGCTTCCCAGAGAAGTCAGCGGTGCAGATACACCAAGTCCCAAGAAGCTTAAGTAGCTCTCGGTGAAAATAGCACTCGGAACCTGAAGAGCTGTAGTAATAATGATTACTGACAGACAGTTCGGAATAATATGCTTCTTAATAATTCGTCCGTTTTTGGTACCGATAGCGCGGGCAGCCAATACGTACTCGTTATTTTTGATGGTAAGAATCTGGCCTCTGATAAGTCTGGCCATACCTACCCAGTACAAGCTGGCAAATACAATGAACATTGAAATCATATTTGAACCAAGCTTTGACAGCGAAGTACCTGCAATAGCCGGTGTCAGCGTCTCATTAAGTACAACCGACAGCAAGATGATTATAAGCATGTCGGGCAGCGAATAAATAATATCAACTATTCGCATCATTATCATATCCAGCTTGCCACCAAAGTAGCCTGCAATTGAGCCCCACACCAGACCGATAATAAGTACCATAAGTGCAGCAACTACACCTACTGAAAGGCTGACTCTAGTACCATAGATTACACGGATAAAGTAGTCACGGCCCAGACTGTCTGTACCCAGAATATGCGGGAAAAGTTTCTCACCACTCTTCTCCATATACTGAGTCTCAAGCTTAGAATACTCGAACGGTGCCAGGTTGGTAGCTGACTTGTCTCTCTTGCCGCCTACGCTGATGATATCAGCATATCCGTAAGGTACGATGTGCGGTGCAATAATAATAGTAAGAATAATGATTGCAAGCACTATGATACTTGCCATAGCAAGCGGATTCTTGCGAAGCTTTCTAATACCATCCTTAAAGAAGGTGGTAGACTCTCCCATTACATCCTGCTGCTTTTTCTCCTCGTCGGTAGCCTTCTCAAAATCTTTTCCGTTAAATTTTGAAAGGTCGATTTGAGCCGAGAGGAACTGTCTTTTTTTATAAACTTCCTGAGTGTTCATAAAGGCTCCTTCCTATCAGCTAAAATCGATACGTGGATCGATAATCTTGTAAACTATATCAGTAATAAGGTTCGCAGTAATCATAAGAAATGCGAAGAACATGGTGGTAGCCATGATCATGGTGTAATCACGATTGGTGATACTGGTAACAAATGATGAACCAAGTCCACCGATGGTGAAAATATTCTCTACAACCATTGAACCAGTTAAAATTGATGCAATCATCGGGCCAACGTAAGTAACAACCGGGATAAGTGCATTTCTAAGGGCATGCTTGAAAATTACCTTTCTCTTAGCTACACCCTTCGCTCTTGCAGTACGCACATAATCCTGTCCCAATGCATCAAGCATACTGGTCTTGGTAAGTCTTGTGATATATGCCAACGGATAAAGGCTAAGCGCCAATATCGGCAACACATAATTCGGTGACGACGGTGACCATACCGGTACTAACTGAAGCTTTAGGCAGAACACCAAAAGCAACAGTGTAGCGAGTACGAATGACGGCATCGCCGTAAATAACGTTGTGAAAAATACTATGACTCTGTCAGGCCACTTGTTACGATTAAGTGCTGCCACAGAACCAAGAATAATGCCTAAAACAATAGCAATAGATGCTGCTCCTGCTCCAAGCTTTGCTGATACAGCGAACTTAGAAGTAATTTCTGACCAGATATCACGGCCAGAATGAAGAGATACACCCCAATCTCCCCTCAACATATTACCAAGATAAATTACGTACTGCTCGCCCACAGGCTTGTCCAAGTTATATCTTTCCTCAAGGACTCTAAGTGCCTCTGCGCTTGTTGCTTTTTCTTTGTTGAATGGACCTCCTGGTATAAGATTCATTACAAAGAATGTGATCGCACTTACGATTAGAAGTGAAAGTATCGCAAGCAGAACACGTTTGATAATGTACTTAGCCACGTTCTACCTCCCAAACATAAAAACAAGCCCCACAGACATACGCTGTCCGCGGCGCCTGAACTTACCATTAAGTTTCTACATTCTATCACACTTTTTTTGCATTGAAAACACTTTTTTTGCAATTTCAGTGTCCGTTCTGACGCCAGATTTCAAGTTTCCTCTAATTCCCCTGTTTAGGCGGATTTGTGCGCAGCTGCTGTTCTCTCAGTGTTAGCAGATACTTTATACTAGCCTCTTTCGGGACAATTATATTGCTGCTAAGTGGATTAATTACTATGCCCACAGCAGGTGACATATTGCCATTAGCATCCTTTCTCACCTGCATTTCAGACAGTTCCTTGAAGGATACTGTAAAATAATGCGGATCCTCATCATCCTTAAAGCACTTCTTAAGCTCTCCCTCATTAGTGCAGGCTACAAAAAACTGTTTTCCATCCTTGCCATTTATTAAAGGAAACTGTAGCTTTGAGCCTGGCTCAAGCCTATATGTTCCGTCCTCATTTAGAGTAGGCGACGGAGTCGCTCTCACCGGAGTCATAAACTCTGCCTGGAAAATCTCCTCCATCATCATCACTCTATGCTCAGGAGTATCGTCTGCCTTAAGCATCTCGATAGTACCTGCCAGCATAGGATTCTCTACCTTTTTTCTAAAAACCATCTTTGCCCCCTTAAGTATTCAATGTTATTCGCAATCCGCTTCGCTACTTGCTCATAAACAATTGCTGCCTCGCAGCTAAGCCTCCGGGAGTAACCCTGAAGCCTTTGTCATTCTACCATAACCGCTACACATTTCAAATATCTGCGGTCTCCGCCTAAATCCATACCATTTAGCACTGAGAGACTGTAAAAATCACTTACCGGCACTAATCCATTTGCATTTACATAGGAAGATAGTCTCTCATACTGTACAGTTATGTCACCATCTTCTTCCCTGCACACTATGCCCGCAAGCTTTGTGATGCTTCCCGCTTTTCTACTAATGTGTGTGTCAAATATCTGTTGGTACCGATAATCCCCGTTAAGGAAATCCTTCCTATCTATGACCACCCCCATAGACACTCGACTCACATCATTTTCGAAAGCTCGCATATGATGTTCTACATCCGCTGCCACATCAGCCATCGAATAGGCCGCTTTACTTTCCACTTTTGAATAATTGAATCTGAACTCATACTCAAAGCTATCGCATACCGGCTCACCGATATCTATTTTACTGATAAATTCCATCAATACCCTAAGATTCTCTATAGTCCTAATTTTAGCGTCGAGCTCATCCCTGTGCGCCACCAGCTCGTTGTACTGAGCCTCCACCAGATCCTTGTATGTGTTTCTGTCGCCAGTCTCAAGGTATCGCTTAACCTCCTCCACTGTAGACCCCATCTCTCTCATGGACCTAATCAAATGGTACGAGCCCACCTGAGCATAGCTATACATGTAATAACCATTTTCCTCATTTCTGTGTGGAACTAGGATTCCCTGCTCTCTGTAAAAGCGCAGCGTGTCCCTTGTGGTATTACAAAGCTTTTGAAATTCACCTGATTTTATACAATATTCGTCATCCATATGTTTATCATTTTTCAATATTATTCAAGCACTCCGAGCTAAAGCTCAGGAGACAACTTCTAATTCTTTGCAAATAATTATTGACATGGGTGTAACCCCCACGTTTATTATAGCATTAGTTTCGCGAAACCTCTAAAGAAACAGCAAGAGATTTTAGGAGATTTCAAATGGCAATACAGATAATTACCGATTCTGGTTCAGATATTATAGGAAATACCAAACCAAACCTTCATGTCGTACCGCTTCACGTTACTATAGGCGACAAGACCTATGCTGATGGCATCGACATCAATCACGAAGAATTCTACGAAAGACTGGTTGAAGACGATACTCTTCCGGTATCAAGTCAGGTCAATCCAGCTGAGTTTGAGGATGCAATAAGACCTATCGTAGAAGCAGGCGACATTGCTCTTATCATCACCATTTCATCTGAGCTTTCAGGCACCTATCAGAGTGCCAAGATTGCGGCTGATGAATTCGATGAGGGTAGCGTATATATCATTGACTCTCTCAATGTTACTCTCAGCCAAAGATGCTTGGTTGAATATGCACTCAGGCTCGTAGACAGCGGTATGGATATCGAATCCGTAGTCGCTGACGTAGAAAATAAAAAAGACCACCTGCACGTCCTTGCAATGCTCGATACACTTGAGTATTTAAAGAAGGGTGGCCGCATAAGCTCAACTGCTGCGATAGCAGGTAATATGCTTCAAATCAAGCCAGTAATCACCGCCGTGGAAGGCAAGATTTCACTCATCGGTGCTGCCAGAGGCTCTAAAAAGGCCGGCAACAGACTGTGTGAGGAGATTGAAAAGCATGGCGGTATTGATTTTTCCATGCCATTGTACTTAGGTTACAGTGGTCTATCCGATGTACTCCTCCAGAAATATATAGAGGATAGTAAATCGTTGTGGCAAGGGTCAACCACTAATCTCCCCATTATGACCATTGGTTGCGCCATCGGGACCCATGCTGGTCCCGGTGCTGTGGCCGTAGCTTTTTTCGACAAACGCGATTGACCTTTTATGCTTCGGTGAAGTGAAGAACTCCTTCGCCGGAGCTTTTTCTATTATTTCCCCATTTTCAATGAATACCACCTCGTCAGCAATGCTGGCGGCGAATTCCATCTCATGGGTGACGATGAGCATAGTAGTACCCTCGTCTGCCAATCTTTTTATTGTAGATAGAACCTCAGCTGTAAGCTCGGGGTCAAGAGCCGACGTAGGCTCATCAAACAATATAATCTCCGGATCTGCTGCAAGAGCTCTGGCTATTGCGATTCTCTGCTGCTGTCCACCTGAAAGATGCTGTGGATAATAGTCGACCTTATCTAGAAGTCCTACTCTCTCTATTACATCGAGCGCCTTCTTTTTAGCCACCTCTTTGTCCATCTTTCTGGCGGTAACCAGGCCCTCCATAACATTTTCCAGCGCTGTCATATTCATAAAAAGATTCAGGCTCTGTGATACAAAGCCCATCCTCATTCGAATATTTCTGATTTGCTTTTTGTCCCAGTTGGACATATCGAGAAATTCATCGTCAAAACCAACTGTGCCTTGGTCTGCTCTCTCCAGGAAGCTGATACATCTAAGCATAGTGGTCTTACCGCTGCCGCTAGGGCCCAGCACAGCCACTACTTTTCCAGTCTCAACAGACAAATCTATTCCATCCAGAACTACATTTTCGCCATATTTTTTTGTAAGACCTGTTACTTTAAGAATAGTAGTCCCCTCCTTTTTGCACTGCCTGGTACTCTATTTTCCCATGCCATCTTCTTCTCGATGTAGCTCTGAAGTACAGTGAGTATTGAGCAGAAAATCAAATATATAACGGCTGCCTCTAGATAAAGTGCCAACGGCTCATAAGTCCTTGCCGCTATCTGCTGCGTTTTTGTAAAAAGCTCTACAACTGTAATGCTGGCTGCCAATGATGTGTCCTTAACCAAAGATATCAGGTTGTTCCAAAGCGACGGAAATGCTATGCGCCCTGCCTGCGGCAATACCACTCGTCTCATGGTCTGGGCGGTGTTAAGTCCTATGAGATATGCTGCCTCAGTCTGCCCCTTTGGCACGGCCTCTATAGCCGCTCTTATTGATTCCGCGTTGTAGGCCGCAAGATTAAGTCCGAAGCCCAGCACTGCAGCTGGAAAAGCCGGAATATTAAATCCCACATATGGCAAGCCAAAGAAAATAATGAACAGCTGCACTATGACAGGTGTCCCTCTGAAAAACCATATATAAAACTTGGATATCTGCTTAAGAACCTTGATATTGGCTACCTGAACCACTGCAAGAAAAATTGCGAGCACGATGCTTAGCGCAAAAGAACATATCGTCAGTGGAATAGTAACCTTCAATCCGGCCACAAAAATGTGACCGAATGAGGTTATTAATATGTTAATTAGTCTCTCTGACATAATACTTTTTATTGCTTCTAATAAAAACTGACATGAGCTCTATTACTTAGTAGTAATGTCTCTATCGAAATACTTCTGTGAGATTGCTGAAAGCTCGCCTGATGCCTTAAGCTCCTCAAGTGCTTTGTTGATGGCATCTCTAAGCGCTGCAGTCTCCTCACCCTTGCGCATGGTCACTGCTATCTCTGATGGATTAGCTGACTTTGCTGCAATTGTGATAGGTGCATCCGGATGCTCTGCCATGTAATCATAAAATGAAGACTCTGCATTGATGGTTGCATCTGCTCTGCCTGAGAGTACCATATCAATTGTCTCTGCAAGCGTATCTACATTCATAACCTCTGCACCATACTCCGCTGCAAGGTCTGCATATGTAGAACCCAGAGAATTGGTAGTGGTCTTGCCTGCCAGATCCTCGAATGAAGCTACAGTAGCATTTTCTGCTGGTACGATTAATACGCATCCATCATATGCATAAGGATCAGAGAAATCAAATTTCTCTTTTCTCTCATCTGTAATCTCTACACCATTTATTACCAGGTCAAACTTACCGCTGCTAAGTCCAGTGAAAAGTCCATCCCACTCGCCTTCGATAAACTCTGCCTGTACGCCAAGCTTCTCGGCGATTTTCTGTCCAACCTCAACATCGTAGCCCACAAGTGCATCGGTCTCATCATGATAGGTCCATGGTGCCCACTGGCCTTCCATTGCGATTACAACCTTACCTGCTGACTTAATGTTTGATAGCTGGTCATTTTTGCCTGACTGACCACATCCGGTCATCATACCTACTGCCATTACTGCTACAAGAGCAGCTGAAATGATTTTTTTCATATTCCTCTCACCTCATAATTTTAGTGTCTGAATATGCTGTGTTGCCAATACTACCTGCTTGCACGGCAAATCCATTGTGTACAATTTACTTTTCAAGCCATTCTACTCTATTTTATGCTGAAATGCCAAGCCTGTTGGCGTGAAATACATTGTTTTTTCACATTCGGTTATAGTTTTTGCTCATTTTTGTACATTTTATGTGCGCAGCGGCGCTTTTTGTACAATTCCGACTCTGGGGCTGACGTGGATTGTACATTGGTCGCACATTTCGACTCCTTATGTACAATCCTAGTTCTAGGACTGACGTGGATTGTACATTTGTCGCACATTTCGCCTCCTTATGTACAATCCTAGTTCTAGGGCTGATGTGGATTGTACATTTGTTGTGCAATGCCACACCTTTTGTACAATTCTGGCTCTGGGGCTGACGTGGATTGTACATTGGTCGCACATTTCGACTCCTTATGTACAATCCTAGCTCTGGGGCTGATGTGGATTGTACATTTTTCGTGCGCAGCCATGTTTTTTGTACAATTCTAGTTCTTAGACTGATGTGGATTGTACATTTTTCGCGCGCAGCCATGCTTTATGTACAATTCTAGCTCTGGGGCTGATGTGGATTGTACATTTGTTGTGCAATGCCACACCTTTTGTACAATTCTGGCTCTGGGGCTGACGTGGATTGTACATTTTTCGCGCGCAGCCATGCTTTATGTACAATTCCGGCTCTGGGACTGATGTGGATTGTACATTTTTCGCGCGCAACCGCACTTTATGTACAATTCTAGTTCTAGGGCTGACGTGGATTGTACATTGGTCGCACATTTTGGCTCTTTATGTACAATTCTAGTTCTTAGACTGATGTGGATTGTACATTTTTCGCGCGCAGCCATGTTTTTTGTACAATTCCAGCTTTGGGGCTGATGTGGATTGTACATTGGTCGCACATTTTGGCTCCTTATGTACAATTCTAGTTCTTAGACTGATGTGGATTGTACATTTTTCGCGCGCAGCCATGCTTTTTGTACAATTCTAGCTCTGGGGCTGATGTGGATTGTACATTTGTTGTGCAATGCCACACCTTTTGTACAATTCTGGCTCTGGGGCTGACGTGGATTGTACATTTTTCGCGCGCAGCCAT
>JAZLKM010000070.1:0-16369 GCA_045597645.1 Lachnospiraceae bacterium | reverse complement strand
AAGCCACATCTCAGACAACTGGAGACCGGGCGCGCAGCATCGCCAAACAAGAATCGCCACCAGATTCACGAATGCAGGGCTCTGATTGCATAGGAAGGAGGAGTGTGAATGTCTGCCGACAGGCAAGATGGAGATACGTGGTGATAGCTGGTGGGTGAGGTGGCGGCCCCAACCCCAACCGGGATGCGCGGCCACGGCAGGCCTTAGTGGGGCGGGTGGCGGTGCACCGCAGGAGGGGAAAAGGGAGCCTGAAGGGCTATGAATGTGGGGGATGGGGTAGTGACGAATGTATGTTCGGAAAAATGTGTGGACATTTATCAAGAGATTGTGGTATACTTCCGGAGTATGCGGCACATTTAGTGCCTGTTTTGTGACGTTTTTTAACATAGGAGTTGTGACCCATGGCGAGTCAGAAGCAATCTTACACAGAGAAGGATATAGCGGTTCTTGAGGGACTTGAGGCGGTACGTGTGCGTCCTGGTATGTACATAGGAAGTACGTCTACCAAGGGATTGAACCATTTGATTTATGAGATAGTGGATAATGCGGTGGATGAGCACCTGGCAGGTTATTGTACATGCATTAAGGTGTATTTGGAGAAGGATGGTTCATGTACCGTAGAGGATAATGGACGTGGTGTTCCTGTGGGAATGCATGCAAAGGGTATACCGGCGGCGAGACTGGTTTATACTACGCTCCATGCTGGCGGTAAGTTTGATAGCTCGGTTTATAAGACATCAGGTGGTCTGCACGGAGTAGGTTCATCTGTAGTAAATGCGTTGTCTACATATATGGATGTGGAGATTTCGAGAGAGGGATTTGTGCATCATGACAGATATGAGCAGGGCAATCCGGTGGTGGCTCTTGAGGGCGGTCTTTTGCCCAAGATTAGAAAGTCAAAGGAGACCGGTACGAAGGTTAATTTTTTGCCTGACCCGACTATTTTTGAGAAGACAAAGTTCCGTGAGGAGGATGTGAAGAGCCGTATGCATGAGACGGCATACCTTAATCCGGGACTGACTATTATATACGAGGATAGACGCGGCGATGAGGTGGAGCATATTGAGTTCCATGAGCCGGAGGGTATCATTGGATATGTCAAGAGTCTTAATGGTGCAGTAGAATCTGTGCATGATGTTATTTATTTTAGCGGTGCAACAGATGGCGTGGAGGTAGAGGTTGCTTTCCAGTATACGTCAGAGTTCCATGAGAACGTGCTTGGATTCTGTAATAATATTTATAATTCTGAGGGTGGTACTCATATCACTGGCTTTAAGACTCAGCTTACGACTATTATCAATTCATATGCAAGGGAGCTGGGTATCCTGAAGGAAAAGGATGCTAATTTTACAGGAGCTGATGTACGAAATGGACTTACAGCAATTGTTACTGTGAAGCATCCTGATCCTAGATTTGAGGGACAGACCAAGACTAAGCTGGATAATCCGGATGCTACCAAGGCGGTGTCGAAGGTAACTGGCGATGAGCTGGTGCTGTTTTTCGATCGCAACCTTGAGACTTTGAAAAATATAATTGCCTGCGCTGAGCGTTCTGCAAAGATTCGCAAGGCAGAGGAGAAGAATAGAACTAATCTGCTTACGAAGCAGAAGTTTTCGTTTGATTCGAATGGTAAGCTGGCTAACTGTGAGAGCAGAGATCCTGAGAAGTGTGAGATTTTCATCGTAGAGGGAGATTCCGCAGGTGGGTCAGCTAAGACCGCGCGCAATCGTGAGTTTCAGGCTATACTGCCGATAAGAGGTAAGATACTTAACGTTGAGAAGGCTACCATCGATAAGGTTCTGGCGAATGCTGAGATTAAGACCATGATTTATGCCTTTGGATGTGGTTTTTCTGAGGGATATGGCAATGACTTTGATATAACCAAGCTTCGCTACGATAAAATTATTATCATGGCCGATGCGGACGTTGATGGTGCTCACATTGCTACGCTCCTGCTTACGCTGTTCTATAGATTTATGCCGGAACTCATCATGGAGGGGCATGTTTACATTGCAATGCCACCGCTGTATAAGGCTATTCCGTCCAGAGGGCAGGAAGAGTATTTGTACGATGATGCGGCTCTTGAAAAGTACCGCAAGACACATAAGGGTCCATTTACACTTCAGAGATACAAAGGACTTGGTGAGATGGATGCAGACCAGCTGTGGGAGACAACACTCGACCCTGAGCGCAGAATGCTCAAGCGTGTGGAGATAGAGGATGCTATTCAGGCATCTACTGTCACAGAGCTTCTGATGGGCAATGAGGTGCCACCGCGCAAGGACTTCATATACAAGCACGCAAGAGAGGCAGCGCTGGATGTATAGTCCAGTGTCCCGACCTTTTGGGGTTACATTGCCTAAGCGTTACGGCAATGCCGGAGCGAGATTGATTTAGTTAGAATAAAAATATACTACCAAGGAGTAAAAGATGCAGCCAAACGAGCATATTATCCCAATGGAATATTCAGAGGTAATGCAGAAATCTTACATTGATTACGCCATGAGCGTCATCGTTGCAAGAGCTTTGCCTGACGTGCGCGACGGATTGAAGCCTGTACAGCGACGTACTCTATACGATATGTATGAGCTGGGGATTAAGTATGATAAGCCTTACAGAAAGAGCGCACGTATTGTCGGTGATACCATGGGTAAATATCACCCGCATGGTGACTCATCAATATATGAGGCTCTTGTTGTAATGTCGCAGGACTTTAAGAAGGGATTGCCTCTTATTGATGGCCATGGCAATTTCGGCAGCATCGAGGGCGATGGCGCCGCTGCTATGCGATATACTGAGGCCAGGCTGCAGCAGGTGACTCAGGAGGCTTACCTCGCTGACTTGGACAAGGATGTAGTTGATTTTGGACCTAACTTTGATGAGACTGAGAAGGAGCCGCTGGTTCTTCCTGTTAAGGTGCCTAATCTCCTCATAAATGGTGCTGAGGGTATTGCTGTAGGTATGGCTACAAGTATACCGCCTCACAATTTCGGAGAGGTTATTGACGGTGTAATAGCTTATATGAAGGACCCGGATATCAACACTGCACAGATGATGAAGTATATCAAGGGACCTGATTTCCCAACTGGTGGTATTGTGACCAACCAGGACGACCTGCACGAGATATATAGCACAGGGACCGGCAAGATTAAGATCCGCGGTAAGGCTGAAATAGAGCAGCTCAAGGGTGGCAAGGAGCGTATAGTCATAACCGAGATTCCATACACCATGATAGGTGCAAATATCGGAAAATTCCTCAATGATATTTACGCGCTTGTGGAGAATAAAAAGACGCAGGATATCGTTGATATCACAAACCAGTCTTCCAAGGAAGGTATTCGAATTGTCATTGAGCTTAGGAAGGGCGCTGACTCTCAGAATCTTCTTAACATGCTTTACAAGAAGACAAAGCTCGAGGATACATTTGGCGTAAATATGCTGGCGGTAGCAGAGGGTAAACCGGAAACTCTGGGCATAGTTCCTATCATCAGGCACCATGTTAATTTCCAGTACGAGATTGCTACAAGAAAGTATACTCACCTTCTTGGAAAGGAACGCGAGAAAAAAGAGATACAGGAAGGCCTTATTAAGGCCTGTGATGTTATAGACCTCATTATTGAAATCCTGCGTGGATCTCATGACGTGGCGCAGGCCAGGGCTTGCCTCGTTGAAGGAATTACAGATGGCATTAAATTTAAGTCTGAGGCATCTAAGCGTGATGCGGCCAAGCTTAAGTTCACTGACAGACAGGCTACAGCAATCCTTGAAATGAGATTGCAAAAGCTCATAGGTCTTGAGATAAATGCTCTGCGTGATGATTATGCCAAGACAATGGCTAATATACAAAAATATAGCGATATATTAGAAAATCGTGCATCAATGGCAAAGGTTATTATCTCTGAACTTAATGAGTTTAAGAAGCAGTATAGCCGCCCGCGACGCACAGTCATTGATAATATGGAGGAGGTTGTATTCGAGGAGAAGAAGATTGAGGAAATGAATGTAGTAGTACTCGTCGACAGATTCGGATACGCTAAGGTGGTGGATGAGCCTACCTATGAGAGGAATAAGGAGGCTGCAGAGGCTGAATTTAAGCATATTATTCCATGTACTAATATGGACAAGCTATGCATATTTACCAACGTGGGTCATGCTCATCTGGTGAAAGTATTATCACTTCCTATGGGTAAGTTTAGAGATAAGGGGCAGCCACTCGATAACCTCAGTGGATATGACTCATCTAAGGAGCTCATGATTTGTCTTGTGGCTCTCGGGAATATTGTTGACAAAAAGGTTCTTTTCGGTAATAGTTCAGGTTATATTAAGGTTGTAGATGGCACAGAGTTTGATATAGCCAAAAGGACATCTGTGTGCACCAAGCTTGAGGATAAGGAGACACTGCTTGCAGTGGCACCGCTCAATGGTGATGAGACACTTGTAATGGAGAGCACGGATGGCTGCTTCCTTCGCATTGATGTCAATGAGATACCGGAGAAGAAAAAGCCGGCTGCGGGCGTGCGAGGCATCAAGCTGGGCAAGGGTGCATTGTGTGCAAATATGTATGTACTGTCACCTGGAGATGATCCGGTGGTCACTATCAAGGGTAGCGATGTGCATCTTAATAGACTGCATATAGGTAATCGTGATACTAAGGGTGTTAAACGTTAATACCTTGCGGGGGTGTTGAATGTTTGAGTCTAGACGTAATAACATAATAATGTATGTTAATCCGGCACTTATGCTTCTGGCGCATATTATATACGCCAGACTTTTTGTTGGAATTAGAGAGACGTGGTGGATATTTGCGATATCTGCTGTCATTGAGTTTGGATTGTTCGGCTCATTATTTGTTATAAAGAGGCCGAGAGTCACCAAGCGAGTATACTATATTCTGCTTATAATAGCTGCATATGCAATAGGAACCATTTTACATACACAGGTTCTGATTCCGATGGTATTCGTTGGTATAGCACTTATGCTCTCTCTATTTATGGATAGGAGACTTCAGATAGAGTACACCCTGGTTGCTGCGGGATCGCTGCTTACCTATTACCCACCGTATTATCACAGGCTTAAGATTTCTGGGCTGATTCCTAGAAATAGTGTTAATGTAGGCATATTTATACTATTTTTGTCACTGTATATTGCGATAACAGTATTTGCCCTGATGGGAATAAACGATAACCAGAAAATGCTGGAAAAGCTTGAGGAGAAGGCTGCTGCGGCTGAGGCGGCAAACGATAGTAAGGATGCATTCCTCGCGAATATGAGTCATGAGATTCGTACGCCAATGGCCTCAATTAAGGGGATGAGTGACCTGCTCTCCAGCAGAGATGTATCTCCTATAGAAAAGGAATACGTTTCGACTATTCAATCGTCATCAGATGAGCTGCTTGGCATTATTGATGATATCCTTGACTATTCGAAGATTGCATCGGGTGAGCTTGAGTTTGAATCTGAGAATTACAGCATCACATCTATTTTGTACAATATAAAAAATATGGTTAACCCGAGGCTGAAGGGTAGTGACGTTGCGTTCTTGATGGAAATCGATCCCGATTTTCCGGCTATGCTTATTGGCGATTCGGCCAGAGTAGAGCAGCTTATCTATAATGTTATAGATAATTCAATTAAGTTCACTAAGCATGGCACCATTCACCTTGCAGTAAAGTGGGTAAGAATTGGCGATAGAGCAGAGGTGTTTGTCAATGTCACTGACACTGGACTTGGAATCGAGCAAAGCAGAATCGACACCATCCTTGATGCGTTCTCATCTGCTGAGGCCAAGGCAAACCGTAGAAATGTAGGAACAGGACTGGGACTGTCTACTGTAAAGTGCCTATGTGAACACATGGATGGCGGTATTGACGTCATATCTACAATAGGTGAGGGCACGATTGTTAAGATGAACTTCTTCCAGGAAGTGGCCGACTTTTCGCACATCGTATCTATTGAAAGACCAAGAGACTATAAGATATACCTTTATGAGCCCAGACGTGCATACAGTGATGTATTTATGTCTGCGACTAACTCGCTGTTTTTGGACTGTGAAATTATACGTGAGCCAGCTTACTTTTCACAGGTGGCTAAGGACACAGATAAGACTATATTCTTCTTTGATTATGATAAGGGTATAGCGCAGGTTAGAGATATCGAGCAGAATTTCAACAATGTGGTTTTGGTAGGTATGACCGACAATTATAGCAAGGTTACTCAGGATGATGAGCCTGGATTTATTGTGGTCCAAAAGCCGCTCACAGCTATGAGTATGACAACTGCTCTCAGGCGCGAGCGTGTACGCGTTGCCAAGCGTACTGTCACTGCATGGGAGCCGTTTAGAGCGCCTGGTATCAAGGTGTGTATCGTGGATGATAACGAGGTCAACCTTAAGGTGGCAGAGGGTATTCTTGGAAAATATGACCTTCAGATTACTACTATGAGCAGTGGCTATGAGTGCCTTAAGCAGATTGAGTATGGGGCAAAATACGACATTGTGTTCATGGATTATATGATGCCGCAGATGGATGGCGTAGAGACCTGCAGACGAATTAGGCGAGTGGAGCAGGAGAAAGGTATAGAGAGCAATGTTCTCATTGCGCTTACAGCTAATGCGGTAACTGGCGCTGAGAAGAGCTTTATAGGTTCGGGCTTCGATGGCTATTTGTCAAAACCTATAGCACCTCTGGACCTTGATGAGATACTGAGAAAGTATATTCCTGTGGAGGCTAGGCTTGAGCCGATACCTGCTGAGAAGCTGCCTGACGAACCGATGCAGCAGGCGGAGACCGATGACCTGAAGGTCGCTGATGCAGTTGATCAAGTAGATACTGGAAAATACAAAAATATAGATTTGACACTTGGCCTTAAGAATATGGGAGATGACCAGGATATTTATATTGATGTAGCATCTACAGCGCTGAGAGAGGGCAGAAAGCAAATAACAAAGATTAGAGAATACTATGAATCTGGAGATATGGATTCGTATATTATTCTTGTTCATGGGATTAAGAGCGGAATGGCTGGACTGGGGGCTGTCTCAATGTCGGAGCATGCTAAGGCTCATGAATTCGCCGGCAAGGAAGGTAGATTTGAATATATTGCCAGTGATGTGAATGCATTGATAGAGCATTTCGGACAGGTTCTGGAAGAACTTGAGGTGCTACTTGCAGACCTGGGTGTAAATCTGGCGTCAGATTCGTCTCAGGAAACCGAACAGGCAATGGATAGAGATGATGCTGTAGCAGCTATAAGCTCTATTATGCCCGAAGTTAAGGCTATGATTAAAAATGAACTTAGAGGTGCAATAGAAGCACTTGACAGCTTTGACCAGGAGGAGGCAATGTCTCATATGAATGCAGCGAAGGAGGCATCAGCTGTGGTGTACTCACTTTTCGCTGGAGCCTTTGACTCGGTTGAAATGCTTGAATATCAGGAAGCATCAGATATTCTGGAGGAGGTTATAGCAACACTTGAAGAATAACGCAGGAAGAGCGATACTGGTCAGCATTTATGCGCTGGCATTGTATTACTTTGTTTACAATCTATTTAATTATTACTTTGTTCATGAGTACTCAGGCTACAGCGGTACAATGAGCCTCTTGGTTTCGGCTATTGTTACCATTCCGTTCGTGCTCTATCCATACTCATTCTCACCGAAGGTATCAGGTAGGAGACATACTAGCAAGTGGGAAGCGGCACTGTGGGTTATATTAATAGTCGTATTGGGATTGGCACTGAACTATTTCATGGGCAAAATCCCGCTATTTGCCGGCGATGTGACTTATCAGGGTGTGAGGGATAATATTCTTTCGGGTGGTTTTTGGCTCAATATGCTTACCACCTGTATTGTAGTACCTACCTTAGAGGAGCTGGTTTATAGAGGGGTCATTTTCAATCAGATGACAGCATCATTTGGTGTGATAGCAGGAATAGTAGTATCGGCACTGGCTTTCGGTGCGATGCACATGAACCTGCCGCAGTTTGTATATGCGGCAATAATGGGTGTTGCGCTGGCGCTAGTGTATAATAGAATGAAAAATATTGGCGTTGCCATAATGGCACATGGACTGACTAATTTAGCAGTTCTTTTAGTGTCAACATATATTGGATGGTAGTTTATCATGGCAAACATATTGGATTATATTGACTGGAGAGGGGATCTCTCCTTTCGAAAGTCGCCATTTGGACCAGTTGACAATGTTATACTTAGTCAGGTGGTTTATGGAGAATTTGATGGAGTGATTCCAGGACCGGATGGTGGCGATATTTCTTTTGAAGAATTAGCACAGAGACTGTTTGAAGAAAAAACATTAGAAGAGTGGGTCGAAGAACCCGGTACGAATAATTATGCCCCGCAGGTTCTTTACCGCATGTGGCATAGCAAAAGATACGGCAAGCTTCGTGTGAGACGATTTGTCAATCGAGTAGACAAGGAACTTGAAACACAGTTTTCTGCGTTTACAGTTGAGATAGATCAAAATACGGATGTCATTGTATTTCGCGGCACAGATAATACAGTTGTAGGTTGGAAGGAAAATTTCAACATGAACTACAGCTCAGAGATACCAGCACAGAGACTTGCAGTGAAATACATAAAGGAAGTGGCAGCTCAGAGTGATAAGAATCTGTATATCTGTGGTCACTCCAAAGGTGGCAACCTCGCAATGTATGCTGCGGTTAATAGTACAAGTGATATCATTGAGCGCATTCAACATATTTATTCAAATGATGGTCCTGGCTTTAAACATGATTTTTTTGAAAAAACAAAATTCAAGACGCTTATGGACAGAATCACTGTTTTGATTCCTAACACTTCTATCATTGGACTGTTTTTTGACCGTGTCGATAGCTGCTGCAGAATAGTGCAGGCTGAAGGTAAGGTACCAAGCACACACTGTATGATGACCTGGCAGGTGCTGGGTGCTGATTTTGTGGGGGCTGATGAGATTGATCCGGTTTCACTTGAGATGCGTAGAGCCTTTGCAAATGTTACGGCTAATATTTCTGCCAGTGAGATGGAGGAAGCTGTCAATGCAATGTTTGGAATTGTGTGGGAGCTTGGAGTCACTACAACTGAGGATATTTCGAAAGGAAAGCTCAAAAATCTCAGAGAATTTATAGCATATTATTCGAAGCTTGATACTGAGAAAAAGGAAGTGCTTAAGGCCTGTGTCAAGGCGTTTGGGGGCACCGAGGATCACCTGTTTAGAGACTACGTGGTCAACAAATTCAGGTAACAAATCTTTCACAATTACAGCACGATAGGAGATAATGCGAGCAATTGTGAGAAAAAGCGAGTATGAGCGAGAAAATGAGAGATTTCTCGCTTTTTTATAAGGTTGATAAACCGGCCACTAAAAACTAATATACCAATCAAGGGTTAGCACTCAACTAGCGCGAGTGCTAATAAGAACAAAAGGAGGAATAATTATGCAGTTAAAGCCGTTATCAGACAGAGTTGTGCTCAAGCAGCTCGAGGCAGAAGAGACCACTAAATCAGGAATCATCCTGACCAGCAGCGCACAGGAGAAGCCACAGGAGGCTGAGGTAATCGCAGTAGGTCCAGGTGGAGTAGTAGATGGCAAGGAAGTAGTAATGCAGGTTAGTGTAGGACAGAAGGTTATCTATTCTAAGTATGCAGGCACCGAGGTTAAGCTCGATGGCGAGGAGTACATCATTGTTCGTCAGAACGATATTCTGGCAGTAGTAGAATAATTCGGAGGATTTTTCAAAATGGCAAAAGAGATTAAATACGGAGCTGAGGCGCGTGCAGCACTTCAGGCTGGTGTTGACAAGCTTGCAGACACCGTAAGAGTAACAATTGGACCTAAGGGACGCAACGTTGTACTTGATAAGTCGTACGGTGCACCACTCATCACTAACGATGGTGTTACCATCGCAAAGGAAATCGAGCTCGAGGACCGCTTTGAGAACATGGGCGCTCAGCTTGTTAAGGAAGTAGCTACCAAGACAAATGATGTAGCTGGTGATGGTACCACTACAGCAACTGTACTTGCTCAGGCTATGGTAAAGGAAGGTATGAAAAACCTGGCGGCAGGAGCTAATCCAATCGTACTTCGCAAGGGTATGAAGAAGGCTACTGATGCAGCAGTTAACGCACTTGCAGGCATGAGCCAGCAGGTAAGCGGCAAGGATCAGATTGCTCGTGTTGCAGCTATTTCAGCTGGCGATGATGAGGTAGGTAACCTTGTAGCAGACGCTATGGATAAGGTATCAAAGGATGGCGTTATCACCATTGAGGAGTCAAAGACAATGCAGACCGAGCTGGACCTTGTAGAAGGTATGCAGTTCGATCGTGGATATATTTCAGCTTACATGGCAACTGACATGGACAAGATGGAAGCAATTCTCGATGATCCATATATCCTTATTACAGATAAGAAAATCTCTAACATCCAGGAGATTCTGCCACTTCTTGAGCAGGTTGTTCAGAGTGGTGCGAGACTTCTTATCATTGCTGAGGATGTTGAGGGTGAGGCACTTACAACTCTTATCGTTAATAAGCTTCGTGGTACCTTCAATGTAGTTGCTGTAAAGGCACCAGGCTATGGTGACAGACGTAAAGCAATGCTTCAGGATATCGCAATTCTTACCGGTGGACAGGTAATCTCTGACGAGCTTGGCCTTGAGCTCAAGGAGACAACTCTTGACATGCTTGGACGTGCTAAGTCAATCAAGGTAGCTAAGGAAAACACAGTTATCGTTGATGGCGAGGGTGCAAAGGCAGATATCGAAGCACGTATTTCACAGATTAGAGCTCAGATTGAGGAGACCACTTCAGAGTTCGACAAGGAGAAGCTTCAGGAGCGTCTTGCTAAGCTCGCAGGTGGAGTTGCAGTTATCCGCGTAGGCGCAGCTACCGAGACTGAGATGAAGGAGGCTAAGCTTCGCATGGAGGACGCTCTCAATGCTACTCGCGCAGCAGTTGAGGAAGGTATTATCTCAGGTGGTGGATCAGCATATATCCACGCTGCAAAGGAAGTTGCAAAGCTTGCTGACAGCCTTTCAGGCGATGAGAAGACCGGAGCAAATGTTATCCTTAAGGCACTTGAGGCTCCACTGTTCTACATCGTAGATAATGCGGGACTTGAGGGTAGCGTTGTAATCAACAAGGTTAAGGAATCTAACGTAGGCTTTGGATTTGATGCATATAATGAAGAGTATGTTGATATGGTTAAGGCAGGTATCCTTGATCCTGTTAAGGTAACAAGAAGCGCACTTCAGAATGCAAATTCAGTTGCATCTACTCTCCTTACCACAGAGTCAGTAGTAGCTGATATCAAGGAGCCAGAACCGGCTATGCCAGCAGGTGGCGGAATGGGCGGAATGATGTAAGAAAAGCCTAGTGATATGGTACGAAATACTAGATGATTCGGCCTACACTATCAGATTTACATTCATAATTTGCTATGCTAAAATCACCTCGTTGATAGGGACGAGGTGATTTTTTTATGGCAAAAGTAGGTATATTGACAGACAGTAATAGCGGTATCACACAGGCAGAAGCTAAGGAGATGGGAGTGCATGTTTTGCCCATGCCTTTCTATGTTAATGATGAGCTATTTTATGAGGAAATTGATTTAAGCCAGGAGCAGTTTTATGAGAAACTAATGGCTGATGTAGATATAAAAACATCTATGCCTGTAGTGGGTGAGCTCATGGATACTTGGCAGAGGCTTTTGGAGGAATATGACGAGATAATACATATTCCTATGTCGAGTGGACTGTCAGGAGCGTGCGCTGCGGCAGCGACTATAGCAGAGGACTTCGACGGCAAGGTTCACGTGGTGGATAATCAGCGAATATCCGTTACACTCAGGCAGTCAGTAAGAGACGCCAAAGCTATGGCAGATGCTGGTATGAGCGCTTCGGATATTTCAGCCAAGCTCATGGATACTAAGCTTGATGCGTCAATTTATATTATGGTTGATACGCTTTATTACCTGAAAAAGGGAGGCAGGCTTACTCCTGCAGCAGCAGCTCTTGGTACGCTGCTTCATCTAAAGCCTGTGCTTCAGATACAAGGTGAGAAGCTGGATAGCTTTGCCAAGGCTAGAACAGTAAAGCAGGCCAAGACCATAATGATGGATGCGATAGAACATGATATGAATACACGGTTTGCAGGCCAAAAATGTGAGATTGCAATGGCATACACCTATGATTTGGAAGCTGCAAACGAGTTTAAAGCAGAGGTCGAAGCACGATTCCCGGGCTATACTATCCACATGGAGCCGTTATCATTATCGGTGTCATGTCATATAGGACCAGGAGCTTTGGCGGTCACCGTATCTAAGGTGCTTGATATTTAATTTTAATATAGCAAAGCCACTTAAATTCCCCAACCTCTGTGGCTTTGCTTTTTTATTGCTCTTGTGCTAAAATGAATCGTATTTGGTTTATGGAGGGGGCAACTTGCTAGCTATAGAGATTATGCAAAGCCAGATGGCTGTAGAATTAGTATCATTGATACTGCTAACTATTACTTTGGTTAGCACGTTCAGTAATACCATTCTGTCTAGCCGTATGCTTGTGAGAGTGCGCACGGTTTTGTGCACTATGATAGCATATCTTGTGTTGGAACTACTGCAGGTAGTGGCGGAAGCTCTGAATAATTCCCTGAGTGGGTGGACAATTAAAATCGGAGCAGGAGTTACTTTTGCACTGGCGCCTACAATTCCGTTTATGGTTGCGGTGACTTTGTATGAGAATATTGGAGACAAGAAGTGGCTTGTTATACCGATTGCTGCAGATATGCTTGCTGCATTTACAAGTATCTGGACAGGCCTTTATTTTGTGGTAGGCGATGATAATGTATATTCCAGAGGACCGTTGTTCTGGGTTAGTCTTGTGGCAATGCTGTATCCGCTAGGGGTTTTGATATACGCCAACTATAAAATAAGATATAGATACGATAAAAAGGAAAAGAATTTCCTGTCTACGTTGTACGTGGTCTGCATGATAGGTGTTGCGATACAGATTGTTTTTCCAACTATGATGACTATGTGGACAGTTACTGCTGGAGCGGTAGTGGCGTTTTATGAGTTTGTCACTCAGCATAGTTCAAAGTATGACACCTTGACATTTACGCAAAATAGAAGTTCATATGCGGCTAGATGTAAGGAATTGGATGATACCAAGCGCTCGTATGTTATCTTGCTGGCTGATTTAAATAATCTGAAATATGTCAATGACAATTTGGGTCATGGTGTGGGTGACAAATATATCATTACAGCAGCTGATATTCTCATGGAGACATATGGAAAATATGGCCGAGTTTATCGCATAGGTGGAGATGAGTTCGCGGTAGTCACAAGTCTGGTCAGCGAGTCGACCTTGGAAAAGCTAAGAGACGAAGCACAGCACAAGTGTGTGCAGACGGCATCAGCTTTTATTGACAAGGAACATGTAGGACTTGCAATAGGCTATTACGTGAATATTAGTGGTTCAAAAAATGTGGATGAATGTAGCAAAAAGGCGGATTCATTCATGTATGAAAATAAGAGTAAGCTAAAGGCAATGAGTCAGTCTTTAGCATAAAAAGGAGGCAAAGATGGTAAAGGCAGTTGTAGGCGCTAACTGGGGCGACGAAGGAAAGGGCAAGATTACGGACATGCTCGCGAATGAGGCGGATATAATTATTCGCTTTCAGGGTGGTGCTAATGCAGGACATACCATAGTTAATAATTACGGAAAATTTGCTCTTCATACCCTTCCAAGCGGTGTGTTCTATGAGCATACAACCAGCATTATAGGAAACGGTGTAGCACTTAACATTCCGCTTTTGTTCAAGGAAGTAAATGAACTGGTGGAAAAGGGGGTTCCGAAGCCGAAGCTTCTGGTTTCAGACAGATGTCAGATTGTTATGCCGTACCACATTCTTTTAGACCAGTATGAGGAGGAGCGTCTCGGCGGTAAGTCATTTGGCTCTACTAAGTCAGGAATAGCTCCGTTCTATTCAGATAAGTATGCAAAGATTGGTTTCCAGGTAAGCCAGCTCTTCGATGAGGATACACTTAAGGAGAAGGTAGAGCGAATCTGCGACCTTAAGAATCCACTTTTCGAGTATCTCTACAAGAAGCCGGCAATTGATCCGGATGAGCTGCTCAATACTCTTCACATGTACAGAGACATGGTAGCACCTTTCGTATGTGATGTATCAGCATATCTTGATAAGGCAATTAAGGAAGGTAAGACCATTCTTCTCGAGGGACAGCTTGGTACCCTTAAGGATCCTGACCATGGAATCTATCCTATGGTTACCTCTTCATCAACACTTGCAGCTTACGGTGCAATTGGAGCAGGTATTCCACCTTATGAGATTAAGCAGGTAATTACTGTATGTAAGGCATATTCGTCAGCTGTAGGTGCGGGCGCATTCACCAGTGAGATATTCGGAGATGAGGCAGAGGAGCTTCGCCGCAGAGGTGGAGATGGCGGAGAGTACGGTGCAACTACCGGACGTCCGAGACGTGTAGGCTGGTTTGACTGTGTAGCATCTAAGTATGGCTGCAGACTGCAGGGTACTACTGATGTAGCATTTACAGTACTTGATGTACTTGGATATCTAGATGAGATTCCGGTATGCGTAGGCTATGATATCGATGGTGAGGTTACCACAGACTTCCCGGTTACTGTTAACCTTGAGAAGGCAAAGCCGGTATTTAAGACTCTCCCAGGCTGGAAGTGCGAGATTCGTGGAATCAAGAATTACGATGAACTTCCGGAAAATTGCCGCAAGTACATTGAGTTCGTTGAGGAGCAGATTGGATATCCAATCACCATGGTAAGTAACGGACCTAGCCGTGATGACATAATCTACAGAAAGTCAGCACTTAAGTAATACGATATGACAGTAAGCTTATGCATGATTGTAAAAAATGAATCTAAGGTTCTGGCCAGATGCCTAGACAGTTTGGAAGGGCTAATGGATGAAATCATCATAGTAGACACGGGATCTACTGATGATACCAAGGAGATTGCGGCCCGCTACACTGACAAAATATACGATTTTCAGTGGGTGGATGATTTCGCAGCTGCCAGAAACTATTCATTTTCGCTGGCAACAATGGACTACATATATGCGCCTGATGCGGATGAGGTCCTTGATGACTACAACAGAGACAAATTCATGCAACTGAAGCAGAGCTTATCTCCTGAAATTGAGATAGTGCAGATGCAATATACTACCGCTGGCGAGTGTGAGACGGTGCTGAACTCAAGCACAGAGCTGCGACCAAAACTTTTTAAAAGGCTTAGGCCATTTGTGTGGATAGACCCCGTGCACGAGACAGTAAGGCTGGATCCTGTGGTATATGACAGTGACATAGAGATAATGCATATGCCGGTGGGAGTCCATGGCACCAGAGACTTTAGAATATTTGAAAAGACTCTGGAAAATATGGGAACGCTGTCACCGAAACTCACCAATATGTATGCAAGAGAATTGCTTAAGGTGGGGACAAAAGAAAATATTGAGACCGCAGAGAGTTTCTTTAGATTCAATTATGAGTTGGGAGAAAACGATGCCAGAGTGCAGGCAGCTTGCGTCTTAGCTAGGCTCTATAGATTAGAGAACAATGTGAATGAGTTCTTTAAGATAGCTTTGGTGGATATGGCCGGTGGCACACCCTGCAGTGAGATATGCTGCGAGCTTGGAACCTACTTCGAGGATTGTGACGACATAGACGAAGCTATCATGTGGTATCAAAATGCCAGCTCTCAGACGGAGCCTGTGCTGGATGTAAATCTCGGAGCGAGGGTACCACTGGAAGGCTTGAAGCGCCTACTGACGCAAAAGATGGAGCAGGCCGTAAATGAATGCGACTCGCTGGCTGAGATGGAATGTAGCCAAGCTTTGGAAAGTATTGACACAAGGCTTGCGAATCTCGAGCTTGTGGGAATGTAAGAATGTGCTTGCGCCCCACATGCGATTAATGGCAGGAAATGGGCGTGAGATTAGACTTCTTCGTCCTTGTCCTTGCTAAATACTTCGGCCATCCTAAGAAAGAGCCAGATGAGCACAGGGAGCATAATTGAGGCACCCAAAGAAGCCATAAACATGTTCCACCAGCCGTCAAATCCAGAGATGGCGAGAACAAAGGTGGTTATGTATAGACCAACCAGTATAACGATGGTAATGATGGCAAGGATTTGCTTGATTTTCTTCATAATGATTCCTTTCGAGCTTTTCGAAAGTATATCACATAAATTAAAACAAAAGAAAGAGGATATTAATAATGGCATTACTTGAACAGTGGAGAACGACCGCATATAACGAGGAGCTTGATCAGAATACACTTCAGAAATTCTGGAATGACTATTTTATTCTTGAGAAGGGAATATACGAAAA
>JAZLKM010000069.1:0-24911 GCA_045597645.1 Lachnospiraceae bacterium | reverse complement strand
GAAGTGATTAAGTTGCTTGGAAAGTTGGGATTTTAATGGAAATGAAAAAGAATGAAGGAATCAATTTCTTTCAACGTTATCTGACTATCTGGGTATTTATATGCATGGTAATAGGTGTGCTTATTGGTAAATTTTTGCCAGTAATACCGGATACACTTGGCAAACTTGAAATATCTGGGATATCCATACCGATTGCGATACTTATCTGGATTATGATTTATCCAATGATGTTAAAGGTTGATTTTCAGAGCGTAAAGCAGGTTGGGAAGAATCCAAAGGGGTTATTCATTACATGGATCACAAACTGGCTGATTAAGCCATTTACTATGTATGGTATTGCATCATTGTTTTTATTTACAGTATTTAAGGGATTGATTGCACCAGAACTTGCCACAGAGTATCTTGCAGGAGCAGTTCTTCTTGGGGCAGCACCGTGTACAGCTATGGTATTTGTGTGGAGTACCCTAACTAAGGGTAATCCGGCATACACAGTGGTTCAAGTTGCAACCAATGATTTGATTATTCTGATTGCATTTGTACCGATTGTAAAGTTTTTGCTTGGAGTATCAAATGTATCTGTTCCTTATGGTACTTTGTTTATCAGCGTGATTCTTTTCGTAGTGATTCCGCTTGTAGGTGGAGTGGTAACAAGAATTGCAGTAGTAAAAAATAAAGGAACAGAGTATTTTGAAAATACTTTTGTGCATAAGTTTGATAATGCAACTACAGTTGGTTTATTGCTTACCTTGGTTTTGATATTTGCCTCACAGACAGAGGTGATTTTATCTAATCCATTGCATATAGTGCTGATAGCAGTACCGCTTACTATTCAGACAGTATTGATTTTCTTTGTTGCTTATATAGCTTCAAAGATTTTTGGAATGCCGCATGATATAGCAGCTCCAGCAGGAATGATAGGTGCATCAAATTTCTTTGAACTTGCTGTTGCAGTAGCGATTGCTTTGTTTGGAACAATGAGTCCGGCTGCTCTTGCAACAACGGTGGGGGTATTAACAGAGGTTCCTGTTATGCTTGCACTTGTGAAAGTAGCAAACAGTACGGAAGGATGGTTTAAGAAATGAAAAAGAAGGTGGCATTTATCTGTGTTCATAATTCCTGCAGAAGTCAGATGGCAGAAGCTCTTGGTAATCATTTGTATGGTGATTATATAGAGTGCTATTCTGCTGGAACAGAATTAAAGGACCAGATTAATCAGGATGCAGTTCGTATTGTGAAAGAACTATATGGAATAGATATGAATGCAAATGGACATCATAGCAAGCTTATTGACGAAATACCTGATCCAGATATTGCAATTTCAATGGGCTGTGATGTGGGATGTCCGTTTATTGGAAGACCATTTGATGATGACTGGGGGCTTTTAGATCCAACAGGAAAGAGTGATAAAGAGTTTAAGAATGTCATTGCTGAAATCGAGCAGAAATTAAAAGAATTGCTTGGAGCGTGCAATTGAAATTTACGGATAAACAATAATTGAATATTTTAACAGACCATTAAAGGTGGCATAGGCGTTTCTTTTAGGCCGGCACTCTTTTTTATAGAATATCTTTGTGCAACATTCCATATTTACAATCGAACACACATTCGATACTATATTCCTAGGTAGCGAACCTAGGAATTTTTTGTAGTTGTAAGTGTAAGTATGCTTTAGGCGTCAATGGTGTGTTTGAGGAGAGAGATGGCGATAGTTCCACCAGAAGTTGATAATCTAAATCAGGGCATGGTTCATGTGGTTCCGGTGATAGCATCTTTTGATTGCGCAGGGACAGTAAAGCCTTTGCATGTTCGTATTAAAGGTGAAGCATACAAAGTGATGAGGTGCTGGTCACAACAGTATGGAGCTATCTGGGTATATCATTGCACAATTGAAAACAATAGGATGCAGCATGAAATCTGTCTTACATATCATCCTAGAGAAAAATGCTGGACGATTAAGCTTTAACGTTATTAGAGAAAAATGATAATAGCTAAAAAAATGTAGAATTATTGGAGGAAGCATATCATAATAAAAGTGGATTATATAAAGATGCTTGGACGAAAAGAAAGCGATAAAAAACAAGATTAAGTAGGGGGTAAAGTAAAATGAGACAGAATTTTGGAGCAAAACCATGGGTATTTCCAATGCCGGTATTAATCGTGGGCACATATGATGAAAATGGTGTTCCTAATGCAATGAATGCAGCATGGGGATGTATTACAGATACGGCTGAGATTAGTATTAGTATGTCAGAGCATAAGACAACGGATAATTTTGCCAAGACAGGGGCTTTTACAGTAGCCTTTGCGACAGAGGATACGGTAGTTGCATGCGACTATGTTGGTGTGGAAACTGCAAGGAAAGTGCCTGATAAATTCGAGAAAGCAGGCTTTACCGCAGTTAAGAGTGAGATTGTAAATGCACCAATTATTCAAGAGTTGCCAATGGCACTTGAATGCAAAGTAAAGAGCTTTGATAATGGAATTCTCGTTGGAGAAATAGTAAATGTAAATGCTGACGACAGCATTCTCACAGATGGTCAGATTGATCCGATGAAATTAAAGCCTATTACCTATGATCCGGTAGGTCATAAGTACATTGGATTGGGCAACATTGTCGGTCAGGCTTTCAGCGATGGAAATAAGCTGAAATAAAAACGAAGATAAGAAATGAAAAACCAGAGGAATATAGAGCTGTGGAGGAAATGATAAATCGTGCATTTGGGAACCTTTCGGTACCGGGATGTAGTGAAGCCAAAGGAGATAGAGCGCACTTTGGTGGGCGACAATGGCACCATGTACAAGAAAGCGGGTATAAATCGAACGATGCAGACTTCGTTGCCTTTGACATGGATTATGCCAACTATTATTCACCTGGGGAGAACATGACTCCGCCCGAGGACGAGCTATATTCATATGTGGTGCGCTCGCACAATGAAGAATATTTCATGTGCTTTGACGTGGAAAATGAGGATGTAAGACTCTATATGGACAAGAGTCCGCAGAGTGAGATATTGGGCTACGAAATTAATAATCATCGTTTTATCGTACAAGGTGAGGACTCGGTATACGCCATACCATACAAATAAGGACTGTTTCACCCGCTACGGTTAGGGTTGATTATTTTTGTGTTATATAGCAATATAGAGATAATGTGGGCGAGCCAAAGTACACATGAGCGTGGTAAAAGGACCGTCCCCACTGAAAGGATGAAACATGAACAAGCACATAGCCCGAAGAATCCTCGTGGCAGTATTCTGCATTTTTATTGCTGCTGTTGTCAGCATTGTTATGTTCCGCATATATACGCCGGAGCAGAATTCGCTGGCTGCGCTTAGTAGTGTGTGCATGGATGTTATTTGCATTATTATTTTGTTGATACTTATTGTCAGCATTTCGTTTGATGGTTATGGATTAAATCGAACAACAAGGCTTTTTGCGATACTTCTCTTAGCTTCTATTTGGGCTCTGTTTTTGGATTTTCTGAATTGGGCCTTTGACGGTTCGCTACAGTTCGGACATATGACATTCTGGTTCACAGCAGGCTCTTTGTGCATGGGAGCCATTCTGGCATGTATTTTCACACTCTATATGTATAGATACATGTACGATACCCACAATCTCAGAAATATGAAAAAGAGTGCTTGGATATGTGCAGGTGCCAATATAGTTTCTTTTTTGGTGACTGTTGTATTAGCACTGTCGGGCACAGCATTTGAATTTGTGGACGGTCACTATGAGACAGGGGCACTATACGATGTAGTTACTGTTATTCCGATTCTGACCTTGCTGTATATGACAGGTTTCATCATCAGAAACGCAAAAGAAGTTGGAACGCATGATGTCATGGCTGTGGCAGGATATATTCTCTTCATGATAGCGGGAGCTCTGATTGAGGCTGTGTACGGCATAGGTACCACATATGTGGCAGTTAGTATGGCTGACATTTTCATATTCGTAATGCTTCAGAATCAGATTATCGCTCAGGAGAAGCGCAATGTGCAAAAGTGGATGAAAAAGTCCAACACAGATGTACTGACGAGCTTGCCTAACAGATATGCATATGAGACCGATATTACCGCACTTGAGGCAAGTGGGATGACAGAGGACTTCGTATATCTGTCTGTGGATGTTAATTCATT
This sequence comes from Lachnospiraceae bacterium, assembly GCA_045597645.1. GTDB lineage: Bacteria > Bacillota > Clostridia > Lachnospirales > Lachnospiraceae > JAKSSE01. Next base: position 20,772 of record JAZLKM010000069.1, on the reverse strand, counting down.
AAAGCTGGTGAATGATTCTCTGGGCCATTATGCTGGCGACGAGCTTTTGCTCGGTGCGGCAGACTGCTTGAAGAAGTGCTTTTCGAAGTATGGCAAGATATATCGCATGGGTGGAGACGAGTTTATTGGCCTTTTACATGCAGACGAAGCGCAGCTAAATAAATTGAAATCTGACATCGAAGATATAACTCAGAGGTGGAGTGGTAACATGGTTAAATCGCTCACACTTTCCTGTGGATATGTGTCCAAATCTGAGGTGGGTGATATGCCTCTTAGCCAGATTGCTGTCATGGCAGATCACAGAATGTACGAAGCCAAGGATGAATATTATAAGCGGACAGGTATTGAGCGTAGGCGCAAAAAGGATTATACTGTCCAAGAATAAATAGCCACCAGTATTAGGTGGTCTCATATATTAGCTTAAGGTGCCTTTGACTATGTTATGCATAGGGCCAAAGGGTAAAAGGGAAACAGGTGAGAATCCTGTACGATCTCGTCACTGTGTAGTGGAGCTTGCTATTTAAAATGTCACTGGAATAATCTGGGAAGGCTATAGCAGGCGGTGAAGCGAAGCCAGGAAACCTGCCTTAATGACTAGGTGCACATGATTACGAGGACTTAATCGTACCGTTTTTTGGAAAGGGAGATATCGACCTTTGTTTTTTTGTGTGCTTATATTCATTGAATATAAGCTTTTTTATTTGCACTCAAATAATTAGGCTTGTAAATAAGTTTTAAAGAGGTAATAGAAATGAAAAAAAGAATCGTAGCAACAGTAATGGGAGCGATGCTAGTAGCATCTACTCTGGCAGGATGCGGTGGACCTAGCAAGGCTGACCAGGAGGCTGCTGATAAGGTGGCAGCACTCATCGATGCAATCTATGTGCAGGAGAGAAACGATGATACGGATGCTCAATGTAAGGCAGCAAAGGAAGCTTGGGACGCTTTGACAGAGGCTCAGAAGGAGCTAGTAGAGGGAGAGGAAGCAGACCCGGACTATTTCGGTAGAGATACTGGTGATGCATCGCTGGATGATACACTTAATCAGGATGGAATTGGTGAGAATGAGATTCTGGTAGTAAGCTTTGGTACTTCATTTAATGATAGCCGCGCAAAAGATATCGGTGGTATTGAGAAGGCTATAGCAGCAGCATACCCAGACTGGTCAGTTAGAAGAGCATTCACTGCTCAGATTATCATCAATCATGTGCAGGCTAGAGAGGATGCTCCAATCGACAACATGACTCAGGCATTGGACCGTGCAGTGGCTAACGGTGTTAAGAATCTTGTAGTACAGCCTACTCACCTTATGCATGGTGCTGAGTATGATGAGATGAAGGGAGTGGTAGATTCATACGCTGACAAGTTTGAGTCCGTAGCCATTTCTGAGCCGCTTCTTGGTACTGTAGGTGCTACCGCAGATGAAATCAATGCTGATAAGGAGATTGTGGCACAGGCCGTAACAGCAGAGGCAGTTAAGGAAGCTGGTTTCGACAGCCTTGAGGCTGCTAAGGATGCAGGCATAGCATTCGTATTCATGGGCCATGGTACTAGCCACACCGCAAAAGTATCTTACACTCAGATGCAAAATCAGATGGCTGCCTTAGGATATGACAACGTATGGATAGGAACCGTTGAGGGTGAGCCTGAGGAGACTGCATGCGAGAACGTAATTGACGCGGTAGCAGCGGCTGGCTACAAGAAGGTTGTACTTCGCCCACTTATGGTAGTTGCAGGTGACCACGCTAATAACGATATGGCAGGTGACGATGACGACTCATGGAAGAGCATGTTCAATGCATCTAAGAAATTTGATTCTGTAGACACACAGATTTCAGGCCTTGGTCGCATCAATGATCTACAGCAGCTCTATGTAGCACACCTTGCTGAGGTAATCAAATAACACATGAAGAAAAGACTAATATTGAATGCCATACTAATGGCGCTATTCATTGCTTTAACTGGTTGCGCGGCGAGGACAACCGATGAGCAGAAGGTACTGCCGCTTGCAGATGGCCAGTACATGGTGAACTTTGATACAGACAGTACAATGTTTCATGTAAATGAAGCCATGGATGGTAAGGCACTTTTGTCAGTTGAGGGGGGGTATGGCACCCTGCATCTGGTAATGCCATCGAAAAATGTACTTAATCTGTATAAAGGAACTGCCGAAGCTGCACAAAAGAATAAAAGCGATTGGCTTGTACCTTCCGATGAGATGGTGACATATCCAGATGGATTGTCTGAGGAAGTATTTTCCTTTGATGTGCCTGTTGATGTTATTGGTGAGGAATTTGATCTGGCACTTATAGGCAAGAAGGAAGTGTGGTATGACCACAAGGTGAGCATTTCTGATCCGAAGACGGCATCTGGTGATGCTACTGAGTCTAACGCCACTTCACTGGAAGAGGGGGCACCTTCCGAGGGGACTATTGAGGTATCGCTTGAAGGGGGCACAGGAAAAGTGACCCTGATATCACCCACAGCTATTAAGGACACAGATGATGGGTATCTTTTAACTGTGGAGTGGAGCAGCAAAAACTACGACTACATGATAGTAGACGGAGAAAAATATCTGCCGGTTGAGGTGAATGAGCACTCTATTTATGAGATTCCGGTGAAGAGCATAGACGAGCCACTTGAAGTAATAGCAGACACCGTGGCGATGAGCACCCCACATGAGATTGAATATACAATCACAATGGATGCAAGCTCTATAAAATAATCAACTGAATTATCCCATAGTCATACAGGCTATGGGATATTTGTGTTTATATTGATAGGTGAAATGAAGAAGCTTTTTGTTCTTTTAACTGCATTATTGCTGCTGACTGGATGCGGAAGGATAGCTGACGACGGTGGTAAAAATGGCGAGCAGCCACTTGCTATTGTCGATAGTATGTCACTGCAATATGCATCTGGTTTTTCCGTGGACTACTACGAGGAGGGCTATATACACATTAGTATGGCTGACGGCTCTAATTACGTGGTGGTGCCAGAAAATAAGACTGAAAATAACCTGGGATGCGAGAACCCGGTATACATACATCGTCCATGTGACAGAATATATCTGGCGGCATCGTCGGCTATGGATTTATTTCTGGAATTGGATTCCCTGGACAAGATTACTGCCTGCAGCACAAAGGCATCGGACTATGCAATGGAGCAGGTGCGAAGTGAGATAGAGGCAGGCAATATTGCATATGTGGGCAAGTACAGTGCTCCGGATTATGAACTGCTACTTGGCCGTGGATGTGGACTTGCAATCGAGTCCACAATGATTAGTCATTCGCCAAAGATTAAGGAGCAGCTGGAGCGAATAGGCATTCCGGTACTGGTGGAGCGCTCAAGCTACGAGGAGAATCCGCTGGGGAGGTTAGAGTGGATAAAGCTCTATGGAGTGCTTACGGATAATGTCGACAGAGCCACTGAATTTTACGATGCAGAGCTAAAAAAGATAGAGAGTCTGGAGGCTTCGACGGGAAATGCTTCAAACGCCCCAGAGGTTGCCTTTTTCTCAATCACTTCCACGGGATATGTGACTGTCAGAAAGCCGGGAGATTATATCTGTAAAATGATCGAGATGGCTGGCGGATTATATGCACTTGATGCCCTTATGCTGGAGGAGGACAATGCACTGTCCACCGTAAATATCGGTATGGAAGAGTTCTATAGCATGGCGAGGGATGCTGACATTTTGATATACAACGGAAGCATCGACGGTGGAGCTAGTACTCTTAAGGAGCTTTTGGATAAGAATGCTCTACTTAAGGATTTCGCAGCTGTTAAGACTGGTGAGGTGTACAGCACAGGCCTTAACATGTTTCAGGAGAGCAGCAAGATTGCGCAGGTCATAGTGGAGATGTCGGACATTATAGGTGAGGGTGCTGGCGACGGCACTTACCTAAAGCATCTGGAGTAGAGATAGATGATTAAAAAGAGAACTGCAATAGTATATGTCATCTTAATATGCTGCATTATCGCGCTGGTTTGTGCCAATCTTTTTGCAGGTAGCAGCAGTGTGAGCTTTAGCCAGATGGCAGACATTTTATTTAATCATAACACCACAGATATGGCTGGCGTCATTGTGTGGGAGATAAGGCTTCCGCGCCTTATTGAGGCGGCCGTATTGGGAGGAGCGCTGGCACTGTCGGGATATTTGCTGCAGTCATTTTTTGCAAATCCCATTGCTGGCCCGTTCGTGCTGGGAATATCATCCGGTGCTAAGCTGTTTGTGGCTGTACTTATGGTTATCTCATACAGATTCCTTTTTAGTATGAGCTCCATAATGATGGTGGGGGCTGCCTTTGTGGGCTCATGCATAGCAGCCTTTCTGGTGGTAATGGTGGCGAAACGAGTGAAAAATATGTCTGTCCTCATCGTGTGCGGTGTGATGATAGGATATGTGTGCTCTGCTGCCACGGAGCTAATCGTAGCTTTCGCTGATGACTCAAATATTGTCAATCTGCATAATTGGTCTATGGGTTCATTTGGAGCCGCGTCCTGGAGCAACGTGGGCATAATAGCACCGGTGGTATTGGTCGGAGTGCTATGTGCATTTCTATTGTCTAAAGGCATATCGGTTTATCTGTTTGGAGAAAATTACGCCAGAAGTGTGGGTGTGAATATAAGACTGTTCAGGTTACTTCTCATATTGGTATCGAGCCTTTTGTCAGCTACGGTTACAGCCTTCGCAGGCCCTATATCATTTGTGGGCATTGCTGTGCCTCATGTGATTAGGCGCGTCACCCGCACTGGAAATGTAAGGACCATGATATTTGCATCATTTTTGGGAGGAGCGGCAGCTTGCCTGCTGTGTGACCTTATAGCCAGATGCATGTTTGCACCAATGGAGCTGAGCGTCAGCACCATTACCGCGGTATTTGGAGCACCGATTGTAATAATGATGCTGCTTGGCAAAAAACAGGATGTGTGAGAAGTAGAAAGCAGGAGCTGTCCATGTCAGAGCTGATTACAAATAATCTAACAGTGGGATATGACAAAAAAATAGTGTTGGAAAATGTAAGCCTTGAGGTTAAGTCAGGGAAAATTGTGGTGCTGATAGGCCCTAACGGTGCTGGAAAGTCCACAATTCTAAAGACTGTGGCAGGACTCATTGAGCCACTGTCAGGCGAGGTCCTAATCGGGGATGAGACCCTTAAGAATATGGAATTAAACGACAGGGCTAGACGGATGGCCTCAATGATTACCTCGAAGACGAGAACTGAGTACATCACTGTATCGCAGGTGGTGGCAGGCGGCAGATACCCGTACACAGGACTTCTGGGCAAGCTGTCTGCTGAGGACGTGGAGGCAATAAATGAGGCACTGCATATTGTAGGGGCCTATGAGAATAAAGATGAGGATTTTGGCAAGCTAAGTGATGGTCAGAGGCAGCGGGTGCTCTTGGCCAGAGCTATAGCTCAAAAGCCTCAGTATATGATTCTCGACGAGCCAACCAGCTTCCTGGATATTGGATACAAACTGAATTTCGTCGAGACCTTGAAGGCATTGTCACACAATCAGGGCATGGGCATTCTTATGTCCTTGCATGAGCTGGAGCTGGCGGCTAAGGTAGCAGACCTGGTGGTATGCGTATCTAGAGATGGACAGATTGACAGGATAGATACACCGAAGCAAGTGTTTAACACCACATATATTGAGCAGCTATTTGACGTAAAGCCAGGCTTATTGGGGGACGTCTACAATTTTAGACCGTACACTAATCCGTCAGCGCAGATAACACAGCGACTTGAAAATAAAAAGGCTCACTTTCTTATGGTGCAAGGGACCATGTCTAGTGCAGGGAAAAGTCTAATTGTGGCTGGCCTTTGCAGGATTTTCAAACAGGATGGTTATAGGGTTGCTCCGTTTAAGTCCCAAAATATGGCGCTAAATAGCTTTGTCACTGAGGAAGGACTAGAGATGGGGCGCGCTCAGGTGATGCAGGCTGAGGCGGCAGGTGTAAAGCCTAGTGTATACATGAACCCAATTCTGTTAAAACCCACCAGCGACAGTGGCTCCCAAGTCATAGTGAACGGCCAGGTTCGTGGCAACATGAGAGCCAGAGAGTACTTTGAGTATAAGACACAGCTTGTAGGTGACATTTTGTCTGCGGTGGATAAGCTTCAGGAGCAGGCGGACATAATCGTCATAGAGGGAGCGGGCTCGCCGGCAGAGATTAATCTAAAGGCCAATGACATTGTGAATATGGGCATGGCAAATATGGTGGACGCTCCGGTCCTTCTGGTTGGAGATATAGACAGAGGCGGAGTGTTTGCACAGCTGCTTGGCACCATTGAGCTCCTGGATGAGAATGAGAGAGCCAGAGTAAAGGGGCTTATAGTCAACAAATTCAGGGGCGATAAGACTATTCTTGACCCCGGCATAGAGATGCTCGAGGAGAGAGGCCGGATACCGGTGGCTGGAGTAGTGCCTTATATGCACCTTAAGCTGGAGGACGAGGATTCTCTTTCTGAGAAATTCGATAGAAAAGTAAACGCACAAGTTAAGCTTGGTGTCATAAGGCTGCCGCATATTGCGAACTTCACAGACTTTGATGTGTTTGACCAGATTGATGGTGTGGGCGTGAGGTATATCACAGCTGTAGATGAGCTGGAAGGTATGGACATGCTCATCATCCCTGGCAGCAAAAATACCATTGCTGACATGAGATGGCTAAAGGAGACTGGTCTGGAGTCTGCAATCAAAAAATACAACGCCGCAGACAGACCTATCATGGGAATATGTGGAGGCTATCAGATGCTCGGGGGGAAAATATGTGATCCCCAGGGGGTAGAGTGCGGTGGAGAAATTTTGGGGTTGGGACTGTTGCCTCTTGAGACTGTGCTGACTGGAGAAAAGCGTACAAGCCAGGTTTCAGGCGCGTTTGTGGCTCCGACAGGAATCTTTTCATGCCTTGCTGACATGAACTACGTAGGCTACGAGATACATATGGGACAGACCACTCCGGTTGATAATGCAGTGGCTGAATATACATCTGATGGCTCGGGCTACTGCATGGGTAATGTATGGGGCAGCTACGTACACGGTATTTTTGACACAGGGGACATCGCTAGAAAAATTGTGGATGTACTGGCTGTAAGAAAAGGCGTTGATATTAATCTTGATAACGTAATCGATTATAAGAAGCTCAAGGAACAAGAGTATGACAAGCTGGCAGACACAATGCGTAGCTATATGGATATGGATCTGATCTACAAAATCATGGGAGTGGATAGATGACTAAGCAGGAACTATTTGACATCAAAATAGAATCACCTGACAGGAAAATATATGAGCAATCAAAATATCGTTGGGATCATCTTTCAAAACCCATAGACGGCATGGGGGATTTTGAGGAGCTTATCTGTCAGATTGCAAGCATACAGGGCAGCGTTTTTCCTTCTGTAGATGACAGAGTTCTTTTGGTATTTTGCTCTGATAATGGAATTGTATCCAGGAAAGTTACCCAAAGCGGGCAGGACGTGACAAGCAAGATTGCTACAGCACTAGGACAGGGGAAGAGCACAGCGTGCATGCTGGCGAGAAGCTGCAATACCAAAGTTGTTCCAGTAGATGTAGGGATTAATAGCTCGGAACTTTTTGATGGAGTACTCGATAGGAAGATTACCATGGGTACCAATGATTTTCTCACGACACCAGCAATGTGTGAGGAGCAGGCACTGCGTGCAATTGAGGCTGGAGTGGAAGTAGTGTCAGAGCAGGTTGGGCAAGGCGCAAAGCTTATTGCGACGGGAGAGATGGGTATAGGTAATACTACTACCTCTGCGGCTGTACTAGCTGCATTACTTGATATTGACAGTGCACAGATAGTTGGACGAGGTGCGGGACTTGATGATGCTGGTCTACTAAGAAAGCAAACAGTGGTGAAGGATGGCATAGCAAAGTATGAGGCAGATTTTGCCAGCGTTACTGATGTCAGGGAGCGGGCACTATTGATACTTGGCTGCCTTGGAGGCTATGACATAGCTGCAATGTGCGGAGCATTTATAGGCTGCGCTGTGCATAGGATTCCCGTTATTATTGATGGCGCTATCAGTGCAGTAGCGGCTCTTTTGGCGGACATTTTCGCAAATGGAGCCAGGGACTATATGATTGCATCACACAGTGGCAGGGAGCAGGCGACGAAGCTTGTGTTAGATAAGCTGGGGAAGTCGCCCTACATAAATGGCAAAATGGCCCTGGGCGAGGGGACTGGAGCTTTGATGCTTATCCCACTTATCGACCAGGCACTTTATCTGTATCAGAACGGGCTGGGATTTGCTGATGCAGGTATAGAGGATTACGAGAGGTTTGCGTAGTGATGATATTAGTGGTGGGGACTCCAGATAGTGGCAAGTCCCTGTTAGCGGAAAATATATCTGAGGAGCTGTCAGCTGACAATCAGAAGTACTATATCGCCACCATGATTCCATTTGGCGAAGATGGAAAAAGGCGGGTGGAAAGGCATAGGAAAATGAGGGAAGGAAAGGGCTTTATCACTTTGGAATGGCCTGTGGATGTGGCGACAGAAATGGTCAAGCTATGTGCATCTGATTCACTGGAGATGTGTGAGGCAACACTGCTTTTGGAATGCATGTCTAATCTTATTGGAAATGAAATGCACAGAGATGGTATGGAGTCTCAAGGTGACATGCAGATTATTAATAAGGTTGTGTCTGATGTGGATTTTCTTAATTCAAAAGCTGGTAATCTGGTGGTGGTAACCAACGATTTTCCAAGGGAAGATGATGGGTACGATGATGACACGATACGCTACGTGAATCTAGTTTCAATGATCAACAAAGAGCTTATGGCAATATCGGATGTGACATATTGCTCTATAGATGGAAAGTGGCAAAGGTATGAAGCTGATTAAAAATTTAATTGTGGCATTTTCGCTGTATTCACAGATACCTATGCCAAGATTTGAGTGGACTAACGATGATATGAAGCACAATGTAATATTTCTGCCGTGGGTGGGAATTGTGATAGGGCTTATATCATGGGGATTATATTACTTGTTCGGTCTGGTTGAGCTGCCGCTTATCTGTAAGGTGGCGCTTTACACAGTCGTACCGCTAATTGTGACTGGCGGATTTCATGTGGATGGTTATATGGATGTGCAGGACGCATTAAGGTCATATAAGTCGCCCGAGGAAAAGCTTCAGATTTTAAAGGATCCGCATATTGGTGCTTTTGCAATTATAAGGCTCGCTATGCTTGGGCTTGCATGGATGGGAGCATTGGCAGCTCTGGTTAGCCAGGATAGTGTCAGCTACATACATGGATATTTTGCCATATTTTTCATAGCAAGGGCACTTGCCGGGATATCAAATTTGGGACTGGGGCATGCCAAAAAAACAGGGATGCTTCAGATGGAGACTGGCAATAGTACTAGGATCGATATGATAATGTGCATCCTGCAGCTGGGCATTGGAATTGCATTTATGTTATGGCTTGAATGGGTTGCTGGAGTGGCTGTGGCCTTGGTGAGTGGTGTCTTTTTTCTGTACTACAGACAAATGTGCTACAAGCAGTTTGGCGGAGTGACTGGAGATACGTCCGGTTATAGCATTGTAAGCTTGGAGCGGTGGCTTCTTGTGACACTTGCGGTTATATCATACATTCCGTGGGAGGCTTTATGAGAGAAATCACATGTCTACTGATTCGTCACGGCAAGACCCATGGGAATATTGAAAAAAGATATGTAGGAGCAAGGACCGACGAGTCGCTATGTCAGGTGGGAATAGATGGACTTAAATGGCTTCAAGACAGTCTGAAAGAATGGGACCTATATGAGAAGGTATATACAAGTCCCATGCTTAGATGTAAGCAGACAGCACAAGTCATATTTCCAGAAGCTGAGCAGGTGGAGATTAGTGGATTAACTGAGACGGACTTTGGTGAGTTTGAAAATAAAAATTATAACGAGCTAAATGGCAATGAGGAGTACCAGAATTGGATTGACTCAAACGGGAAGCTTCCTTTTCCTGGGGGAGAGTCCAGGGATGCATTCGTCAACAGAACTTTGGCTGCGTTCACAGATACAGTCACAAGGGAATGTGAAGCCTACGGTCAAAAGATAGTTCCTTTTGTGATTCACGGCGGCAGTATTATGGCCATCATGAGTGCGCTAACAGGCCATGATTACTATGATTTTCAGATTCAGTGTGGCCAGGCGTATCTGGTGAGGTGCCTTACGGGAGAGGATAGGATAGATGTTATATCATATGATCGCATTTGCGACAGGTGTGATACTTGATTGGATAATTGGAGATCCCTTGGGATGGCCGCACCCGATTAGGTGGATAGGAAACCTTATAAGCGCGCTTCAAAAGAAACTGCTAGAACCATTTTTGACAGGGAAAAGAGATTGCAAAGCGGAGCGGAGATGCGGCTTACTGCTCGTGCTAATTGTGATCATAACTACAGCATTGATTACTGCCGGGCTACTAATTGGAGCTTACCTGATTCACCCGTATGCGGGAGTGGTCATTGAGGCCGTTTTGACTTGCTATATATTGGCGGCAAAAAGCCTTTACGTGGAGAGTATGAAGGTGGGAAAGATGCTTAGCACAGATGGTCTAAAAGCAGGTCAAAAAGCGGTATCCATGATTGTTGGCAGAGATACGGATGTCCTTGATGAGGCCGGAGTAGTCAGGGCGGCTGTGGAGACGGTAGCGGAGAATACATCGGACGGAATAATAGCTCCTTTGATTTATACATTCGCAGGAGGTCCTATTCTAGGTTTTGTGTACAAGGCCATAAATACTATGGACTCAATGGTGGGATACCACAACGACAAGTATGAGGACTATGGACGGTGCGCAGCAAGACTTGACGATGTGGTGAACTTCATACCCGCCAGGATTAGTGCCATTTTCATGATATTGACAGCAGGACTTCTGGGAAAAGATTACTCTGGTCGCGAGGCCATGAGGATATTTAAGAGGGACAGATTTAACCATAAGAGCCCTAATTCGGCCCAGACTGAGAGTGCCTGCGCTGGAGCCATGAGACTAAGACTTGCAGGTGATGCCAGCTATTTTGGTCAGGTTCATAAAAAGCCATTCATAGGTGATGATATTAGGCCGATTGAGGTGGCTGATATTAAAAGAGCGGGAAAGCTCATGTTTGGAACACAGGTACTGGCGCTGATTGTGTGCCTTGCTATAGGCGGTTTGGTGCTCGTACTTACGAATTTTAGTTTGTGATTGGATGCATATGAGCCACGGCGGTGATATTTATTCAAGACCAATTGAATACGACTTTTCGGTCAACTTAAATCCGGTGGATTGCTCTGGAATCATCTCGGAGATACTGGAAAATAGTGCCAAGACAGTGGGGCATTATCCGGACACTATGCAGAGAGAGTTTCGAGGAGCAATAGCTGATGTCTATGGAATAGATGGTTCCATGGTGTGGGGTGGCAACGGAGCATCAGAGCTTATTTTTGCGATTGTATCGATGCTCGAGGCTAGAAGGGCGATGATGATTGAGCCCTGCTTTAGTGGCTATAGGCATGCACTTGGAGCTGAGACCTGCTGCGAGATAGTAACTTATAAACTGAGCATGGAAAATGGTTTCGCACTGGATGATGCTTTCGTAAGTTATCTGGAGTTGGAAGCGCAAAATGGTTTGGAAGTTTTGTTTTTAACCAATCCTAATAACCCGACTGGAAGGCTTATACCGAGTGAGATTTTACTTAAGGCCTATGAGGTATGCAAGTTGCATAACGTTAAGATTATTTGTGACGAATGCTTCTTGCATATGACTGATGGGGAGAGCATTTCAATGGTTGATTATGTGGAGGCATATGATGGGCTCTATGTGATAAACGCCTTTACTAAGCTATTGGCGATTCCGGGGCTACGTGTTGGCTATGTGATTACCGCGGCTGCAAATATTAGCAGGCTGCGTTCATATCTTCCAGAGTGGAACCTATCTGTGCTATCGCAAAAGGCTGGTGTTGTAGGCAGCAGGTACCTTAGGGATGAGTGCTGGCTTCGGGCAATAAATGATGAAATTGCCAAGGAGAGGGGGCACCTGTGCGATAGGCTTACGTCACTGGGATATGAGGTGTTTGATTCCGACACAGGATTTATTTTGATATATAGCGAAAACGATGATATATATGAGTACCTTTTGGACAGGAAAATTTTGATTAGAGACTGCAGTGACTATGAGGGACTTGGAACGGGATTTTTCCGAATAGCGGTGAAAAATCGTTCCGAGAATGAGGTGCTTATTGGAGCATTAGAGGCGAGAAGATGAGTATTAACAGGGAACATGTATTGCCGCAGGATATAGAGCGAAGGAGCTTCGAGATTATCACAAAGGAGTTGGCGGACAATAATATTCACATCGATGAGGACAAGGCGTTTTTGATAAAGCGCGCAATCCACACTACGGCTGATTTTGACTATGCAAGGACGCTGTGTTTTTCCGACAATGCTATTGGGATAATGACCGGACTGATTAAGTCTGGAGCCCACATTGTGACGGATACAAACATGGGTCTTTCCGGCATAAATAAAGCTGAGCTCGGAAAGTATGGCGGTCAGGTTCACTGCTTTATGGCGGATGAGGATGTGGCCATCGAGGCCAAGGAGCGCGGCGTTACAAGGGCAGTGGTAAGTATGGAGCGGGCTGCCAGGCTATGTGAGGACGTGATTTTCGCAATTGGCAATGCGCCAACAGCCCTAATTAACCTTAGAGAGATGCACGATGCCGGGGTGTTCACGCCGAAGTTTGTGATTGGTGTGCCAGTGGGGTTTGTCAACGTGGAGTACGCCAAGGAACTGATTATGGAGACTGATATACCGTTCATTGTTAACCGTGGGCGAAAAGGCGGCAGCAACGTGGCAGCAGCCATATGCAATGCTGTGCTTTATGAGATGAGAAAATGAGAAATGGCTTTACTACAGGCAGCTGTGCAGCTGCGGCGTCAAAGGCCGCAACGTATATGCTACTTGGCGGGAATAGAAAAGAGAATATTGTCATCACGACCCCAAAGGGAATTGATTTTCATGCACAGATAGTGGACATCACTTTGGCTGAGGACTTCGTAAGCTGTGGTGTGGAAAAAGATGGTGGCGACGACGTGGATATCACTACAGGTTATGTAGTGTATTCCAAGGTGGAAATGGTGTCTGATGAGCTGGGGCAGGTATTAATATGTGGCGGTGCTGGCGTAGGTATGGTTACAAAGCCAGGTCTGGACCAACCTGTTGGAAATGCGGCCATCAACTCTGTGCCAAGGCAAATGATTGAAAAGGAAGTGAGAGAAGTCATGGAGCTTATGGATTACAAGGGCTCTGTCAAAGTGACAATATCAGTACCAGGTGGCAAGTCACTTGCTGATAAGACTTTCAATCCGCGACTTGGGATAGTAGGAGGAATATCCATTCTTGGGACGACCGGCATCGTGGAGCCTATGAGTAATCAGGCCCTTCTAGACACTATCCGGGTGGAGCTGGGGCAGAATAAGGAAATGGGCAGAAATGCTGTGGCTATCGCACCAGGCAACTATGGTCTTGATTTTATGAGAAACGAATTTGGCTATGATTTGGATGAGGCCGTAAAGTGCTCTAACTACATTGGCGAGACGCTGGATATGATAGGCAATTTGGGATTTGAGCGCGTCCTTTTGTGTGGTCACATTGGAAAATTAATCAAGGTGTCAGGCGGCATTATGAATACACATTCAAAAGAGGCAGACTGCAGGATTGAGCTGATGATAAGCAGTGCGCTCAAGGCCGGTGCAGACATTGATGTATTGAAAGCTATATCGGAATGCGTTTCTACGGATGCTGCATATGAGGTAATTATCAAGTCGGGACTTAAAGAGAGATTTATGGAAATCGTAATGGAAAAGATAGACTTCTACCTTAATAAGCGGGTGGCGGGAAGATATGAGATAGAGTGCGTTGTCTATTCCAACGAACATGGATTGTTAGGTGAGACTAGCGGCGCAAGAGATATTATCAAGGAACTAGTTGGATGAGGCTAGTGGCATAAGGGAGATTAGCATTGGAAACTGTAGCAAGTGAAGATATAAGAATGCATTTTGTGGGGGCTGGCCCTGGGGCTAGTGATCTAATTACAGTGCGAGGAGTGAACCTTCTAAAGGAGGCAGATGTAGTTATATACGCAGGCTCTTTGGTCAATCCAGAGCTTTTGGATTATGCGCCTGGGGCTATGGTATATAACAGCGCCAAGATGACTCTCGAAGAGGTCGTTGATGTGATTAAGACCAGCCACACTAAGGGACAAAATGTGGTTAGACTTCATACTGGTGAGCCAAGCATATATGGGGCTGTTAGAGAGCAGATGGATGCCTTGGATGAGCTTGGAATCAAATATGATTCCTGCCCCGGAGTGAGTGCATGCTTTGGAGCGGCATCTAGTCTAAACTTAGAATATACGCTGCCGGAGGTATCTCAGTCGCTTATTATTACCAGAATGGAAGGCAGGACAACGGTTCCAAAAGCTGAGAGCATAGAGAGCTTTGCGGCGCATGGCGCCAGCATGGCTATATACCTTAGTGCGTCAATGATACCAGAGCTTTGCGAGAGACTTATGGCAGGAGGGTATGACGCAGATACGCCTGCGGCCATAGTTTACAAGGCTACATGGCCAGAGGAGGAAAAATATGTGTGCAAGGTGAGCACGCTACCTCAGGTGGCGGCTAAACACAACATCACTAAAACTGCAATTATTTTGGTTGGGGATGCGATAAGCACCTCAAATTATGCGAAATCCAGACTGTATGCGGCAGATTTTTCCACGGAGTACAGGCAGGGGAAGGTCGACTAAAAGGAAGTCGGAATGGATAATAGAGCGCGTGCAATGAGACTAAAGGGGAGATGGAGTGGTTATTAGAGCGTGTGCATTTACAAATGAAGGATGGACGCTGATAGATAGGCTTGAGACGGAAATGTCTTCACATCTATGGGATAGAAGGCTTGCGGATGAAGGGTTAGATGACTGGGTCCGTGAGGGATTCTACTACGGGGCTCCTATAGTTTTTGTAGGAGCGGTGCCTATTGCTGTCAGATTGATTGCTCCTTGCATAGATAGTAAGCTGACAGACAGCCCGGTGCTTGTGGTTGATGAGAGGGGAGAGTATGTGATTCCCTTGTTATCCAATCACTTGGGAGGTGCCAACGAGCTGGCAAAGCAGCTGGCAGAGATTACTTGCGGTCAAGTGGTTATTACTACATCGACAGACGTAAATAGTGCTTTTGCAGTAGATGTGTTCGCCAGAAAAAACGGGTTAAGAGTCGGCAATAAGGATGGGATAAAGAAGGTTTCATCTAAGGTGTTAAAGGCTGGGCGTATAAAGATAGCTATTGATTCGAAGGTGCAGTACAAGCTAGAAGATGTGCCTGAAAGCATAGATATAGTTGAGGCATGCAAAAAACAGAGCGAGGGAGCACTTAGACCAGACGCAGTGATAATTGATATACGAGAGGTCGGGAAGAATGAGGTTACCGTAAAGCCAGAAAATAGCGAAGTGCTACAGCTTATATTTAAACCGTATGTACTTGGAATAGGCTGCAAGAAGGGGACTTCATTTGAACGTCTGAATGAATTTGTGACACAGGAGCTTAAGGCTCATAAGATAGATATAGATATGGTATCAGGCATGGCCAGCATAGATTTAAAAGCAAAGGAACAGGGATTATTATATTTTTCTGCTAAGCACAGGATACCATTTTTCACATACACAGCAGATGAGCTGTCTAAGGTAGAAGGTGAGTTCAGCGACTCCGATTTTGTCAAAAGTATTACTGGGGTATCAAACGTCTGCGAGAGAGCTGCGACCAAGCTGGCTGGAGAAGGTGGACAGCTGCTGGTTAATAAGGTGGCGCGAGATGGCATGAC
This sequence comes from Lachnospiraceae bacterium, assembly GCA_045597645.1. Classification (GTDB taxonomy): domain Bacteria; phylum Bacillota; class Clostridia; order Lachnospirales; family Lachnospiraceae; genus JAKSSE01. The sequence goes on along the minus strand of JAZLKM010000069.1, from coordinate 4,878 downwards.
GTTGGCTGTATGTCAAAGGGAAGCGAGAATACAAACGTGGGAAGCATGATTTATATAATTGGAATAGGCCCGGGGGGCGAAGCGTATATGACGGACCAGGCGAGAAACGCACTGCAAAATAGTGATGTGATAGTGGGATATACTCTCTACGTCCAGCTTGTAAAGGCGATGCTTCCCAATAAGGAATACATGACTACAGGCATGACAAAAGAAGTTGACAGATGCAGGCTATGTTATGAACTGGCCAAATCAGGCAGGACAGTGGCGTTGGTATGCAGTGGAGATGCTGGCGTGTATGGCCTAGCATCGTTGATGTATGAGCTATTGCCAGAGTACAGTGGGATTGATATTACTGTTGTGCCAGGCATTACTGCGGCAAATAGCGGTGCGGCAGTACTAGGTGCTCCACTAAATCATGACTATTGCGTTATAAGCCTGAGCGACCTTATGACAAGCTGGGAGACCATAGAAAATAGAATACGAGCCGCCGTCGCAGGGGATTTTGCCATGGCTATATACAACCCATCAAGCAAAAAGAGAACGGATTATTTGAAGCGTGCCTGCGACATAATGCTGGAGTGCGGAGCAAAGCCATCCCGCGCCTGCGGATATGTGGAAAATATAGGCAGAGATGGTGAGACACATATCGTATGCACGCTTGAGGAACTTAGAAAAAGGGAAGTTAACATGTTCACCACAGTATTTGTGGGGAACTCTGAGAGCTATATCGAGGGTGACAAAATAGTCACCAAGAGAGGGTATAGATAAATGGTTTTGATTTTTGCAGGTACAACAGAGGGCAGGGAGCTGGCGGAGCTATTTGAAAAAAGCGCGGTGCAGGCTCACGTATGCGTAGCGACTGAGTATGGAGCGCAGATGCTTGATACTTCGGATTATATTACTGTTCATACAGGCAGGCTGGATGAAAATGGCATGATTGCGCTGATGCATGACATCGATTGTGACATTGTGGTTGATGCCACTCACCCTTATGCGGTGGAGGCGACAGCTACCATTATGGCCAGCTCATCAAAAGCTGGGGTCAAGTACATGCGTCTACTAAGAAACTGTGAGCAGCTGCCGGAGTTAGAGGGGGTTTACTACTATGACGATGCAGCCCGGTGCGCAGAGGCTCTGTGTGATTTTCCGGGAAATATTTTACTGACTACCGGCAGCAAGGAACTGGCGAAGTATGCCGCATTCCCTCAGGTTCAGGAACGCCTTTTTGCAAGGGTTATTCCGGGAATAGAGAGCTTAGAGCTATGCTATGCCGCAGGGCTAAAGGGCAATCAGATAATAGCTATGCAGGGACCATTTTCCAGGGAGATGAATGAGGCTATTCTGCGGGAATATAACGTAAGCCACATGGTAACCAAAGAGAGTGGCACCAACGGTGGAATAAATGAGAAGCTGGAGGCAGCCAGGGCAGCAGGAGTCACGGTACACGTAATTAGAAGGCCAGAGGATGCTGGCTTAAGGAATGGTGATGTGGTTGCAACATCAGGAATTCTTGCACAGGACAATGTGCCTGGTAATTCAGCGATAGGAATGACTAAGGGCGACCTGATAAACAAGCTTCAGGAAGTGTTAGGAGTGACATTTGTAAAGGGAAATATACATGTCACACTCGCCGGTATTGGGCCTGGCAGCAGCAAAATGATGACTGAAGATGTGAAGCTGGCAATCGCAGATGCAGATGTGATTTTTGGTGCTAAGCGCATGCTTGAATCAGTTGATTGCAGGTGTGCGAAATATCCATATTATCAGTCTGAACAGATAATACCAGTGCTTGATGATATGGTTCAAAGTAGCTATATGGATATAAAAGCAGTGGTACTATTTTCCGGAGATACAGGATTCTACAGTGGATGCAGGAAAATGTGTGAGGCACTGGAACATTGTGACAGATGCGAAGTGCAGGTGCTCCCTGGGATATCGTCTATAGCCATGCTGGCAGCCAGACTTGGAACGGACTGGAATGAAGGTAAGATTATTAGCCTTCACGGTGTGGAGATGGAGCGCTGGATTCCAGAGATAATTGATTCAGTGAAGCACAATGAGAAGACATTTTTTATTGCATCCGGTGTATCGGATATAAAAGTGTTGGGGCGGATATTGGACGAGGTTGACGGGGAATATACTGTTTATCTGGGGTACCAATTGTCATATCCACAGGAAAAAGTGCTGGTACTGTCCGCTACAGAGTGTAGTGATGTCGAAGCTGAGGGGCTGTATACAGGACTGATATTGGCAAAAGAGCCTAAGCCTAGATATCTGGTACCAGCACTGGAGGATGATTTCTTCATTAGAGATCAGGTCCCGATGACGAAGGAATCAGTGCGTAAGCTCTCGGTATGTCAGATGAATATCAAGGAAAATGATGTGGTATATGACATTGGAAGTGGTAGCGGCTCCATAGCGGTACAGGTAGGGGCTTTGTCGCCGACGGTGAAGGTGTATGCACTGGAATGCGATCACAAGGCGGTGGAACTGACATCACAGAACGTTAGCAAAGCAAGCCTTCGCAATGTTGCAGTGATTGAGACTATGGCACCGGATGGAATCGACCAGCTACCGGCAGCAGATGTAGCATTTATAGGTGGAAGCAAGGGCAGAATTGATGAAATTTTGCGAACATTAAGTGAGAAGAATCCAGCTATGCGAGTTGTAATAAATGCGGTGAGTCTTGAGACCATTTCACAGTTGCAACAGATTTTGCCGAAAATGACTATAAAAAATCTGGTTGTAGAGCAGGTGGCAGTTAGCCGCGTAAAGCAGCTTGGAGATTATCATATGCTGAGCGCAAATAATCCAGTGTATGTGTACTCGTTTGATTTTGCCAGCGAATGTAATTAGAGTTGGCGTCGAGGAATGCTTATGAAAAATGCATTGATGATAGCAGCCACTGGCAGCGGTTGTGGTAAGACCACGATAACCTGTGGATTACTACAGGTAATGAAAAATAAAGGATTTGTGACCAAATCATATAAGTGCGGTCCTGACTATATTGACCCGATGTTTCATAAAAAAGTCTTGGGAATAGAGTCGCAGAATCTGGATTTGTTTTTTTCAGAGAAAGAGGAAATTCGTGACATATTTTTCGGACTCGGGGAGCACTGTAATTCCTACGGTCGCGGAAAGTGCGATGTCGCTTTGGTTGAGGGCGTGATGGGACTGTATGATGGCCTATCTGTTGATAGCAATGCAGGCTCATCATATGAGTTGGCCTGCGTATTGGATATACCAGTGGTTCTGGTGGTGAATGCAAGGGGAATGGGGAGATCTACACTAGCCATGATTAAGGGATTTATGGCGATGGATGACGATGCTCGCATTAAAGCAGTGATACTCAATCAAGTGTCGCCCATGTATTACAAGAACATTAAGACTCAAATAGAATCAGAACTTGGTATAAAAGTGCTTGGATATTTTCCAAAGGTAGATAACCTAAGCATAGAGAGCAGATATCTGGGGCTAAAGCTTCCATCAGAAATTACAAAAATCGAGGAAGACATCGAATCGGTAGCCACAATTATGGCAGATAGCATCGATATAGATAAGCTCCTGGAAATATCCAGGTGCGGCGAGCAAGTGTCAGTTGTGGGAGCACCAGAGTATAAAGTGACAGAAGCTGGTGTGGTAGAAACAGAGCAGAAGCGAGGAGCGGCTCGACAGTGTGTAGAAGGACATAAAGCTGGACAAGAACGGCCAATAAAAATCGGAATTGCGAGAGACGATGCATTTTGTTTTTACTATGAAGAAAACCTGAATCTATTAAGGCGGCTTGGCGTGAAAATTGTGGAATTTTCACCCCTACATGACAGCGTTCTTCCCGAGGACCTGGATGGAATAATTCTCGGAGGCGGTTACCCGGAGCTTCACGTAAAGCAGCTGTCGGACAATGTCAGTATGAGAGAATCCATCAGAGCAGCTATAGATGCCGGAATGCCATCACTGGCGGAATGCGGAGGCTTTATGTATCTGCACGATGCTATCGAGGTAGACGGCGCGAGCTATCCACTGCTCGGTGTAATTGAAGGACACTGCGCTAAACAGGATAAGTTAGTACGCTTTGGCTACCTGAACATCTCTGAGACAAATGAATTATTTATTCCTGGTCCCAACAGGTCTATCCGTGGACATGAATTTCACTACTATGACAGTACCAATAACGGAGCTGATGCTATGGCTGTAAAGCCGACGGGCAGTAAATCATGGGAAGCTGCACATATTGGAGAGAATCACTGGTGGGGATTTGCTCATCTATACTATCCGTCCAATGTCGATTTTGCGTCGGCATTTATCGGCAAATGCTACGACTGGAGGAAATGCAATGGATAATTCGTACAAATATTTTGAGAATAGAGACTGCAAGTATTATCCATGCCACAAGGGAGAGGATCACTTAAACTGTCTCTTTTGTTACTGTCCTCTGTACAGCATGCCTAACTGTCCAGGTGACTACAGGCTGATTGAACGTGACGGTCGTCAAATCAAAACTTGTATTGACTGCACCTTCCCCCACCTTCCAGACAACTACGACGCTGTGAATTCCATACTAAAGCGCTCATAACCGACCACTACCAAGCAGGACATTTCGCCCTGCTTTTTTTGTGGCAGGTGGGGGCTCGCTTTCGCACCATCCACTTGGTGTTACTTTCTCAATGCCTGTGTGCAACTGCTATGCATCCTCCCTCCATGGCGAGCCACCTTCGGGATTTGCGGGCGATTCGTTTTGCGATGTTTTATTGCGCGCCCTCCTCCGAAACTCGATGTGGTCTTCTAGAATTCATCCACTTTTGTTGGGGCTCATTTACTTAACGAGGCTTGCGCACGTACATGGTGCGACTCTCACCACTTTAAGTGAGCGTTAGTGCC
>JAZLKM010000068.1:0-45292 GCA_045597645.1 Lachnospiraceae bacterium | reverse complement strand
GAGGTGCATCCATGTACGGGTCAAGCCTTGTAAACCTACAAGCCCCCAAAAGCTGGATGAATTAAGAAGCCACATCTCAGACAACTGGAGACCGGGCGCGCAGCATCGCGAAACAAGAATCGCCACGCGAATCACCGAATTAGGTCTCTGTTGTCAGTGAAGTGCAGCATACGCATACACCATGCATAAATGTAAAACTGGCGAGTGAAATATGCGGCGCCCCTCCCAAAAAACGGTTGGCGTGCGGCGTATGACAGGGGGGGTGCGGGGATGAAACTGGCTGGTGGTTTGTGAAAAAAGAAAAAACCACCCAGAGTGGGTGGTTGGGTTAGAATATGAATTTGCTCATGCAGTAGTTGGAGAGGTCGAGGCCCTTGTCGGTCAAGAAGACTCGGCCCTCGGCTTGGACGAGAAGCTGCTGGGCTTCAAGCTCGCGCAGTACGTCGCCATAGGTAGCGATGAGACTTGTGTCAAATGTATTCTGGAAGTCCCAGATTGAGACGCCCGCTGTCATGCGAAGGCCAAGGTACATGAACTCTTCCATCTGGTTCTTTTTTGATAGAGGCTGAAGGTCAGTGCGGATGGTTCCAAAGTTGCCGGCCTCTATAGCTTCTATATATTTATAGAAGTCACGGATGTTGGAGAATCTGGTCTCGTCCATGAGGGATGATGCGCCTAGGCCAACGCCAAGATATTCCTCACGGGTCCAGTAACCAGTGTTGTGTATGCACTCACAGCCAGGTTTGGCATAGTTGCTTATCTCGTAGCGCTGCCAGCCAGCATTTTCCAGAGTGGTTTGTGCCAGCTTGCCAAGTCTGTATTCATCGTCCTCAGATGGCAAAGCCTCCGTTGGCATACCTGCATGCTGCTTCACAGTGTCAAACATGTACTTCTGGTAAAAGGGAGTGCCCTTCTCAATGATAAGGCTATATGCAGAAATATGTTCTGGCTGCAGTCGCATTACCTGAGTCAGGGTGTTCTGTAGCTTGTCCTGAGTCTGATACGGCAGACCAGTCATAATATCTATGTTGACGTCGTGGAAGCCGGCGCGCCTTATCGATTCATAGCTTAGCAAAAACTGCTCCCAGGTATGGATTCGACCCAGAAGCTCCAGCTCATCATTGTTGGCGGACTGTAATCCTACTGATATTCTGTTTATGCCCAATGCCAGATACTGCTTTGCCTTGGCCTCGTTGATTGTGCCCGGGTTGGCTTCTATTGTAACCTCCGCGTTAGGAATAACTTCAAATGATTGATGTACGGCATCCATAATCGCAGACAGATTAGATACATCTAACCTGCTCGGCGTGCCACCACCTATAAATATAGTAGTAACAGATTTGCCCTGGTCTTTCAGAAGCCTTCCATAATTGCGTATCTCTGCTGTCAACGCGGCCACATACCGATTTTCTTCCTTGTCCATGTTATCGAATGACAGGAAGTCGCAGTACAGGCATTTTCTGGCACAAAATGGGATATGGATATACAGTTCCATGTTATTCCTCATCCAGTTTCAGAACGCTCATAAACGCCTCCTGTGGTATCTCTACGTTGCCCACCTGACGCATTCTCTTTTTGCCTTCCTTCTGTTTTTCCAGAAGCTTTTTCTTACGTGTGATATCACCGCCGTAGCATTTTGCAAGAACATCCTTGCGCATAGCTCTAACTGTCTCTCTTGCAATAATCTTGCTGCCCACTGCCGCCTGTATCGGTATTTCAAAAAGATGACGCGGAATCTCTTCCTTGAGCTTTTCGCACATTCTGCGGCCTCTCTCATATGCTGTGCCCTCAAATACAATAAATGAAAGGGCATCAACCTCCTCATGGTTTACGAGAATATCAAGCTTCACAAGGCTGCTCTTCACATAGCCTGCCAGCTCATAGTCGAACGAAGCATAGCCTCTTGAGCGGCTCTTAAGAGCATCGAAAAAGTCATATATAATCTCGTTAAGCGGCAAAGTGTATTTGAGAAGTGCTCTGGTTTCTTCCATATATTCAAGAGACACGTATGTGCCTCGTCTCTCCTGACACAAATCCATAATAGCTCCAATGTATTCACTGGTTACCATTATCTCAGCATTAACTATAGGCTCCTCCATATAATCAATTTCTGATGGGTTCGGCAGGTTAGATGGATTGGTCAGATCTATCACCTCTCCATCAGTCTTATATACCTTGTAGACAACGCTAGGAGCCGTAGTCACTAGGTCGAGGTTATATTCTCGTTCCAGTCTCTCCTGGATAATTTCAAGATGCAGCAATCCAAGGAATCCGCATCTAAATCCAAAGCCCAGTGCTATAGAGGTTTCTGGCTCAAAAAACAGTGCTGCATCGTTGAGCTGTAATTTTTCGAGCGCATCTCGAAGGTCTGGATAATGGGCACCATCCGCTGGATACAATCCGCAATACACCATAGGATTAACCTTCTTATAACCCGGAAGTGGCTCGCTTGCGGGGTTATTGCGGTTGGTCACAGTGTCACCTACGCGAGTATCCTTTACATTTTTGATAGAGGCTGTAATATATCCAACCATTCCAGCCTCAAGGCTGTCAGTAGGGATGAACTGACCCGCTCCGAAGATTCCGACCTCAACCACATCGCATGTTGCTCCTGTAGCCATCATCTTAATTGGGTCTCCCGGGCGGACCTGTCCCTCCTTTATACGGCAGAACATAATTACACCCTTGTAGCTATCATATATTGAATCGAAAATCAGTGCCTGAAGCGGTTTCTCCTTATCACCGTTTGGTGGTGGAAGCTTTTCCACAACTGCTTCGAGCACATCATCGATATTCAAGCCCGTCTTTGCTGATATCTGCGGAGCATCCTGTGCCTCAAGTCCAATTACATCCTCAATCTCATCTATTACTCGCTGCGGATCCGCTGATGGCAGGTCAATCTTATTAATGACAGGAATAACCTCGAGATCGTGGTCAAGTGCCAGATACACGTTAGCCAATGTCTGTGCCTCGATACCCTGAGCCGCATCCACTACCAAAATAGCTCCATCGCAGGCCGCCAGACTCCTTGACACTTCATAGTTAAAGTCAACATGGCCGGGAGTATCTATGAGATTGAAAATATACTCCTCCCCATTTTTTGCATTGTAGACAAGTCGTACCGCCTGGGACTTTATTGTAATGCCCCTCTCGCGCTCTAAGTCCATGTTGTCAAGCACCTGAGCCTGCATCTCACGAGCAGTCAATAATCCCGTTCTCTCTATGATGCGGTCGGCCAGGGTAGACTTACCATGGTCTATATGTGCAATTATGCAAAAATTTCTAACGTGGGACTGGTCCATGTATGTACCTCCAAGTTCCTTTTACTTCTTATTAGTATAAAAAAGCCCTCCGGTTGACGGGACCGGAGGGCTTGTTAAGTCTTTTTACTGCATGCTGTTTACAAGCTTTGCAAGTCTTGAAACCTTACGAGAAACGTTATTGTCCTTGTAGATTCCCTTGCTTCCAGCTGACTCGATAACTGAAGTAGCTTCCTTAAGTACTTCCTGAGCTGCTGCCTTATCTCCACTCTCAACTGCTGACTCTACCTTCTTGATGTAAGTCTTTACCTTTGAACGGATCGCCTTATTGCGCTCGGTCTTGGTAGCAGTAACAAGCACACGCTTCTTAGCTGATTTAATATTTGCCAATCTGTTCACCTCCGAATCTGAGTTTTCTCATAAAAGCTGTATATCAAATCCGGACACGGACAGTTCAATATACACGCACTAACGAATAATACGTCAGGCCACCCTCATTGTCAAGTGTTTTTTACTGTTCCTCAACAAATCTCTGGATGTTTGAAGCATTTACATACTTCTGTACTCCATCTTCGCCTACGACTACAAGAGTCGGTGCCTGCATTATACCATATTCTTTCGAGAGCTCTACATTTTCCTCTGCATCAATCAGGATGTAATCCTCATCTGCCAGCATCTGCTTTGCAGCTGCACAGTTCGGGCATGTCTTGGTTGTGAAGAGATACTTCTTCTGAGCTACAACAGTTGCACTAGGGCTGGTCTGAACTTCGCTCTGGCTACTAGCTGCCACCGCACCGCGCTTCATGCGACTATTAGCCGGCTCATAAAGCTTACGATTCTTGTACTCCTGAGTCTTTCCTTCGTTCCAGTTCTGAACCGGACGATAGTATCCTGTGATACGGCTGTATACCTCGGCCTTTTCTCCACAGTGTGGGCAGGTGTACTGCTCGCCAGCGAGGTAACCATGGGTCTTGCATACTGAATAGGTCGGGCTCATGGTGTAATAAGGAAGCTTGTAGTTCTCAGCTATCTTACGTACAAGATCTGCTGCAGCCTTCCAATCAGGAAGCTTCTCTCCAAGGAACGCATGGAATACAGTTCCTGAAGTGTACAGTGTCTGCAACTCATCCTGAATATCAAGAGCATCAAATATATCTGATGTAAACTCAACAGGAAGATGTGAGCTATTGGTATAGAAAGGAGTATCTCCTGGCTTACCAGCGGTGATAATTTCCGGATAGTGCTTACGATCATGCTTTGCAAGTCTAAAGCTTGTTGACTCTGCCGGAGTAGCCTCAAGGTTATAGAGGTCACCGTACTGCTCCTGATAGTCTGAAAGGCGCTCTCTCATGTGATTAAGCACGTCCTTTGCAAACTCCTGTGTCTCCTCATGGGTGAGATCCAATCCCAGCCACTTAGCATTAAGTCCTACCTCGTTCATTCCAACCAAACCAATTGTCGAGAAATGGTTGTTGAAAGTTCCCAAATATCTCTTGGTATACGGATATAATCCCTCGTCCAAAAGCTTAGTGATAACGCCTCTCTTAATCTTAAGAGAACGCGCTGCTATATCCATCATTCTGTCAAGACGAGCATAGAAGTCTTCCTTATTCTCTGCAACATATGCAATTCTAGGAAGATTGATAGTAACTACTCCAACCGATCCGGTGCTCTCACCTGATCCGAAGAATCCACCTGACTTTTTGCGAAGCTCACGGAGGTCAAGTCTTAAGCGGCAGCACATAGAGCGTACATCTGAAGGCTCCATATCTGAATTAATGTAGTTACTGAAGTACGGTGTACCATACTTTGCAGTCATCTCGAAAAGAAGACGATTATTTTCTGTATCTGACCAGTCGAAATCTCTGGTTATAGAATATGTAGGAATAGGATACTGGAATCCGCGTCCATTTGCATCTCCCTCAATCATGGTCTCAAGGAAAGCCTTGTTGACCATATCCATTTCCTTCTTGCAGTCCTTATACTTGAAGTCTGCTTCCTTACCGCCGATGATACATGGAAGCTCTGCCAGATCGTTTGGTACCGTCCAGTCAAGAGTGATATTTGAGAATGGTGCCTGTGTACCCCAACGGCTCGGAGTATTTACACCGTAGATAAATGCTTCAATGCACTTCTTAACATCATCGTATGAAAGGTTATCAACCTTTACAAACGGAGCAAGGTAGGTATCAAACGACGAAAATGCCTGTGCTCCAGCCCATTCATTCTGCATTATTCCAAGGAAGTTAACCATCTGGTTGCAAAGAACTGAAAGATGCTTTGCAGGAGCAGATGTAATCTTTCCAGGTATGCCTCCAAGGCCTTCTTTGATGAGCTGCTTAAGTGACCATCCAGCACAGTAGCCGGTTAACATTGACAGGTCATGAATATGTATATCTGCATTTCTATGAGCATTAGCAATCTCCTCATCATAGATCTCGCTAAGCCAGTAATTAGCTGTAACTGCACCTGAGTTAGAAAGAATGAGTCCACCTACAGAATATGTAACAGTAGAATTCTCCTTTACTCGCCAGTCCTCTACCTTTACATAGCTGTTAACTACATCCTTGTAGTCAAGAATGGTTGACTTCATGTTGCGCATCTTCTCGCGCTGCTTGCGATAAAGAATATAGCATTTTGCTACATCAGTATATCCACTCTGCTCAAGCACAGCCTCTACGCTATCCTGAACCTCCTCAACAGAGATTCTGTTATCCTTGAGCTTTCCCTGAAAGTCAGCAGTAACACGAAGAGCCAAAAGACCAATAATATCATCTGTATATGCCTTCTCTGATGCAATAAACGCTTTTTCCATAGCGTCCGATATCTTTGCCAGATTAAACTCTGCTACCTGCCCATCACGTTTGATAACCTCAAACATTCCTGTGTCCTGCCTTTCTTTCCTCAATACAATCCAATTAAAAACTGCACACTAGCGGTGCAGTAATAAAGTTATCATAATTCGGTTGTAGTAGCAACAGCCAAAACACTAGATATTGTGGTTGTGAACGTCTTGTGAACAAATATTGTACTTTTTGACGAAAGAATTTAAGACCAATTTTCCGCATAAACTCGGCATTTTTGCAGTTTGTTAAGTCTAAATTTATCCCGAAATCGGCTTCAAAATAAAATGTTGCACAAAACGTATTTTCCGTTACTTTTGTACTATATGGAGTGGTACTATAGTACTACATATACTATATATTGTGTCTCACGCGTGTTCGTTGCCTGTCATTTTGAAGCTAGCACAAGCTAATTAACCTGTGGTAGGACTATATCGCTTGGTATATACGCTCTAATATGTATTCCATCATTAGTGTACTCCTCCTCAAGCAGTTCTCCTCGCTTTCTTATCTCAGCCAGAATCCCTCCCTGTGAGAAGTCTAATACAGTATCTACATATCTTTTGCCATCACGCATAAAATCAGCCAAAGCCAATTTGATATCTTCAAAACCTATCTGCTGCTTAGCAGATATTCTAAGCATCTTATCTGCTCTGTCATCAAAAAATGGTCCAAGGTCTGCATCAGAAGGCTCCTCGATCCTGTCTATCTTATTATATAAAGTAAGCACAGGCTTGCCTGTCGCGCCAAGACTGTCCAAGGTCTCGTAGACTGTCCTCATCTGCATTGCTGCTTCAGGATTAGAAGCATCTACTACATGGATGATATAATCCGCATACTTTGCCTCTTCAAGTGTACTTTTAAATGCGTCTACCAGATGGTGTGGGAGCTTGCTGATAAATCCGACAGTGTCCGTCAAGAGTATCTCCTGTCCGCGCTCTAGCTCCAATACTCTGGTTGTAGTATCCAGTGTCGCAAAAAGCATATCCTCTGCCAGTATTCCTGCATCTGTAAGTGAATTAAGCAAAGTTGACTTACCTGCATTGGTATATCCAACTATGGCAGCCACCTTCTTACTCTCCTTCTTTCTTCGAGCTCTAGTCAGTTCTCTGTGCTTTTCTATATCCTTTAGCTCTGCGCCGAGCTGACCTATGCGGTCTCTTATAAGTCTCCTGTCAGTCTCAAGCTTGCTCTCTCCAGGGCCTCTCGTTCCGATACCACCTCCAAGCCTTGACATCGCGATGCCCTTTCCTGTAAGTCGTCCTGACGAGTACTTAAGCTGCGCCAGCTCCACTTGAATCTGACCCTCTCTGCTTTTAGCATGCTTGGCAAAAATATCGAGAATAACCATGGTCCTATCCATGATTTTAACTCCAAGCTCCTGCTCGAGGTTCTTCATCTGTGATGGGGAGAGCTCATCATCTGCCACTATGCCAGTGGCACCTGTGCGCTCTATTTCCTCCTTCACTTCCTGCACCTTACCTGTACCCAAATAGAGCGCGTTATGCACGCGCTCTCTGTTTTGAATCATATAACAGATTACCTCTGCTCCTGCGGTCTTGCACAAATCTTCAAGCTCTTCAAGCGATTTGTGCACTACTTCCTCGCTCTGATTTTGCGAGCATACCGCCACAAGGATAACCCGTTCCTTTTCCTCTTTAATCTCTGTTATCATACCTATTATTTTTATGCAGCAGGTGCGGCATCGGCATTTTCCTCGCCATCGCCTTCTGTTTCCTCCTCCAAAGGTTCTGGTGGTGCCTGCTCTGAAGCACTTGCCCCTCTTGTCTCTAGGAAAACTGCTTCTCTTCTGGCCTGCTCATCCTTCGGATACTGAGCGAGATAAGAATTCATATACACTCTCGCCTCAGAGAACATCCCCAGATACTCCATTGCTATTATCTTGTTTCTCATAAGAGACTGCTCATTAGTTACTAATTCTAAATTAAGCCCCTGATCAAAATACATTAGAGCATTTTTATAATCGCCCTTTTGCATTGACAGCAGTCCCATTGTATTTAGCGCTGTGCAGGTAGGCGTTCCGGTTGAGAGGTATACATCCAATACGCTCTCCGCCTCATCGTACCTACCTTCAGCCTCATACACCTGAGCCAGGTATATGGCTGCTTCAGCCTTATCCTTCTTCTGAGCTGTCAGAAGCTCATTCTCCGCCAGCTCATATTGCTCCATAATATAGTAGATACGTCCTCGCATCAGGTAGCTTATCGCAGACTTGTCGTTAACTGCAAGTGCTGCGTTCAAGAACTCCATAGCCTGAGTCTGGTCACCGTAGTTTGCAAGATTATTATAAATTTGAATGTATAGTTCGTAATCCTTGTCGCAAAGTGAGGTTGCCATGCGATAGTCTGACACTGCACTCGGCTCATTATCCAGAGCTAAGTACACACTTCCTCTCAGAAAATACGGATTTGGATCAGTGCTCTTGTAATCGATAACAGCTGTGTAGGTCTCGATCGCACCCTCATAGTTGCCAGCCATATTCTGAGCCGCAGCCTTGTAGTAGTTGACATCAATCTCTGTAGCTCCTACGTGCCCCAAGGACTCACCTAACGCTGCATTAAAAGCGTCGACAGCCAAATCATACTGTCCGCTGTCCAAGGCGTTCTTGCCCATCTGGATATCCTCAGCCTGTCTGGCCAGTCTCTCCTCTTTAGCACAGCCTGTAAGGCCAGCTGTCAACATGGCGAGGGCACTAGCCACAGCAACTATTCTCTTTATGTTGGAGCGTCTTATCATTACTCCTCCGTCTCCTCATCTGCTCCCATCGTCTCGGGCAGTCTTATATATATCTTTTCTACTCGCTTTTTATCTACTTCCTCAACTCGGAAATAGACATCGTCATCTGTCAGGTATACTTCTCTCTCCTCAGGAAAATGATCCAGTAGGCCCGTCAGATATCCTCCGATGCTATCATAATCCTCCGACGAATAGCTAAGGCCCAGGGCATCGCAGGCATCTTCCAGATTCATACCACCCTGCACAATGAATTCTCTCTCACTGATAGCAGTGAGCAAATCCTCTTCATCACTGTCGTACTCGTCTCGGATCTCGCCGACGATTTCCTCTATGAGGTCCTCCAAAGTCACAAGGCCTGACACCGTGCCGTACTCATCTAGCACAATAGCCATAGAGATAGAATCCCTTTTCATCATTTCAAAAAGGTCAGCAGTCTTTTTCTGCTCCCTAGTGAAAAATGGCTCTCTTAAATATTTTCTAACGGAAAATGTTTCGTTAGGATCTCTGAGCACCAGATCCTTCATATTGATAATTCCTATGATGTTATCCTGGCTCTCCTCGTATACCGGAAGTCTTGTAAACATATTCTCACGATACACTTCAAACAGCTCATCCAGGGTGCTCTCCACGTCCACCATAGTCATATCAACTCTAGGTACCATGACTTCCTTTGCTCTCGCATCAGAAAAGTCAAATACCTTGTGAATCATCTGCTGCTCTTCGGTCTCTATCTCGCCGTCCTCTAGGGATTCGTCGACCAATGTACGTATCTCATCCTCGGTGACTACCTCCTCCACTTCGCCTTCTTTGATTCCAATCAATCTAAGGAAGGCTCTGGATATCACGTTAACGATAAATATAAGTGGCGTAAGCACCATCATGATTCCATATATGATAGGCGCATAAAACATAGCCATCTTGGTGGAATGGATGGTTGCCGCAGTCTTAGGCGATATCTCGCCAAATACCAGAACAACAAATGTCAGTACACCTGTGGCAATACCAGGACCAATACCTCCCCAAAAGCGGGCGGCTAACATTGTCGCCAGCGAAGATGCTGACAAATTCACGATATTGTTGCCGATTAGTATGGCCGAAAGCATCCTGCCAGGATTGTCCGTCATTTTAAGTACCAAAGCGGCGCGCCTATTGCCGTCCTCCGCCATGGTCTTCATTTTAATTTTATTTACTGTTGTTAAAGCGGTCTCTGCTGATGAAAAAAAGCTTGAAAGCAACACCAGTATTACGAGAACCGCTATTTGTATGGCCGAGCTGGGGTCCAATTTCTATTTCTCCTTACATATCAACTGCTGAAGCATGGAGATACTCATCCTGCTCAGGAGTTAACTTATCGATTTCAATGCCAAGGAACTTAAGCTTTCTGGTTGCTACCTCGTTATCTACTTCCTTGGGTACTACAATGAGCTTCTCATTAAGCTGTCCCTTGTGCTCCACAAGGTACTTAGCTGACAGTGCCTGAATAGCAAAGCTCATATCCATAATCTCTGCCGGATGTCCGTCACCACATGCCAGGTTCACAAGACGTCCTTCACCGAGAACATATACAAACGCGCCCTCGCGTACCTCATAGCCTACAATGTTGGCTCTCTGATCAATAGTAGACAGCGCCATCTTGCGAAGGCCAGCCATGTCGATCTCAACATCAAAGTGGCCAGCGTTGCAAAGTATAGCACCGTTCTTCATAACTGCGAGGTCCTCAGTAGGAATAACATGGGCACAGCCTGTTACAGTAACAAAGAAGTCACCAATCTTTGCAGCCTCGTGCATCTTCATTACAGTGAATCCATCCATTACAGCTTCAATAGCCTTGATAGGATCAATCTCTGTAACGATAACCTGTGCTCCAAGGCCCTTTGCTCTCATGGCAACACCCTTACCACACCAGCCATAGCCTGCTACTACTACAGTCTTTCCACATACGATAAGGTTGGTAGTGCGATTAATGCCATCCCACACTGACTGACCAGTACCGTATCGGTTGTCAAACAGGTGCTTGCAATCAGCATTGTTAACCATAACCATCGGGAACTGAAGCTGATTCTTCTCAGCCATAGCCATGAGTCTGATGATACCTGTGGTGGTCTCTTCGCATCCGCCGATTACATACTGAAGCTCATCAGTCATCTTGGTGTGAAGCATGCCTACAAGATCGCCTCCGTCATCAATAATAATGTTGCAATGATTCTCAAGTACTTTCTCAATATTTGAGTCATATTCCTCAGGTGTGCAATTGTACCATGCAAATACATTAAGCCCTGCCTTAGCAAGTGCTGCTGCCACGTCGTCCTGTGTAGAAAGTGGATTTGATCCTGTTATATACATATCAGCTCCACCAGCTGCCAGTACCTTGCACAGGTATGCTGTCTTGGCCTCAAGATGTATTGAAAGCGCTACCTTAACGCCTGCAAATGGCTTCTCCTTAGAAAAGTCCTCCTCGAGGCTTCTTAGCAGTGGGCAATTTTTTCTAACCCAGTCAATCTTTTTCTCACCTGACGGTGCCAGGTTAATATCCTTGATACTGTACATTTGTAGCTCCTTCTTATCTAATATCACCCATGTAGAACAATGTCATAAGTCCTGCTCCGGTATGTGCTCCAATTGTTGGCCCTACATAGTCAATAACGCTATCTATTCCAAAGCGCTCTTTTACAAGTCCTGCAACATACTCTGCATCCTCAATGCAATCGCCATGTCCAATGAACACAATATCATTCATTTCCTTGAATGAGCCCATCTTCTTCTCCATGGTATCAACAAGTGCCAGGAGAGACTTCTTGCGTCCTCTGACCTTGTCTACATTTATGAGATGTCCTTCCTCATCAACATAAAGCACTGGCTTAATATTAAGTGCTGTTCCAATCACTGCAGATGTCTTTGACACACGACCGCCTCTGTGCAGATGATTAAGGTCCTCAACAGTAAAGCTATGAACTACATTGAGTTTAACATCCTCAACCCACTTTGCCAGTTCCTCAAGTGACAACCCTTCATCACGCTTCTTGCAGGCCTGGTATACCAATACTCCCTGTCCCATAGATGCTGCCAGAGTGTCAATTACGGTAACCTTGTGATCTGTTCTCATTTCCTCAAGGTCAGAGGCTGCAAGCATTGCATTACCGCAGCTTCCAGAAAGTCCTGAGTCGAATGCCAGATATAAAATATCCTGATCATACTTATCAATGACCTCGTTGTATTTTGCTATGCAGGCGTCTGGATTGGCCTGTGATGTGGTC
Organism: Lachnospiraceae bacterium; assembly: GCA_045597645.1. Classification (GTDB taxonomy): domain Bacteria; phylum Bacillota; class Clostridia; order Lachnospirales; family Lachnospiraceae; genus JAKSSE01. Next base: position 33,178 of record JAZLKM010000068.1, on the reverse strand, counting down.
GGAAGGCTTCCATTCCTTACAGCATCATAGAACTTCTTCATAGGAATAGGATTCTCAGCTGTGTATGTCACGCCATCCATTACGCAAGGAATAGACATAATCTGTATGTCATACTTGTCGATAAAACTCTGAGGTAAATCCGCAGTGGTGTCTGTCATAATTACATAATCGTACTTAGCCATTGTTGTTCCTCTCTTTTACTGTGAAAAACTTTTCTATAATTACAAGCTCTTAATTCTCTCGAGAGCACGTACTGTGTTCTCATAGGTACCAAAAGCTGTAAGTCTAAAGTATCCCTCTCCTGACGGACCAAATCCTGAGCCCGGAGTACCTACTACATGAGCAGTCTCAAGGAGATAATCGAAAAAGTCCCAAGATGTCATCTTGTCTGGAGTCTTCAGCCAGATATACGGAGCGTTAACTCCACCAAATACGGTGTAGCCTGCGTCCTCAAGACCGTCGTGGATGGTCTTTGCATTCTTCATATAATAAGCAACCTGCTCCTTCAGCTGAGCCTTGCCCTCTGCAGAGTATACTGCCTCACCTGCACGCTGAATGATATAAGGTGCTCCATTGAACTTGGTACCGTGACGGCGTGCCCACATGCCATGAAGCGATACATCTCCACACATAAGGTCCTTAGGCACTACGGTAAAGCCCAGTCTCACTCCTGTAAATCCTGCGTTCTTAGAAAAGCTTCTAATCTCTATAGCACAGGTTCTGGCACCCTCGCACTCATATATACTATGAGCCACATCTGACTCTGAAATATAAGCTTCATATGCTGCATCATAGATGATTACCGCACCATTTTTGTTGGCATAATCTACCCAACCCTGTAACTGGTCCTTAGTAATTGTGGTACCGGTAGGATTGTTAGGGAAGCACAGATAAATAACATCCGGTGTCTTCTCTGGGAACTCCGGCACAAATCCGTTCTCGGCTGTACATGGCATGTATACTACATCGCTCCACACACCCTTATCATAGTCATATACACCTGTACGGCCAGCCATTACATTGCTATCTACATATACAGGGTATACCGGATCAGTAACTGCAATCTTGTTGTCAGCGCCAAATATTTCCTGAATATTGGCAGAATCTGACTTCGCACCGTCAGATACAAATATTTCATCTGCGCTGATGTCGCAGCCCCTTGACTTGTAATCATTGTCTGCTATTACATTTCTAAGGAAATCGTATCCAAGGTCAGGAGCATATCCTCTAAAGGTGCTACCCTGTCCCATCTCATCAACTGCCTTGTGCATTGCCTCAACGATAGCTGGTGCAATTGGCTGAGTCACATCTCCTATGCCAAGTCTGATTATTTCCTCTTCCGGATGTGCAGCTGTGTAAGCTGCAACCTTTTTTCCAATGGTAGAAAACAAATAACTACCTGGAAGCTTCTGGTAATTCTCGTTTACTTTAAACATTAGCAGTTCTCCTTTATCCTGTTGATTATATCTTCTATCTTCATATCGCCACCGAATATCTCCAGTGCGCTACCTACTGTAACATTAATCCTGCCGCAGCCAACCTTCTGTATAAGGTCTATGTCGGAAAATGCCCTCACTCCACCGGCATAGGTCACCGGGTTGCCCTCATACTGTGCCAGTATTGTAAGCAGATCCTCGTCCACTCCCTGTCTGGTGCCCTCAACATCCACTCCATGGATGAGATACTCATCGCAGTATGCTCCAAGCTCCCACAGTAGCTTTGCAGTCACCTCCAGCTCTGTAAAATGCTGCCATCTGTCGGTTACAACATAATATTTTCCATCTTCTTTTTTCCTGCAGCTAAGGTCTATGCAGATATGCTCCTCACCAACCGTCTGCACCAGTGCGTCAAGATTTCTCTGGCAGAATCTGCCGCCTGAAAAAAGTGCACTTGTTACTATTACGTGGCTTGCCCCGGCCTTGATGTAGTCCGCTGCGTTGTCAGCGCTTATACCGCCTCCCACCTGCAAAAACCCCGGAACCTGGCTTATAGCCTTTACTGCCTGTGCCTTTGTAGCCTCATAGTATGGACTGTCCTTACCGTTCAGCAAAATCGCATGACCGCCTCGCAATCCGTAACTATCAAACAAATCTGCGAAATATGCTGCATCCCGCTCTGACACATAGTTCTCCTTGGCAGCATCCCCTTCATCTCGCAGAGATGCTCCAACAATTTGCTTTACTTTGCCATTGTGAATATCAATACAGGGCCTTAATTCCATCTAAAAATCCATTCCAAACCATATAGTATTGCCATAATAGTCTACAATATTATAAATAAGTAGACCCATTGTTGCAAGCAAACATTGACAAACACTCTCGTTTTTTCTATACTTTTTGCGTTTTCTGACATTAAAATCAGGCCATAGCAAGGCCACAGAAAGGTATTGGTAAACCATGAAAGAGATTGTAAAGCTTCTGGAGTCACGTGACAGTGTACGAGTAGTAGATGCCACCTTAAGAGATGGCGGACTTGTAAACAACTTTTATTTTACGGATGATTTTGCAAAGGCTCTTTATCAGACCAACGTAAAAGCAGGCGTTGACTACATGGAATTTGGTTACAAGGCTTCCAAGGAAATGTTCGACGTAGACAAATTCGGCAAGTGGAAGTTCAGCAATGACGATGACATCTATGCCATCGTTGGTGATAATGACACTGACCTTAAGCTCTGCGTTATGGCAGATGTAGGTCGCTGTGATTTCAAGACTGATATTCATCCACGCAGTGAGAGCCCGCTTGACATGATTCGCGTTGCCACCTACATCCATCAGATGCCAGGTGCCGTTGAGATGATTGAGGACGCCTACAAGAAGGGCTATGAGACCACCTGCAACATTATGGCTATCTCTGGCGCTCAAAGTGATGACATTAAAGTAGCATTAGAGCTTTTGGGTCAGACTCCTGTAGACACCATCTACATCGTAGACAGCTACGGTTCTCTCTACCCGGAGCAGATTGCACGTATCTCAGATTTATACTGTGATTTCGCTGCAAAATACAATAAAAAAGTGGGCATACACGCCCACAATAATCAGCAGCTGGCATTTGCAAATACCATTGAAGCTGTCGGTGATGGTGTTGATTATCTTGACGCCACCTACAACTGCATGGGTCGTGGTGCCGGCAACTGTGCAATGGAGCTGCTCCTTGGATTTCTTAAGAATCCTAAGTACAAAGAGCACTACGCATTCAAGTTCGTTGAGGACTATCTCACTCCACTTAAGGAGAGCGGCGTAGTATGGGGTTATGATCTGCAGTATCTTGCAACAGGTCTCCTCAATCAGCATCCACGTACTGCCATCGCATTTACCGCAGACGGCAGAAAGGATTATGCTGAGTTCTATAAAGAGCTTATGCTCCTTGACTAGTTTGGATTAGGTAGCGCTGCTGCCACCTGGCCTGCCATTTCAGAGTATCCTATGGCTGTCAGATGGATTCCATCAGCCTCCACCCACTCAGGATGATTCTGAGTAAAACTATAAATATCAACTACTTTGAGGTCGCGCTCCTGTGCGATCTCTTTTATTGCCTCAATCTCAACTGGGAACATTTCAGTCAAAAAACCATACTCAACAATACCATTATTGTCCGTAAAAGTCTGATACGGAGTCGGCGGTGTGCACAGTATAATCTCCGGCTCACAATCCATTGACAGATAATCATCCACAAGAGCCAGATAATCCGCTTTAAAGCTCTCCTTGTCCTTCCATACCAGATCACCTGTATCGTTGGTTCCAAACATTATGACAATATAGTCGGCTTCAATATTTCTGCTAAGCCTGTGCTCTTCAGTAGCAATATACGGTGCCGCGCTCCAACTGCTGACGGTGGTACCTCCTGCGCCAAAATTCTGAACAGTCCCCTTGTCCCCAAGTATTGCCCCCAGAACTGCAGGATAAGAATATCCATCATGTCCCTGGGTGTTGCTATCCCCTACGCACGAAACAAGCAGCTGACCCGTTATAACCTTTTCCTTTTTTGCAGACGGCTTATTCAAATTTTCTTCGTTGCTCATCTGCACATCAATATTTGTACCGACTGTTGCATCATTTGATGTACCTGTCTTATCCGGCAAAAAGGTTCCTACGTTGTTCCAGCCCCTAATTACTCTGGATACTAAGCTCTCCTTTTGCGCTGAAGGCTCGCTATTTGCCAGGCTTCCCATCACGTAAAACATAATCAGGCAACACGGCGCTGCAACAAGCACTGCAATAATAATCCTCCACACACGATTCATGAAGGTAGTCTTTTTCGGCTTTTCCTTCTCCCCGTTGGTTCTCTCCACGATTTCTATATCTTCCATACTCTCTCACCTCAAATCTATAGGTTATACCGTCTATTATAGCTTCATCTGCATCCAGGGCAAACGGCGTCACAAAGTCTCGTAGGTCTCTGGACAGTCCCTCCCCAGTACACTTTATAAATGCCTCCTTACAGCTAAATATCTTAAAGAACATTTTCTCATATTCAGCAGGCTCACCCTTCAGCCGTTCCATTGCCGCCTTCTCAGGTGCAGCAAAAAATCTGTCTACAAGCCTATCTATACGCTGTGCGGTTCTTCCCTGTGCTATCTGTATATCGGCTCCAATAGGCGCGTCACTTACAGCACATAAAACATAATCACCACTGTGAGATAGCGAAAAATGTATTCCATCTACATGTGGCTTACCCTGAGGTCCCAAAATAACATGTAGGTTAGCAAGCTCTATCTCTCTCTCTGCGAGCATATCCGCCAAAAGTAACCACGCAGATGCCGATTGTCGTCTTGCCTTTTCATTTTTATATCCAGCAATTACATCTCGCTTTTCCACTGGTATCTTAAATAAAATATCCGGATACAATGCAGGATCCGGATATTCTTCAGTTCTGACAATGCGCAGATCTGTCACAATTAACCTCTCATAATAACCTGAGGACCACCCTTTTTCTCAATGTAGTCCGCGGTAATAATCACTCTGCCTATATTACTATCCTTAGGAATCTCATACATGATATCCAGCATGAACTCCTCAATAATAGCTCTAAGGGCTCTAGCTCCCATCTTCTTCTCCTTTGCCTTCTTAGCAATGGCATAAAGAGCTTCATCTTCGAATTCCAAGTCCACTTCATCAAGCGCAAGCAGCTTTTTATACTGCTTTAAGATGGCATTTTTGGGCTCCATCAGGATTTTAACCAGCATCTCTTCGGTGAGGGCTTCAAGCGCAAACATAATCGGAAGACGTCCTATAAATTCAGGAATCATTCCAAACTCCTTGACATCCTCCACCGTAACCTGCTGAAGCAGGTTCTCCTCGCCATCATACTTATCCTTAAGGTCTGCTCTAAATCCCAGTGAGCTTGCCTTATTGAGTCTCTCCTTAATTATATTTTCAAGGTCCGGGAACGCTCCACCGCATATGAACAATATATTTTTCGTATTTATTGTGGCCATCGGTACCATCGCGTTCTTAGACGAAGCGCCAACAGGCACCTCTATCTCTGCGCCCTCCAAAAGCTTTAACATACCCTGCTGTACTGATTCACCAGATACGTCTCTCTGATGCGCATTCTTCTTTTTCGCAATCTTATCTATCTCGTCAATAAAGATGATACCCTTCTCCGCCTTCTCAACATCATTGCCTGCAGCGGCCAGAAGCTTTGATACGACGCTCTCAATGTCGTCGCCAATATATCCGGCCTCAGTAAGAGCTGTCGCATCGGTTATAGCCAGCGGCACATCCAAAAGCCTTGCCAAGGTCTTTACCAGATAGGTCTTACCCGAACCGGTAGGTCCCACCATAAGCATATTGGATTTCTCTATTTCGATTTCATCCGTAGGGTCATTCTTCACCCTCTTATAGTGGTTGTATACAGCAACGCTCATAACCTTCTTTGCATGTTCTTGGCCTACAACATACTCGTCGAGCTTCGCTTTAATCTGATGAGGAGCCGGCATCTGGTTTATATCAAATACAGGTTTCGGTCCATCCTCCTTCTTCTCCTTTTTCTTGAGTGGCTTGGTCTGACCGCCGCCAAACCCTAGCAAGTCCCCAAGATTAAGAAAGCTTATATTTTGCATCTTTGAAGGGTCAACCTTGCCCCCGTCGTTCATACCAAATCCAAATGAAGACATCTGATCCAAAGTCTGCTGCATACAGTCTGGGCATACATCAAAGCCAAATGAGATTGTCATAATCTTGCCGTTGCACATACTCTGTGGTCTGCGGCATATCATACATATCTTCTCACCTGCGTTATTGTCGCTTTCTTTGTTTGAATTCCTGGTGTTATCAACGTCCTCTATTACGTCGATTGGCTGATTGTCATCGTTTTTCATTTGCTATTTTCCTGTCTTTTCTAGTCTTTTACTCTCACTATCTGCCTCATGGAGCCTATAGAGCCTATCGCATTTCCAAGCATGAAAATGTTCTCCAGTGATGCCATAGTGTACGCCAGCTATTGTGAATAGGAGCGTCTTGCCATAATAAAGCATAGCCATAGCTTCCATCTCGTCGAATTTAAATATCTTGCCTGCCATCTCGAGTCTATCACGATGCACAGTCATTGACCCGTCGGCTAAATCTATCCGCCTATGGTCATCAGTAATCTGGTACAGCACAAGGTCCGACTCATCAAACAGCACATCTTCATCTGCTCGTTTGGCCATGTCCTCGTCAAATCGGCCCTCCATCCACTGGCCCCAGTCAAATACGCTATCGAATCTAAGACCCTCTCCTCTTAAGAAGCCATATTCGTCATATACTCCAGCCTGACCGCAGCAAGCGCACTCGAAGCTGTTCCCGTGTGAAGTCATACTGTCATATGCCCCGCACTTTGGGCAGATTACTAAGAAATTCTCTAGTCCCTCTGCCAGATGACCATCATTTACATACGGTATCATCTGCTTTCGCTGAGTCTCATAGGCATTTTCATAGATGTCCCTATTGATGATATCCACGATCTGACGTGCTGTCATCTTTGACACTTCTTCAGGTGAATATACCCCCACCACATGTCCTTCGCATTTTCCTGTTCTGAACTTGTAGCTCCACCTGGGTGCCACAAAATATCCTCCCTGCATGTGATAAGTGACAAGCCCCGCTTTCGCCAGCTTAACAAGCTTGCCTGTTGATAAGCTAACTGGCTTAGTCTCTCCGTCAAACGATCTGTTGCCCTCAGGGAAAATCATTATATTGTGTCCCTGCCTGGTACGTGCCATTATCTCCTTGACCGTCTGCATAGCCAAGGCTCCTTTATACTCAGGTATCGGATCTACGCCAAACACCATCTGCTTAGCGAACTTTGATCTAAGCAAATGCTCACCACACACAAAATACATGTGTTGCTTTACAGCCAAGGCAACCATGGCCATATCAGCTTCTGTAGTGTGATTAGCCATCACAATGTATGGGCCATCCTTAGGGAGGTCTATTACGTCCGTCTTGTAGTCATATTTTTTGACCATGCTCTTGCCTATAGTACATTTAGCAAGAGAATAAATCATTTTATGTCGCATATAGTGCTTATGCATTTTGTAACCTCAGCAGGACATTCGTCCTATAAAAAGAAATTGGCCCACAGGGTAGCTCCGCCTGATATAACGAGCAGTACGCCTGTAACTCTGTTAAGTGTCAGAGGATGCATCTTGTTGGCGAACATAGCTGATAACTGAGCTCCCGCCACCGTGGCCACGATGCAAATTATTAAGTATTTCATATCTGGCATTCCACTCATGGCAAAATGTGAAATGCTCCCAATCAATGCAGTGAATGTCATTATAAAAACGCTGGTCCCCACTGCCTTTTTGAACTCATACCCCAAAATAATAGTGAGGGTGAACAACAGCATCATACCGCCACCTGTGCCTTGAAATCCACATACAAATCCGATGTAGATACCAAACATAAGGCATGACCACCACCTAGGTCCGTCCTCTTTAATATCGTCATCCCTGCCTGCCTTAACCGGCCTTATAACGAATTTTAGTCCCAGCAAAATGGTTGCTACTATAGTCCACAGCCCCATGGCATCATTTCCAAAATTGGTGCTTGTGACAAAAAACGAAACTATACTTCCCACAATAGCGGTAACTATGGTGGCAATAAACAGCATCTTGCTTCGTTTCAGGTCAAGATTGCCATGTTTGTGATAAGTGATGGCCGATATACCTGATGCCAGCACATCGGAGGCCAATGCTATCCCTATAGCTTCAAAGGTATCTACGTCCAATAGTGCCACCAGCATTGGAGAGATAAAAACTGCTGCTGACAATCCTGAGAATCCAGTTCCCACGCCTGCCAGGATACCAGCAATTACACATACAAATATATCCATGATTTATATCAAAAACCTAATAACCAAAAAGTGTGCCGCTCCGCCTATAAGTACTGCTGCCAAAAGTGACACTGCCGCTATGGCGTAAGCATGCTTGGAGTTTTCCTTTCCCCATTTTGTATTGCTTATTATAAGGAAAATTGCCAGACCCAAAAAACAGGCTGCAACATTTATAATCAGCTTAACCACTCTTATCATTTTGTGTACTCCGCAATAATCTGGCCAAGGGCTTCGGCTACCTTGTCCATCTCATCATCTGTCCCTATCGTGATTCGCAGATAGTTTGAGATACGCGGAGAGCTAAAATATCTAACAAATATTTTTCTATCTCTAAGGGCGTTGAAAATATCTACTGCCGGCACACTCTCGTGTGTTGCAAAAATAAAGTTACTCATAGAATCAGGATAGGTAAATCCCAGCTTCGTGAGCATCTGCTTGGTGCGCTCTCTTGTGGCAACAATTTTCTGGCAAGTATCCTCAAAATACTGCGGATCAGAAAGGACTGCTGCTCCCACTAACTGCGTTGTCATATCAAGTGTATATGAATTGTATGAATATTTTACGTCCTGCAGATACTTAATTAGCTTCTCCTGACCGATGGCGAATCCAATTCTGGCTCCAGCCATTGATCTCGACTTTGAAAACGTCTGCACCACCAGCAAGTTTTCATATTTATCTATCAGTGACAGTGCGCTCTTTCCGCCGAAGTCTATGTACGCTTCATCCACAATAACAACCACATCCGGGTTGGCTTTTATCACTCTCTCAATCTCGTCAAGCCCTGCATATATTCCAGTAGGTGCATTCGGATTGGCAATTACTATTCCACCGTTCTCCACCATAAAGCCATCAAAGTTCATAGTGAAATCTTCATTCAATGGTACCGTTTTATATGGAATCCTGAACTCCTCTGCCCACACATCATAGAAAGAATATGTGATATCTGCAAAAAGAATAGGCTTGTCGCTGTTAAAGAACGTCATAAAGCTCATGGCAAGTACGTCATCGCTGCCCACACCTACAAATACCCTATTAGGTGATACGTTGTAGGTGTCTGCAAGAGCATCCACAAGCACCTTGATCGTCGGGTCCGGATACAGACGGTTTTTTGAAATATCTATCTCGTCTAGTACCTTTTTTACCATAGGTGTAGGTGGATAAGGATTCTCGTTAGTGTTAATTTTAATCATACCCTCAAAGTTTGGCTGCTCGCCCGGCACGTAGGGTACTACTTTTCTAATATTATCTTCCCATTTCATGTGTCTACCTCTTATGATAATCCATAGAACTTGGCCATCTTTTCAAATCCTGGCATAGCTCCCTCAATCTTCTTAGGCGATACACAGTATGCCAACCTAACAAAGCCTGGGCATCCAAATGCTGAGCCTTTCACCATAAGAATATGATGCTTTTTGCCCTCAGCCACAAACTCTGCCTCGTCGGCTACTGGCGACTTAAGCCACAGATAAAAGGCGCCATCCGGTCTGATGCAGGTATATCCAAGATTCGTAAGCCCCTCATAGAGCATAGTTCTATTCTTGTCGTAAAATGCCACATCTGTCGGCTCCTCAAGGCATCTTGCTACAGCCTGCTGCATGAGTGAAGGTGCATTTACAAACCCCAATGTGCGCACTGAAACCTCTACTCCAGAGAGTACAGTCTTATAGTCGGTCACTGTATTAGGCACAACTACGTAGCCAATGCGCTCACCAGGCAGTGAAAGTGACTTACTAAATGAGTATCCAACGATGGTATTGGCATAATACTGTGCCACCCAATCTTCCTTCACGTCACCGTACACCAACTCACGGTATGGCTCATCAGAGATAAGGTATATCTCATGCCCATATTCAGCCTGCTTCTTCTCAAGTATGGCTGCTATCTTTTTCATCGTATCAGCTGTGTATACTACGCCCGTAGGATTATTTGGTGTATTTACAATAAGTGCCTTAGTCTTATCAGTTATTTTTGATTCAAAATCTGCAAGATCAGGTTGGAATGTCTCGAGATTTGGCGCCACCTCCACAATCTTTGCATCAAAGTTAGCTGCATAGCTCTTATATTCTCCAAAATACGGAGCAAATACTATAAGCTCCTCGCCCGGGTCGAACAAAGTCTTCATTACAGCATTTATACCGCCTGCAGCGCCCACAGTCATTATTATATTCTCAAAGGTATAGCTAGTACCAAATCGCTTGTTAATATTGTCGGCTATGGCAGTTCTCACCTCAGGATATCCAGAATTTGACATATATCCATGGAGGTACAGGCTGTCTGTGTTATCCAAAATATCTTTTATCTCGTCCACAATTTTGGCAGGTGCCGGCGTAGCAGGGTTGCCTAAAGAGAAGTCATATACATTATCCGCTCCAACTTCCTTCGCCATTTCCTGGCCTTCTACAAACATGGCTCTTATAGCTGATGAGCCTGCCAGTGCAGTTTGAATCTTCTTTGAAATCATATCATCCTCTTTCTATGAGACTATGGCTCATAATACAACACAACTGGAAAACCTATATCAATAGCATTATATACATCATCTGCAATATCGCAGGGCATATTTACACATCCATGGGAACCATGATTTTTATATATCTCGCCCCCGAATTCGCTGCGCCAGCTGGCATCGTGTAAACCATACGCTCCGTGAAATGGCATCCAAAAGTCCACATATGAAGCGTATCCATCTCCTCTTAGCACTCGGGACGTCTGCTTTCTATATACCTCGTATAATCCGGTCGGTGTGGTCCTGCCTGATACTATATCTGTCTCAAGCAGCAGCTCCCCATCCTTGTAGAGCATCAAATGCTGCCTTGTCAGATTCACCTCTATGTAGCTATCGCCAAAATCCATGACCCCATGACTTGCTGCGGTGTTAGTACTTATGATATCTCTCTCGATTTGTTTTCCCGACTCAAGGTCTCTTACCAGCTGTGCAGTCTCAGCTTCTATATCGGTCTGCCATCCACTTTCTGCTCTCTTTACAGACACTTCGACACCCCAGGAATTCTTAAATGTAAGCTGTTTGCCAAAGGTGTCATATTTATCGGCCAGATTGGTGACATACTCAAGTGCCATGCTCTCATTCACCTTGAGCCTGCCATCCTTTTCCTCAATCCAGTCATGATACACGTCAGCATCCACAGTCACTTTTTCACCCCTAAGTGTGTAGGTTACACTTCCCTTAGTGGCATCATTAAGCTCCTGCACTCTGGCTTTTAGTTCCTCATTGTCTACAGTAATATCCGGTCTTACATACACATCGACATCTCTGATATCCACGGTCGGCTGACCTTTTATCACACAGCTGGCAATGTAGGAGGTCAGCGCATCTGCATCTATGAGATCTCCTCTTTTTCCATGTGCTGCTATGTATCCAGCTCCCAGCAAATATACTATCTGCGCATCCTCAGGTCTTTTGGAATCCGACCTGGTCACGCACTCCAAGCCTGCCACAGTGTTGCCTAATATCTCTCTATTGCAATAATACACTGGCTCAAGATAGTGTTCACGCCTGTCTGCAATCTGGGTAATCCACTGTTTATATGACTGCGCTCCAATTATACTGTATAGACTGTCCTCGTATGACATTATCACTCCAAGAGCACTCTGTGACAGTTCCACATCATTGCCCTTGTCATCTGTAAGGGTAATCCCATACATCGGTGCGCTTTGAAGCAATATTTCCTGCGCCTCATCCACCCTTTTAAATCCCATATCCGTACCATTCACATAGGTATATGGATAGAAACGATTTTTAAATAGCGCTGCTGCCAAAATATATACTGCCGCCAAAATCACCAGAATTGCCGTGATAATTATTACTACTATCTCACCTGCACTTATTTTCTTGTCCGTACGCGTGTCGTTACTCATCTAATTCATTCAACCATAATTTAACACATGCATCGCTTGGCATACGCCAGTCGCCTCTGGGCGACAGGCACACTGATCCAACCTTCGGGCCATCAGGGATGCAAGACCTCTTATACTGCTGCGCAAAAAATCTTTTATAGAATACCTTCTCCCACTTTTTTATCACATCACCGTCATATGTGCCTTCAAAGGCTTTTATCGCAAGCCTATATATTTTAGAGGGAGCAAAACCAAATCGTATCATATAATACAGGAAGAAGTCGTGGAGCTCATATGGCCCCACCAGTTCCTCTGTCTTTTGAGAAATCTGACCATCCTTTGCAGGAAGAAGCTCCGGGCTCACCGGTGTATCAGCTATATCTAAAAGCACATTTTTCAAAATGCCATCAGAACTCTTTGCCACTGTAATCACCAAATATCTCACCAGTGTTTTCGGTACTGACACGTTTACGCCATACATCGACATATGGTCACCATTATATGTAGCCCAGCCAAGAGCCAGCTCTGACATATCGCCTGTACCGATCACCAGACCGCCATGCATATTCGCCAAGTCCATCAATATCTGCGTGCGCTCGCGGGCCTGTGAATTCTCATAGGTCACATCAGTATTATTCTCATCTTGGCCTATATCAGCAAAATGCTGTCTCACCGCCGCAGCTATGCTGACTTCTTTTACGGTACAACCAAGCACGTTTGCCAAAGATACTGCATTATTATACGTACGATCAGTAGTGCCAAATCCCGGCATTGTCACGGCTATGATTCCTTCATGTGGCAGCCGCAGCAAATCAAAAGCCTTTACCGTAACCAATAATGCCAATGTCGAATCCAATCCACCCGATATTCCTACCACTGCACACTTAGAGCCTACATGCTCCAATCTCTTTTTAAGGCCGTAGCTTTGAATTGCAAGTATCTCCTGGCATCGCTGCTGTCTAAGCTCCTCATCGCGAGGCACAAAAGGCATGCAATCAATGTTCCTTGTAAGCTTTGTCTCCACCTCGTCAAGATAGAAAGGCACCTGCATAAAGCCCTCTCTGTCAATTTGGAGATACGTAGTCATGCGCCTTCTCTCCGCAATAATACGCTGAACATCAATCTCAGCTACTGTCATCTCCTCAGAAAACAGCTGTGATTGAGCCAGAAGCCTTCCATCCTCCGCTATTATATTATGTCCTGAATACACCAAGTCCTGAGTTGACTCACCGGCACCTGCGTTGGCATACACGTAGCCTGCAAAAAGGCGCCCCGACTGACTCACCACCAGGTTTCTTCTATATTCACTCTTTCCCAGATACTCATTGCTAGCCGACAGGTTCACAATAACCGTAGCTCCCGAGTATACCAAGTTATTGCTTGGAGGGTTAGGAGCCCACAGATCCTCACAGATTTCAGCTCCTACTATGAGTTCTGGCATTCCATCACATGGGAAAATAATCTGCCTACCCATCGGCACTTCTGTCTGTGGCTCTACCTCTGCCAGTACTGTGGCATTCATTCCCGGCGTAAACTGTCTTCCCTCATAGAACTCACCGTACCCCGGTATGTATGACTTCGGCACTAACGCCAAAAGACGCCCATGTGATATTGCTGCCGCAACATTATATAGCTTGCTGTGATATTGAAACGGAAGACCTACGAAAAATAATCCGTCAAAATGAGCTGACACCTCCACCAGTCCCAGCAATCCCTGCTTTGCTTCGTCTAAAAGAGCCTTTTGGAAGAATAAGTCTCCACAGCTGTAGCCTGTTATGCAAAGTTCCGGAAAGACAGCTATTTTCACGCCAGCCTCATCTGCCCTTGCCATACAGCCTGCTATTTCCTTTACGTTATATTCCACATCAGCCACTCTCACTTTTGGTGTAATGGCTGCTACCTTAATAAATCCGTCTTTCACTTTTTCTTCCTTACTACAAATACCATCCGTTCCGTCTGTGAAGAGAGCTCTCCGCCTGTATCTGCGTCGAATATCCGCTCCACCAAAAGTCCCGCTTTTCCAGCCAACTGCTCTATCTCGCCGGCCTCATATCCATATTGGAGGTGTGTCTCCTCACACCTGTCGAAGCTACCATCATTGTTGGCAATATATAGTGTTAAATCGTACCTATTGCACTTCGTCGCTTCGTCATATTCATTTTCCCATATAAAGCTACCTTCGTTTCTGTTTTCAGCGAAAGTATTATCACCTAGGATGTCCTTATACTTATGAATTGTATTCATATCAAAAATGAATATCCCGCCCGGGTCTAAATAATTCTGCACAAGCTTAAATATTTTTGCGAGACTCTTTGCTGAATCAATATAATTCAAACAGTCGCAGCAGCTTACCATCGCAGCCACAGTACCGTAGAACTCCATTTCTGTAAGGTCCTGTTGCAGATAGAGTATCCCCTCAGAAGGCTCCGCCATGGCTACACTCAGCATATCATACGAGTAATCAACGCCAATCATATCATAGCCTGCTTCAGACAGCATTCTAGTCATGACACCTGTGCCACATCCCAGGTCCGCCACTATACCATCATTGATTTCATAACTGTGCAAAATATCTAATATGCCATCTCGCCACTTCTCATAGGGGACATTTTCCATAAACAGGTCATATACTTCAGCGAAGGCGCTGTAGCTATCATAGCTCTCTATCATTTGCAGACCTCCACCTTTTGCCTATTCTCCTCAGTATATCCCACCAGCATATTCTGGTTGGCCTCCATCATATAGTCAATTATTCCATCCAAATCCGTCTGCCTGATTCTAGGGCAGTGAATGAGATGCCTGTTTTCTGTCTCAACATACAATGCATACTCAATCTTCTTAAATCTGCCGAAAAATCTCTTCATCGGTGTGTGCTTATATATCCACACAATTTGTGCCAAAGGCACCAATGCTATTCCATAGTGAGAAATAACTATGAAATAGTTCGGCGTAATATACACTTCCTCAGTGACTAGCTGTGGGAACTCCAACAATTCATTCTCCGCATCACGCAATATATCCTTCGGATTACCATAGCCTCTGAGGGACTGAATAGCCGGGCAGGTATATGGGACAGACACAAATACCAAAAAGCCCACGAGACTTATCACCGTGAAAATCCACGCAAACACATAGACCACCCCCATAGTATAGGATGGAATGCCGACGGCAACAGGCTGACTGATAATATAATGCGACATCTTGGCTGATATTCCATCATATGTCCAGTTCAAATCTGAAGCCAGGTATTTGAACAGTGAATCCAGATCCTCACCTTCGTGGACTATTGCTCCATGCACCTGGATATTACCTATCATCGGATTACCTTGTTCGCATTTGGCTGGAGACAGCAGTACAAACACATAGTCATCGCCCCAATCGGTATAGTAGTAGTATCCTACAGTCTTACCGAATCTCTCAGAGGTATATCCGGTAAAATACAGATTGTCTATATCCACATTAATGTATTCTACTCCGTATTCCTCCAAGTCCTTAAGTGACACGCCCTGGTTGATATCTGTAGGGAAAAGGAGTGAACGTACAGGCGTAAAGATACCTATCACTATCAAAGTGAGTAGCAAAATCAGAGGCCACAATAGCCTTGACCTGTAATAATCTCTGATTCCTTCACTTATTCTTGTCCCTGCGTTTGTCATACTATCCTAACTTGCTGATAATCCAATTGCCAATATAGTCAAATACTATATCTCTGTCTGTCTCATTTAATATCTCATGTCGGTCATTCTCAAAGAGCTTTATCTCAACATCCTTGATACCAGCAGCCTTAAACTTGCTGTAAGCCGCTTCCACGCCCTTTCCGAAGTTTCCAACTGGATCATCAGAACCTGATACAAAAAGCACTGGCATATCCTTGTTAATCTGACCTATATACTTCATATTATTGTCGTACTTTACAGCCGACATCAGTCCCTTATATCCACTCACAGAAAAGTCATAAGTACATTTTGGATTAGAATAGTAGAATTTTACAATCTCCTCATCCTTGGTGAGCCAGCTATTATTCAATGTCGCACCTGTAACATCATACTTTTGGTATGGTGCAGCAAACTGAAGCTTTTTGACAAAAGGACTTCTGTAATCCACGCCCTTTATAGCGCCTAACAATCCTACAATTGCGAGCCCTGCACTTATTACCACGTTGCTCTCAGTACCAGTGCCCATGATAACGGCCCCACTTAATCCCTGGCTGTGAAGTGTCAGATATTTTCTAAGCATATATGAGCCCATGCTGTGACCAAGTATAAAGTACGGCAGATTTGGATAGTCCTTCTGAATCATTTCACGCATAGTATGAATATCGCTTACAAGCGTGTCATCCGGGTGCTTTGTCCTTATGACACCCCACTCGCTCTCATCCGTTACCGAATCACCATGCCCCAGGTGATCATGGCCTGCCACTACAAATCCCTTTCCGTTCATATATTTAGCAAAGCCATCATATCTGTCGATGTACTCCACCATTCCATGTACCAGCTGGATGACACCCTTTATCTCTCCGTCCGGTATCCAGTAGAACCCATGAATAGTAGTCCTGCCATCACAAGATGCAAATGTAATCTCTCTCTTCTCCATTTTTATTAACCCCCTATTATTTATTTATAAATCAACCCCAACATCGTTATGTCATCAGACTGTTCAAAGTCCTGCACAAACAAAGCCACATCCTGCCTTACAGCCTGGAGCAGTGACTTCGCATCAGTATCAGACGACAGTGACTGCACTTTGCTTGTAAGTCTGTCCAGTCCATACTGATTGCCGTCCTTATCCATGGCTTCGTCCACTCCGTCAGTATATAGAAGTATCTGGTCCCCATGATTTAGCGTTATACTCTGCTCGCTATATGGAAGTCCTCCAAAACCACCCAGAGCCATGTTCGCCTGGCCCTCTATCAGAGTCACATCTCCGCCTGACTTATGCAACAACGGTGGATTATGCCCCGCGCTGCAATATGAGAACTTGCCTGTAGATATCTCAAGGATACCTATAAATGCAGTTGTGAAATAGTCCTCATCATTATTCTCGCTCACCAGATCGTTAGTAGCCTTCATTATCCTGGCAGCTTCATGTTCCGACCTCGAGATTGCCGAAATTGTAGTGATAACCCTTGCCATAAACAGCGCTGCCGGTACTCCTTTTCCGCAGACATCTGCGATGAGCACCATCAGATGGTCATCATCGAGAAGCCTGTAATCGTAGAAGTCACCGCCTACCTCCTTGGCTGTCTCGCAGGATGCAAAAAGGTCAAACTCCGCTCTGTCCTCCAGGGTGCTCGTCATATGCGGCAGCATAGACAGCTGGATATCCGTAGCGACAGACAGCTCAGCATTCACCTTTTCCTGCTGCTTATGTGCCTCTATCAGCTCCTTGGTACGCTCCTCTACCATCTGCTCAAGCTGCTGTCTATAAGCATAGAGGTCGAGATGAAGACTGATTCGGTGCAGCGCCACCTCCTTCGAGAACGGCTTTGTGATATAATCCACTGCCCCCGCCTCAAAGCACTTGATTTCAGTTTCATTTCCTATATTACCTGTCAGGAAAATAACCGGTATCTTGCGCCAATCCTCGTTTTCTCTAATGGCGGCAATGGTCTCATATCCATCCATGCCAGGCATCTCAATGTCTAAAAGGATTAAATCCGGCTCTATCTTAGCCAAAAACGCCAATGCCTGTTCACCTGATTTCACCATGCTCACCTTATAGGTGTCAGCCAATAGTGACTGAGCCTGCTTCAAGCTCACCAGATTGTCATCCACTAATAAAATGTGCTTCATATTGCCCGCCTCCTATTGATAATGGTCAATAATGAACTGTATGCTTTTTCTTCCTTTGTATTCGTTAATCTGCGGGCTGTATGTGACTGTCATTGTGATGTCACTGTTGCTGCCCCTCAAAAGCATCTCCACCTGTTGTCTGCCATATTTTTCTCTATAGTAATCCAGAAATAGCTCACAATCCCCAAAATACATCAGAGTGTAATTCCTATAATTGTCATCTATAGCTGTGAGCTTCAGTGCCCTGCCTGATGCTCCGAGCTTTTTGGCGTCAATGATTTTGACATCCTTCTGTGCAAATATTGGCTTAGCATTACCGTTGCCGGTTGGCTCGAGACAATCATGCAGCTGATTTATAAGGCCCTCTGTCACATAGGAAAATGGCATGCTTGCATCTATGTACACCACTTCCTTCATATCTTCATCCGTCAGCGTGCACAGTTCATTGATGCGCTGTCTAAATATATTAATATTTTCCGTAGGAAGAGATAGCCCGCAGGCCATCGGATGTCCTCCAAACTTAGTGAAGAGGTCCTTGCAAGCCGACATTTCATCAAACATTGAATATGCAGGAATAGATCTGCCGCTGCCCTTCGAGCCTTCCTCCGCGTTGGTGATAACCAATGTAGGTTTGTGGGTCTGCTCTCTGATTCGACCTGCCACAAGTCCTGCCAGGCTCTCATGAAGCTCGGGCAAATGTATGACGAGTATTCGATCCTCGTCGTACTTTTCCGCTTGCTCAAGCCCCTGCTTTGTGCCCTGAGCTGTCAAGTCCTTTCGCTCTGCATTTATGCTAACTAACTGCGCAGCAATATCTGAGGCCACCATCGGATCAGATGTCTCCAAAAGCTCTACAGACTTTTGCGCCGTGTCAAGACGTCCTCCCGCATTGATGCACGGACCTAGCACGAATCCAATGTGGAAGCACGCCAGTGCATTTGGGTCAATCTGAGTCTGTCTGATAAGTGCTGCCAGGCCGATATTACCAGTGCCTGCCATGGATTTTAATCCCCACTTAACCAAAGCTCGATTATATTTCACGATGGGCATTACATCACCTATCGTTGCGAACGCACCTAACTCATAAAAGTATGGTACCTCTTTTAAATCTTTTCCTCTTAGCTGCCAGATTCTCTCCATCAGCCTAAGCGCTACCACTGCTCCGCATATATCTTTAAATTCGGTTGTATCAGCCTCTTGCTTTGGGTCCACCACCACATCAGCCTCAGGCAGCTGCCATATCTTACTGTCGCCTTCCTGTACGTAAGGCACCTCATGATGGTCTGTCACAACCATGGTCATCCCAAGTTCCCTGGCTCTTTTAGCTTCCTTTGATGCCGCAATCCCATTATCGCAGGTCACTATCGTGTCAATACCATCCTCTGCAGCGCTTTCCACCATGGTGATGTTAATTCCATATCCATCACTGATTCTATGCGGCACCACATAGTCCGCATCAGCACCAAGCAAGGTAAGCCCTTTATGCAATATTACCGTGGCACAGACACCATCTATATCATAGTCTCCAATTACTCGAATCTTCCTACCAGAGTCTATCTTTCCGGAGATCAGCTCGGCAGCTGCTTCCATGCCATAAAGGTCACCAGTGCCGGAAGGTGGCATGTCGCTTTTTGACAAGAAATCTGCTATCTCATCTTCTGTTGTGGTGCCCCTGTTAACCAATATTTTTATTACCAACGGGTCCACGTTAAATTTCTCGCCAAGACCCTTAAAGTCGGCTTTTTTGTTGTACAAAATCCATTTTTCCATAGCGTTGTAAACTATTTACGTCTGTCCCACAGCTTGGCAAATTCATCGTACTGCCACAAGCCTGTACTGTTTTTCTTGGCATTATCCACTGTGTCTGTGAAGAAATCAGCGTATTCAACATTGGGCTTATACTCCACATGGTATCCATAGCCATCTCTTAATATAATATAGTTAAGCATGTCTACTGGCTCAGATATGAGGTTCACCTGGTCTGCCGTCGGCTCACTAAGCCACACATATGCCAGCGTACGGCCATACTGGTCCTCTCGTTCCGGGCCAAAAGTCAAATACAAATACTCTACATTACTCAGCAACTCTTTGGTGTGGTCAGATGCCATTACACCATATTCGTTATTGCGCTTCTCATCCTCAGCCACCGACTCCGGGGTATCGATTCCAATCATTCTAATTCTGATTCTATCTCCAGACAGCTTCACGATGACAGTATCGCCATCCACTACGCGCACCAGCTGCGCCTTCTCATAATCATCATAGACATCTGCCTGTGATGTATTAGTGCGCTCCGAAATGTCGCTCCTTTTCTGATAGTTATATATTCCACCCAGGCCCACCAGAATGATACACACCAATGACAGCACAACACTCCTAGAGCTACCGGATTTTTTTATTTTTCTGCTGTTTTTTTCCACTTTTCTTCTCAATTGCTTAGAATTCGCTATCATAGGATATACTTTACTACTTTTTTCCTTTTCATTAAAGGGAAAAATTGGTATTATAATGAAGTAATTCATATGAAAGGAGCAAAAAAATGCTTGAATTCAAATACGATACGCAGCTTCTCATCGAAGGAACCGATTTGGATGAGGACGAGATCAATGACTACATCACTGAGAACTTCGCGGGTGACTGTCTCCTGGCTGTAGGCGATGAGGACCTTATCAAAATCCATTTTCACACCAACGAGCCATGGAAGCTTCTTGAATATTGCTCGACTCTTGGCGAGATTTATGACATTGTAGTCGAGGATATGGACCGCCAGTCAAGAGGCCTGCAGGGTTAATACTCAATCCATTAGATATTTAGACAAAAAAACTCGCCTTTGCGAGTTTTTTTTGTGGTTTTTTTTGGCCTACTGTGCTAAAATCAGCTATAGTATTGTGTAAACTATGTACATAATTACGTTTGAGGGGCAATGAAGTTATTAAATAAATCCAATTATGCTAATATAGCATTTGTATTTTTAATAATTGAAGGTATCGTATCGGGAGTACTGGGGCAGGACGGCGTCGTCTATGATGTAGCCAGAGCGTCCGGTGCTTTTGCTATGGTCATTTCTACCTTTTTCATCGCCGAGGGCTATAAGCATACCTCGTCATCAGGTGAGTATGTTCGCCGTGTCTTGGATTTTTGGCTATTATCCATCGCTCCATATTTTCTTCTTTACAGAAAAACTGCTGTTTACAAGCAGGGTATATTGTTTGACCTGTTGCTTGCACTTGTAGTTCTGTCACTGTGTGACTACATTTACGCTTCTAAAGCAGCAAAGATTTTTGGTTCAATTGGTATATGCATTGTTTCGCTCTTTATCAGTTCCAAGCCCATTATTGCGATTGCTCTTGTGCTTATCTGGAGGTATATTAAGTCCACCAAGGTCAGATTCATCCTTGTGTCTGTTGCACTGGCCTGCTACTCAGGCGTAACTGCGCTTTTATCTATGCTTTTGCATGATACCTTCCCTGTGCTTGTAAACTGGAATGCCACCGAGAACGCTTACTACATACTTGGAGCGTTGGCACTACCGCTTCTTTTGATGTATACTGGCAAGCCTGGCAAGAATCCTTTCTTTGAGCTATTTTACTATGTGCTTTGCCCGATTCAATATTTGGTACTCTTCGTTTTTTCTATCATCTTTGGCAAATCAGGCTATTTCGGACTCTTATGCTCTTATCATGCCGCCCTGATTATTCTGCTTATACTTGCCATGCTTTATATGCTAAGACAGCAGCCTACAAAGGCATACATGAGCATCACGATGATGATGGCTTTTGCAGGAGTATATATTTTCGGATATATCCTCGAGATTTCCTCTCAAAGCTTGCAGGGTATTCAGAACGCCATTAAGATTGAGTATCTTGGTCTTTGCCTGGTACTGCTGTTCCTCACTTGGTTCATCGCTGAGTTTACAGCCAAGACAGTGCCATTTTTCATATATGTAATTCAGGTAATCATCACTGTTACCCTGGTATCATTTGTGGCTACTATTGGCAGGAATAACTTCTTCTATACTTCTATGCATGTTACACGAAGTGGTAGCTTCCCTATAGTTGAGTTGTCCTACGGTCCTGCATTTTACAGCTTCTGCTTGTATGTAGCAGCCCTTGAGATATACCAGTTCATACATATATTGAGAACGCTGCGAAATAGTGAGGGAGCAGAACGTAAGCGTGCATTCTGGCTTGCGTTTGGATTCTTTTTCCCTGTACTTGCAATGATTCTTAAGTTTGCTGGAGCGACTGGTAACTTTGCACCTTTATCTACCGCTCTGGTGGTCGGAGGATGCTGTGAGCTTATAGCTCTCCTACGTTACGGCTCTCTAGATCCAATACATGTTGCTACGCAGTCACTTCTCAACAGCAATAACCGAGGAGTAATTATTCTTAATAAATTCCAGAACATTGCATACTTCAATGACTTAGCATCAGAGATATTCCCAAATATATCTCTTAATATGAGCTTCAACAGCCTTTTCCGCGTGCCGTTTGAATCATTGTCAGACGCCATAAGGAAAAAATTCGTCTCTGGTGATCATATATATGAGCTGCACTCAGAGCCTCTGACTAAGGCTTCTTATATACAGGGATATATCATTTCTGCCGAGGATGTTACCTTCCACGAGGAAGAGGTGCAAGCCGCTAAGAGTAAGGCAAGTACAGACGCCCTCACCGGACTGAGCACCAGAAGCTATTACATTGAGCGAATCAATGAGTTCTTCTCACATCAGAATGTGGGAAGCCTTATGATGATAGACGTAGATAATTTCAAGCATGTTAATGATAACTACGGACACGACGTGGGTGATAAGGTGCTTCAGGCTGTCGGCAAGGCTTTGCTTGCTCTTGATGGAAGAAACATTTACACATGCCGTATGGGCGGTGACGAGTTCTCTGTATTCGTGCCTAGCACCGTAAAGATTAACATCCTAGCCGAGATTGCTCAGTCAATCATAGATAATTTTAAAGGAATACTTCTTGACGAATGCCTACCTGAAGGTGTCACTATTTCAATAGGTATTGTAACGACTGATAGCATTAATGAGCCTAGCGATAGCTTGTATGAGAATCTATATCGTAAGGCAGACAACGCTCTATACCTTTCTAAGAGCAAGGGTAAGGCTAGATACAACTTCTATAAATAGGCAATATGTATATACAATTAAACGGACAGATAATTTATTACGAAAGAACTGGAGAGGGCCAACGCCCTCTTCTTTTGTTGCATGGCAACGGCGAAAGTCACTCTATATTTGACGAGCTTTCTGCCGGCTTAAGCGACGAATATGACATTATAGCTCCCGATACCCGCGGTCATGGTCAGAGTGCTACACCTTCAGAATATCACTACCGCGATTTCGCCACTGATCTTATTTTGCTAATTGAAGCGCTTGGGCTTAAGCAGCCACTTGTGCTTGGCTTTAGCGACGGTGCTATTACCGCTATGCTTGCAGCCAGCAAACGCCCCGAGCTCTTTGGCGGTCTAATCTTATGTGGAGGTAATCTTACTCCTGAAGGAGTAATAAAAAAAGAATATAAGCTTCTAAAAAAAGCTAATAAAAAAGCCAAGGTCAATCCATTGACTAAGCTTCTATATTCTGAGCCACAGATCACCTCATCAGATTTATCGCACATCTCATGCCCTACTATTGTAATGGCTGGCGAAAATGATCTGATTCGTCCTGAAGAAACAAAAAAAATAGCCGGAGGAATCTCCGGCTCTAAGCTCTATATTCTCGCAGGTGAGGATCATGGAAGCTACCCCACCAGCTATCTCAAGATGAAACCTTATTTAGATGAGCTTGCTGCAATGACATCACGCATGTCATAATGTCCAGCAGGCTTATCTGCCAAGAACTTCGCTGCTTCCACAGCACCCTTTGCGAATACTGCTTTTGAATATGCAGTGTGGCTGAAAGTAATCACTTCATCAGTGCCCGCAAAAATCACATCGTGATCTCCCACTATTGTACCGCCTCTAACTGCAGAGATACCTATTTCCTTGCTATCTCTTTTCTGACGTACTTGTGATCTGTCATACACATAGTGATATCTGCCGTCCGCAGCTTCATTTACAGCGTCTGCTAACGCAAGAGCTGTTCCGCTCGGAGCATCCAGTTTCTGATTGTGATGCTTCTCCACTATTTCCACGTCATAACCTGCATCAGCAAATACCTCAGTGGCTTTTTTCAATATATCCAAAAGTGTATTAATTCCAAGTGACATGTTCGCTGATCTAAGCACTGCTGTCTTCTCTGACGCAGCTCGTGCCTTCTCCAGCTGCTCGGGTGTAAGTCCTGTGGTGCATAGAACAACAGGAACTTTATTTTCTGTGCAATAGTCAAGCAAGCTGTCCACTGCACTAAAGTGAGCAAAGTCAATGATCACGTCATATTCTTCCTTTACATCATTTAGAGAAGCGTACACTGGGTATGGACGTGATATTGCATTATTAACATCCACTCCTGCCACAATCTGTGCATTTTCGTCTGAACTACATATATCTGTAATAACACCGCCCATGCGTCCACAGGCTCCATGCATCAATATTCTAGTCATAGTATCTCTCCTAGATAAGTCCGTAATCCTTCATTGCCTTTTCTAGTCTTGCCAATGAATCTGGCTGCATCTCCTCAAGAGGAGCGCGGAGGCCTCCCACATTCTTGCCCATGAGATTAAGCGCTGCCTTAACTGGAATAGGATTAACTTCACAGAATAATGCATCTACAAGCTCAAGCGCATCCAGCTGAAGCTGTCTAGCGCGCTCAACATCACCAGCCAAAAAGCTTGCAACCAAATCATGTGTATTCTTTGGAGCAATGTTACTCAATACAGAAATAACTCCTATACCGCCTATTGAAAGCAACGGAAGAATGAGTCCATCCTCTCCTGAGTACATTTCAAGCTTGCCATCGCAAAGCTTCATGGTCTTAGACGCCTGTGACAGATTGCCAGTTGCATCCTTTAGACCTACGATGTTCGGGACATCCTTCACCAGCTTCGCAACTGTCTCAGGCATGATGTTGCAGCCTGTGCGACCTGGAACGTTATATAGAATAATTGGAAGCTTAGTCTCTGCTGCAATCATTGAATAATGAGAGTAGAGTCCATGCTGTGTAGCCTTATTATAATACGGAGAAACGATGAGTGCTGCATCGGCTCCATCCTCCTCAGCCTCGCAGGTAAGCTGAATTGCAGTCCTTGTAGCATTAGAACCTGTACCTGCTATAACTGGAACTCTGTGGTTAACCTTCTCTACAGCAAACTTAATTACAGCTCTATGCTCAGCCATCGAAAGGGTTGAGCTCTCACCAGTAGTACCTGCAATTACGATTGCATCTGTCCCCTCTGATATTTGCCAGTTTATCAATTCTTCGAGTTTGTCATAGTTCACCGTCTGATCTGCATTCATTGGTGTAACTATCGCTACTGCTGCCCCTTTAAATATAGCCATCTCGTGCCTCCTATTTAAAATGTAGATGCCTCGGCATCACCCTTTTCTTTGCTAATGTTGTATATTTCGTCCGCAAGCTCTCGCAGTGCAGGGTCAAGCTTGGTACCTGTAAACACTATGTCGACTCCTGCTGGCTTAGCCGCAATAATATCCTTTATATCATCCATGGTCACTATACTGTAATCAAGAAGGCCTAATAGCTCATCTAAAATCAGGACATTGCAATCCTCTACCATAAGCACTTTCTTAGCATAGTGCATACCATTTTTTATATTGAAGATTTCTTCCTCAAGCTGCTCCTTCGGCAAATCCTCAAAGCACTCCTCACATCTTGCAAATCTAAAGAACATCATTTCAGGCTCAAGACGCTTGATATACTCGAGATTAGTCTTCTCCTTTAGAAACTGTATGACGGTGACACGCTTACCCACCGCAGCAGCCCGTATGCCATAGCCTAATGCTGCAGAAGTCTTCCCCTTTCCAGTTCCGTAATAAACGATAACATTGCCTTTTTCCATATTTCCTCCGTTACACGCCCCCACTAGACGATATAACCCCATAAGTATACGAAATATATCACACTTCAATAATATTTGCAATTCTGAAAAATTATGCTAAAATACGGAAGTTTGTAGGATAGAAAGAAGGGAAAAATGATTACAAGCAGAGATGATATAAGAAATATTGCAATTATCGCCCATGTAGACCACGGCAAAACCACTCTCGTAGATGAGCTTCTTAAGCAAAGCGGTGTCTTCAGAGAGAATCAGGAAGTCGCTGAACGCGTAATGGACTCCAATGACATTGAGCGTGAGCGTGGTATTACAATACTTTCCAAAAATACTGCTATTCATTATAAGGACAAAAAAATCAATATCATTGACACTCCCGGACATGCAGACTTCGGCGGTGAGGTAGAGCGTGTACTCAAGATGGTTAATGGTGTTGTCTTAGTTGTAGATGCATTTGAAGGTGTAATGCCTCAGACCAAGTTCGTTTTGGGCAAGGCTCTCGGTCTGGACCTTCCAGTAATCGTATGCATAAACAAAATCGACAGACCAGAAGCGAGACCTTCCGAAGTAATCGACGAAGTATTAGAGTTATTTATGGATTTGGATGCTTCTGACGAGCAGCTCGACTGCCCATTCGTATTCGCATCCGCAAGAGAGGGTTATGCAAGCCTTGACGAGAACGAACGCGGCACGGACATGCAGCCTCTTTTTGAGACCATAATAGACTATATCCCTGCTCCTAAGGGCGATCCTGATGCCAACACCCAAGTACTCATAAGCACAATAGACTACAATGAATATGTAGGACGCATCGGTGTAGGCAAGGTAGACAATGGTTCAATCCGCGTCGGCCAGGATATGGTTGTCGTAAACGCCCACGAGCCGGAGAAATGCTCGAAGGTACGTATAAGTAAGCTATATGAGTTTGATGGATTGGCCAAAGTAGATGTATCAGAGGCTGGCATAGGTTCAATCGTAGCTATATCTGGTATCTCAGACATCCGCATCGGAGACACGCTCTGCGGTCCGGAAGCTCCAGAGGCTATTCCTTTCCAGAAGATTTCTGAGCCTACCATAGCCATGAACTTCATAGTTAATGACTCGCCACTTGCAGGTCAGGAAGGAAAATTTGTAACTTCCCGTCACTTGCGTGACAGACTCTTCAGAGAGCTCAATACCGATGTTTCACTCCGTGTTGAGGAGACTGACAGTGCAGACAGCTTCAAAGTGTCAGGCCGTGGTGAGCTTCATTTATCTGTTCTGATTGAGAATATGCGCCGCGAAGGTTTCGAGTTTGCTGTCAGCAAGGCCGAAGTACTCTACCACACCGACGAAAAAGGTAAGAAGACTGAGCCAATGGAGGAGGCTTACATAGACGTTCCCGATGAGTTCACCGGTTCAGTTATTGAAAAGCTTAGCCAGCGCAAGGGTGAGCTTATGAACATGACTCCTATCACAGGTGGTTACACCAGGCTTCAGTTCAATATTCCTTCACGAGGACTGATCGGCTACAGAGGTGAGTTCATGACCGATACCAAGGGCAACGGTATTATAAATACAATTTTCTCAGGCTATGAGCCATACAAGGGCGAGATTGCATATCGCAAGCAGGGCAGCCTTATTGCTTTCGAAGCCGGAGAGACTGTCACATACGGTCTATTCGCAGCCCAGGATCGAGGCACTCTATTTATCGGCCCTGGCCAGAAGGTATACTCAGGTATGGTTGTCGGCTCAAGCTCTCGCGCTGAAGACATTGAAATCAATGTCTGCAAGAAAAAGCACCTGACCAACACCCGCTCATCAGGCAGCGATGAAGCGCTCACCTTGGTTCCGCCTCGCATCCTTAGCCTCGAGCAGGCTCTGGAGTTCATCGAAACTGACGAGCTCTTGGAGGTTACCCCCACCAACCTGCGCATCCGCAAGCGCATCCTGGACCCAACCCTTCGCAAGCGCGCGAACATTGCAAGACAGAATTCATAATGTGGAAAACAGTTCCATATTGACATCTATAAAAAAGTGAGCATGACATATCATATATCATGCTCACTTTATATATCCAGCTGGCTATCCTGTTCCTGCCTGGCCATAACGTAGATATATTTATATCTCTAAAAAATTAATAATATCTCTTATGGCATTTCCCATCGCTGCATAGTCTTGGAATCTATGGTCTGCGTTTTCCACAGATATAAGATCAATCAGATTATCATCTGCAAACTTCTGCACCACCTCATATGATATCATTTCATCAGCTGTACCATGAAGAATGATAATTTTCTCATATTCATCTAAGTATTCGATGTCTCTAACGTCAAAGGCTTCCAGTTCGTCCAAGTACTGCTGATTTATATTAGTCTTTCTATCAAACCCAACAGATGCGTCCTTGCCTTTTTGAATTATTTCAAGATCAGATGTCGTCAATATCTTACTCATGGTCGAATCATATATATCGATAGCAGGGCTTCGCAGTGCCAATTTTCTAAATGGATTACCGTGTTCAGCAATGTATTTTAAGAAAACATACCCTCCAAAACTATTTGCATAGCCTGTAATGTCATCAACGTTCATCTCATTTTTGATGTAATCCAAAATGATGGTGACATAAGCATCGCAATCACTTAGCATCAAATGCTTTTTCACATCCTTGCCATGGCTTGGCCAGTCGAAAGTAATAATAGCCAATCCCTTGCACTTTGAAAGTGCGGTCTGGGCAAATCTGGCTGTGGATTTATTGTCCTTGTGACCCGCAAAGCCATGAGCGCACAGTACCACCTTGCTAAATCCTCTTGCTTCATTCGAATACATCTTGCAGCGTATGCTGTGCCCATCCTTGTTTATATCAAAATACTTCTCCATATAACTCCTGTTCTATAGAGATCTATAAAATATGTGCTCTCCAAGCGACATATAAAGTGTCTCATATCATACTACGCAAGCATTTTAAGTAGAAAACTCAGTTCTCCCATACCCGCGCCGCACATTTCCTGAAAGATTTCATCATAAGCTGTGATCATGCCTTGTGCGTGCTCTGTTTTTCGTGATACCATCGCAACAATAACTGTATATTCCTCAAGGCTTCGCTGCTCTGACCTGTAAGCGCCAAATAGCCACGCATACAAAGCACACATCTGAACCATTCGAACCATGCAATCATATGGATTCTGCTCATTATAGCTTTCCAAATAATGTCGCATTATGTAATATATGCAAAAATTCTCAAATACTGTACTATTTTTTTCTCTTTCCAAAAATTGACCAAGAGAAACGTTGTCTCTGTCTAAGCATGTCTGAAAATCAGTTAGAGCCTCTTTGATATAGTCGATAATAAAAATCAGCTTGTTTTCATCCACCTCAGCAATTTTGCGGTTCAACCCCAAAATAAATTTTTCATACAACTCATTATTAGCAGATACACCTTTTATATCATTAACAATTCGCTCCAAAGACGAGCCACTTGAAAAAGCCTCCAGTACCCCTCGGGCATCACTTCCATCTCGCAATGCACGCTGCAATTCGCTACCAAGCATTAATACCAGTTGCAGTCTTGTTGCAACAGGAATGTCCCGAATCTGCATAATATCTATGGAGCAAATCATTCCGTTCGTGAGCAAATCAAATTTATCCCACATAAATTCGGGAGCTGTAGTTACGCAAATATTATTGTTTTCTGAAATATCAAATTCCAACGGAGCATCTTGCTCAAATAGCATCCTAGCCTTCTCAGGGCATGAAATGCATATATATTTCAGATATATATCGCCAAAAAAGCTCTCTCCGCGTGGGTAGACTTTACAAGTAGTACTCATTACTTCTTCCCCTGCTTCGAGATAAACCCTACACAGTCTCTTTTCATTCAACAAAGGGCAAAAACCGTTGTCATTGATTTTTATAAATACGCAACCATTTTCATCATACATCAGAGAATCCATCAACTCCTGCGATAACGGTCCAGTGACAGCTTTGTATCTTTCAACTGACTCTTTGTCGAATGCAATCTTCCATCCTCCGCAGCATGTCCATGGACAGTCTGATCCTATGCATTCAAATTTATCATACAGTTTCAATTTGAATTCTCTCATCAATTGCTTATCCCCTATTTTTCAAGCTTGTGTTCTTAGCTCTACACCTTCATTGTCAAAGAAATTCTACCCTTCTTTTCATCTATCCCCAGGACCTTTACTTCCACTATATCTCCTACGGACACTACCTCAAGCGGATGCTTAATGAATTTGTCACACATCTGCGATATGTGCACCAAGCCATCCTGATGAACACCTATATCTACAAATGCACCAAAATCTATTACGTTACGAACAGTCCCTTTCAGAATCATGCCTTCTTTCAGGTCTTTCATGTCCAGTACATCCGATCTAAGAATAGGCTTAGGCATCTCCTCTCTGGGATCACGGCCAGGCTTTTCCAATTCCTTGATAATATCTCTCAGGGTAGGCTCTCCGATACCAAGCTCAGTTGCAAGCTTGCCTATGTCCTTCGTCTCCTTTGACAAACCAGACAACCCGCCTGCTGATATATCGCTGACATTATGTCCAAGCGATGTCAATAGCTGTCTGGCAGCATCGTAGCTTTCCGGATGGACGCCTGTATTGTCTAGAGGTTCCTTACCATCTCTGATTCTCAAAAAGCCAGCACACTGCTCGTAGGCCTTCGGTCCGAGTTTTGGCACCTTAAGCAGATCCTTGCGGCTCTTGAAGCTGCCATTTTGCTCTCTATAGTCCACAATGTTTACTGCTATAGTCTTATTTATTCCTGAAATATATGAAAGCAAAGACGCCGACGCTGTATTCAAATCTGCACCTACATTATTAACGCAGGTCTCTACAACTCCGCTCAGTGCTTCAGCTAGTTTTCCAGCATCCATATCATGCTGATATTGTCCGACGCCAATAGCCGACGGCTCAATTTTTACAAGCTCAGCTAGTGGATCTTGCACTCTGCGGGCAATGCTCGTTGCACTTCTTTGTCCCACATCAAAATTCGGGAATTCCTCCGTAGCAAGTTTGCTGGCCGAATACACAGATGCCCCCGCCTCATTGGTTATTATATATTGCACTTTTGCCTCTGGAATCTCCTTTAGCATATCAACAATAATCTGCTCAGATTCTCTGCTTGCTGTTCCGTTACCCACCGATATCAGGGATATACCATGCTTCTTTATCAGTTTTTTTACAACATCCTTAGCCTCTGCCACCTTATTTTGTGGCGCTGTAGGATAGATAACAGTTGTGTCTATTACCTTTCCAGTACCATCAACTACCGCAAGCTTACAGCCGGTTCTAAAAGCAGGATCCCACCCCAGCACAGTCTGCCCGGCAATTGGCGGCTGCATAAGCAGCTGACTCAGATTTTTGCCAAATACGCTTATTGCCCCATCCTCTGCTGACGAAGTCAATGCCTTTCTAATCTCGTTTTCAATCGACGGCGCGATCAGTCTGCTATAGGCATCTTCCGCCGCATTTTCCAGAGTTTTTGCCGTATTAGGATTATTTTTCCAGTTCACCTGCTTCTTGAGATAAAGAAGTATCTCATCAACCGGTGCATCGATGCTGACAGTCAAAATCTTTTCTTTCTCACCTCTATTTACTGCCAGCACTCTATGTCCTGCCAGCTTCGGAAGTGGCTCAGAAAAGTCATAATACTGCTCATATACACTCTGAGTATCCTTATCTTTGCACTTGGATATGAGCAGCCCCTTTTGAACAGTAAGCTGCCTAATCTTCGTTCTATACTCAGCGGTATCAGATACCTGCTCCGCAATAATATCACATGCACCTGCCAGCGCATCCTCAGCAGTCATTACCTCCTTTGATTCATCAATATATTTCTCGGATTCTTTTATTGCCGGCACCGAAAGAGTCTGCGCCATAATCGCTTCAGCCAATGGCGCCAATCCCTTCTCGACTGCTATCGTAGCCCTTGTACGCCTCTTTGGTCTATACGGTCTATATATATCATCTACAGCAGTCTGCGTCTTAGCTGCCTCAATCTGTGTCCTAAGCTCATCTGTCAGCTTTCCCTGCTCCTCAATAGACTTCAATACCTGCGCCTTTTTATCTTCCAAATTGCGAAGTGCAGTCAGTCTCTCGCCAAGAGTTCTAAGCTGTTCATCATTCAATGTACCCGTCACTTCTTTTCGATACCTCGCAATGAATGGAATAGTATTCCCTTCATCTATCAGCTTAACCGCTGCTTCAACCTGCCAGCGCTTTACATTTAATGTCTCTGTAATACTCTGAATTATATCCATTTATATACCTCATTCATAAAACCAGCCGGCTCTTTAAGCCGGCTGAATGTATACTCATTTCAATAGCTACCCCAGAGCTAAAGCTCAGAGGATATCTTTTTATTGCTTACACTGCCGCGTCTACCCGCGACCCCTTCAACACATTCCCCATATTCTCAAAAGCAGCCTTAGCATATGGATTAGTCTTCGCCGCTGGTGACTTTGTCATCATCACTGTCCTGGTCTCTCCACCTGCTACATAAGTCCTTCCACATTCAGGGCACACAGCCGTCTTTATCGTAACGCCTGTAGACACCACCTCTTTATTTTCATCCTGCGCCGCCTCTTTATATGCATTAGCTACATGCTCACCTTCATGTGCTCTAACCGCTGCTCCTGCAGCCTGTGGAGAAATATGTGCTGCAGACTTGAAGCTAACCATCTCATCACTGCCATCCTGGTACTTACGCTCCTTACAGGTCTGACACTGCCCTGCATCTGCCACCGATCTGACAGTACCATCAGTACCTCCGACATCCTTCTTCCCAGTGGCCGGATCTATACCTGCTCCGGCACCCAAGCCGTAGCTTCCAGAGACAGCACCATAAGAAAATGCCGCGCCATATCCAATTGGGCTAATACCGCCAACACTCATGTTCTGCCTCCTTTCTCAGTACTACCTACTCACACTAAAAATACCACGAATCCACCTCTTTGACAAGAATCATTCGCACCCCACCTCATGCCACCACTTTGTTTGTGTAGGGCCCGCTTTCACACTCTCCGCTATTAACCAGTTTTTCAATGCCTGCGCGTAGCTGCATGCTCCTTCCTCCATGGCACTCAGAGCCTGAATTTGGTGATTCGCGTGGTGATTCTTATTTCGCGATGCTGCGCGCCCGGTCTCCAGTTGTCTGAGATGTGGCTTCTTAATTCATCCAGCTTTTGGGGGCTTGTAGATTTACAAGGCTTGACCCGTACATGGATGCACCTCTCACCACTAT
>JAZLKM010000067.1:0-2002 GCA_045597645.1 Lachnospiraceae bacterium | reverse complement strand
CGTCATACCGTTTGAAGGATAAGCGAGCCTTTTTGGAAGCTCAGGAAGCTGAAGCATAGCGCAGTTGATTGTACAAAAATATTTTCCACTTTTTGTACAAAAATATGTTGCACTTTACATTCAAGGTACTTCTCCTTTCTTCCTTTGACATCAAGAATTGTGAAATCCGGATATACGAGAACCTTCCCTAGCTTCAATGGGCATTCGTACTTATATGGTATATTTAATGTTTTTAACATATTCGCTATTATTATCTCTGACTTTGATCTAACTCTTTCCCCCTTATCCGTATAATATTCTGTTGTATCGTTTTCCGTAAACTCTTTAGGCTGATATGGCATTGCCAACCATTTCTTAATATAATCTTCATCTGACATTTCGAATGGCTGAATCAGCTTTTTTCTTGCCTCATTAATACCCGAATAACAGTTCTTTGCTCTAGCTGAATAATTCTTTGCTAATAATCTTTCTATATCTTTTATTTCACTTTCCGCATGCTTAAGATAATTTAAATCATAATCTCGCTGCGCTATATTTTGTGCCTCTTTTATATTGCTAACATTAATATATCTTTGCTTGCCTGAATTTTCATCAGCAATACAATAGTAGGTTTTGTTCTTGACTCTTTTTATTTTCAAATTCCCTTTTTGATATGTATCTAGACGTCTTTCTATAATATTAACATTGGAATTAAGTACTGATATTCTATGTGCTAGTAATTCATCAATTCTATTTGTTCTATCACTAATTTGCCTCACCTCCCAATAAAATATGCATTCGCGTTTGTTAGTGCCTATTTATACTTTTTCTCCTGGTGGCACTAATTTCTCACTGAAATGCTCAAGTTTGTTTGTGCCTGTATACGCTTTCTCACCTTGAAGCACTAATTTCTCCCTGAAATGCTCAAGTTTGTTTGTGCCTATATACACTTTCTCGTCTTGAAGCACTAATTTCTCACTGGAATAATCAAGTTTTTTTGTGCCTATTTATGCTTTTTCACCTGCAGGCACTAAATATTAAATCTGTTGAATAAATGTGAGCTGAACTGCTCTAAAATATGAAATAGATATGGTGCCCTGGTATGCCAGGGCACCAATAAAATTTGTTTTAAGCAAACCATAAAGTTATAAATGCACCAATTATTTATTGGATTAAATATGGTTTACATAATAATACAGAAAATATCACCACTACCATCTAACGCCCATCATTTTGGGCATTTACGATTATTGTAGATTTACATAACTAAGCATTGACAATCTGACCGAAATCTGGCTTAAGAGCTGCACCACCAATAAGACCACCATCGATGTCATCCTTTGAAAGGAGTTCAGCTGCATTACCAGCGTTCATAGAACCGCCGTACTGGATACGTACTGCTTCTGCTGTTGGAGCATCATAGAGCTCAGCGATTGTCTCACGGATCATCTTACATACTTCCTGAGCCTGATCAGCTGTAGCTGTCTCGCCTGTACCGATAGCCCAAATTGGCTCGTAAGCAATAACAAGTTCCTTAACCTGATCAGCTGTTACACCGTAAAGATCCCATGTGATCTGTCTCTTTACCCAATCAACATATGTGCCAGCCTTACGAACTGCAAGTGATTCACCACAGCAAAGGATTGGCTTAAGTCCAGCAGCGAATGCCTTCTTAACCTTCTGGTTGATAAGGATATCGTTCTCACCAAAGATATCTCTTCTCTCTGAGTGACCCATGATAACGTACTCTACACCAGCTTCCTTAAGCATTGGAGCTGAAATTTCGCCTGTGTATGCACCCTTATCTTCGATGTAGAAGTTCTCAGCACCAACCTTAACGTTTGTACCCTTAACTGCTTCTACAACTGTTGTGATATCGATAGCTGGTACGCAGTATACTACGTCAACAGCATCATTGTTTACTAAGTCCTTAAGTGTTGCACAAAGGTCCTTTGCCTGGTTTGGAGTCATGTACATCTTCCAGTTACCAGCAATAATTCTTCTTCTTGCCATTTTATTAATC
>JAZLKM010000066.1:0-16791 GCA_045597645.1 Lachnospiraceae bacterium | reverse complement strand
GCGGCACTACCGCTCACTTAAAGTGGTGAGAGTCGCACCATGTACGTGCGCAAGCCTCGTTAAGTAAATGAGCCCCAACAAAAGTGGATGAATTCTAGAAGACCACATCGAGTTTCGGAGGAGGGCGCGCAATAAAACATCGTGAAACGAATCGCCCGCCAATCCCGAATTTGGTACTCGTCAGTGAAGTACAGACGTACGCGTACACCAAGGCCTAAGGGCAATATAGCGAGTGAAATATGCGGCGCTCCCCCCCAACTCAGACTGACGTGCGGCGTATGACAGGAGGCGCGGGGAGGAGTGATTGTGAATGGTTTGTGAAAAAAGAAAGTGGGTGTTGACATTATTGGGGGTGGGTGGTATCTTACCAATAGATGTTAGCACTCTAGTTGGTTGAGTGCTAACAATTAGAAAAGGAGGTAGACGTGACGGAAGAGCTCAGTGAACGCAAACATATAATATTGCATGCGATTATCAAGAACTATCTTGAGACCGGTGAACCGGTGGGATCGCGTACGATATCAAAGGATACAGATCTAAATCTTTCGTCGGCGACTATTCGTAACGAGATGAGCGATCTGGAGGAACTGGGGTACATAGAGCAGCCGCATACCTCCGCAGGTCGTATTCCTACTGATAAGGGATATAGATTCTATGTAGATAATCTGATGAATGAGAAGAACAAAGAGGTTCGTGAGATTCAGGATTTCTACATTGAGAAGACTGAGAAAATGGAGAGCCTCCTCAAGCAGGTGGTTAAGGTGCTGGCTACCAATACTCAGTATGCGACACTGATTTCTACTCCTAGATATAAGAGCGCGAAGGTCAAATTCATTCAGCTGTCACATGTAGATGATTCTCAGATACTGGCAGTTGTGGTGATGGAAGGTAATAAGGTTAAGAATCGAATTATTCCGACTGATACACCACTGGATGATGAGACGATGTTAAAACTCAATATTTTGCTTAATTCGGCCTTGTGTGGTCTGTGTGCTGAGGAGATTAACCTGGGTACTATAAAGCAGATGAAGGAGCAGGCAGGTATCCATGAAGACATCATAAGCACGGTGCTGGATACAGTGGCAACCACGATTAGCGCAGCTGAGGATATGGAGATATTCACAAGCGGAGCCACAAATATTCTTAAGTATCCGGAGCTTTCTGATTCGGGCGCGGCAGGTAACCTTCTGGAGGCGTTTGAGGAGAAAAATGAACTGGCCACTCTAATCCGTGAGGATATAGGTGATGGCGAGACTGGCATACAGGTATATATCGGTGAGGAGACGCCTAGTGAGACCATGAGAGATTGCAGTGTAGTCACTGCGACCTATGAGCTGGGTGAGGGCGTGAAAGGTACCATCGGTATTGTAGGGCCCAAGAGAATGGATTATGAAAATGTTATGGCTAACCTGAAAAACTTAAAGGGACAGCTGGACAAGATATTTAAGGGGAATTAGAAATGGCAAATCAAAGTGCAGAGGATGTTATTAAGGACATCGTAGATGAGGTAGAAAAGGAAGCTGAGGCTGCAAAGGCTGAGGAAGCTAAGGAAGATACCTCTAGTGAAGATACTACGGCTGAAGAGCCAAAGGCGGAAGCAGAGGAATCTGCCGAAACTGAGGAGCAAGAGGCTGAGGCTACAGAGGAGACAAAGAATCCTTTCAAAAAGAAAAAAGAGAAAAAGGACAAAAAGGATGAGCAGATTGAGATGCTCACCGATCAGGTAAAGCGTCAGATGGCTGAGTTTGAGAACTTCAGACGCCGCACCGAAAAAGAAAAGTCAGCAATGTTTGACATGGGTGCTAAATGCATCATCGAAAAGCTCCTGCCGGTAATCGATAATTTCGAGAGAGGTCTGGCAGCTGCACCTACTGACGAGGGTGCTAAGGGCTTTGCAGATGGAATGCAGATGATATATAAGCAGCTTTGCACTAACCTTACAGAGGCAGGCGTTGAGCCGATTGAGGCTGTTGGCAAGGAGTTTGATCCGGAGCTGCACAACGCAGTAATGCAGGTAGAAAGTGACGAGTATGAGTCAGGATTCGTCGCACAGGAGTTACAGAAAGGTTATAAGTACCATGATACAGTAGTGCGACATAGCATGGTATCAGTTGTACAGTAATAATGAGTTTTCTTAAGGAAAACGTTAGGAGGAATTAAAATGGGAAAAATTATTGGAATCGACTTAGGAACAACCAATAGCTGTGTAGCAGTTATGGAAGGTGGAAAGCCCACCGTTATCGCAAATACTGAGGGAGCACGCACCACACCATCTATCGTAGCATTCACCAAGACTGGTGAGCGTATCGTAGGTGATGCTGCAAAGCGTCAGGCAGTAACCAATGCAGAGAAGACCATCGCTTCAATTAAGCGTGATATGGGTACTGATAATGGACGTACAATTGATGGCAAGAAGTACAGCCCACAGCAGATTTCAGCTATGATTCTTCAGAAGCTTAAGGCTGATGCTGAGGCTTATCTTGGCGAGTCTGTATCAGAAGCTGTTATCACTGTTCCGGCATACTTTAACGACGCTCAGCGTCAGGCTACCAAGGATGCTGGTAAGATCGCAGGTCTTGACGTAAAGCGTATTATTAACGAGCCTACAGCAGCAGCTCTTGCTTACGGTCTTGATAATGAGAACGAGCAGAAGATTATGGTATATGACCTTGGTGGTGGTACATTCGATGTATCAATCATTGAGATTGGTGATGGCGTAACCGAGGTACTTGCTACCGCTGGTAACAACAGACTTGGCGGTGATGACTTCGACCAGAAGATTACCGACTGGATGCTTGCTGAGTTCAAGAAGGCAGAGGGCGTAGACCTTTCTACTGACAAGATGGCGCTTCAGAGACTTAAGGAAGCTGCTGAGAAGGCTAAGAAGGAGCTTTCTTCATCTACTACAACCAACATTAACCTTCCGTTCATCACTGCTACTGCAGAGGGACCGAAGCATTTTGATATGAACCTTACCCGTGCTAAGTTCGATGAGCTTACACATGACCTTGTAGAGGCTACAGCAGGTCCTGTACAGCAGGCCCTCAAGGATGCAGGTCTTTCAGCATCTGAGCTTTCAAAGGTACTTCTGGTAGGTGGTTCAACCCGTATGATTAGCGTACAGGAGAAGGTAAAGGCGCTTACCGGACATGAGCCAAGCAAGACCCTTAACCCAGATGAGTGCGTTGCAATCGGTGCATCAATCCAGGGCGGTAAGCTTGCAGGAGATGCAGGCGCAGGAGAGATTCTTCTTCTGGATGTTACCCCGCTTTCACTTTCAATCGAGACCATGGGCGGTATTGCTACCAGACTTATCGAGAGAAATACTACTATTCCTACAAAGAAGAGCCAGGTATT
Organism: Lachnospiraceae bacterium; assembly: GCA_045597645.1. Classification (GTDB taxonomy): domain Bacteria; phylum Bacillota; class Clostridia; order Lachnospirales; family Lachnospiraceae; genus JAKSSE01. The sequence continues at coordinate 13,434 of JAZLKM010000066.1, read as the reverse complement.
CTCAACTGCAGCTGATAACCAGACCGCAGTAGATATCAACGTAGTACAGGGTGAGCGTCAGTTCGCAAGAGACAACAAGTCACTTGGCCAGTTCCGTTTGGATGGTATCCCACCAGCACGTCGTGGTGTACCACAGATTGAGGTTACTTTCGATATTGATGCAAACGGTATCGTTAACGTATCAGCAAAGGACCTTGGTACTGGAAAAGAGCAGCATATCACTATCACTGCAGGTTCTAACATGTCTGATGAGGACATCGAGAAGGCAGTAAAGGAAGCTGCTGAGTATGAGGCACAGGATAAGAAGCGCAAGGAAGCAATCGACGCAAGAAATGATGCTGATTCATTTGCATTCCAGACAGAGAAGGCACTTGAGGAAGTAGGCGACAAGCTTTCTGATTCAGATAAGAGTGCAGTAGAGGCAGACCTTGCAGCACTTAAGAGCTTGCTTGATGCAAATCAGGTTGCTGAGGAGATGAGCGAGGATACTGTAGCTCAGATTAAGGCAGCTAGAGAGAAGCTTGAGCAGAGCGCACAGAGCGTATTCACCAAGATGTATGAGAACATGCAGCAGGGTGCACAGGGCGCAGGCGCAGGTCCGGACATGAGCGGATTCGCTGGCGCGCAGGGAGCAGGCTACGGCAGTGACGCATCAGGCTCAGATGACGACATCATCGATGCAGACTTTAAGGAAGTCTAAATATCGCGTTTGACGCGATATTTAGACATCGCCGACAGAGAGTCATTATGCTTTAAAATGACTCTCGTCGGCGGAACTCGCGAAGCGAGTTCGTTCCATGTGACACGACGTCACCGGAACTCGCGCAGCGAGTTCATTCCATACCAATAAACACAAATAATGCTTGGACTGACTGCTTTTGGCAGTCAGTTCGTTGCAGTTTTGCAAGGAAGATAAAAAGATGGCAGATAAAAGAGACTATTATGAGGTCCTTGGAGTAGATAAGGGTGCTGACGATAGCACAATCAAAAGTGCTTATCGTAAGCTGGCCAAGAAGTATCATCCGGATGTGAATCCAGGAGATGCAGAGGCAGAGAAGAAGTTCAAAGAGGCGGCAGAAGCGTACGCTGTGCTTTCTGACCCGGATAAGAGACGCCAGTATGATCAATTCGGCCATGCAGCGTTCGACGGCAGTGCGGGCGGCGGATTTGACTACAGCAACATGGATTTTTCTGATATCTTCGGCAGCTTTGGAGATATTTTCTCAGATCTATTTGGAGGCGGCGGAGGACGTAGAGGCGCAAGCGCTGGTCCAAGGCGTGGAGCAAATCTTGGCGCTAGGATTAATGTTACCTTCGAAGAGGCAGCATTCGGATGTGAGAAGGAGCTTGAGATTACACTTAAGGATCCATGTCCGACATGTAATGGGTCTGGAGCAAAGCCTGGTACATCTAAGGTTAAATGTGGCAAATGTGGTGGTAAGGGTCGCGTAGTACAGCAACAGCAGTCACTGTTTGGAATGGTGCAAAATGTCACTACATGCCCGGATTGCCAGGGCTCTGGTGAAATTATAAAAGAGAAGTGTACAGATTGTCATGGCACAGGCTATGTATCTAACCGCAAGCGCATTACAATAAAGGTACCTGCAGGTATTGACGATGGTCAGAGACTACGCCAGAGAGATATGGGTGAGCCTGGATTTATGGGTGGACCTAGAGGAGACCTTCTGGTTGAGGTGCGCGTGGCTTCTCATCCTATTTTCCAGAGAAGTGACTTTGATGTGTATTCTACCGTGCCGCTTAGCTTTGCACAGGCAGCTCTAGGTGGAGAAATCCGAATTCAGACGATAGATGGAGCAGTAAGCTACGAGGTAAAAGCAGGAACTCAGACTGATACCCGCATACGACTTCGCGGCAAGGGAATTCCTGTTCTAAATCGCGATGGACAAAGAGGCGATCACTATGTGACATTCATTGTTCAGACACCTACGGGACTGTCTTCGGAGGCGAAGGCAAAGCTCAAGGAGTTCGATGCGCTAAGCGGAGACTCTCTGGGAAAAGCTGCTTCTGAGGCTGCAAGTGCACCCAAGGAAGAAAGAAAGAAAAAGAAGTTTATGGATAAAGTGAAGGAAACTCTTGAAGATCTATGAAACTGATACATTGTGCTGATTTACATTTGGACTCTGCTATGACCAGCTTTCTGCCGCCTCAAAAGGCTGCAGAAAGAAAGCACGAGCTATTAGTCAGCTTTGAGCGAATGCTCGATTATGCTGAAGAAAATGGCGTAAGTGCTGTACTCATAGCGGGGGACCTTTTTGACAAGAAAACTGTTTCAGCCACGGCCCGCAATTTTGTGATGCAACAAATTGACTCACATAGCGGGCTTTCTTTTTATTATTTATGTGGCAACCATGATGGAGATGGTTTTACAGGATATTATGATGTGCTACCGGATAATTTGAAACTATTTTCCGGTGATTGGACATACTATGAGTTGGATGAAACTGGGGATGTGATACTGGCAGGCGCTGAGTTTACAGACGTACCGGCTCAGATGCTACTGGGAAGCCTGAGACTTGACAGCCAGAAAATAAATATAGTGACGCTACATGGCCAAGAGTCAGCTTATGGTGCCAGGGATAAGGCGGAAATCATTAACCTGGATGCTCTTCGAAACAGATTTATAGACTATCTGGCGCTGGGACACGTTCATGCCCATAAGGAAGAAAAACTAGATGCCAGAGGGGTGTATGTATATCCAGGATGCCTTGAAGGCAGGGGATACGATGAGTGTGGAGAGCATGGCTTCATGCTGCTCGAGATTGATAGTACATCCCACAGCGTGAAGGGTGAATTTGTACCTTTTGCCACTAGAACAGTTTACGATGTTGAAGTCGATGTGACTGGCTGCCGGACATCAATGGATGCTGAAGTGACAGTGAGGAACCAAATATTATCATCGGGTGGTACAAGCCGCGATATGATGCATATCACACTCACTGGAGAGCTGGATATAGATGCCGAGGTGAACGTTGATTACATACAAAAGAGAATTGAGCCTGAGTATTATGCTGTGAGAGTGAAGGACCGCACAGTAGTTAAAGTAGACTATGAAATGTATGCCCTCGATAAGTCACTAAAAGGTGAATTTATAAGACGTGTACATGCCGACGAGAGTCTTAGTGATGAAGAAAAAGGTGTGGTCATAAGGTATGGTATAAGAGCGCTTGGCGGCGGAATGTTGATGGATTGATGGAGTAATTAGATGAGATTAATATCTTGCCATATAGAGAATTTTGGCAGACTTAGCAATGAGAATATCGATTTTTCTGACGGACTCAACATATTTTTAAAGGAAAATGGCTGGGGTAAAAGTACTCTGGCTGCTTTTCTGCGCGTAATGCTGTTTGGGTTTGAAAACGACAAAGCAAGAAGTGAACTTGAAAATGAGAGAAAGCGCTACAAGCCGTGGGCGGGAGGAACGCCCTATGGGGGCTCCCTAACATTTATGGATGGAGATGGAGATATCTTTGTTGCATCCAGAGTTTTTGGGGCAAAGCAAGCGGAGGACATTTTTGAGCTTAGGAACCTAGAGACAAATGGACTGAGTGATAAGTATAGTTCAAATATTGGGCAGGAATTGTTTGATATAGATTCGGACAGCTTCGCCAACACAGTTTTCATATCTCAAAAGTCCTGTGAAAGCGTAGCAAACGCAATGATTACCGCTAAAATCGGTGGGGTAGAACACGACCAGGGAGACCTATCAAGATTTGAAGCTGCTGTAAAGAAGCTTCAGGAAGAAGAAAACCTCCGCACTCCCAAGAGAGCGACAGGAAGTGTAAAGCGTCTTAACAACGACATAACAGAGCTGCAGGCTCGAATTGCGTATTCTGCCAGCGTAGATGATGAAATAGCCCAGGACGAGGCCGAGATAAGCGGGCTGAGCTCCGCAGAACATGAACTGGCGGTCAAAAGGGAAGAGCTTTTGGCGAGGAGCAGAGAAATATCTAAGCAGAAGGATGCTGCAGAGATAAAAGCTAAATACGACGCAGTTAAAGGGAATGTTGCAGCCTGTGAAAACGCGGCTACGGAGGCTAGAAGCAAGCTGCCAGCCAGCATTCCTGCAAGAGCTGAAATTGATGGAGCTCTTCTTAGTTTAAAGAAGGAAGCTGAACTTAAGACACGTGCAGAATCATTTGATTTGACATTGGAAGAGCAGGAGGCATTTTCCAAGCTTGAGCTTATGTTTGCTGAAAGATTGCCTGAGGCGGAGGAGATAGCTGACAACAGGAGCAAGTGGGCTGAATACACTAGACGAGTTGCGGAGGTGGAAAAGCAGGAGGCTACTGTAGAGGCAAAAAAAGAGGCGCTAGAGCTTCGAAGCAATAACAATCGTGGTGGGTTTAAAGTGGGTCTTATGATACCGGGACTTATTTTTGCACTGGTGGGTTTGTTTATGATATTTGCTGGTGCGGCGGGAATTTCCATCGGTTTTGTGAATGGAATTGAGGTTGCAACTGGAGTGCAGGCTACAGTTCTGGCACTGATTATTGGTGTATTACTTGTAATAGTGGGATTGATTTTCATTATTCCTGCGGTAATTAATAAGGATAAAAAGGCGGAAATAGCAGAACTGGAAAGCGCTAAAAAGGCACTGGCAGACAAATCGCAGGAAATAGCGAGACAGAAGGATATGGCTATGAGCATCTATGATGACGTCATGGGTTATCTTGCGGAGTTTAAATGCGAGCCTGCGGACGGAGATGCTATAGCTGCACTGTATGGTCTTGAGGATGGCGTAAGACACCTTCAACACATATCAGATAAAAAGGATAATAGCGAAGAAGCATTGGCAGAGGCGGCTAGACTACATGAGAAAGTAGAAAACTATCTGCTTGGAATAGGAAGCTTCCCTGGCGACAACCTGGAGGAGCAGCTTCAGGAAATTAAGGATAAAATGAGTGCCTATGACAGAGCGATGGAGCTACTTAATAATGCGAAGTCTGAATTGGAGAGATTCGAAAGGACAACTGATTTGTCGGCTTTAACGTATATTCCTGATGAAGAGGAGATGGCGTCGCTCGAAGCTGTGGCATTGGAAATTGATGAAGTTGATAAGAAACTTCGAGAGGTTAAGGACAGACTGGATTTTGTGAAAAATCATTTGCAGGCAGCCTCTGAGCGATATGAAAGACGAGCTGAGGATGAGGCCACTCTTGAAAATATGATAGCCGCAAGAGACAAAGCACAGTGCGAGTATGATTTGCTGGTGAAAACCAGGAGTCTTTTGACTGAGGCGAAGGAAGCCTTCACGGCAGAGTATTTAGGTCCTATTAGAGCAAGCTTTGGAAAATACTATAAGATGTTAAGCCATGATAATTCAGAGCCATTTAGAATAGATTCGGCGCTTAGGCTGACAGTGCAGGCTGAAGGGATGCAGCACGATGCCGGGCTTTTCTCTGAAGGGAATAAGGACCTTTTGGGCCTTTGCTATAGAATGGCGTTGGCAGATGCTATGTATCCTGAGGATAAGCCATTTATTTTGATGGATGATCCGTTTACCAATCTTGATGCAGATCGGTTGGCGGGTGGTATGGATTTCCTGGACGCGCTCAAGGACCAATACCAGATTATCTACATGACATGTCACGATGTAAGGGCGTGATGGCCTGACTGAAACGGCAGACAGCGGATTTCTTATACAAGAAATTGAGCTTGTAAAAATTGTTAAAAAAGTGCTTGACGTTAACTACACAGTTTGATATTATATCATTCGTCCGTTAGGATACGTGTGTGTAGCTCAGCTGGATAGAGCACTTGGCTACGGACCAAGGTGTCGGGAGTTCGAATCTTCTCACGCACGCGAAATAACAAAAAAGAGATAGGTAGATACCTATCTCTTTTTTGTTACTCACCGGCAGCTCAGACTTCGAAGAGTTCGAAGTCTCGCCTGCCGGCTCGTAGCGGTAATAGGAAATTTTTCATTAGTCATCTTAGTGCATGATGACTAATGAAAACGAAAACAATAAATTGTTTTCGATACGACCTCTGAGGAGGTCGTGGATTCTCACGCACGCAGAATCTCTTAGTCATCTTAGTGCATGATGACTAATGAATACGAAAACAATAAATTGTTTTCGATACGACCTCTAAGGAAGTCGTGGCATATAAGGGGCTCAGAAGAGTTAGTGTGCGGATTGACAGACAGTCCGTTGAGTATTACGGCTAAAAATTTTATAATATCCTTACCAAGAAGGATTCACTTTGGGAAAAACTGAGGGGGAATCCGAAAGGATTTTCTTCTTCACTTGGATAAAATGAAAAAGGAAAAGGAGAAAAAATGGCTGATTAGTAAGGAATCTGGAGAATACGATCCAACAGATTGTATAGATATAGCTCCAGATATTTTATATTCTATTCAGTAATCACAAAGTGCCATCAACTTCAGTTGGTGGCATTATTTTATGTCTAAAATTATGAAATGTTTGCGATAATGGTGAACTTTGTGTGAAAAGCGTATGTCGAGAGATTTTATCGCACTAAAGTGTGATAACATGGCACAATAGGCAAGAATAATATATGGGCTATAAGGTATTACTTGTCATGACATGTTATTACTATAAGGTGTTTTTTATTCTTGAAAGGATCAAATCGTATGAGCAAAAAAAGGAACGCAGGAAAATTAGCAGTTAAGCTATTATTACCCTTGGCGGGTGTAATGCTGTTTCTGATTGTTACAGTAGTCGCAACTTTTTTGTCTGTAAACAAAGTAAGAACTGGTATACGTGAGTTGCAGCAGAAGAAAGTTGTGGTCATGGAAATTGCTGAAAATATCCGATATGAGGTACTTCATACATCAGAGATATTCACAGATATGTCTGCGGTAAAGGACCTGGAGGGAGTCGAGGAAGCTGCAGAGATTAAGGAAAATGTGCACCAGTATGTGGGCAAACTGATTGCTACGCTCCCTGAAGAGGCGTCAGAGTGGCAAGGAATTCTTGCAGAATATGATATGTTCTATGAGACCTGCGATAGGATGAAAGATGCCTATATTAACGGGGGCCAGGATGCAGGAAATGCAGTTATGGAAGAGGTTGATCCGATAACAGAGTCGCTTAGCTCCATGGTGGACGAGTATGCTGAACAAGTTGTTGCTGATATGGAGTCTTACATAATAGAAATTGAAAAAGAAGCAAATAATATCATTATCATTTTTATTAGTACATCAGTAATCGTTCTCCTTTTGGTTGTTGCCACTACAATATTGATTCTTACCCAAGTTATTAGACCTATTTCACGAGTTACAGAGTCTATCAACCAGCTGGCAGATAGAAATCTTGATATAGATGAGCTTAAAATTAAAAGCAAGGATGAAATCGGTGATCTTGCAAGCTCAAATAACCTGCTTTTGGAGTCTATGCGCAGTATTGTAACTGATTTGGAAAATTCATCAGTGACAATGAGTTCTCTGACAGAAGGTATGGAGTCTAACACAGGTACTGTTACGACAAGCATGTCTGGTATAGCGTCGGCAGTTGGCGAAATCGCGCAAAATGCTGGTAATCAGGCTGGTGATGTAGACAGAACAATGAATGAAATTGTTAAACTGCAGAATATCGTGGACCAAAATGAGGCAGCCAGTGAAAATCTTTCTGCATCAAGCATGAAGATTGCAAAGGAAAGCAAAGAGGGATCCCAGGTTCTGGAGGAGCTTTACAAAGTAACTAAGGAAAGCGAAATTGCATTTGCTGAGATTTTTGATAGTGTTGACAAAATTACTGAGAGCACAAATCAAATCAAAGATGCTTCCGGAATGATTGAAAGTATTGCATCACAGACAAATCTTCTTTCATTGAATGCTTCTATCGAAGCTGCCCGCGCAGGTGAGGCTGGAAAAGGCTTTGCGGTTGTTGCAGACGAGATCAGAACGCTTTCTGAAGGCTCACGCTCAAGCGTTGAAGAAATTAACCGTATGTTAGCAGAGCTGCAGGAAAATGTTGAGAGAGCTAGAAAGCAGAGTGAAAATGTAAAAAATGCAGTGAGCAAGCAGGTTGAAGGCGTTGAAGCTACTAAGGTGAAATATGACAATATAGCACTTAGCGTTGATGAAATTAATGAAGAAATAAGCCGACTGGGAGATGTTAGTAAGTCGCTTGCAGACAGTTGCTCAGTAGTAAATGATGCTATGGGAAATCTTGCAGCTGCTGCACAGGAGAACGCCGCAAGTACAGAGGAAACCAATGCTTCTGTTGAGGAGGTACTTGCAATGATTCATGAAATAGAAAGTGGCAGCAATGATATCAAAAATATTTCGCATACACTAAGGGAACAGGTTGAACAATACAAATTGTAGATGTAAAAGATGTTTGACTGCTAGTAGAGTGGCTCTCCATGGAGAGCCACTTTTATTGTATGGGTTAATGCTGCGCTTACCTCTATGGAAGGCCTGAATTTGAGGGTGCACATGTGGATTATATTAGCGCTGAGTAAGAAGATGGTATATACTATAAAAGTGGATTATTTTATAAAAAGCATGGCGCGAAATGTATTGCGAATATCTTAAGAGTGTTTGCGCAAAATGGATGAGAAGAGAGGGGTCAAAATGCAGAAAAAATATGGTGTTATTATGGCACTCATTTTTTCGTCGATACTATTATCGGCGTGTGGCGATAGTATGACCAATATTGAAAAAGGTGCATCGGCCGGTAATAACGCTGATGCTGACACAGAGCAGGACATTCTAGCTCTAGTATCCCAGAATGAAGACGTATGGGTTGACTATGTTGAATTGCTGGAAGCGGTTGTGGAAAAAGAAAAAGCTGAAAAGGCTGAAAAAGCAGAACCGGGCGCAACGATAGAGAATCCTCTGCAGAGCTTTATCGATGGAAATGCGATGGCATACAGCGCATATTTTGACAAGTATTTTTATATTACGGACCTCGATATGGAGAGCGGTGGCTGGGACTCATACAGCATAGGTGAGATGCTCGACCTGGACAATGATAATGAGGATGAACTGATAATAAATGGTCCTTATGGCGGCATGTATATTGATGCACATGGCCCAGATGGAGCAGCTTTAGTATTCGAAGAAGGGCTGGGGACATCTGAGCAGATATCGTATGTATATTATAGGGATGCATATTGGATTGTATCAAGTGATGTTACTCATGGAGGAAGGCAGCTGCGTACCTTCAGAAAATATGATGGAGCCAATTCTGTTGTAGATGAGTTTGAGTTAAATGCAGAGTATTGGGAGCAGGAACATTACGACGAGAATAGTGATTTTACATACCGTGGTAAAAAGATAACTATGGAACAATATGAGGAAATAATGGATATTATTTTTGGAGGCTGATTGATGGAGACTAAAATTTATACCGTAAAGAGAATTGATGGAGACTATGCTTTTCTGATACTGCCGGATGAACCGCAGATTGAGGAAAAGTGTGTGGCGAGAGCACTTCTTCCAGAAGATATCTATGAGGGGTGTGTGCTTAAGTACGAACTGATGCAGTATGAACTGGTAGAAGAGTAGAAAATAAGCTGTCAGGCAAAATGTCTGACAGTTTTTTGTTACATTAACCTTGCTAAGTGGTATAATGCCATAAAAGAAAACTTGGCACGAGAGGACAAATATGAGACAGCTTCTATTAATGGATAAAAAGGACTACGACCCAAATATGCCAGAGATATGCCGGACCTCGGTGCGTGCAGTGGCGATACGCGATGGGAAGCTTTTGGTGATTGAGTCCATACATGGGGAAATAAAGGTGCCAGGAGGCGGTATGGATCCTGGGGAAACCGATATCGAGACACTGGTGCGTGAGACGCTGGAGGAGACGGGGTATCATGTTATCCCTGAAAGTGCCAGAGAGTTTGGCGTAGTTGATGAGAAGAGATTGTCCATAAAGGAACCTATGATATGGCATCAGACTAGTAAGCTCTATTTTTGCGATGTTGAAGATGATTATCATGAAGCTTGTCATTACACAGATAAGGAGAAAAAGTACTGTTTTGAACCTAAATGGATGAGCGTAGACGAAGCCATTGAAAAGAGCGAAAAGGCCAGTGAACAGAATGGCGGAAGACTCTGGAACAAGCGTGAATATAACACGCTTAAACTTATAAAAGATTATATTGATGGACGAATCGAACTAGATTAGCTACGGGCATCATATGAAATAAAGTAATATCAAAGGGGGCAAAGAAAGGAAATGATAGCAAAATATCCACCGATGGGCTGGAACAGCTGGGATTGCTTCGGCGCAGCAGTAAATGAGGAGCAGGTTAAACAGAATGCAGACTATATTGCGAAAAATCTAAAGCAGTATGGCTGGGAGTATATAGTAGTTGATATTCAGTGGTATCAGCCGACAGCAACAACACATGAGTATGAGCCATTTTCAGAGCTTGTTATGGATGAGTATGGCAGACTCCAGCCAGCAGTCAACCGTTTTCCATCATCAAAAGATGGAAAGGGATTTGCACCATTGGCAAAATATGTGCATGACTTGGGATTGAAGTTCGGTATTCATATTATGAGAGGAATCCCACGTATGGCAGCGCATAAGCACCTGCCGATTCTTGGCACAGATTACAATGCGGATCAGGTGGCTAACCCAAATTCAATCTGTGGCTGGAATCCTGATATGTATGGACTTAAGTGTGAGCAGATGGAGGAGGGCGCAAGAGCCTACTACGAGAGCATATTCAGGCTGTACGCTGAGTGGGGCGTAGACTATGTAAAGGTGGATGATATTGCAAGGGAGTATCCACATTGCAAGCGTGAGATAGAGCTTATCAGTGAGGCAAGACTGGCTTCAGGCAGGGACATTGTACTGTCATTGTCTCCAGGACCAGCTCCTCTTGAGCAGGCAGAGCATCTGAAACAGTACGCTAATATGTGGCGTATTACCGATGATTTCTGGGATGAGTGGAAGCTTCTTCTGGCTATGTTTGAAAGGGCTGAAAAGTGGTGCACGCATTCTGGACCTGGACATTGGCCGGATGCGGATATGCTTCCGGTTGGAGCACTTCGCCAGGATTACGATACCAGCGATTGGACCAAGTTCACTGAGGACGAGCAGATTACGATGATGTCACTGTGGGTAATGATGAGAGCACCTCTAATTATCGGTGGTCATATGCCAAGCAATGATGAGTTTACATTAAATCTGCTTAGCAATAAGGATATCCTTGATATTACAAAGACCACATGGGGCGGACACCAGCTCTATCGCACTGAAGACGAGATCGTGTGGACCTGCTATTCAAAGGATTCAGACGCGACATATGTGGCATTTTTCAATATCTCAGGCAAGGCTCGCACAATAAGCTTAGACAAGGCTGAGTATGACCTTGAAAATTATAAGAAAGTGACAGAGCTTTGGGAGCATAAGGCTATAAGTGCAAGGAGTTGCATAAAGGCGAAAGTGAATGCTCACGGTGCTAAGGTATTTAAGTGTGAAAAGTAAACAGAGTGAAGCTGCTATAGCGGCCGACGCAGGCATAAAAGCATCGCGCAAGAGGAAGAAAGCGATTGTTATAGTGCTGTCAGTTCTTGTTTTCTTTCTGGTGATAGGTCCTATGGCTGCGGCTCCCATAATATATGAGAGCTTGTTTGGAGGTCGCATAGAAACTAATCCATCTGAAGAGTTCCGCATTGAGGAATTTGATAATCTATCGAGGGAGAGATACGTATTTTCCTCAGATAGAGGCGATGAGCTTGTAGGGTACCTGTATCACAATGAGCTTGTATCAGTAGGTGATGTTATAGGAACGGTAGTTTTGGCTCACGGATTTGGTGGCGGCGGACAGCGCACTTACATGGATGTCACGGCTGAGTTGGCAGAAAATGGTTTTGACGTATTTGCTTACGATGCAACAGGAAATGACGAGAGTGCAGGCAAAGGCATTATCGGTATGCCTCACGGGGTAAAGGACCTGGACTATGCCATTGATTTTGTCGAGACTAACTTTGATGAGGATGACATTTTCCTGTGGGGACATAGCTGGGGAGCGTACTGTGCATCGGCTGTGCTAACAGAGCATCCTGAGGTCAAGGCAGTATGCGCTGTGTCAGGTATGAATACATCACTTGAGGCAATGGTCTCAAAGGCAGAGTACTATGCAGGACCGGTTGTCGATGCAGGGATTCCGTTTTTGGCTGCCTATCAGGCGATAAGATGTGGCAAGGGAGCTGGAATATCTGCACTTGATGGATTTGCGGCGTCAGATACAGATATCATCATTGTGCAGAGCAAGGATGATACTACTGTTCCGCTAGATATAGGATATGACAAGTATTACGAGCTCTATGCCAATGACCCCAGATTTACATTTATACTCTTTGATGACAGAGGTCATAGCGCATATAAGGAAGATGAGCTTGACGAAGAGCTTTTTGAGGCTATTATTGAGGAATTTGCGGCTTCGGCAGATAAATAGAATAGTTAAATTTTGAGTGCCACAAAGCGGATTGAGAGATTTGATAATATTTTGACAAATTTATCTTAATTCATTGCGAAAACGATTGCTTTGTGCTATCTTATGAATCGATGGGATTGTTTCCCTAAAAGTACAACAGATAAAGAAAGAGGTTGAATCATGGCATTAGTTACCACAAAAGACATGTTCGCCAAGGCTTATGACGGCGGATATGCAATCGGAGCTTTCAACGTAAACAACATGGAAATCGTACAGGGTATCACCGAGGCAGCTGGAGAGCTTAAGAGCCCGGTTATCCTTCAGGTTTCAAAGGGTGCAAGAGCATACGCTAACCACACCTTCCTTGTAAAGATGGTTGAGGCTGCAATTATTGAGAACCCGGAGATCCCGATCGCACTTCACCTTGATCATGGTGATAGCTTCGAGCTTTGCAAGTCTTGCATCGATGGTGGATTTACTTCAGTTATGATCGACGCTTCTTCAAAGTCATTTGAGGAGAACGTAGCTCTTACCAAGCAGGTAGTAGAGTATGCTCATGCTCACGGCGTAGTAGTTGAGGCAGAGCTTGGCTCACTTGCAGGTGTAGAGGATGAGGTTAACGTATCTGCTGAGGATTCTTCATACACCCGTCCAGAGGAGGTAGAGGAGTTCGTTGACAGAACCGGATGCGATTCACTTGCTATCGCAATCGGTACCTCTCATGGCGCATACAAGTTCACTGCTGATCAGTGCACCAGAAATGAGAAGGGCATCCTTGTTCCACCACCACTTCGTTTCGACATCCTTGAGGAGATCTCACAGAAGCTTCCTGGCTTCCCGATCGTTCTTCATGGTTCATCATCAGTTCCGCAGGAGTTCGTAAAGATGGTTAACGACTTCGGCGGCCAGATGCCAGATGCAGTAGGTATTCCGGAGGAGCAGCTCCGCAAGGCAGCTACCCTTTCAGTGTGCAAGATTAACATCGATTCAGATATCCGTCTTGCTATGACTGGTAACATCCGCAAGTACTTCGCAGAGAACCCA
>JAZLKM010000065.1:0-7341 GCA_045597645.1 Lachnospiraceae bacterium | reverse complement strand
TATCATAACATATCAACTTATGTAAACATAGTAAAACTTGCTTCACCCTATATCTTTTCTTTAAATATTAAGAAACGGAAGTGTGTCACACTCCCGTTCTAACACTTTATAAGGAATATATGATTCTATAATTCCTGGCTGTCTTTATGCTTACTCTTTGATTTACTTGGTCTATGCTTTGCTTCCTCTTCATAAGCCTTAAGCTTGGACAAAACACTTTCCTTTTGTTTTGGATCATCCTGCGTTTTATCTTCAGATGCTTTCTGATATTCCTCAAGAAGTCTACATGATTTTTCAAATGCTTTCATAAATTGATTCACATCCTTATAACCAGCATCTCTGACAATTTTTGAAAGTTCACTAGTTTTCTCACCTCGCTGAACATTCAATTCGACAATTTCTTTTAATAGAGTAATTTTGAATTCTCTATATTTTATTCCTTGGCATTCATTAGACTTTTGCAGTTTGTGTTCTACTTTCGAATCAATCACCTTGATATCAGCAATAATCTTCTGAAGCTTCTTGTTCACCTTAACCATCTTATTATAATTTTTGCTATATATCTATTTTTTGACATAGTAAAAGCCCCGTAAATACGGGGCTTTCATAAAATTCAATTTTCTTCTTATTATCGTTTTGAGAACTGTGGAGCGCGTCTTGCGGCCTTGAGACCTGGCTTCTTACGCTCTTTCATACGAGGATCTCTAGTAAGGAATCCTTCTGCCTTAAGAGTAGGACGATACTCTGCATCTACCTGAAGGAGTGCACGAGCGATACCATGACGGATAGCTCCTGCCTGTCCAGCGGTACCACCGCCCTTTACAATAACCTTAACATCGAACTTGCCAAGGGTATCAGTTGCTGCCATAGGCTGACGAACGATAACCTTAAGAGTCTCAAGTCCGAGATATTCATCGATATCACGCTTATTGATGGTAATCTTTCCTGAACCCGGAGTCAAATAAACGCGGGCTACAGATGACTTTCTTCTTCCAGTTCCATAATACTTTGCTGTTGCCAATGTTTTTTCCTCCTAATTAGAATGTAAGCACTTCTGGCTTCTGAGCCTGCTGTGCATGCTCTGCTCCTGCATATACATGAAGCTTGGTGTACATCTGGCGTCCAAGAGGTCCCTTTGGAAGCATACCCTTTACTGCATGCTCAACGACTCTCTCAGGATGCTTCTGAAGCATCTCCTTAAGGGTGGTCTCTTTCATACCGCCAACATAATCAGAGTGATTGTAATAAATCTTCTGATCAAGCTTCTTACCGGTAACCTTAATCTTTGCTGCATTTACTACGATAACGTAGTCACCACAATCCTCGTGTGGGGTGAAAATCGGCTTATTCTTTCCGCGAAGTACCTTAGCTACTTCTGAAGAAAGACGTCCGAGGGTCATTCCTGCTGCATCTACTACATACCACTTACGCTCGATAGTAGAAGGATTAGGCATATAAGTCTTCATGAACTTCCTCCTTGATAATGTTACTCCGGGCTCGTACCAATGTCCGAAAATACTTACCCGATATTTAGAAAAGTGGTCTTCGGGGCTAATGAAGGCGCACTTTTACACGTCAGACTACGACACTATACTCCATGTCAAGTACCATGTCAATAAAATTTATAAAATTTACCTTATAATTCATAGCCAGAGTACGCATCCAGCTACCACTACAATAATCCGAATCAGTAGACTATAGATTTCAGCGTCAAGCCCTCCGGTGGTGCTGTAGGTCCTGCTGCCTCTCTGTCCAGCGCTTCCAGTACTTCCGCTACTGACTGCGGCGTCCTCTTGCCGCCACCAACCTCAATAAGGGTTCCGGCCACAATTCTTACCATATTATATAAGAAGCCATTGCCCGTAAGCCGGATTGTGATTATATCCCCAGTCTGTGTCACAGATGCATCATATATAGTCCTAATGGTGGTTTTAGCCTGCCTGTGTATAGATGCAAAGCTTGTGAAATCATGCTCTCCCACCAGAATCTTAACCGCCTGATTCATCGCATCCACATCTAGCGGATAATGATAAAAATAGGTGTCAAGCCTGTTCAGAGGTCTACGGTGAGTACAGTTTAGTATCTTATATTCGTAAGTTTTTTGCTTGGCGCCGTATCTAGGATGAAAATCATCCGCCACCTGACTGCTTTCCTGTATGGAAACATCCTGCGGAAGTCTCTGATTTAACGCGAATGCTATCTTCGTCGCATCCATTCTCGTGTCCACATCAAAAATACATACGTTTCCCTCTGCATGGACTCCCGAGTCAGTACGGCTTGCGCCTATCACTTTTATTTCCTGCGAAAACAAATCTGACAGGCATCCATTTAACACCTCTTCAATCGATATTCCGTTGGGCTGAACCTGCCACCCGCAGTAGCCGGTTCCATCGTATGCCACTGTCAGCTTAACTCGCATTATTTGTCTTCCTTATATACAGCCACTCCGTAGCCATTGAGGATGGTATCTCCAATCACTCTCATGCCGCCAATCAAATCCGTCATCTTGCCTCTGACATGTATCATTACTGGCTTAGGGCTATAGTTCAGTACGAAATAATAGGTATTTCCATTCTTTTCCTTCACTGCTATTTCACAGCACTCAGGCAGCTCAATTTTGTCAGCAAAGGTCTCATTAACTCCAAAGTATTCAAGGAAAGCATCAACAGCGCTCTCTGACAGAGCTCCTCCAAAGTAATATGCCTTTCCTTTTCCAAACGGATGCTCGATAAGCGCCGGCTCACCCTTTATATAGGTAGTAGAGTATTTCGCAAGTATCTTTGATTCCTTGGTTAGCGGTGCCAGTACATCATTGAACACGGCTGCCTCAATCTGTCTGCCATTCCAATTTGCCATTGAAGGTGCCTCGTCAGGTGCGACAAATGAGTACTCCGGGATATCTGTTCCAGTCAACTCTCTTGCCAGACCAGGAAGTTTATCCATCACGCATTTTCCATTCAAATCCTTGTAGCCTGTTCTGGCAGCCATCACCAGCTTGCCACCGTTTGCCACATAATTTTCCAGCACTCTCATTCTCTCTGCCGTAAGAATTGATGCATGTGGGTAAAATACTACTTCATACCTTGACAGTTTCTCTGCTACCTCAGTCAGATTCCACTCTCTGATATATACGAAGTCAAACGGAGTATGAGTCAGCTGCATACGGTTCACTAATGCGTTATGTGATACCTCCTGCACTCTTTTGTGCCAGTTGTCATACTGCTCATCCCAGGTATTATCATAGTCCACAAGTATAGCGACCTTGGCCTTGTATGTACTACCGGCGGTCTCGCTTATCTTATTTACAATGCTATTGACAGTCATCACCTCATAGAGGCGCCTATTGTCTCTGCCAGAGTAATCCAGAATGCCGTGCCAGTATATTTCCGTACCAAATGTGCATGTGCGCCATCTGAAATAGCTGACATAATCTGCACCGTGAGCTATTGACTGCGTAGTCCACAGAGCAATCTGACCCGGTCTTGGAGTAGGTGCTTCCATTCTGCCTGTCCATCCACACGCACCGCTCTGCTGCTCCATTATTCCAAAATGCTCTGAAATCGCACGCACCTCGGTAAGGTGTCTTGACCACCAGCGGTCATGTAAGCCTTCACCCTCTTTATAATCATCAAGAAGGTATCCAAAATCCGGATAAGAGTCATACGTATAGAAATCCAGGCACTCTTTGGTGAGTCTGGGATTATCTATATGATTAAACATACCGTTGGTAGTGATAAACACATCCTCGCCAATATATTTTCTAAGAATATCGGACTGCAGCTTGGCATAGCTTCTGGTGGAGTCCTCTATAAATCTCTTGTAATCCAACAGCTGATGAGGGTTCTGATGCATACCATTAGTGCGCCTTGGCAGATATATCTCATCCCATGCCATATAGGTCTGATTCCAGAAAACAGTACCCCATGCATCGTTGACTGCATCAAGGGTCTCATACTTATCCTGCACCCATTTTCTAAAGGCTATGTGATCACTCTCAGAATAGAACTTGTCATTCTCACAATTGAACTCGTTGTCCAGCTGCCAGCCCACTATTGCCGGGTGCTTGCCGTAGTGCTCACCCAAGTGCTCCACTATTTTAACCGTGAAATCTCTATATATTGGGGAATTATAATTGTAATTACGTCTAAGCCCATGATGGATAAGGTGGCCATCAATATCCGCATTCAATATCTCTGGATACTTTTCCTGCATCCATGCTGGTGGCGTAGCTGTAGGTGTACAGAAAATAACCTGCATTCCCTTTTGGACACAAAGCTCTAGAAACTCGTCGAAAAAGCTGTCATCATACACGCCCTCTCTTATCTCTATCTTATTCCAGGCAAACTCTGCGATTCTTACAGTTTTAAGTCCAGCCGAGAGCATTCTGTCCAAATCCTCGGCCCAAAGCGACTTGTCCCAGTGCTCAGGGTAATAGCAGACACCTAGTTGAATATTATCTCCACCTAATATCTTCATAGCGTTTTCCTCCTTGCTCCGCCAATTGCGGTGCTCCCAGTGTCCTAATTATATACGTTTCCTCCTCAACTTGTCACCCATTTTATAGTTGTATGTTCTTTCCATAACCATATATCTTGTTGCATACATTTTCGCTTTATCATGTTATAATCTCAATTGGTACTTTTTACCCATACATAAGGATAATATTTATGACTTATTACTACTATCTCGAGGTTGCAGCATTCATTATTTGCTCACTTCTTGCAATAGATATAACTTCAAAGCATCAGCTTTACCGCCTCGATTCGCGGTTCTTTATGCATGCAATCAGAGCTCAGGGGGCACTGTCTCTCATAGATGCTTTATCTTGCATTGCACTTGATCATACCGATACTGTTCCCTATTCTGTAAACATAGGCCTATGCATTGCATATTTCGTACTTCAGGGTCTGACGCTGGCGCTACTTATCCTGTTCGTTTTGTCATATCCTGAGCATTCACTCAGAAATACCAACGGATACATATTTATCGCCGCTGGAATCATGACGATTTCAGTTATTCTATCTGCAATCACTCCATGGACCGGGCTTCTATTCAAAATCAGCCCAGACGGCACATATACCCACGGACCTCTTAGAATTATTTTCTATATTTTCTATTTAATAGTTGGCGCTTTCATTATCTTCTTCGAGCTTACCAAGCGCAGGCTTCTCATGCCAAGAGAACGTCACGCACTGGCGTGGTCTGGTGTGGTGATCCTATCTGCGACTACACTTCAGATGACCAGCAACGCATCACTAATATTAGGACTTGCTACTTCGATTGCATTCCTTCTATATTATATCGCGTTGGAAAATCCAGATACCTATATTGACAAACGTACTGCCTGCAACAATCACGAGTCTCTTCGTATGTTTATAGGTGAATGGAATCCTTCTCGTGACAAATATGCTATTGAGATTGTTCGCATTCATCAGCTGGATACTCTGGCCGTACAGTACGGACGCGACACTGCGCTACAGCTTTTCCAGAGCCTGGCAACATTTCTAAAGTCAATTGCAGGTGTCAAAAATGTATTTTGCGCAGACGATCAGACTCTTATCATCGTAAAAAAAGGAGACATGTCTGTACTTCAGACATATGAGCAGCAGATTGTTGAGAGATTCACTGAACCCTGGAAGCTATCAGATGGCGGACTTGTAACCATTGAGAAGCAGACCGCTATGTTTGAGTATCCGCAGCACTTCGACAGCTTCCCTGCATATGTCGAAATGCTTTATCATATGATTAGCCTGCTTGGACCTAAGTCTGGAGTGCTATTACAGGCTGATGAGCAGATTATTGGTCAGAAAAAGCGTACAAGAGCTGTGGAGGAGGCTTTGAAGCATGCTCTCTCCAGCGAGACTCTTGAGGTATACTATCAGCCGATTTTTGATGACAATAGCAGGACTATTGTATCTCTTGAAGCACTTTCAAGACTCAATGATCCGTTGCTTGGCTTCATCCCTCCGGATGAATTCGTATCCGTAGCTGAGGACACCGGCCTCATATATGATATGGGTATATATGTCTTCAAGAAAGTATGCCGATTTATCAACACCGGTCTTATGCGTATGAAGGATTGTCCTGTCAGAGCTGTTGAGATTAATCTCTCACCACTGCAGCTTATCAATCCCAAGACCATTCCTACCTTCAGGCAGGTCATGACCCACTATGACATTCCTGGAGATATGCTGAACTTCGAAGTAACTGAAAGTGCCACCGTCACCTCTCCTGACAAGCTCCGCACCGCCATGGACGAGCTCAAGGAGCTGGGATGCAAGTTCTCCCTCGACGATTATGGCACCGGATTTAGTAACATATCCTACATGGTGCAGTTCCCATTTGACTTCATCAAGTTTGACAAGAGCTTGATCTGGTCTTATTTCAAGGAGCCTGCTGCTCGCATCATAATGCAGGGCGAATTCGACATCATCACCACCCTGGGCAAGGACATCATTGCCGAAGGTATCGAGAAAAAAGAATTCATCGAGGACCTCCGCAATCAAAATGTCCGCTTCTACCAGGGCTTCTACTTCTCCAAGGCCATCCCCGAGCGAGAGCTTCTGGTGTACCTTGAGGCTCCGTTGCCGGAGACGTAGTCAATACAATTACTGCGCCCCCATTATGGGGGTTTTTTATTGTCCTTCCAAGTATCTACTCTTTTTATATCACTAAATCAATATTTATTCCGTTTTAGGATTTACCTGATTTTGTACATTTGACGTCATAAGCGACACTTTATGTACAATTCCGACTCCTGGTCTAACGTGGTTTGTACATTTGACGTCACAAGCGGCGCTTTATATACAATTCCGACTCCTGGACTGACGCGGTTTGTACATTTGACGCCATAAGCGGCACTTTATGTACAATTTCGACTCCTGGACTAACGGAGTTTGTACATTTAACGCCATAGGCGGCACTTTATGTACAATTCCGACTCCTGGACTGACAAGTTTTGTACATTTGATGCAATAAGCGGCGCTTTATGTACAATTCCGACTCCTGGTCTGACGCGGTTTGTACATTTGACGCCATAGGCGGCACTTTATGTACAATTCCGACTCCTGGACTGACGCGGTTTGTACATTTGACGTCATAAGCGGCGCTTTATGTACAATTCCGGCTCCTGGACTGACGAGGTTTGTACATTTACGTAACCAGATCGAGTAGGAGAAAATTTCTCAGTATAGAGAAGTTTTCGACCTCTCACACCACCGTGCGTACCGTTCGGTACACGGCGGTTCAATCAACTTAACAAGTAACACACCTTTCGGTGTAGTAATCTAACATTGAGATAAGTCCGAATTGTTTAAGTCTTTTCGGACTTATTGCTCTTTG
>JAZLKM010000064.1:0-28269 GCA_045597645.1 Lachnospiraceae bacterium | reverse complement strand
CACACCATTCAACAAATTGAGTTACTTGATAGCCAATTAGAAAGAGTTGAAGCTGAAATGACTGAAATCATGAAATTCAATGATTCTGTCATTATGACCATTCCTGGTATCGGATATATCAACGGAGGAATGATACTTGGTAAAATCGGTGATATACACCGTTTCTCCTGCCCCAACAAGCTGCTTGCATATGCCGGACTAGATCCTTCTGCCTACCAGTCTGGAAACTTTCAAGCTAAGAAGATAGCTGGTCTCCTAATCTGCAAGTATTCTTTCGAGTTTTTTAATTTTATCACGCCTATTACCAACTATTTCAGGAGCGTGTGTCGCAAAAATAAATTGTACATTTTTATTAACTTGAAGCGCCTTCTCTATAAAAACTTTTTGCCATGATAAGTGAAGTGATAATTCCGGTTCATCCACAACAAATATTCCTGTTGTATTCTTATCAACGCCAAAAACGAGATTGGCAAAAAAGATTATTAATTGTCTTTCTCCTGAAGATAAATACTGTATACTTAATTTCTTTTGTCTATCATCTGCCGTGAAATATATTCTTCCAAATAGCGGATCAATTTCAATTGTTTTTTTCAAATCCGAATGAAAAATAAACTCATTTACTGTTTCCAAAAACAATTCTATGCTCTTTACTTCTAACTGTTTCTTTCTCTCTGCCTCTTCTGCAATTCGTACTATTTCACGGATTTTTTCCATTTCATAGCACTGAAAAATGTAACTAATTATATTGTCCAATTCGCTTGTGTCTTTTTCTGCGTTCTTCTTACAATTATCAAAGAATACTCTATATCTCTGCATTTCTTCTTCATCAGCCAAATTAAGATCTCGAAGAATTTTAAAATAGGAAGCTGCTGTCCTATCAATTTCGTGTTTTTGTATTACAGGCACAGTGCCTGCATCTTCCCTATTTAAGTTCATTGCAGATTTCAAAATCATGTTTCTAAATTCATCATTTATCTTAGTTACTTCACCAACTATTCTACTATTTGCTTTATATACTAGCACCTCAACATTTCTTATCTCAGGATCTACGATTTCAGGCTCGTGAACCTCTTCAAAATTCATCACCCTACGACGATAATAAAAGTCCTCTTCTCCACGCAATTCACTTGATCTGTCTAAAGACAAATAGACATAATTAAACTCGTTTTGGATTAATCCTAAAACTGGATATGTTTCCTTATATGTCATCCAAACCTCGTCAAAACGACTGTGCCGCCTTTTTTCGTCAGCAATCTGTAATTGTTCAATCTGTGTAATTTCTTTCTTAAACTCAACTACAAGAGAGTCGTCGATGCGTTCTATATAGATGCGTTTTTTTGCAGCTTTTCCATCTTTTGAATAAATTAATTCAATATTATTAAACTCATAATAAAATAGTTTATAAATTTGCCCTGTGATTATATCAGTAATTAAATTTAACACTGTTGTTTTTCCGCAACCATTTTTTCCATAAAGCATGGTAATGTCTTTGTTAAAATCGACATTGTAGTTATATTTTCCGTATAATCTGTCTACATTAAGTGATACTAATCTCATATTTTGTCTCCTTATTATTTCGCCATTATATTCATTGACACGCTAAGTTTCTCACGGAAAGTCTCAATTGATTTGCCTATTACGCATTGAGTATGCTTATCATTCCTTCCTTATCTAATAACCCATTTGCCCATTTTGTTTCCGCCCTTGCGTTCGATAATTTTCTTCTCTTTTAATGAAGCAAGTATTTTTCTTATATATCCATCAGAATATCCACTTACTTCAACTAATTCCTTTATCGTTATGCTAGAATTATGACTTATATAATCTATTACCCTCTGTTCTGCATCATTAATATTCACTTTATTCTGAATTTCTGCTCCCGAAGCGTTCTTTTTTTCATAATTAAACGGAATCGTGACATTAACAAAATTCTCCATTATATCAAAGGCCTGCTTTCCATAATTACTAATAATAAGCGGAATACCATGGCCAGTCTGCTCCACATATCCCATCTGCCCAAATATTTTTTGCAGTTTAGAATTTACTGGTTTACTGATTCCTTTATAGAATTCTTCTTTGTTTAAATCTACCGGCAATCCTCCGGTAGATATAATTTCTATCCTATCGGAAAAGATATAAACTGCTGGCGGGTTTCCCTTGTCCCATTTCGTATGAATACATGCGTTCTGCCATGCTTCTTTAAAGCTTGCCAAATCAAATAATTTTTCTTCCTGTCTTCTATGGCTTCCCATCGTAACCATTGTGTCATTAATAGATTCCATATAATCTATAACTTTATCAATGGCCGTAACCAGACAGGTCCCACCATATTCATTTCTTTTTACAAGTTCAGTCTTGTCTTTCCCTGCAAAAGTAACCACCTTAATTGAAATATCGTTTTCATCAGCAAGCAAGAATGCCATTAAGTTATATTTTCCGTCACTATTTTTAAGACCTGCATTATCTTCAAATGTTGCCTGGTCAACTGTCAGCCCTGCTGTTACATACGCAATTTTCAGCTTATTAAAGGTAAGATTCTGCGCTGGAGCAACAGCCAAGGTCAATACATCCGATGAAGTCTGTCTATCCATTAATTCCTTTAATGCAACAGGGCTCAATTCTCTATCTTCGTCCGCTGAACGCATATAATAGCGTCCGTATGCTGAATATGGCTTTTCAGTTCCCCGAACTTCAATCCTTATCACATCTTTATCACCCAGCAACTCATGTTCTATAGTTGGAATAATCTGTGGCTTAATAAAGTTTGCTATCGCTTGAGATATCTCCCTAAGGGTTCTATCGCCCATTTGTTGTCCAACAACATCACCATTGTCCTTGACACCGAAATAGAGCACTCCATATCCATTCTTATTAAGCATAGAAGCTAATGATGTTATGCCTTCTCGCAATTCTCCTGTCGTATTCTTAAATTCTATTTTTTCTGTTTCCACACCAATATTCATCTATATGGAGCCTCCTATAAAATGCTAATGACACTATAACAATTCACTTTCCGCCGCCTTGCAATAGAGTTCTTTTGTTACTTTGCATTATACTCTATATGGTTTCTTTTGCTACTCTTTTTGCTACTTTATTTGCTACTCTTTTTGCTACTATTTTGTTACATATTTCGCTCTATGCAAAGACCAAATAAAAAGCCACCCTATCTTACTAAGTATTTAGCGAATAGGCAGTCCACCAATAAGTCCAACCAAATCCTCGACTAACCATCAGTGTTTTGAATATTTCTAGCTTGTCTTTCCGTTTTTTCTCTTGTCTTGGAGATACTGTCCTACAACCACTGCTATAATCGGGGCCATTATTACAACAATAAATGAAGCAGGTCCTTCGACCTGCTTCGTACCAATTTCTTTGTTTTATTAATATTTTCTAGTTTCTTTTACAACATTACTACTATCTTTTTGTACATTGGAACACAATCCATATTCCAGTCCTCTCTAGGGATGTCGGTATATGTATCCACTTTTCTTAACCCTAGCCTAGGTTTTTCATAAAACTCAACAGCATTTCTATCTGCACATAACACCAGATACTGCACTCCCAGAAAATTCTCATTCAACATTTGACCTGTCACTATAGCTGCTTCGACCAACTCATAGCCAATCCCCTGGCCTCTATAGTCTTTGTCTACAGCAAGCTCAGATATCTCAATAGCAGGATAACCCACTTTATGACTTTCTCCACTTTCTGTAACCAAAGATGCTGCTTTTAGTGTTACATACCCCACTATTTTTTTATCTTCTTCTACCATAACATAGGTCACGCCCAACCCCTTTTTGTGGTCAATAAGCGCTCCCTGTTGCAGATATGTCTCATAATGTTCTGGATTGTTGCACACATCTGGATCTACATGAAAATCCCATGCCAGTGATACGATATCCCTATCTATTAGTTTTAGATCTCTTGACATCACCTAATATAGGATATTTTTCAACTAAACTCTGCAAGTTCTTACTCTGTTCCTTAGTAAGTGCTGTTTCATCGAGTTTTTTTCGCATATTTTCACTAATAACATATACATAGTTTTGAGCACATGCTGACATACTAATATCCCCCTCTCTACAATAATAGGCAAATTCTATGGCATTTTTCTTCTATTTGCAAGAGTTTTTTCTGTGAACTCACTATATCATATTTTAGAGGTAAAGTTCCACGCTCAGTTTTATAAAAGATTATCACAAAGAAAGGACGCCCTCGGGCGTCCCTCCTCTATTTCCTCAACTCTAATAATTCTCTTTCCTCACCTGGTAGTAAGCCTGCGGGTGCTTGCACACCGGGCATTCTACGGGGGCCTCTAGGGCGATTTCGATATGTCCACAATTGCGGCATTCCCATATTGTAAAGCCGCTCTTTTTGAACACCTCCATAGCCTCCACATTCTTAAGCAGGGCACGATATCGCTCCTCGTGCATTTTCTCAATGGCTGCAACTCCGCGGAACTGCTCTGCCAGTTCCGCGAAGCCCTCTTCCTCGGCTTCTCTCGCCATCCGTGCATACATTTCGGTCCACTCCGCCTGCTCACCCTCCGCAGCATGCAGGAGATTCTGGGACGTATCCCCCAGCTCACCCAATGCTTTGAACCACAGTTTCGCGTGCTCCTTTTCGTTGTCTGCCGTCTGGAGAAATATTGCTGCAATCTGTTCATAACCTGCCTTTTTCGCCACTGATGCGAAATATGTGTATTTGTTTCGCGCTTGAGACTCACCTGCATATGCCTCCCACAAATTTTTCTCTGTCTTCGTACCCGAATACATATTAGATACCATTTGCCATTCCTCTCTTCCTTGGGAGTTAGGGTCAGTTAGAAATTATATCTTTCTACTTTTTACCTTTTTTGTAACCGCACTTAGGGCATACGCCATCTTCATCGAGTGCTACACCACAGCATGGGCATCTATCAATCGAGCCATGTACCTTGAACTCACAGCTTGCTGCATTTGCTCCGCTTGTGAAGGTTATCTTTGAAATGTTCAGCTTATCCTTAAGCAAATCGTAGGTCAGCTTTATCATTCCCTCCACCGTCATGGTTTCCTTTGTAACCACGAGTCTGCAGTCCGGGTATGCCTGCGCCAGCTCTGTCTTGAATGCACAGCCCTTATTGGTGTTTTGAGGTGCACCTGACCTTATGCCTTGCTTTTCATACACCTCCAGCACAGCCGGTAGTAGCGGGTCATCCTCCCTGAGTATCAACGCATGGTCAAAGTTTCTAAGCACTGACCAGGCCTCCTTTTTTATCTCATTGCAAGGGAACACCATATTTACTCCCTCGTTGATACTATCCTCGACCTCTATTGTCATTACACCTGTGTGTCCATGCAGGTACTGCGCCTCTCCTGCAAAATTATAGAATCGATGTGCATACTGCAATTGAAATGTTGTGATACTTTTCATAATTTGCCTCCTTCTTTTATTCATATACAACCACTTTCTCAAAATCTGATGCCGGGTGCTTACAAATCGGACATATAAAATCCTCCGGCAACTCATCTCCTTCGTACTCATACCCACAGACTCTGCAGCGCCAGATTGTCCTTCCTTGCTTTTCCTCTTTCGTAGGTTCCGGCGGCTTCGGTTTAATCATTTTCATATAATAGTCGTAGGTAGCTGACGGCTCATCGCTTAGCACCACCATGTCTGTCACTTCTCCTACAAACATAGTGTGTGAGCCCAGATTCTCTGCCTTGGTAACTTTCACCGATATATATGCATTTGTGCCCTCAGTAATGTAGTAGATACTGTTAGCACCTCTCCTACAGTCTGTAAAATTTGCGAATTTATCCACGTCTTTACCAGACTGAAATCCAAAGTGCTTGTACAATTCCAATCCCGCATTCTGGCTAAGTATAGAAATTGTAAACTCCTTAGTCCTCATAATCATGTCATGAGTATAATTTGCTTTATTCACACAGATGCTGATTTGGTTTGGCATAGATGCTGCCTGAACTGCTGTGTTTATTATGCAACCATTGTCCTTGCTGCCATCTCGTGCCGTCAGCACATATAGGCCATAGCTCAGCTTATACATCGCCGTTTTGTCCATGTCGTCCTCCTTCTTCCAACTAGGCGGTCCGAGGACTAGCCTCGGACCTATATATACATACAGTGGCGGGGAGTACCTACTGTATGAAAGCTAGATTATCTGCTCTGCCCCTTCCTTGTATGATTGTGAGACTATAATAGGAAGAAAGGACTAAAATATCAGCATTTCGAAATATACATCTTTCTTTTTGCTTTGCGCACGAAATTTCTCATTTCTTTTTCTTTTGAAAAATAATGTGCAATTTTCTCTCCGTGGTGTTATAATGTACGCAGTTATGGTTCGCACTATTCTCTAAAAAGGAGGAAATCCAATGACAATAGCAGAAGCTCTTCGCACTACAAGAAATGAATCTAAAAGATCTCAAGAATATATGGCCCTAGAACTAGGGGTGACTAGAAGAACTATTTTAAACTGGGAGACCGGGGTATCTGAGCCCTCTGTCAATCAGGCAATCACATGGTTCAAGCTGGTAGACAAAAATCCCATACCCTACCTGTTGCAGATTACCTACCCCGATATGGACAAAATATCCCACAAAGACAGTGACTCAAGGATTCTCACTGCCCTCATGCAGCTGATCAATGACCTCCCTGCCGAGGGAGTACGCCAGCTTATGTTTCTATTTTTTGGCAATCATGGCAGCTCACCTCGTGCTATTTTGCAAATGATTACCGCTCATTTGCAGACTCCGATTAGTGATCGGATAGCTCACGGTCAACTCATCACTACCAATTATGAGTTAGCCAAGATGACAGGCTCCTTGGCTCGTCCTGATAACGTCCAGCCCGACGTTGAATGTCTAAACGCCGCTATCGCCACAGCCAAGAAAGCTGTCGCTAAAAATGCAAAAGAGTATGGCATCATCGAATGATGCCATACTCCTTTATACCACTCCATCATATATTTCTCTCGCTAGCTCAGGATAATTGGTGATGATTGCATTTACACCATACTGCTGCATCTGTAAGATGTCCTGACGAGTATTTACCGTCCACACATTTACATCGAGGCCATTCTCCTTGGCTTTTTCCATCATATATGGGTAATCTACGCACATCGTCCACGGATGCAAGCACTCTACGCCGTTCGACTTGGCATAGTCTGACACCTCGGTGATTCCCACATTGTATAGAAATCCACACTTAGCTTCTGGCATTATTTGCTTCACCCGAAGCACTGAAACGTGATTAAATGAAGAGTACACTACTCTGTCTGCCATGTCATACTTTTTTACCATCGCGACAACATCTGTCTCAATTCCCGGATAGAAATTAATATTTGTCTTAAGCTCAATATTAAGCTTCATATCCGTTGGCTTCAGGAATTCCAGCACTTCCTCAAGTGTCGGTATATCGGCACGCTCATACTCCTGATGAGTCTTATTATAGTTGAACTTTCGCAGCTCCTCCAGCGTGTAGCTATTCACTGCACCCGTGCCATCACTGGTGCGATTTATAGTTTCATCGTGGATAACCACTAGCTGCTGATCCTTAGTATAGTGGACATCAAGTTCTATACCGTCTGCCCCCATTTCATATGCCAGCCTAAAGGCTTCCATCGTATTTTCCGGTGCCGAGCCGCTGGCCCCTCTATGTGCCCAGATTTCTGGGCGGTGCAATTTCTGACCACATATTACTCTCCTGTCACCGCCTGCTCCAAATCGGACCAAATCGATGTCCCAGGTATCCTCATTTACAATCAGTGTATCCCACAGTTCCTGCGTCACATCCCCTATGTTCCTGGCAGCGCATATAGAGCCATCTGGCTTCTTATCCTTAAAGTACTCTATCTTACTGCAGCCAACACTAATAATCGGAAAGCTTCTCCTGTCATAGATGTAATCCGCATGCGTATGGCCATGCAAAAAAGCTATAACTCTATTACCATTTGCTTCATTCCACTCATCAACAGCGTCGCAGAGTAGCTCACCATTTCTTATCTCCTTCGCCCAGTAATCCAGCTCTGTAAGCGGTGCGTCATGGCTTAATATTATTACTCGGCGGTCAGGTTGTAGCTGGTTTAGCTCTCCCTTGACCCAGTCTATCTCCTCAAGTGGGAATCCATATCTATTCGTCTCATCTCTATCAAATGAATGAAGTATCAGAAACGTAAGCGCAGAGTCTGGCACGTCCCTGCGTTGCCAGAGGTTATGCTGTTCCTCCGTAGCATTCTTAGCATCATCTTTCTGGTTGACCGTATCAACATAGTACAGTTTTACTTGCTCTTCTGCGCTCAAGTACTCCTGATTTTGCTTAAAATAATTCGTATCGTGATTGCCTATCACCGCATACACGGAACGGCCCATTCTTCTCAATCTTCCAAGCACCCTATCGGTATACTCTGCACATATTTCCTTAGACAATATGCCATCAGTGTAATCACCCAAATGAATTACTCCATCATAAGCCACCTTCTCTTGCATCGCCTCTATGGTGGCATAGGTGTACTCCCAATTACCACCTAGAACATAATGGGTATCAGAGAGTAGGGCGAAGGTCTTGCAATGCTTGTTGCCGCACAGTTGCTGTACTGTTGCAGCTGTACGCTGCAGCTCAGCCTTCACGTCGTCTCGTTTCATATATTCAGCTACTGCCATAGCTTCCTTTGCCCGATATTCCTCGTCATATTCCTGGCCAGATTCTAGCCACGTCTGCTGGGGCTGATAATCATACGTGTATATGTATTGTTTTTTCATTTTTCTCCTCAGTGGTGCACCTTCCATATGTTCTCCCATTACCCAAATCGGGTAGTTGTTTTGTAAAAATACCCAAATTGGGTAGCTAAGTCAATATCAATTGTTTCTCATATATAAAAAATCTAGGCATTTAATTGCCTAGATTCTTTACATTTTTCATATCATCAAGCTTTACCTTTCAGTCTCATATCTACAAATTTCTCCATGACTCCAGCCATTGCGATGGACTCCTCCGGAGTGAACTTGTATGTCTGATTGCTTCCATTAATCATCGCTACGAAATCACTAATCTCATATCTAAGACCTGAACCAAGGAAAGCTATCTCTCTGACGTCACGCTTATTCGGGTCCTCGTAGCGCACCTCAAACTTTTTGGTGAGCCACCAGGGTGACTCAGCCAGAATATAACCTTCTGTACCTGATATTATAAGTTGACCTTCCGACTTTACTCCCAAGCCATTCTTGCAGGTTCCAAATCCCTTATCGAATACAAATGATGTCCTGGTATAGAGGTCGAGACCATTGTCTGCCAGCACACTATCAAAGCGAACATCCTTATAGTCCGTGCCCATCAGTTTAAAAATTGGCAACATCGAATATGTAGCGAGCTCTGTAAATGATCCTCCGAACTTCACATCCGTAAGCTCTCTGATGTTCTTAGGAGTAAGCCTGGTAAAGCAAGCTTCAACGTCTCTAATCTTACCTATAGCTCCGCTACCCGCCACGTTCATCATCTGTACAAAGCCTGGGCAATAAGCGGTTTTTACCGCCTCCATAAGTATTACGCCATTCTTTTTCGCCAGCGCATACAGCTCCTCTGCCTCACTTTTCCTGAAGGTCATAGGCTTCTCGCACAGCACATGCTTGCCATTTTCCAGCGCCTTCTTGGCATATTTATAATGAGTATTGTGCGGTGATGCAATATAGATGGCATCCACTCGGGACAGTAAATCATCCATATCGTCTGTCGCCTTGGCGAGCTCATACTCATCCACCATGCTCTGGGCACTCTCCAGATGCGGATTATATACACACTCCACATTGATTCCTGATACCAGTCGTACTTCTGGCACCATGCGTCTTGCGATACGACCGCTTCCTATGATACCCAGCTTTACTACCTTGCGCTCTGTCTCTCTAATCATAGAGCTTGATACGCCCTTGGTACGCTCTAGGTACACTACCTTGCAGTAGTCGTTCATATAGTCAAATGTACCCACCCAGTCAGAACCTACTGTGAAGATATCCACGCCATACTTCTGCACATCTTCAATCTTCTGACCGCCATGGTCCTCTATAATTACCTTATCTACAAAGCCTGTGGCTCTGACATTGTCTATACGTGTCACTATGTCATCCACTACTCCCAGCTTACCTCTGGATATATCATAGCTCTCTGTGGTGATACCAACTATGAGATAATCACCCAGTTCCTTGGCTCTTTTTAGCAGATTGTAATGGCCCTCGTGAAACAAATCGAATGTACCATATGTAATAACTTTTGTCATAAAATGTCTCGTTCCCTTTATTTTTATGACCCATCTAGTGGGCCTTTCTATGTATATGCATAATCCAGTACATTATAGACCATCTGACCTATTCAGTCAAAGATAGCACGCACTAAAAAGGAGAATGCTGACCTATCCGTCATCATTCTCCTACCTTCTCTAATATTGATTCGTTTAATTCAATATATACGCTCCTATATTCAGGTACGCTGCAAATGTAAGCCATACCGCATACGGAATTAATAGGCATCCAGCCATCTTACAGATAGCAAAGAACTTGAATGCGCAAAAGATTACTAACGCCCACAGTATAATCAGCCATACAAACGCAAATAGGTACATTCCCCAGTTAAAGAACGCTATCGGCCACATGAAATTCATTATCAGCTGAATGACATATATCCAGATGGCTATCTTCCTCTTGCGCGGGTCAGTGTCTGCAACCCAGACAAAGTAGAATGCCAATCCCATCATTACGTACAGTATAGTCCATGCCACTGGGAATAACCACGCTGGCGGAGACAGTGGTGGCTTATTCATGGTTCCATACGTTGCCATTGCCTTATAGGTAAGTGCTGCCGACGCTCCGCCTACCATAAGAGGTATGAGCAATGATATTATCATTTTTCCTACACACATTTTCTTCATTTTGTTCCTCCGATTTCTACATATCTCAAAATCTGATGCTGCCATATATCGTTACAAAATCATTTGTAACATGCATCTATAATATGAATTTCATGTAGAAATATCAGCGTCCCAAAATGGTCATTTTCTCTTATCTGGCGTGTAGTAATGTACACATTTTCCTATTCCAAGACTACCTTATACGCCCTGTCATTTGCCACCCTGCAGCTGTACCTATAGGGTAACGAGCTTGATTCAAAGTCTACCCATACTCCATTGCCATCTGCCACTGGCTGCTCGCCTCCCTCTGGAAGTATGTAAGCTGCGGTCGCATTCTTCTCGGCATATCCAGTTTCAGGCTCTGGTTCAATATAGTCAAATACTAATAGGCTTGTATCATCCGTCTGCGCTCCCTGGACCATCACCATATGCTTGCTGCCATCCGCTCCTGTCCACACTGTCAGCCCTTGTATCTTCTGAGGGATCTGCTGCGTTCCTGCTCGCTCCAGGCTACCGTCATCGGCTATGTCATATATATTAAGTCGTCCTTCCATGTCCAGCGTGTAGCTACCTATATACATTTTGTCGCCATCCACGCTCATGAAAGAAGCAACCTTAGCTCCACTATGATTCACCAGGTCTGTCTGATAGGCACCGCATATTTCTAGCCCCTCTGTCAAGGTGTATCTATCTGTGCTGGTTGCTATAACTGCCTTAACATGCTCATAGTCCATCGCATACACTGACCCTTCAGGTCCTGTCACCCACAGAAGATTATGATTCTCATCATACGCCATACCTCCACAGTGAGATGCCTCCGGCAGCCACAGTGTTGCTGTCCAGTTTTTCTCTGCATCAAGCGCGTATAAGATAGACTTGCCGCCTTCTTTGTCGTATGCTGCCACAAACGTGTATTCCGGCGTCATGGCCATTCCCTGCATCACGTAGTGCTTTAATTCTTCCGGCAAACCACATCCGTCTACTCCCGGCAGGGCGAAATCTCCGCCGTAATTTTCCCACAGTGCATAGTATTCTGGGTGTATTTGTGTCATCAATCTACCCGACTGGTTTGAGCAGATGCCGTCTACTCCCATATCTATCATACGGTGCATGTCTTCCACTTCGTCCACCGTCCAGACATATATATCCTTGCCTGCATCGTGGATTGCATCCACCACCTCAGGTGTCAGCTTAGCAAAGTTCAGACTGAAATAATCTGCATCAGGCTTATCTACTGCTGAATTTATATCGTATTCAGATGATATCCAGAGTGTGCTTATGCCAGCATCCATTTTCTTGTATGCCACCAAGTAGTCATATTGGAAGCTGGAAAATAATGTGCGCTCACGCATGCCATGTGCATCCACTATTGAGAGTACGTTTTCCAGATAGCCATCCACCTGTCCTATATCCTTGAGCTCAAGGTATATGCGCACCGGTCGGCCTACTCGCGCACTATCATTTGCTGCTACCAAATCGAGAAGCTGGTCTAGGTCACACAGTGGCTCTCCCTCCATGTCCATTGCCATAAACTCATCATATGTGACATCCACCACTTTTCTGTCGTCTCCTGACCTATCAAGGCTTCCGTCATGGTAAACCACTATACGACCATCCGCTGTCTGCTGCACATCCAGCTCTATGTAGTCGCAGCCAATGTCTATTGCTCCCTGCATTGAGGCCAGCGTATTCTCTGGATACTGACCATTGTAGCCGCGATGACCGATGGTGATGATATCTCTCTCTATCGTATCCATCAGCCTCAGATGCTCTGATGTTCCCTGCGCTTCACCTGTCGATGACTGCTGGTTATCAGCAGACTGCTGCTCGTCTATCTGCGCCTGGCCTTCTACATTTTCCAGTGCCATCTGCTGGGCTGCTATCATATTGTTGCGTCTGGTTATATAGGCACTGAATGCGCCATGCACCAGTAGCACCGCCAGCAGTACGATAATGCCTCTTTTTATATTCTTTTTATTCGCAAAATACGGATAAATTACCATTATGAACAGGGCTATGCATACTCCCGTGAAAAATCCGCTGTATTTTCCCTCCATAAGCTGCGACAACGTAGCCGGCAGCGCCTTCTGCAGGTACAGTATCCCCAGTGCTCCCGGTATAAATCTGGTCGCTTTTGTTGTCCCCGTCGGCACCTCGAAGTTAATGTAGTGCTTTTCCAGATACCAGCCTATGAAAAATCCTATCCCGTAACCGGCATTTGTCAGGCACCCATATCTAAGCATAGGCAGAAAGCAGATAAGGCATCCCGCTCCGCAGACTATGAGATCCTTTTTCACAGATCCATCTGTCCATTTCAGTGCCAGACCAACTGCTATCATACCCACTATCGACAGTACCAGCGCTCCCATGATGTCCCATATTGTATGGACACCCAGATAATTTCTGGAAAATGCTACCAAAAGCATCACTGCTATCAGCATCCATCTAAGTGCGCGGTTGCGCTGCTTTACTCCTGCTGCGCCCCATGTCGATGCTGCTCTTACTGTATGTCCTGACGGAAAGCTGGCGTCTGTAGCCCCAGACAGCGCTTCATCCACTGGTGTAAGTCTTACATCCTGTATCCATGGTCTCGGCACATTAAAAAAGCGCTTCAGCCACTGACTCGTGGTGCAGTTGATGCCCACATTCAGTGCCATAAAAGCGCCTATTTCCTTATCTACGCACCAATATATAAACGCCAAAAGCCAGAAGGTGATTGTCGCCTCCCCCAATGTCGTTATATATAGAAACAGACTGTCGTATATTCCACCAGTCATGTTTCTGATTGTCTGCAGCAAATAAAGCCAAGTCATATATGTAGTTATTCTCCAATTCAAAGAAAGCTATCCAGGAGCAAATACCTGATATGTACCCTCTTTACTGGCAACCAGTAAGGAGGGTATATTTATGCGCTATAGTTATTTATATTTCTAGCTGCTATTTTTTAGCGTTTCAGTCTCGCGTATCGCTATGCTGGATTTTGTCTCCTAGGCATGTTTCACGCAGTATTGCATTCTTTCCTGACTACGAAATTATCGTTTAGAGATTTCTTCGCCCGGCGCGTTAATTCTGCGTTCCTCTACTACTATAGGTCTGTTAATTACTCGTGTATTAATATTGAGTACGTACTCACCCAAGAATCCCAAGTACGCCAGCACTATTCCTCCCAGGAAGAACATTCCTATGGTGATCGGCGCCATTCCTGCCGAGAAATTGTACCAGTGCACCAGCTTGTATATGAGGTACACGATGCCTACTATAAAGCTGATTCCTGCTATTATAAATCCCATGAAAGTGCCTATTCTAAGGCCTACCTTAGTGTATGATGTGAAGCTCAGCATTGACGCGTCGTACAGACTGTAGAAGGTGTTGTGCGTCTTGCCTGCTCGGCGCTTCGGCTGCTCATACTCCACCTCTGTCAGGTTAAAGCCCTCACCATACTCCGCCACTATTCCTCTGATAAATGGCACCGGATCGTCAAGTTTTCTAAGCAGCTTTATAAAGCTCTTATCGTACAATCCAAAGCCTGTGAAATGCTCTATCATTCTGACCGTTGACATCTTCTTAATCATCTTATAGTAAGCACTTCGCGCTGCATATATCAGCGGGTTCTCCTTGCTCGAGGTCTTGACCCCACTGACTATCTTATGCCCCTTCTCCCACTCTGCCACAAATCTGGGGATCAGCTCCGGCGGATCCTGAAAGTCGGCGCACATTGTAATCGTACAATCCCCTGTTGTCTCACACATTCCATGGAACGGCGAATTGAACTGGCCGAAATTCGTCACATTAAATATCGACCACACCTTAGGATTGCTCTCACATATTCCTTCAATGAGATCTCTTGTGCCGTCGGTCGATGCATTATCGATAATTAGTATCTCGTAATCATACTGCGGCAGCTCAGTTGTCATGACTTTGCTCACCGCTTCTGTTATCTGCACTATATTTTCTACCTCATTAAAGCAAGGTATCATTATGCTGATTTTCTTCAATTTTTCTCTCCTCGTTTGGTTATTTTACCGCCGGATGCTTTGTTTTGTGGTAGCAGGCGGTAATTCTCTGCCTTATATCTTAGAATTGATTACCTTTTTAATTCCCGCCCTAAAGTCGATATTTTTATATCCGCTTCCCACGAGCTCATAGGTCTTGGTCGTATCTGGATCAAGGCTCACTACCGGTTTTAATTCGGCCGCCTTGTCAGGCTCGGCGAAGCTGTACTCAAAACCCTCACCCAGTTCCTGCGCTAGCTCTGTCAGGTACTCACGCAACATCCTAGATTTGCGATTCGCGATATTGTAGACCCCTGATGCTAACTCCTCGCAGGCCTTCATCCCTAGTGCAGCAAATAGCTCTCCGCAATCGTCCTCATACAGGAAGTTCCAGGTCTGTGTTGCTGCAGAAAACGCCGCCGGTTCATGGTTTTGATATTGCTGTATCGCGTAGCTTATCACGGAATTCGGTGTGTCATTTGTGCCATACACACTAAATACCCTGCCCCATATGCAAGTCATTCCTAGCTCGTCGCATAGCTTACGGGCCTGTATCCCGGCCTCCAGCTTACTTTTTCCATAAGCCGTCACTGGGTTGCAATCCATATCCGTAGTTATTGGCCCCTGCACTATTCCGTACTCGGCCTGCGAGCCTGATGCTATAAACGTGTGGCATCCCACACTGTGTGCAAGTCTCACCGCATCCAACGTGTATACCACATTCCGGATTTGAAGCTCCTCGTTGTCCCTGTCCTGGCGCTGAGTATGTCCCCACGCAAAGTGGTAGAATACGTCTGCCTTTGGAAGTTCAATGCCCATCAGCGGCAAAAGTTTTGTCAGGTTCCCCAGTTCCTCCAGATTGCAGGCTATCCTCCTAATGCGGTCATCATCTGGCAGTCTGTCTGCCTTTTTTGAGCCTGATTTGTAGATAGCTATTATCTCCACATCCTGTGCAAGCAGGGCTTTTATTGTCGCAACTCCTATCATGGAAGTTGCTCCTGTAATTACTACTGTCATATTATCAATAACCCTGTTAATTACTAGTTTCTTTCATTTCTAAGTAACAGCTTTCCGCCAATTACCCATCTCATGACACTTGTTGAAAAGCAGCTTTTCCTATATCTATTTCTACATCTCTAATATTTTTTTCAGCTCCTCGCGTGGCAAAAACGGTGCCAAATCCTCAAGCGGTGGGCTTACAAGCGTACCGTCTTCCAGTCTCTTGGTGGCACTCTTGGGCTCCCATATCTGCTTAGTATCTGTAAATACCTCAACAAACATCGGGCCATCTGTCTCAAGTGCTGTCTCTATTACGACGTCCATTTCATCGTTACTTTTAATGCTTAAATATTTATATCCAAACGCCTTCGCCAGCAGCTCATACTCCGGAAAGCCCAGGTCTCCGCTCTCAGGTCCGATTCCAACCTTACATCTATCGGAAAATAGGTTGTTCTGCGTCTGTCTAATTGAGTGGTATCCGCCATTGTTGATTAGGAAAATCTTAATCGGCAGGTCATTGGTGATGATGGTCTGCAGCTCCTGCAGATTCATCATGATGCTGCCATCTCCCTCAAGGCATATGGTATCTGCATAGTCGCCTGCTATACACATTCCTATTGCCGCTGGAAGTCCATAACCCATTGAAGCTATGGCGCTATTGTTAATCATGCGGCTGCCTCGCTGTATGCAATACGCCTGATTTCCTGCTACGCAGCATGCTCCATTCGACACCGCTGTGAGACTGTTTTCCGGCAGCTTGCTGCTAAGTCTATCGATAAATGCGTATATATTAGCTGGCTCCGACTGAGTCTTATGTCTCGGCAACACTACTGGATAATTGTCACGCCATGAAGCTACTTTATCCAACCATGCTTGATTATTAAATAATATATCGCTACTGTCATTGTCTAGTCTACACTCATGCGCCCCCTCAGGATTTGCCTCTAAATTGCTGATTCGATCCGTTTTGGGAGTTGCACCTCGGTTTAACTCTGATATCCTAAGTTCCCTTCTCAGGCCTTCATCTAATTTTTCCAGAAAATCTCTGGCATCCGCCCACACTGGCTGCTCAACATGTATGGTAGTCTTCTTCATCTCAGCCTGGTCGATATCTACCATAATCACCTCGGCCTTCGGGGCCCATGTCTGGTAATTATACCCTGTCTGGCGGATTGAGATCCTGGTGCCTATGCACAGCAGCAGGTCTGCAGTCTGGATAGCCCAATTGCCAGCACGGTCTCCCATATTTCCAGCTCGTCCCACGTACAATGGGTGGTCATTTTCTATCAGATCCACTGCATTCCAGTATGTGACAATTGGTATGTTCAGCTTTTCTATAACACTTCTGAAGGCTTCATAGCCCCCTGACAGTCTGATGCCATAGCCTGCATGCAGCACTGGCCTTTTTGCATTTTTTATTTTCTCTATTATTGCATCGATGGTTGCATCATCCACCTTCGGTGGCAGCTTCGCATCGTCCTCGG
Source organism: Lachnospiraceae bacterium (assembly GCA_045597645.1). GTDB lineage: Bacteria > Bacillota > Clostridia > Lachnospirales > Lachnospiraceae > JAKSSE01. Next base: position 10,903 of record JAZLKM010000064.1, on the reverse strand, counting down.
CCGAATCATATCCCTCTAAATCATCAGTCTCAATCGTCATCCCCTGGAAGTCCACTGGCACGTCTATCCACACCGGCCCTGGTCTCCCTGTTGTAGCTAGATGCCACGCCTTTTCCATGTGATATCTAATTGTCAGCGGATCCTCTATCATGACTGCATATTTTGTCATTGGCTCCACTGATTTTACGATGTCATACTCCTGGTCTCCCACTGCTCGAAGCGGCAATCCGTCTGTGTACTGCTCCATATATCTAGCAGTAGTATCGTATCTCACCTGACCACTCACCACAAACATCGGTATAGAGTCCAGCCAACCGCATACCACTCCTGTTATGGCGTTGGTTCCTCCCGGGCCTGTCGTAACGCACACCGCCGCTATTTTGTTGTCTAGTCTGGCATATGCCTCCGCTGCCATAGCACACGCTTGCTCATGGTGGTTATAGGTAACATGCATCCCCTCGGTGTGCCCAAACGCATCATTTAAATGCATTGCTCCTCCGCCTACGACGCTGAAGCAATCGGTCACTCCTTTTTCCACCAGAAAATCAACTATATATTGTGAAAGTTTCTTTTTCATCCGCTATTATCGCTCCCAGAGCATAAAAATCCATAATTGGTTGATATTATAACATATATTGAACATGATTAGCAAAATAGTGCGGCATCTTACGCTTCCTTGCCTGACGTTTTACCGCCTAAGCATTTAATATGTGGATGAAGGCGGTAAATCGTGGTAAACCCTATAATAATTTCAAAGCACACAACTTAACCAAAAACGCAACCTCTGCATTACTGCAGAAGTTGCGTCACTTGCTTTTAATGGTGTTATTTTATAGCCACACTAGTCCCAATTTTTCCATGGAGCATTTCCTGTCTTCCAGGTTTTCTCCAGCATTTCTCTCTCTCTGATTGAATCCATGCACTGCCAGTAGCCCTTGTGTATGTAGCTCATCAGTTGTCCCTCGATTGCCAGCTGCTCCAAGGCAACCTTCTCAAATACCGTAGTATCATCTTTCAAGTAATTAAAGATTTCCGGCTGCAGTACCATGTATCCCGCATTGATTGGTGTGCCGTCAACGGGTCTTTTTTCTCTAAAGCTTCTTACCTCCCCAATGTCGCTGATGTCGAGGATGCCCTTTTCCTGCTTCTGAATCACTGCGGTTATGGTTGCAAGCTTGCCATGGCTTTCATGGAATTTCACAAGTTCAGCAATGTTTACGTCGCAGACTCCATCGCCGTATGTCATCAAAAATGGCTCATCTCCCACGTACTTCTGGATGCGCTTGATGCGCCCCCCGGTCATTGTATCAAGGCCTGTATCTACGACTGTCACCTTCCATGGCTCGGTGTACTGCCTCTCTATCTTGAGGTCGCGGCCATTGCTGTAGTCGTAGGTCACATCACTGGAATATAGGAAATAGTTATTGAACCATTCCTTGATTATCTCCTGCTTATAGCCTGCACATATTATGAACTCATTGAAGCCGTATGAAGAATATTCCTTCATAATGTGCCATATTATCGGCTTACCGCCTATTTCAATCATCGGCTTCGGGCGGAGCACACTCTCCTCTGAAATGCGTGTGCCTTTTCCACCAGCAAGAATTACAACCTTCATCGTCGTTGTCTCTTCACTTTCTTTTGTTCGGTGTAAATAAATTAACTATTTCGTGCAAAATCCATGCCTTTCGCACTTTCAGATGTCGCAATTATAGCACATAACCGGAAAATATGCTTTCCGAATTCACCATGCGGCCAATGACATTTATATGATTTAATTCCAGCATTACCATGTCGGAACTTTTTACATTTCTATGCTGGCATTTACATATTGCAGCTAGGTTAAATACTCCTCTATATATTTTCTTACCACTCTTACATCCAGTTCATGATTCTGCGACTCATGCGTTAGCAATAAATCTCGGCCAATCAATATATTATTTTGCCGCTCAAAAGCCTCTACTTTTTGCTCTATGGACCGAAAAAATTTGTGGATGCAAGCCGTAACTTCAACCACTTTACTCTAAATAATATATATCGCTCCGCGTCCTGTTGGCGTACTTATAATACAGTTTTGCCAATGGTTTTACATATGCGATTTTCTTATATATTCTACTCTTGATGTTAGGTTTTCTCGGCGGCTTGTCATTGCCCAGAAGTCCGTACTTTCTCTGTATTTGGTAGTTCTCCAATCGTGCTAGATTCTTATTCTTATTTGACACCCCATTGCCATCAAAATCTACCATAATAATATCTATTATCTCAATCTTTGCATCATTGAGATAGTAGTACAGGCTCCATTCATAATCTCCAGATATCTTATATTCTGTGGAAAACGGCTTGGCCTCATAGAGCTCCCTCTTTACACACATTGTAGCGTGCATGAGAGCCATCTCTTCCTTCATGCGGTTTGTCTTTCTCGAGCGATACACTCTGCCCAGATATCCCTCCTGGAAAATCATATTACCTGCAAGTATATCGACTCTAAAACGCCTGGTGGCCTGCTCAATTTCATTAAAGACATTGCCGTCATGGTATGCATCGCCTGCGTTTAGAAGCATTATCCAGTCACCCTGAGCCATTTTAATACCTTTATTCATGGCGTCATATATTCCACCATCAGGCTCAGATATTACGCTGAATGCTATGCCTTTCTTGGCGTACTCTCCTGCATATCTGTCGATTACAGACATGGTCCCATCCTCCGAAGCACCATCGATTATAATATGCTCGAAGTCAGTGAATTCCATAGCCAGAACTGACTTTATAGTTTTTTCTATCATTTTTTCCGCATTGCGGCATACTGTTACTACTGATATAAGCATTATGTTTTTGCTTTCCTCTATTATTCTATGTAATCTGCAAGCACTCTTCGGCAACGACTGCCTGTAGTAGGCTGCTTCCTAAACCATCCCCGCTAGTCACATCTCAGGAAAATCGTTCTGACTTAACTAGCATTTTCCTATATAATTCTGCATATTCATGCGCCATACGCTCAGCAGAAAAATGCTTGCAGGCATTTTCCGACACATTCAGTTTCAGCGTGCTTGCCTGCACTCTATTTTTTACATTCTTCCCTAATTCCTGCTGTGTCTGCTCTTCACAAGGCATTTGACTCAAGATTGGCTCATATAATATTTGCTCTGCCATGGCCTCATCCAACGCCTGCGCCAATTGCTCAACATCACCATAGTCCACAAATATCGCAGTGTCTGGCAGCGCTATGCTCTCGGTCCCTCCTGCATAGAAGGCTACCACCTTAGTCCCGCAGCACACACTTTCTGCGTAAGCCATTCCGAAAGTTTCCTTCTGGCTGGTAAGCACAGTTGTATCCGCCTCCCTGTACAGTCTGGCAAGTTCTGCCTTATCTGACACTTTGCCAAGCAGCGTTACATTTTCCGGCAAACTATCTATCTCTTCATATTCACCAGCCACGATAAAGTCATAGTTAGGTCTCATCTTGGCCAGATCAAGCAGATACCTGCCGCCCTTTATATCTCCCTCGCGGTCACTGAAATGTGAGGTCACATGCAATATTTTATGCCTATAATTAGCCTGGGGCTTGCAGGCCAAGCCTGGTTTTGTATCTTTTAGGGATTCTTCCCCCACATATTGTTCGATATTTTTTCCTCTGCCAGAAAAACTGATTCTACGTTCACTCTCAGCAGTACCAGCCGATGAGCAAAATATCTCGGTATTCACACCATTTTTTATTGTTACTACTGGAAGTCCCTCCGTAATTGGCGCTCTCTTTATTTTGTCAGCTGCCCAATCCGATACAGCTACCAGCGTAATATTTTCGGCATCAGAAAATGCTTCCTTCATTCTCTGCCACTCTCTTGCGGTACGCCTCACTAGATACTTGTGTACCTCATCGAACTGCCTTTCACATGACTTACAGCCACTTTTATATTTTTCACAGTCGTAGGTGTACGCACATCCACCTGTGTAGAAAAATTCGGCATGGTTGGTCACAACTGTTGGAATACTCTCTGCTTTGAGGAAACTCAATAACCTGTATAGATTGATAGTATGGAAATTCGGACAATGAATATGTACCAAATCTGGCGACTCATCCCTAATACCAGCGATTAATTTTCTAGTTGGATTACTGCCAAGTCCGTATCTATTTCCCGTGATTCGAGACAAATAATAGTAGCACCTTGTCACATTCCAGCTAGTCAAAAGATGCCCATTTGGTACGTCACTCTCTGGAATCTGATAGTAGTGAGCGTACTCAAACTCATCACCGGTATATATATCTATGTCCTTGATAATCTGACCAGTGCTGCCGTCGTATCCTGTGCAGTTAATCGTTACAATCTTTCTTTTCATGCTACCTAAAGTACTTTTACCGCTCGCTTGTTATAATACACTCGCCAAGCGGTAATTCTCGGCCCCAGCCGCACCCGCTTTACCGCCTACCCTTTAATAGGTATGAACTCGCTTCTGCGAGTTCCGGTGACCTCGTGACATTTTAAAGCGTAATGTCTCTCGGTTCACCGATGTCGATTGAGCTACGCTCAATCGACGACCATAGCATCGTGTAACTGCAAGCTTCCGAAGCTTGGTGTATGCCATGTGACATATCTGTCTACCATAGTGTCATCTATATCAAAGAACATTCTCTCAAGCGGATGATCATAGCTGGTGTGAGCGCAGTTGCCGCCTGACGTGAACAAGTCGATAATAAAATAATATTTGCCAGCCACAAATCCTGTGGTATCTATTTCAAAGGTTGTTGTCTTCTCCTCGCCCGCATTGATACTGCCAAATATTCCTGTCAGCATAGTTCCAACCGGCGTACTGTCGGCGCTGTAGAAGTGGAACGACGCCCTCAAGTCTTCGATGTGTATGCTAGACTTATATGACATTTTAAATCTAATCTTCTCGCCACTATTTACAGTCATAGACTCTCTATCAATGAATTCAAGAGCTGTCAGTCTGCAGATAGTGCCATGGTCCATAAACGGCCTCTTCGCATTATCCAGGTCATAGTAGGTCTCCAGGTCAGACTTTTCATTCTCCAGATACACACCTATAGCATCCACTACATCACCATCAAATACTACCTGACCATGTGAAAGTACTATGCATCTGGTGCATAGCTGTCTGATAGTCGCCATATTGTGGCTTACATAAAGAACCGTCTTGCCATCTGTGTTGGCCACATCTCCCATCTTACCAAGGCACTTCTTTTGGAATTTTACATCTCCTACTGCCAGTACCTCATCCATAATGAGAATCTCTGCGTCTAGATGTGCTGCTACTGCAAACGCCAGCTTAACATACATTCCAGATGAATAGCGCTTAACAGGAGTATCTATGAACTGCCTGCACTCTGAAAAATCAATTATCTCCTCTATCTTTGAGTCCACTTCCTTGCGACTCATGCCAAGGATGGCCCCATTCATATAGATGTTCTCTCGCCCGGTCAGCTCACCATGAAAGCCGGTTCCTACCTCAAGCATGCTGGCTACTCGCCCATTGAGATACGCGTCGCCTTCAGTTGGAATTGTTACCCTTGAAAGTATCTTAAGAAGAGTGGATTTACCAGCGCCATTAGCACCTATAATCCCCACTGCTTCGCCTTTATTTATTGTGAGATTAATATCCTTAAGTGCCCAGAACTTCTTGCCAAACTGCCCCAGATCACCAACTTTTGAGTTCGGATCCTCCTTGCCTCGCAATCTAGCCCAAGCACTCTGCAGGTCCTGAGACAAAGTGCCACTTCCGATGACACCAAGCCTATACTCCTTACTTAAATGTTCTATTCTGATTACCGGTTCTTTATCCATGCTGCTCCCCGTTACATACTATTTTCTATATTGCTAGATTTAAAACCATTATGTATCTATCGCAAAAATAATTTCTTCTAGCTATATGTAATTACATATAGCTTCTTTTCAGATATAGTTCTGATCTGACACGCTTACACCGTATCCATGAATGACTTCTCAATATGATTGAATAATACTACTCCAATTCCAAATAACACTACTGTGACTCCAAGACTTACGAACCAGTAATTCCATTCGAAGGTTCCACACCCCATCACCGCATATCTAAAGTTATTAACTATCGGTGCCATTGGATTAAGCCACATTATTTTCTGAAGCTTTTCAGAGGCCATACCTATCGGGTATACGACTGGAGTGATATACATCCACAGCTGTACTCCTAAGCTCACAAGTAATGACAAGTCGCGATACTTAGTAGTCAGAGAGGATACTATGATTCCACATCCAAGGCCTAGAATCGCAGTCTGTATCACAATCACCGGTACAAACAGTACAAACGCAGTTATGTTGAATTGCACTCCCTGGATGGCATATATAAGCATAGTAATAATGCTCATCACAAGCACTACCACAAAATTAATCGCTGAAAATATTACAGTCGACATAGGTGTTACAATTCGTGGAAAATATACTTTTCCAAATATTGCCGAGTTGGACACAAATGTATTTGATGTGGCTGTGATGCATGTGGCAAAATAATTCCAGATAGCATAGCTCACAATGTAGTACACAAAGTTCGGTACGCCCTCGGTCTCAATTCCCGCTATTGTTCCAAATACCAATGTATATATAAAAGTTGACAGCAATGGATTGATGATAAACCACAGTGGTCCAAGTATAGTCTGCTTATACTGCGCAGAAAAATCTCTCTTGACAAAGAGGTATATCAGATCCCTATAGCGCCAGAGCTCCTTGAAATTAATTTCAAACCAGCCCGTCTTTGATTTTATGTGTGTTACGTATTCTTCGCTCATAATCTCTTTCTATTACCACCTGCTGCAAGTAGTATAATATGTTGTCTCTAAGTTCTTTTATCAGTTAATTCTCTGCTCAGCGCAATTACATGGTCACAAGGCGTTATTTTTCTATATAACATTACATTGTTACTAGCTGTTGCTACTTTCTGCCCCAAATTATCCTGTATACCGCCGGTGCACTAATATATGCCCACATTCGTATGCGGCTCCTTGGTGCTACCTTCACGCGCCTATAATCGCTTTCATAGAACTCCCTAAGCATTCTGGTCCAAAGTCTCACTAGGTGATCTCGCCCATTTTTTCTAGCTTCCTCTATATTATACAAAAGTCCCTCTGCCACCTGCGAGGTCCTCATGGTATAGAGCTCCTTATCCTTTTTATCTCGGAAAAATCTCACCTGTGCCAGGTATGCATCCATTAGATCAATCTGCTTTACATCACCTGCCGCATTCATGATACTGCCTGACCTCTGTCTATAGCAGCACAGCTTTGCCGGTACATATACCACCTTCTCAAGTGGCCACAGGAACTGATGAGTAGTGTATTCGTCCTCCCTGATTCTCCCCTCAGGAAATCGCACATACCAGGTATCCGTGGTCCGATATAGCTTGTTCCAGGCAAATATTCCAGTGACTCCAAATGGCTCGTCGTAGCTGCCCTTTATAATCTCACGTCCCGAGTACACCTGCACTTCACCAGGCGATACAACCTGACCTGTAGGCTGCATCATATCCTCAGTTATATGCTCGTTTACTCCGCAAAATGCTGCATCGCTCCCCGTACTCTCTATGGCCCCTATCAGATATTCCAGGGTCATCGGCTCTATCATGTCATCAGAATCAAGGAAATATATATAATCACCTGTCGCAGCGTTCATTCCTGTATTCCTTGCTGCAGACAGACCTCCATTCGTTCTATGAATAGCCTTTATGCGGCTATCCCTGCGTGCCCACTGGTCCACCATTTCACTGCAGTGGTCAATACTTCCATCATCCACAAGCAGTATCTCCAAATCCGTGTAAGTCTGAGCCAGCACAGATTCTACGCATGCATTCAGATATTTTTCTACATTGTATATTGGAATAATAACACTAATCATCTGCGATACTCTCCTACGTGGAAAATCTTTGCCAGATTATCTGTTATTTTTACCTTGAGTGTACGCACTCCATACATAGCCGTAGCCTTTTCAAGGCGCCTATTTATGGGAAGCTTCTCATACACACACTCTCTATAGTCCTTAGAAAATGCCGCATTGAATTTGGAATCATCACCAAAGCAATGTGTACCTCCGCCGCCAAAGCCTTCGTTGCGCACACGACTTTTCGCTGGATATACCACCAGCTGACCTTTTCTAAAGATGTTATAGCACCATCTGAAGTCCCAGTCCCACTGCTCTTCACCTGCATCCACCTGTGTGATAATCCAGTCACTCAGTTCGTACTGCAGCCTGTCAAAAGCCTTCTGTGCCTTCCTGTCTGCCTTAAAATCATCAAAATCTCTGAGGTCCCAGTCCACCTGACTCCATCTGTCAGCCCAGGTCGCCCAGCCCCAGCTCTGGCCCTTGCCCAGAGTAAACACGTCATGCTTATATTTTCTTAGCTGTTTTAATGGGTATGTATAGCCTGATATGCTGGCATATCTCTTGTCGTCGGCATAAAAGTCAAGTGCTCCGTCCATATATATCAGAAAATCTGGTGCCAGCACCAGGTCATCCTCCACCACGATGCAAGCCGCACTATTCTCTAAAGTGTCGGTGATACCTCCTATGACATTCGCGTGTATCCCTACATTGCTCTCTCGGCAAGTGACACTGTAGCTAGCAAATCCCGCTGTTGGCAAAAAAGACTCGAGATACGACTTCACCTGCTCATTTCCAGGTCTATCCTGCTCTCCCTTTGCTCCGTCCACATAGACATTAACCGTCGTCTTATCTGCTCCGTCACAGGCAGCAAGCGAACTAAGGCACTTCTCCAGTGTATCTATTCTCTTGTATGCAAATACCGCTACGGGGTAATAGTTTTTCACCATTTAATGAAGTCCTTATGTCCTCTGGTTAATATTCTTATAGCCTTAGCCAACTTGTGTGCCCTTTCCTTAGAAAAGAGCACGTAAGCTACAAATCTTCTAATATTGGATCTATGTTTTATGTATCGCTCCGGCTGCTGTAATACCACTCCATACTTGTCTCTAAGTAGTTCTCTTTTTGCCTGCAGCAGACGCATGTAGGGCAGGTATATTTCATCTATCAGCTGCTTGTCTGGATTGCCAGGATACTCGGTAACCCCGATGCAGGCCGATGTCTCTGATACGTACTGTATCTGCTGAAAATGAAAAAATACTATCGGAATGTCTGCCCTGTGCAAAGCTATATTCCAAGGTGCCACCCCCGCTCCAAGGTTCTGGGTAGCATATACCCCTTCTTTGGTCTCATACATTATCTGGACATATTTCTGATCTCCAAACAGACCATCTTCTGGGGTAGGTGGGCACTTTTCCAGCACTCTATCGCACCACCAGTTAAGTAGTGCCATTCCTCTTGCAGTGTTGAGGAAGGTATTATACTCAACGCAAAACTCACCAGTCATATCAATCATGTCCTGAGTCTCTTTGCAAGGCTTAAACCTATGACTCACCACTCCTGCGTCACAGCCACTATCTATAAGCTCCTGGAGTAGCACTGCAGGATCTGAATAAAAGTACATATCCGAATTGATGCACGCACAATTTGACTCTCCAAAATGTGTGAGCACGTGTCTCACCGTAAGGCATGAACATGTCCAGCAGTATTCCCTAGGACCTCTATTGGCTCTGGCAACCCGCATTTCATCAGTTTCAAAATCTTCGTACCTTACTACTATAAGCCTTGGGTCATCGTACTCATTTTTAAGCACTTCGTAGCACTTATCATCAAATGCAAATACATAGAGCCTAAAATCCGACGCATTTTCACACAGTGAATCAAAGATAACCAGACCCTTGTCCAGATATCCACTATCAAATAATGTACTTAATACTACTGTCTGCGTCATATTCTCCTCTGCGCTCTAAACTAATTGCTTTTCGCGCTATTCTTACTACTTCCAATAGCCTCCTTCAAAGCTATCTATCCTCTTCGGCGTCTCCTCCATAGAAGGATATGTCCACGCACTATTATAGTTTGATACAACCTCTGCATCATCATTCCACCTGCTGCCCTTTATACCAAACAGTAACTGTGTCTGGCCACAGGTATGTATCGCGCTTCTACCGCTAGATTTGATGTCAGCAGCAAGTGGCAACCCATAAGCACCACATCCCAGAAGTGCCACGTCAAAATCTATCTTTCGTATTTCAGCCTTCATCCACTCTAGCGCTTCAAACCAATCCTTAAATCTGTCATCCGCTTCCTTAGCCTGAGTCTGAACTGCCTTAAATGTTATTAATTCAAATTCTGGTAGCACCGGCTTATCAGGATATATTCTCTCTCTATTTTGATACTGTCGTTCAATAGTCTTCGCAAAAGGACTCACCACCAGCACTTTCTTGCCCGCTAAAGCAGCCGTCCACGGCGTGTCAGACCTCGGGAAGCTATCAACTGATGTCATTCTGATTAGCTTCGCAGCCTTTGCATACTTTTCTATTAAGTATTCCTCTTCCGCCGAAAACCATAGAGGTGCCACATAGTCAAGTCCGCCTAGCGCATCTGTTATTGTCCCTGCAAACTTAGGAAGATAATTCACGTCATTTGGAAAAAAACCTGCTCCTTCGCACCAGTTCCAGCTCTGCTCCTGTAGCTTTGCCTTATTTCTCTCTTTTACTGGAAAATGCTCCATAATTCCAAGGACTGTTGTACGACATTCAGTCTCCCCCAATCGTCCTATCGCAAATGGAGCTCCTTTCTCAAGTAGCTCAGTGAGTATCTTCTCTCCTTCTGCAAGCTTTGGAAGCGCTCGCTGCGCATAGTTTAAGTCATGTGCATTTTCAGAATCCACATATCCTGCTGCCGTTGTATGATAGGCCTTCTCTAGCTGCCTATATTTGTATAGCAAGACTTTTGATTTTAGATTCATCACCTACAGCAATCCTTTTTTCTGCAATATCTTACCGTACATAGCTGGGCTCATATAAAACAATCCCAGCGCC
>JAZLKM010000063.1:0-15789 GCA_045597645.1 Lachnospiraceae bacterium | reverse complement strand
TGCCATGCCCCTTGCACCAGCAGAAAGCAAAATATCGGAAATGCAATTCGGCCTATGCTCCGCATCACCAGATATGTATTCATAGTCATACTAATTACACGACTGGCCGCAATATGGTCTATAGCCATTGTTATAATAGCTATAATTTTTAGCGCATTGCCGCTTAAGATTCCTTTTTTCTCATCCATCCTATTTCTTTTCTGCTATTAAAATCGTGACAGAGGTACCTGGTGCCTGAAACATATTCCCCGACACTGTCTTTGACGTATCATAGAAGGGCTGATCATCTGCTGTACACATTACAATCGACCACTCCTGCCCCTTAGGCAATGTTGGAAGTGCCATCTGCTGAGCTCCAGTTCTAAAATTATAGCAGATGAACAACGTATCATCGTCAGCATACTCTCCACAGTAGAGCATACCTACACTCTGCCTATGCGGTGCCAAATCATCCATCCATGGATACTCGCAGTGATATGACAGATCCGGAAGTCCATGTCTCTTATAGTCAGCCATCTGCACCGGATTTGCTTGACGCAGCACCGGATGGCTTTTTCTAAATTCAGCTAACCTTCTTACAAACTCTGTATATTCTTTTACCGCAGCTGAAGATGACCAATTAACCCAACCTATCTTATCGTCCCTACAGTATGCGTTGTTATTGCCGTCCTGTGAATTAAGGCATTCGTCTCCTGAATATATGAGCGGCACGCTCTGCGATAACAATACACTTGCAATCGCCGCTCTGAATCTAAGTCTTCTTGCCTTTACCACCGCGTTCTTCTTGCTGGCGCCTTCGACTCCATAATTAGTGGAATAGTTCCAATCGCAACCATCCAAATTATGCTCCCCGTTTGCCTCATTATGCTTCTCGCAGTAGGCAAACACATCAGCCAATGTAAAGCCATTGTTCGATGCAACGTAATTCACAAAGCCACAGTATTTATCCTGCCTACGCATCTGACATGCAAAGTCCGATATCCTGCCCTCCATACTATTGAGCAGTCTTCTTGTGGGATAGAGAAACTCATCATTGTATACATAGAGGTGAGGATATTTTTCCTGCTTATCCGCAATCTCCTGCGGGAAGCTATGATAAAAAATCTTGGTCCTCTTAAGCATCACATCAGATGTTATATTGACAATGGGCAGGTGCTCACCAAGAAGATGGAAGCCATCTACATGATAGTCTGCCACCCAGTGTCTAAGCATATCAATCACAAGGCCTGGCTCCTCATCTACGAAGAACACCTCCATAATGAGTTCCATATTGTTCTTATGAAGCTCTGCAATCAGCTCCTTTAGTTCAACATCTGCATCCTTTTGCGCATATCCCTCTTTAGGAGCGAAATATTGTCCTTTAGTGTAACCCCAGTAGTGAATCTTGCTTGGTACGCTTGGCTGCTCAAGAGGCTTCACTATATCATCTTTGGAGCCTTCCCAAATCTGTCTGCTAATAGACTGATCCTTAGAAAAATATCTCTCCTCGAATTCATACAGCGGCATAGCCTCAATCGTCGTTATGCCAAGAGATTTGAGATACAAAATACGATCCTTTATTGCCCCAAATGTACCTTTCGCTTTGCCGGCCTTACCGTAGTCCATGGAAAAGCCTCTAACGTGAAGCTTATACATAACCATATCCTGCTTAGGAATCTCGGGGAATGAATCTCCAGCAAGAATGCTATCATTACATACAAATCCGCCATATACTTCGAGATTGTCACCAAAACGCTCTGCATCATTCCATTTTTCACGCCCAACAATGCGTCTAGCGTATGGATCTAATGTCTTTTGCCCGTCTATCTCATACAGATAAACCGTGTTGGCCATATCGATTCCCTCAATCCATATTGACCTAAGGGCACCAATACAAAAATTCTGTGATACTTCTACCCGTTCTGTCTGCTTTTTATCTGCCTTATTATATAGCAAAATAAAAGAAGACACTGTCTTATCTGCCTCGAATGTAAAGCATACCGCCGACCCACATGCGATAGCTCCCATTGTTAGATAATTGCCTTCTCTTATAGTAAGTCCCATCTTGTATCCTCTCAAAAAACAATTTGGGTTATTATAACATTTTACGCGACGTTTTGTATAGAAAAACAAAACCTAAGGTGGTACAATATCTTCTGTTCAGCTCAATGAATATATTGTTTTAAGGAGGTCACTATGAGTGATATTGATGATTTCAAGAATGTAATTGACGAGGAAGAGGCCGACGATATACGTGTCACTCTAAATTTAGATGACGGCGATGTCGAATGTCGTATTCTCACTATATATGAATGTGGAATTCAAGAATATATTGTGCTTGTACCATTGGATGCCAATGGCGAGGACAATGAAGCCGGCGACGTATATATCTACAAGTATTTCGAAGACGAAAATGGCGAGCCGTCAATCGAAAACATAACCGATGACAAGGAGTACGAAATCGCCGAAGATCGATTTGAAGAAATCATGGATGAAATGTATTTTGACTCATTGGGTGGCGATGAGGATTAGTTATCGACCAAGTTTCCCTTTTATTTTATCCATGCCATCTACGAACAATAAAATCTCAGCCACAACCTCATAGAGGTCCGGCGGAATATTATCACCAATTTGCAGCTTTGAGAGCGTGTCTGCCAGCTTGTTATCCTGATACAGCGGCACATCGCTCTCTTTTGCTTTCTCCACTATCTGGTCTGCAACATGACCTTTTCCAACGGCGAGAATCTTAGGCGCTGCGTCTCCCATCTCATATGAAAGGGCCACTGCTGTCTTATCTTTACCCTTTTTTTCAAACTGGCTCTTCTGCCAGGGCATCATATTTGGCATTATGCTCTCACATCAAATGAATATCTATGTACCTGTCCTACTGTTTTGTCATCATGTTTGAGAAAATCGCTGACAAAATCTGGTTTATTATCTTCATTGGATACATTTATGTTACACGAGTATCCTTTTTCTCTAAGTCTGTTATCTAGAATGTGTATATTGTTCTCTATCAGCTCGAATGCATCCTCGTTAGCCAGATAGAAATGGGTTGTTACATTCTTGTGAAGCATCTTAACTGACACGTCAGTCGGCCCCAGATTTTCCATATCAAAATGCAGAAATGCTGTAAGCTCAGAGTCGGGATCTTGAAGCTTTTTCTTATTAGTATATACGTAGAGATCTCCATTTGCATTCTGACCGCTTAACTTAAGTGGAATCTGGACATAAGTGTAAGCCGCATTGAGCTCATTCATAAAACTTATATTATTGGATACATCCACAGTCTGCGCTGTAAATTCCTGATGCGGTACTGCGGCCTTAGCCAGTGCTTGATCTATTTGATTCATCTGAGTCTCAAGTCTGCTATACAGCTTCTTAATAGTATCTGTTCCCTGCGCCACTTCAGATGGTTCCAAAAGCCATTGCTTTTCAACCAGATTACGTATACTGGCTTTATAGCCTTCCCCGCCCAACAGCTTTGAGACATCCTCTTTAGTAATACTACCGTCCTTTACCCCCTGGTCTAAGGCTGCTGTCAGCTCCTTGAGAAGCACCTGTGAAGTGATTTTAGGATCAAGATATCCATCTTGCGTAAATAACTGTTCTAAGCTCTGTGCCAATGCAGGGATAGACTTAATTGTCTCCGACAAATCGATAATAGTCTGCGGCGATGCATATCCTCCAATAGCATCTGTTGTATATGTAAATGACTCAATTCTTGTCGAAAGCTCCTCGAGGAGCTGCTGTGAACTTTTAGCTATAGCATCAGCTTCATCAGCATCTACTACCTCTCCCTGAGATATTATTTCCTCCAAGTTATCTGCCTGAAGAACTACAATATCTGCATTCTCCTGCCCGATAACAGCCTCATCAAAAAGCGCCTGCTCTGCCGCTGCAAGCAGCTCATCTTTTGGCATTACAAGCTCCTGGTTAGACGTCACAAGGGATCCCTCTGCTATCTGCGCTTCAGCCTCAGCCAGTGCCTGCGTTTCTGCAGGTGCAAGTGATGCAATAGTTGCAGGAATGGATAGGTCCGGTGAACCTCCAGTTAATATCTCTACAATATCATGGTTAAGAGCCGCCCCTTGCTCAGCAGATACAGTTGCCGATGATACAAGGTCTGGCAATTCATTCATTACATTGGTGAGCTCTTTTAATATAGCCCCCTGATCCATCTTATAGTTTTCAAACTGTGCAGCAAGCTCCGGCGTAATCGGTATCCCATATTTTGCCATTTGAACCACAGATACCGGATCTGCTCCTCCTGAGCCTGCCATACTTCTATACATGCTTATAAGGCTATTACTATCAATGGACATTTTCTCTTCCATCATAGTTTTAACCATTGCTATGTTTCTATCATTTATAGGCAGGCTAGCCGCATTAAGTGCCTTTTCCAGGGTAGGATTGGTACCTGACTCCCCTGTTATGGCTCTTATTTGAATCTGACCGTTTTCATTTGATTTTACTTGAAAAAATAAAGACTGCCCCTTGGCAATTGATATTCCTGAGTCAAGACGTGCTGTAAGTGTCTCTCCATTGGAAAGACCTATCTGTACCTGCCCATTTTTTACACCATTTATGGTGCCTTCAAAAACGTGCCCAACCTTCATCCCCTGAACATTGGACACAGTAGATTCGACGCCTTGGTTCTTAACGGCGCCGGCTGTATTATCTGTTATGCTGTTGTCATAATGTCTGGCGACATCAGCAATCTGCATATTACTATACCTCTACAAAATTACCAATAAATGACCTTCTATGTATCGGGCATGGGCCAATTGTCTTTAGCGCTTCAATATGCTCAGCAGATCCATAACCCTTGTTTGATGCAAATCCGTATCCAGGGTACATTTCATCATATTTAACCATCATGCGGTCTCTTGTCACCTTCGCAACTATGCTGGCAGCTCCAATTGAGATGCTCTTAGCGTCACCATGTACAATTGCCACCTGTTTGATGTCAACACCCGGTATATTGACCGCATCATTAAGCAGCAATGTTGGCTTCGGATTAAGCTTGCCTATGGCCTCTCTCATTGCTTCATAGGTCGCCTGAAGTATATTTATCTCATCAATTCTCTGATGGCTCGATTCTCCTAATCCAACTGCCACAGCCTTCTCCATGATTACGTCATAGAGCTCTTCTCTTCTTTTTTCGGTAAGTTTTTTGGAATCATTAATATAAAGAATGTCACAGTCTTTTGGTAAAATAACACCGCAGGCAACAACAGGCCCTGCCAGAGGTCCTCTTCCTACCTCATCTATTCCACATATAAATTCATAGTCAGCATACTTTCGCTCAAATTCTGACAATGCATAAATACGCTCTTTTTCTATTCTAAGCTTCTCCTGTCTCTTTTGAGCAAGTCCTACGATTCTGGCTACTCCCGGACGTCCGTCTCTAACATACTCTGTTATAAACTCATCCAGCCTCTCCTCTCCGAGGTGATCGTATTCAGCTTTTATTTCGCTTATCTTGCGAGTACCGTCTTCCATTATTTGTCTATCCTTCCAAGCTTATTGAATGGGAAAATCCTAAATCTCGCTTTTCCTATGATTTCCTCATCAGTAATATTGCCAACAGATGAATATCTACTGTCCTTGCTGTTATTTCTATTGTCGCCCATTACAAAATACTCGTTAGCGCCAAGTGTGATGGGATCTACGGCACGTCCCGGATCAGCTATAGTCTCAAGGCCATAGTCCTCCTGCAGAACCGCTCCATCAATATAGATATTACCTGCATAGTCAATCTGTATAGTCTCTCCCGGCAGCCCTATGACACGCTTGATAAACTTCATATCAGGATCCTGCCTATATGGAAATACTACAACATCGAATCGTTCAGGTTCGTGGAATCTATATCCTAGCTTATCCACAAAAAGCTGATCTCTGTCACTTATAGTGCTCTCCATAGACGAGCCCTCAACCAGAGTTCTCTCTCCTACGTAGTGAATAAAGAGAAATGTGAAGACGAACGCAGCAACCACATAGATGAGAGTACTAAATATCTCTTTTTTGATATCTACCTCTTCCTGCTCCTTCTCTTCTTTTTTCCTTTTTACCTTTTCCTCTGTAGGCTTTTCCTCGATTTTTTTTCCTCTAATAAAATACTCATCCAGATCCTTCTCAAGATCAAGAATCCTTGACTCATCAGTCTTCATCTGATGGCTCCTCCAAAGTAATCCTTCCAAGCTTGCCGCTTCTTAGTTCATCTAATATAAGCTTTGCGCACTTGGTATAGTCTATCTCATTTTGCTGTCTAAAGCATGCTCTCCTTTTTGCAATATCTTCCATCACCTGCAAAGGAGCAGCACTTTCCTCCACATCATATCTCGCATTAAGGCAGCCCGGCTTTTTTTCTAATAGCCATGCTATAAGTGCCAAAGCCAGCTCATCTATATTTAAAACCTCATCCTTGATTGAGCCTATCATTGCAAGATGTTCACCAACCTTCTGATCCTCAAATTTAGGCCACAAAATACCCGGAGTATCGAGCAGCTCTACACTGCCACTAAGTCTAATCCACTGCTTTCCCTTGGTAACACCTGGCTTATTGCCTGTTTTGGCTGCCGCTTTTCCGGAAAATGAATTGATAAATGTAGACTTTCCAGCATTTGGTATCCCGCAAACCATTGCCCTTATAGGCCTGTTCTTAAGGCCCTTTCTGGCGTCACGTTCTCTTTTTGCTGCGCAGGCCTTTTCGATTTTATCCTCAACCTTTTTTGCGCTGCCTCTTGCCCTGGAGTCAAGCGCTACGGCCTCTATCCCCTTTGAATTAAAGTAAGCAATCCACCTTTTAGTCACCTGATCATCTGCCAGATCTGACTTATTTAAAAGTACTAATCTGGCCTTGCCCTGAGCCAAATTGTCAATATCAGGATTACGACTGGCCCAAGGAGCTCTTGCATCCAAAATCTCTATCACGAGATCTATCAGCTTGATATCCTCCTGCATCTGTCTGCGGGCCTTTGTCATGTGACCTGGGTACCATTGATAATCCATAATAATCCTCTAATTTACTATTCCTATGCTTCCGGGTGTAACATCGCACCATACCTTGCCAATTATGAATCCTCTGGAAATATTACCAACGGATACATATCTGCTGTCAGTGCTATGATTTCTATTATCTCCCAGGATGAAATATTCATCCTCTCCCAGATACAGCTTATTTTCAGCCATACCTGCATCTACTATATTGGCACGCTCGTATTCCTCAATCATCTCATCATTGACAAACACCTTGCCTCCGGAGATATATACCGTATCCCCCGGCACAGCCATCACGCGCTTAATTGATATGGAGGCTCCCAGTCTTCCACCTGCTCTAAATGCAACCACATCTCCGGCCTTAGGATCCATGACCCTATATCTAAATCGGTCCAAAAGTACTGTGTCACCATCCATAACCGTAGGTGACATTGAATCGCCGATTACAACAGTCTGCATCCCATAGGAATATGCAAATGAATAAGCCAGCATAATAACGACTGCCACCTCAATTATAGTCAGGATAGTCTTCGGAATGAACTTGATGTCAAGCTTGCGTCGCTTTCTATTAAAATTTAGCCCGCCTCTTCTACTCAATTTCTCACTCCTTAGGCTGATAGGTCTTTATTTCAAAGCTATCATATACAGCTTTTCTTGCCTCCCTCAGGTCCGCATACTTGTGGTCTGCTATAGCCTGAACCAGTATGTTTCCCAGCGCTGTTGCCTCCGATGGTCCACTTAGCACAGTCTTACCTGTAGCATTTGCTGTAAGCTTATTAAGGTATGCTGCATTAGATCCGCCGCCCACTATATTGATATTTGCGTATGTTTTTCCTGTGATATCTTCTATCTGCTTCACAGTCTGTGCATAGCTATCTGCCAGACTTTGATAAATTACTGTGCATATTTCTCCTACACTCTGTGGCACTTTGCTTCCTTCTCTAGCGCAATAATCCTTAATAGCATCTATCATGCTACTAGGTGACAGAAAGCAATCATCATTCACGTCAACTCTTGACGGAAAATCTTTCGACTTCTCAGCCATATCGCAGAGCTCAGCAAATGAATACTTATCATCAAGTTCATGTCTTACGGACTGAATCATCCAAAGTCCCATTATATTCTTTAGGAATCTAAATCTGAATTCGACTCCACCTTCGTTGGTTATATTCGCCAGACGGCTCTTCTCGTTGCAGATTGCGTTTTCCAGCTCAACACCCATAAGTGACCATGTTCCTGAGCTTATATATAGGAAATGCTCATCAAGTGCCGGTACAGCTGCTACAGCAGAAGCTGTATCGTGTGTTGCTACTTGAATCACTTCAAGGTCATAGCCCACCTTTTCCTGTATCTCAGGTAAAAGATGTCCTACAATAGTCCCCGGCGTAGTTATTTTTCCAAATATTTTCCGCGGAAATCCCAATAGGTCTATTACTTCATAGTCCCAATCTCTGGTCTGTGAATTTAATAGCTGAGAAGTGCTAGCATTAGTATACTCAGTCATTGCTATACCTGTCAGCCTATAGTTAAAGTAATCAGGCACAAAAAGCAGCTGCTCAGCTTCATTTAGCAGTTCTGGCTCAAAATTGTGATGTGCCTCTAGCTGATAAATTGTATTAAATATCTGTCTTGCAATGCCGGTTCGCTCATATAGCTGTTCAAACGGAATCTTGCCATACACTTGCAGGTCCATACCTTCTGTACGATGATCTCGATATCCATAGGTATTTCCCAATGCATTTCCATTTTTATCAAGAAGCACATAGTCCACAGCCCAGGTGTCAATACCCATGCATACCGGTTGCTTTCCAAGCTTTTTGCACTCTGCCATTCCTGCTACTATTTCGTTAAATAGCTTTTCGTGATTCCAGCACAGATGTCCCCCAACTTCCTCCATGCCGTTCTCAAATCGATATACTTCCTCAAGAATTATCTTATCATTTTCATCAATATGAGCCAAAATATGGCGCCCACTCGATGCGCCTATATCTACTGCTAAATAGTATTTTTGCAACTTCTTGTCCTCCTTTTGCCGACAATTTTATTTGTCTTCAGAGCTTCATCCTTTTATGCATACAAATCAGTTAATTTTATCAAAATACAACTCATATATCAATTATCGCACCACACTATTTCACTGCAAATTCGTCCCAAATCAAAAAATCGTCGTAGCTGTATCTACGACGATTCTGGTTCAATGTAATTTATTCTAGTCCATAGCTGCTTTAATTGCAGCAAGCAGGTCATCATACTCCTCAAATGCAGGATACTGAGGATAATCCTTCTTAATAGCCTCAGTTGATCTAAATAGAAATCCAGCTTTACTCGCCTCAATCATTCCCAGATCATTAAAGCTATCTCCTGATGCAATTGTCTCGTATCCTATGCTCTGAAGTGCTTTGACTGTAGTAAGCTTCGACTTCTCACAGCGCATCTTAAACCCAGTAATCTCTCCACTATCAGCTACAACAAGCTCGTTGCAAAATATAGTCGGCATACCAAGCTTTTCCATTAGCGGCCCTGCAAACTGTGAGAATGTATCAGATATTATTATAGTCTGGCAACAGCTTCTAAGCTCATCCAAAAACTCCTTAGCGCCCGGAAGCGGATCAATTTTAGCTATAGTTTCCTGTATCTCTTTTAGTCCAAGACCATGCTCCTTTAGTATGCCCAGTCTCCACTTCATAAGCTTATCATAGTCTGGCTCGTCCCTAGTTGTACGCTTGAGTTCCGGAATGCCACTTGCCTCAGCAAATGCAATCCATATTTCCGGGACCAATACGCCCTCTAAATCCAAACAAGTAATATACATCTTCTTTCCTCCATCTCTTCTTAAACAAAAAGCGTCGAGAGAAGCTCCCCCGACGCCTTCCGTCAAAGATATTAGCCTAAATCCGGCTCATCTGTCAAGGTGATAGTATCTGCCGCCTTGCCATCTGTCTCAAAGATTATGATTTCATTTTCGCCCTCTTTCAGAAGAGGTCCCGGTATGTATAGTCGCCTCTGAGGCCCTATCTCCCAAAATCTTCCAAGATTGAATCCGTTTAGGAAAATGCACCCCTTTCCCCAACCGGCGAAATCAAGGAAGGTATCTGCTTTTCTATCTACTTGGAGGATAAATCGATAGAATGCCGGTACGTTCTCCTTATACGGCTTTGTGAAATCAATTTTATCTACATTATCTAAAGGCAAAGTATATATATCCCATTCATTATGAGCATGTCCGTTTATTTGAACGCAACGATCTATTCCCTTTCGTTGCACCTCCATCATAGGACCGAAATTAACTCTACCCATGTTCTCCATCAAAATGTCAAGGCTGTCGCCCTTTTGTGTAGGAACATTTACCTCATGCTCCACCAGAAGTTCTCTGTCGTAAAGCACCTTAACTGGCTTTTGATCCGCCAAAATATTAGCTCTATCATTGGCATCCCAAAGTCTTATTTTCCCAAGACCAGTCTCCGTCTCAAGTGTAGTATGATATAGAATATATCCATAGTACTGCCCGAGTCTTTCCATTGATTTTGGATAGCTACTATGTACAGGGCTGCTTATATCATCAATAACCTCAAACAAGCTTACTTTGTCTTGCACTTTAAGCTCGCCAAAACCTCTGCGCTGTATGTTTGTAGTAAATTTAACTTCTGGAATCTCTTTATATTTTGAAATTACATTTCTATATCTTAGATACTTCTCTGTAATCTGACCATCTTCGGTCAATAGAGCATCGTAGTCATAGCTTGTAACATCAGGTGTAAGCTCATCATAGTAGTTCGAGCCATTCATGAATCCAAAGTTTGTGCCACCTTGGAACATATATATATTAACATGGCCAAGCTCCAACATCTTATCCAGATCAGCTACGCTCTCCTCCAGGTTGCCAGTCATATGACCACCATTACCCCAGTGGTCGAACCATCCTACCCAGAATTCTGCGCACATTAACGGGCCATCCTTCACATACTTTTTAAGTACGCCGAATCTCTCCTCTGTACGAGAGCCAAAGTTTCCAGTCTCAAGCACGCCCTCGAGGCTTCCGCCGTTCATGCTTTCCTCGAAAGGGCCGTCCGATGTGATGAGCGGTACAACCGCCCCTCTATCCACCATGATATCTCTCATGGTCTCCATGTATTTTTTATCATTAGCAAAATAGCCATATTCATTCTCTATCTGCATTACAATGACAGGCCCGCCATTCGTAATCTGATATTTCGTGATAATCGGAAAAAGAACATCATAGTATGCTCTTACTTCGTCCAGAAATGGCTCATAGCTCACGCGAAGCTTCATTCCATCATTTTCCAAAAGCCACCCTGGAAGTCCACCGAATTCCCACTCTGCGCATATATATGGTGAAGGTCTCAAAATAACGTACAAACCGTTATCTGCGGCCATTTTTATCCACTTTTCAATATCTAAAATACCGTCAAAATTAAACTCACCTCTTCTAGGCTCATGCAGATTCCACGGTATATAAGTTTCTATTGTATTAAGGCCCATCGCCTTAGCTTTTTCAAATCTGTCCTGCCAATACTCTGGCACGGTTCTAAAATAATGAAACGCTCCTGATATTATCTGGAAGGGTTCACCGTTAAGATAAAATGTATCTTTTACTTCAAAGGTCCCCATATAGTTACCTCTTTTTCCTAATTTTTGCAGAAAATGGGCGCTGACCGCTACGTGCCAGCGCCCACGATTAAATCATTTTGTTTGGACTATCTAAGATTTACTTGTAAACCTCATCCATCTGCTTCTGAAGCTCATCAGCTACAGTCTGGATACCAGCCTGCTCAAGGGCAGCCTGCATCTCAGCTACGATATCAGCAGCTGAACCCTGGTACTTACCAAATGAAATCTGCTTCATGTAGTTGGTGTAAACTTCGTTGCAGTTGTCGATGTATGACTGAATAGCATCTACATCTGGGATGAACTGTCCATATGGATAGTCAATCTTCTTTGCATCGTACTCTTTGTAGAGTGCGTCGATTGCATCCCAGTTGCGGGTACCATCACGAAGCTCGATGTCATCGTTACGTCCCCACCACCAGTTGGTAGTGATTGCGTCGTTGGTGCTATCATAGCCAGCTGCCTCAATCTTGAAGCCATTAGCATCTACGTCATACTGTCTGCCTTCCTCACCGTAGTTAAGAAGCTTGTAGCACTCCGGATCATTTCTAAGAAGGTCATATACCATAAGTGCTCTCTCAGGATTCTTTGATGCTGCTGATACAGCCATTGCTCCATGAGTGATTGAAAGTGCGATTACGTTACCGGTCTCCTCACCGAAGTAGAAGATACCAGTCTCAGCATCTGGATCATCTGCATAGATGGTGTTGGTGCTGGTTGCTGAGCAAAGGTCTGTCCAGGTCTGGGTATGATGCTGCTCTGCTGCTACCTGACCTACACGATACTCATCACGGTTCTGTGCTGCAGTGTTGTTAAGAACGTCGGTCGGCCATACGCCCATCTCATCCCACTTCTTCATCATCTCAGCGTAAGCAACGAGTGAATCAGTCTCGGTCATAACTGGTGTGGTGATGGTGAAGAGGTCGCTCTTGTCACCGCCCCAAAGAGCGCCAGTGCAAAGACCGTCAACTGCTACATAATCGGTGTGTGATGAAATCCATCCGTTACCCATCTGAGCATACTGAGTACCGTCTGAATCCCATGCATACTTGATACCAAGTGCATCAGCATTTGCGGTTACATACTCGAAGTAGGTAGTCATATCTTCCCAGCTGTGGCATCCGTTAGCAAGTCCTGCTTCCTTTGCCCAGTCTTTACGATAGATGAAACCATGGTTGGTCCACTGTGCGTAATTATCTTCTGGCATAAGATAGATGTCACCATTGTAGCGGCACATATCCCAATGCTCCGGTGATACTGAAGCCCAGGTCTGCGGTGCATAGGTTGCAAGCATGTCATCTGAAAGCTCGAGGAATGCTCCGTTCTTTACGTTCGGCCATGCATCAAGCCAGTCAGTAGCAGTACCTACAAGGTCAACTGATCCGTCCATCTGTGCAAGAGTCAGGTTGTATACTGAAAGGTAATCTGTCCAGCTAATGTAATAGATTGCGAGCTCTGCGTTTACCTTCTCGGTAAGAATTGCATTGAGCTTCTCAAGCATCTCATCAGTTGCGGTGTTAGATGGCTTGTCACCTGTAACCATGTAGGTAATTACTACATGCTCTGAGGTGTCAATTGCAGCTGCATCTGCAGTTGCTGCGGTGTCAGTGCTAGCAGCGGTAGTATCTGTTGATGATGAAGTGCTACCTGTGCTAGTAGAACCAGTTGATGCGCTCTCGCTACCGCAAGCTGCAAGACCAAATGCCATTGCTGCTGCGAGAAGCGTAGCTACGATTCTCTTTTTCATTTGTTTTCTCCTCCCTTTTCTTCCGACCACTCGGTCGGTTGGATACATATTTATTACTTAACCCTTGACAGCACCTACGGTGATACCAGAGATAAAGTACTTCTGAACGAATGGGTAAACGAGTACAACAGGTCCTGTTGCAAGTACTGCGTTCGCCATCTTAATTCCTGTAGTAGGAATATCTGTAAGTACAATGAACTGTCCTGCTATTGAGTTCTTAAGTGCATCGCTTTGATTAACAACCTTATATAGCATGTACTGAAGTGGCACTACATCTACCTGAGTTGAAAGGAATAGTGATGACTGATACCACTCATTCCAATATCCAAGTGCCAGGAAAAGTCCGATAGTAGCCAGAGCCGGCTTAAGCATCGGTAGGATAAGGGAAGTGAATATCTTCATATCTCCTGCTCCGTCAATCTTGCCTGACTCTGTAATCTCATGAGGAATACCCTTTACGAAGTTCTTCATGAGAATAATAAGCCAAGGGCTCATCATAAGCGGTAAAAGAACTGCTAAATAATTATCCTTCAGCTTGTAAGTCTGCACCATTGTCATGTAGTAAGGTGCAAGTCCTGCTGAGAACAAGCTTGTAAAGTAGATGAAGAATGAAATAGCATTTCTGAACGGATAATCTTTTCTCTGAAGTGCATATCCTGTCATTGCTATTATCGCCAATCCAGCAAATGTACCGATTACTGTTATAAGGATGGTTGCTATGTATGACTTCCAAATAAGTCCATTCTTGCATACCATCTCAAATGCTCTAAGCGTGAAATCCTTCGGTATAAGCTGTACACCATGAGCATTTATGTAGCTCTCTGATGTGAACGATGTTCCTATTATGAGAAGGAACGGAATAACACAGCATATAGAGTAAATAGTTACTAGTACATAACCAAAAGTTCTGATTACGATATCGGATGCACCAAGCTTAACCTTTGCGCCTGATGGCAAATCCTGCTTATCAACCTTTGCCATATTCTCCTCCTTCCTAGAACAGTGAGTAGTCAGGTTCAATCTTCTTAACTACCCAGTTAACTACCATTACGATGATAAATCCAATTACTGACTGATACAAACCAACGGCTGATGCTGTTGAGAAGTTAAAGTCTGTCATTGTTGCTCGATATACGAATGTTTCTATAATATCTGTGGTCTCATACAAAAGTGAGTTAGTACCAATTATGTTATAGAACAAACCGAAGTTACCTTTTACAATACCTCCTAACGCGAAGAGAAGAAGTATAACAAGTGTCGGTCTCAAGCTTGGTATAATGATGTATCTTATCTTCTGGAATGCATTCGCACCATCTACTCTTGAAGCCTCTATCATCTCAGCATCTATACCCATAATAGCTGCGAAGTATACTACTGAGTTATATCCGGTCACCTGCCACAGATGAATCAGTACGATGAGCCACGGCCAGCAGCTCGGATCTCCGTATGGCTGCCACTTTTCTCTTCCGAGAGCTACAAGAATCTCATTAACAAATCCTGTATCGTAGTTAAGTACGTTGTAAACCAACAATCCTACAAGTACCTGTGATATGAAGTATGGCAAGAACATCAATGTCTGCGAAACCTTCTTGAAGTACTTATTTCTCATCTCGTTCAAAAGAATTGCCATGAACATTGCGATGAAGTTACCAAATATTATGAATGCCAGATTATAAAGCACTGTGTTCTTCGTAAGTGATAAGAGCTTTCCTGAATCCCAAAGGAACTTGAAATTTTGAAGACCTATGAACTTACTTCCGAAAATACCTGCTCTGTAATTGTATTTTACGAATGCTACGTAAATACCCGGCAGCGGTATGTAACTAAATGCAATGAAGAAGCATATTGCCGGAATGCACATCAACGTCAGTATTCTGTACTTCCAAAGCTTCTGCCAGAAGTTAAGCCCCGATTTTGTCTTAACAACCGCTTTGCCTTCCACGTTAGATTTTTTTGCCATTGTTCCCCTCCTATCGTGAAATCGACAACTTGAAACCCGTTTCACTTGTCCTAATTTAAACACTTTAACTATACATTCGTCAACAAAAATCTGAAACCGATTTCATTTTTAGTCACATTACCTAATTTTCCTCTCACTCTTTTATACTAAATGCACTAGGCTTAATCGTTTTCGAAGCCAATCCTCTTTATCATCTATTACTATTCGCCTATCACAAATTACCATTTTGACCAATCATCGCCTCTCCTCCTCTGGTTTTGGCGAGTGCCGCCCGCCACGGTGCTATTACTGACTCCCATCGTGCATTCGTACACCACATTAAGTTCCGACCTGCGCGTAGCTGCATGCCCCTTCCTCCATGGCACTCAGAGCCTGAATTCGGTGATTCGCGTGGTGATTCTTATTTCGCGATGCTGCGCGCCCGGTCTCCAGTTGTCTGAGATGTGGCTTCTTAATTCATCCAGCTTTTGGGGGC
>JAZLKM010000062.1:0-9037 GCA_045597645.1 Lachnospiraceae bacterium | reverse complement strand
TATGACCGCAACTATGGATGCAATCACCCTGCATACTGTGCCTACCACAATCGGCACACGCTTCTCTGTCTTCGCCATCACTGGATCAAACACAAATGTACCTACCAGCTGCGATGCCAGAATCACTACCATAAGCATGATAAAATTGTTGCCTGTATATGCATTAATTCCATCATCGACGAAATATACTGCCATTCCGGTTACAAAATCTGCAGTCACCTGACTTATAAGAAAAATAATAACAAAAAGTCTAAACGTTCTATTCTTAAATACCGTCAAAGACTGTGTCATGCTCTCTCCAAAGCTCACTCTCACAGGCTCCTTCGGCCTCTCAGAAGTCCCAAAGAAAGTCAGAAGAATCGCAGCTACGGAGATAAACGAAAATGATACTGCCGACATAAGATAGCCGGCGCTGTCTCTGTTATCAGATATCAGCACCGATGGAAGCAGGCCTGCAAGGATAGCTCCCAGCGCGGAAAATATAATTCTGACTCCGGAGTACTTAGCTCTAAGCACATAATCATCTACCATGTCCGGCAGCAGTGCATTGTAAGGTACCATGACAATAGTATAGCCAGTAGAGAAAATAATATACATTGCTACGTAATAGATATACTTCGCAATAAGTGTCCCCGAATTGATATCTATCCAAAGGAACACGAAGGTCAGTCCGGACAAGAGTCCTCCAACAAAAAGATAAAGTCTTTTTGCCCCCCATCTGGATTTGGTTCTATCTACAATATTGCCCATCAAAGGATCTGTAATAGCATCCCACACCTTGCCTATAAACGGAATCGTGCCGGCCCACACTGCAGGCATGCCCACAGCCTTGGTCAAAAAGACTGAAAAGAACGTAGTGATAATAACAAACACTCCGCCCCCATATATGTCAGCACATCCGTATAAACATCTCTGCCAAATACTTCCTTTGTTCTTCAAGTATTGTCCCCCTTAAAAAAATCGGCCGACCTCATAAAGGTCGGCCAAAATGTTTAAATTAATGTCTGAAGTCTAGCCACAATTGAATCTAGAACATCCCTCGGAATAATTTCATCCTTATACAAATCCTCTATACTGGACTCTGAATTCTGCAGTCCTGCCAGATCAAGCCATGTACTTTTCTGGAATTCCGTATGAAAAATGTTGTAGATTTTGCGCTCTCTTAATATTTCCTTGAGAGGCCTCTTCATGTATTCCATATCAGCGCCTTATACTCTTGAAAGATATTCACCAGTACGGGTATCAATCTTAATCTTATCACCCTGGTTAAC
Source organism: Lachnospiraceae bacterium (assembly GCA_045597645.1). Classification (GTDB taxonomy): domain Bacteria; phylum Bacillota; class Clostridia; order Lachnospirales; family Lachnospiraceae; genus JAKSSE01. The sequence continues at coordinate 7,766 of JAZLKM010000062.1, read as the reverse complement.
GAAAAGTGGTACGTATACAGTAGCACCAGTCTCTACAGTTGCAGGCTTGGTAGCGCCGGTAGCAGTATTACCCTTTACGCCCGGCTCAGTCTCAGAAATCTCAAGCTCTACGAAAAGCGGCGGCTCAACTGCAAATACTGAACCATTGTGAGAAAGCATCTTAACAATCTCATTCTCCTTAACGAACTTAAGGCTATCGCCGATCTGATCTGCATTAAGACCAATCTGCTCATAGTTTTCAACATCCATGAAGTTGTATGTATCTCCATCAGAGTACAGATACTGCATCTCCTTGCGATCGATACGCGCCTGTGGGAACTTCTCAGTAGGACGGAAAGAGGTCTCAACTACACCACCATTCTTAACATCCTTAAGCTTAGTACGTACAAATGCAGCACCCTTTCCAGGCTTAACATGCTGGAACTCAATAATCTGCCATACACCGTTCTCATACTCGATGGTAACGCCATTCTTAAAATCGCCGGCTACTATCATTAGGTAATCCTCCTTAAAACATATCAATAAAATCTCATTAATAGGACCAAACGGCCCAAAATCTATCACATTATACCTTACAAGGATAGTTTTGTAAACTTAAACTATATGCTTATGCGTAAATAAGTGCTCCTGGCAATACTCATAGTTGCCATTGCACTTTGAGCAAAATCTAAATTCAAGGCCTGCCCCATCACGTTCGCTCCTGCCGCAGATTGCACATTTATGCCTGGTGATATTGCTGGCATTTCCCCGAGAACTCGTGGTCTGCGAGCTGACCCCATCACTTCTGGACGATGCTCTGAAAGCACCACTCTCATAGGATTTTTGGAACTCCTTCGACCTTTTACGCTGTGCTCTATTAGGCTTGCTCTTATACGACATTCCGCTTTGATATTTTCTATTCATCATATAGAAAATAAAGAAGCTAAGCAGAGAGCTAAGTACTACTGTAAGCTTAACAAGACCTACCGCAGTACCTGCATTTAGGAATGTTGACAGAACATCAAATCCTATGAATGCAAAATACACAATTGACATCACCTTCATCCTGATTGGGAAGAGGAAATATAGTCTGACCTGCATGTCAGGATAGCATACTGAAAACGCGAAAAATATTGACATTTCCAGATAGTATGTGGTGATATATCTGCCTATTCCCGGAACCGAAGTGCCATATAACAGATAAAAAAGGCCGTATACTACAAAGGCGCCTATAACTGTAAAAATCAACCCGCTAAATATGTACACATTAAATCTGAATGCACCCCAAGTCTGCTCCAGCGCTATTCCCAGCTGGTAATAGAAGAACATCATAATCAATGCCAGCAGTATACTGTCCTGAGATGATACAAACACCCAGGTAAACAGTCTCCATATCTGCGCATGATGGATGATGTAGTATGGGTCAAGCGTCAGATACGAGATAAAATTCACTCCTGTCGTTCTGTAGAGTGCCTGCAGGATCACTCCTGCGCCATATGCTACCAGCAAGTAGACTATCAGCCGCGAGATAGCATATTTTCCGAATTTTCTTTCTAACTTATTTAGCATTTGCTTATTTCTTTCTCTAACAATGGAAATACTGTTTTAGGCAACGGTCTTGCTACGTCCAAATTATATCCTGTAATTTGACACGCCACAGTAGGCATATTGTATAGACTATCCTCAGGTGTACCTGGTGCCGGAGCATCAACCACAACTTCAAGCAATTGATTGTCATAACCAGCAAAGCAGTCTGTCATCTTAAGCCCCTGAACTTTTGTCGTAAAATACGGTTCATCAGCTACGAGCTCTCTATTTGTATGACGTCGGTAATTGTTTGTAACAGTGGCAATACAATGCGTATTCTGCTCTGACTTGGCAGATATTTGATTTAAACATGCCCCGTTTACATCATCTAGCACGATTATATGTCTGCCATCAGGTTCAATCGTTGTGAAATGCGCATCTTGCACATTTATATTCTCACAATGTCTGACATACAGTCCCCAGGCCGGTAATATGCCCCAATTGCTGGGCTCCGGATATACCTCAGGCAATTCTGGAACATTATATGGATCGTCAACCCAGCCTGAGTCTCTACCATCCCAGTCTACACGTGGCAATAAACCTTCATTTTTCACAAAAAATGTATTGACCATCCATGGCACCAGCTGCTCAATCTCAGTGGCGTGAAACTGCGAGAATCTAATAGGCGTGTCTATCTGCCTCTGTTCTACTGCATCCTTCATCGTAAGACCGCCACGATATTCTACCTCTATATTGGCTATCTCCACATCCCTTATAGGAGAGTCAGTCATTCCCATCACAAGCATAGGATATCTGGGATCTGCATTCTTTACTTTAATATTCTTTATCCGAATCCTGGCGGCGCTGGCAAGATTTGTAGCACTGGTTGGCCGGCCTTCGAGGCAAATCTTATTTTTATCATTGATGATTGCTATCTTGTGCAGGCCATCGACAGTCACTTCTCTTGTCCTGTCGTATACAGGTCTGTATCTCTTTTCACCATCAAGTACTGGCCATCTGCCTCTGTCACCCACTCTGATAAATAGCGGCGAATTGCTAATGTCATTCATCTCGCAATCTTCAAAGACGATGTCCTCCATTGGAGAGCCGTCTACCGCTTCCATAGCTATTCCTCGGCATCTGTCAAATTTGACTCTCCTTACTGTCACCTGCTTGTATCCGCAGGTGCTCTCCGTCCCAAGCTTCACCCTTCCAGTCGGGCCACATCTATCATCTGCCACAGCCTTGCTTCTGGTGTAAGCCTTGGCGTATACGCTTCCTGCGTCATATCCGCAGACAGTGCAGTCTTCTATAAGAATGTTTTCTGCAGGCATGAACACTCCTGCTCCATATGATGCCTTTATACATAAGCCATCATCTGTGAGGGAGTTAGCTGTGGTATGTCTCACTGTAACATCCTTGCAGCTATCTATATCAAAAGCATCCCTGTTAGTATCTATCAAAAGCCAATCGGCATATATATTTTCACAGCCACTGCATATGATTGCAAAATGTCCTCCAATAGTAATGGAAAAATCCATGAGAACTATATTTTTGCAGCGAACCAAAGCGATGCCCTTGTTGCCAAACCATGTGCCATTATGACCTGGTCCGTTGACATTTTTTGGTACTTGAGGGTCATCTCCCTGTAGCACATACTCATATACTCCAGTCTCCTGGTTATATCTGCCTCCAGTGATTAGTCCACTGCCATATATCATTATGTTTTCCAAATCTGCCCCGTATATCAGGCTATTGGCAAAATAGGTATGTCCATGATCTTGCACGCCTATATTTGGATTTACTTCTGGCTCATCATAGTTGCCGCCCTCACCTGCCTGATCTATAGTCTGGCCCATATAATGCATATGAAGCTCTGTCTTGGCTGCAGCAAGAACTGCACCATGTGATAAATATATATTCACATTGCTCTTCAGTCGAACAGTATACACCAGGAAAGTACCTGTAGGCACGATGACAGTACCGCCTCCCGCCTCATTTGCTGCCGCAATCGCTGCGTTTATTGCCGCAGTATTCTCTACAGGCGATACACTCTCACCTGCACCATAATCAACTATATTAAACTGCCTGCTTTTTGTCAGCTGCTCAGGTGTAATGCTACACCCTGTCGCCTCAAGTACTTCCATATTTCTATTTCCTATGTAATTCCTCTTGGGAATTCACGAACTCAGATTTCTTTTCTCACATCGTACAGGGATTTACCCGTCTTCTTAGCGATAGCTTTTACGTCCTCATACTCCATTTTTTCTCTAATCACGCCAAAGCCTTCGCTCTTTTTGATGTGGACTGTGCCCTCCTGAGTCTCCACCGGTACTGCCTCTCTCGTCAATACAACCCTGTCAAAGTCAGCTATTCTGATACCGATTGTAGTAGAATGCTTGAATATCAGCTGCGCCATTTTTTCCTTATCTTCACGCTTGCACAGCACAGTTATAAGCACTCCCGGTCTGGACTTTTTCATTCCTATCTGAGTGGTGTATACATCAAGTGCTCCATTTTCGAAGAGCACCTCCTGCAGATATCCTATATCCTCGCCTGTCATATCATCCACATTAAATGACAGCTCGTTTATCATTTCAGGCTTATCTCCCAGCACCGCTCTTACAATATTGGCTGCCTCAAAGTCCTTGTTGCCGCTACCCATTCCTATGCGCTGCGTGTTCATCATCGGCATCTCACAGATATCGCTGGCATAATACTTTATGAGTGCAGCCCCTGTAGGAGTGCACATTTCGCCCTTTATATCTCCGGCATAGGTCAGCATGCCTGTCAGAAGCTCTGCTGTAGCAGGAGCCGGCACCGGCAGGATTCCATGAGCGCACTTCACCTGACCGTAGCCTGTTCGAATAGGCGAAGCCTGCACCTGTGGGTATCCGAGCTTCTCCATCATGTATGCTACAGCTGTGATATCAGCAATCGCATCCTTAGCGCCTACCTCGTGGAAATGAATCTCATCCACCTCTCTGCCATGAACTTTGCCCTCTGCATCTGCAATCATCCTGTAGACTGCCATAACATCAGCATGCACTCTTGCAGATATCTTAAGGCTACTAACTATACTGCGTATGTCCATAAGATCATTGCCATGATGATGCTCATGATGATGTGCAAAACCCTCATCCTGCTTTTCCTCATGCCCGTGGACTAGCACCCTGTAGTGGCTACATTTTATGCCACACTTTTCGTCATCCATAATCGACAGCTGTACGCCCGGTATTCCAAGCGAATTCAGCTCATCTTCCAGCGCCTTCTTGTCATCAAAAAGGTCAGCCAGTGCTCCTGCGAGCATATCGCCCGCTGCTCCCATTCTCAGATCCAAATAGAGTGTCTTCATATTATTTCTCCGTGGAATTCTTTTGATAAATGTGATTAATCATTGAAGCTTGTACTGCTGCCCCAAAACCGTTGTCAATATTAACGACACTGATTCCTGATGCACAGGAATTCAGCATTGAAAGAAGTGCGGACAGGCCGCCAAAATTAGCCCCATATCCCACACTTGTAGGTACGGCGATTACAGGACAATCTGCCAGACCACCTACAACACTTGCAAGCGCTCCCTCCATCCCTGCGATTGCAATGATGACTGTAGCACTCATAATATCATCCATATGATCCAGAAGCCTATGAAGACCTGCTACTCCCACATCATACAGTCTGACCACCTCATTGCCGAACACTTCAGCAGTGAGGGCTGCCTCCTCGGCCACCGGTATATCACTGGTGCCTCCGCAGGCTATTACTATCTTGCCCATTCCATTCGGTGTGGGCATATCACCTACTATTCCAACGTGGCTTAGCTCATCATAACGAAGCTCCACCTCAGCCGACAGATAGTCCGCCGCTTCCTTGGACATTCTGGTGATAAATACCGGTGCATCACCTGTCATTAGCCTTTTGGTAATACCCAGTATTTGCTCCTTTGTCTTGCCGGCACCATAAATCACCTCTGCCATACCCTGACGGAGCTGTCTGTGATGATCTACCTTTGCATATCCCAGATCATCATATGGTGCCTGCTTCAATGCGAGGACCGCATCCTCCACTGACTTGCTGCCATTTGCAACATTTTTCAATAATTCGGTAAGCTTTTCCTGTGTCATAGATTACTGATTAACATACATGTATCCGCCGTCGTCAGTGGGTACCTGTATGATAATTGGCTCCTCCTCTACCGGCACCTCTGGAACTGGCTGCTCTGAGGCCAGACTAAAGAACACCGGATTCTCCTGTGTAGTATATCCCCAGACATGCTTTGACTGCTTGGAAAACAGCTCAAACGGGAACGCTGTACCATCGTTGTGGAAGGTATAGAAAGGGTCGTTTACTATATATCCCTCATCCGTATATCCCACAATTTCAATAAAATGGCCCTGAGTTGCGAACTCGCCCTTCCCCATGGAGAGTATGAGCTTGCCGCCTGCATCCAGCACCATTCTGTACTGATCCTCGTTATGTCTGCCGACATCTGTAACTACTAAACCATATTCTTGTGGAGCTTTTGTGATTAATTTCCACATTGTTCCAGTTCCATAAGAATATAATCCGTTGTCCATGGCAAATCTTGCCACCTTGTCAGGCGTAAATGTATCATCACCAGTCAGCGAGTATAGGGCCATCGCCACAACGGCAGGGCCGCATCCCGTCACCGCAATTATATTATCACCGTAATCTGCGTATCCCCATCTGGCATCCCACTGGCAAAAGACCGGGTTATCCTGCGACAGTTCTTCCTCTGTCATTCCACCCGTAACAGAATGACCAGTGGTTGGGTATTTTAGGACAAAGTCACATAAATCATAGTTTTTCTCAAAGGATTCCAATAGCCAGGCCGGATAATCCACGGCATTTTCATGAATATATGCCACTTTTTCGTCCTGGGTCATATCCGCAAATATGTCTTCCGGCGCCTCGGGCTCTTGAACCTCCTCCTCGGCTTCATGCGTAGTGTCAGTGATTATCTCCGGCATAACCTCCGCCAACAGTTCTTCTGTCCGTATGGTTTCAGCGGTCTCCATAGCAATGTTTTCTGCCGTCTCCACCAGATTATTTACCTTTTCGGACTTGAGTCTGCCTTGGTATCTGTAGATAGCATAGACTCCACCGCCAAGGGCTAGCACCAGAAAGAAAAGCAAATTAAGGCCTACGGATACGTAGACCATTGTCAAATACCTTTTTGCCTTCTTAGAAGGCTCTTTTTTCTTTTTTACTTCTTCACTCATTTTACATTATGTATTTCTTGGCAACCGGTATCTTGCTGAGCACAAAGGCCGCAAGAGTGCTACATAAAAACACAACAATCGCTACCACTGGCACTGATATTACAGCATTAAATCTCGCTGTAGATATGCCTGCCTTGAGTAGAATTTTTATAAAGAAATCATGCACCAGATACATACCGAATGAAAGCTCTGACAGGTAACCTACAAGCTTTATCTCTTTGCTTACATGATCCTTGAAGAACACAAAAATCGCCACTGCTACAAATACTGAACCAGGCAAAAGCAGTCCATATAGCTCATCATGTCTTACACCTGTATTTGCAGACCACAATCCTGTTGTAATGATTGTAAATAACAGCCCTACACCAGCGCACACGTAAAGCGCAATCTTTTTTCCTTTGCTAAGGCCGTACTCATTAATATAGTAGCCTAACATATATAGCCCTGTATATCCGAATACGAAGCCTACCTCCATATTTCCCATTGCTTCCTCGATAATCTCTCCAGCAACCGGAATCAGCTTAAGCAAATCCATTACGGAACCCAATATAAATGCCAGTACTATAAATTTTTCGGTGAGCTTTTTATCTGCAGTAATCAATCTGACAAAAGGCGTAATAAGGTATAGTCCTGCTATGGTAAACAGATACCACAAATGGTAATGTCCACATATTATTTCTTTGACCACTTCCAGCGGTACTATAGGCTCATGGCTTAATATCGGAAACGCTACATGTATGACAATCGCATACATAACAGACCAAAATACAAAAGCCGTAATTATTCTAACGAGATTCTTGCTGTACAGACGCTTTGTATCTATTGGCTTTTTGGGATCTAGGAAGAACACTCCAGATATCATTGTGAACACAAGCAGCGCACATCTGCTGAAGCTGTCATACACATTATATACCTGCCAGCTGAATGTGTTAGGCTCTGCCACTACCCAGTTAGTGCCAGCTACATGAATCTGCATTATGAGAAAAGTGGCGAACACTCTCACATTGTCCAAATAAT
>JAZLKM010000061.1:0-22154 GCA_045597645.1 Lachnospiraceae bacterium | reverse complement strand
ATATATACTGAAGGCATATATTTCTCTGCCTAAATCCTCATCATATTGAACTATCTTTTCTGAACTCTCCGCTTTACTCATAGAAGAAAGCATTCTTTCTAATAGTTCACCTCGACGCTCTGGCTGAAAAATACTTTTATCGTAACAAGCTGTTGAGTCTGAATCTACTAATCCATTTGTTTCAACTGGCGGTGCATCATTAGATTTACCGCATAAAGAATTATTTGTTACTTCTTCTGAAACCGCATTCGATGCAGATCTGTCATAATATATATTATTTGAATCAACATGATTCTGAATTGCTTCCATTTTGCCTGTTTCCTTTTGTGATTATTAACATACAAAGCGACCCCAGAATCATTCAATCAATCCATTGATTCATAGAGCCGCTATCCATAGCTTTCATATTCATATAATATTGTTATCGGAATGTTCTCTTATAAGATTCGTTATATGTCAAAATCGGAACAATTATGTCAATTTTGGAAAAAATAAAAAAGACGCATCTTCCGATGAACTTCAATCCATTGAAAAATACGCCTTCCATTGCTACTTATTATATCGGCAGCCTGTATGTGGCTCTTAACCCCTTTATCCTACTTTGTCCTACTTTCTATTTTCTGACATTCTAGGCACTACAAGTTTCCCACTGTTTTTTATATAATTCCGCATTCTTGTCTTTAATCTTTCGACCTCTTTTTCTGAAAATGGCTCCAGCTTATACTTTTTCACCTCACCACGTCCAAGAGATTTCTTGAGTTCCTGGAGCGCATCCAAAGATTCTTTAATCTTTGCGTCCTCCGCTACTCGTTGTTTTCCAAAACGGCTATCTACGAATTCATCAAATTCCTGCTGAAGAATATCTAGTTCTTCCTCTCTTGTGAGTTTTCTAAATCCATCTTCGGATGTAGGATCCTCTACATAACGAACCCTAGTTCCTTCATCGTAACCCTTATTAATTTCATCAACTAATGATTTGAAGCCTTCACTAAGAGCAGCTACCTTCTCCTCATTTGTATGATGAACATACACAGCTTCACCGCGTTCACTCATTTCATAGTTGCTTGGAATCATCTGTGAAAATTTACTCTCATAGGATTCTATAGGCTGATGTTCAGACATATACGCAATTTTGGCCGCAGTCTCAAATGAATCTGCACTGCCAGGAAGCTTACTACCATGGAGAGCTTTCAGCCCTTCCTCAGATATATTCACATCAAAGGCCGGCAAATCAACATATCCATTCGATGTGACAGCATTGTTAGTCTCAATATTAGCAGACTTCATCAGATTCATCTGCGGTGGCCTATATGTATAACCATTTAAATTTCCGTACAATGTTATACTCAAAACTCGTTCTCCTTGCATAGTACTGCACTGCAAAACCAAAGAAATCCAAAGCAGCTTCACCCGAGCTTACATCTATCAAATCCACTTATTGAACATATTATTCAGTGAGTTTGACAGTGCACCATCGCTTCCGTAAATACTAGAATTCATCACAGTGTCTCTAGATATCTCTCGAGCTCTGCTTGCTATCTGCGATCCGTATGATACGGAGCCCGAAAATAGAGACTTGATGTTACTAACATTTGCTTTTTTGAGTTCATCCTCATTTACATTAATTTTGCCATCAGTCCCAACAGTAACTCCTATTTTTGACAGTGCCTTGGACATAGTATTTGTCATACTCTTCATGTAGTTTACATCCTGCGCGACGTCCTTCGAATTCACTTTTGATGCCTGACTTACAGTGTCATTGTACTCATTCGCAAAAGATTTCACCGCAGCGACAATTTTATCCATGTCGTACTCACCATCCGTCTGCTTCCAAAGATCGTCTTTATTCAAATCTTCGGCCGCCAGCTTCAAGTCATCTGCTTCTTTTTTCATTTGATTAAGTCCAGTCTTATCAACAGACTCCTCTTTTTTGACAGGCTTTGCTGCAGATGTCTTATCTCCCTCCGGTGACTTTTTTTGCTCTGCATAATATGACTTTACAAGCTTTCCATAACTGCCATTCTTTATCGAAGCATAGTCTCCGAAATTGATAGAGCCAAACGTATTACCAGCCCCCAGATTATTAAAGAGTGAAGAGATATTGAGATTAAACCCTCTCATTTATTCTACCTCCTGAGTCCTTGTTCCACCCTTTGATGCATAATAATCTTCAAACAATTTGTTAGCAGCCTTCATGGTGTCTTGACAAATTCCCGGAAGCTCTCCGCCCCAGGCCTTTGTAGCTTGCTTAAAGCCTTTTTCCATAGCTTCTTGCATTTCTTTCATCTTTTCAACATCATCGCCGGCAAGAGCTGAAGCAAAATCGAACAATCTCTGTGACGTCTGCTTAATACCCCAGTATCCATCCTCAGAAACATCTTCTTTTGCCTGTGCAATATCTTCTGCACTTACATTTTTAAGATTCTCTGGTGAAAACAGCTCAGAAAGCTTTGACACGCCAGCCTGTCCATTGAACATTTTCTGAACCAGACTTGAAAGCTGTCCTCTTCTGTCTATTTCTTCCTGCTTCAGCTGCTGTACTAACGCCGCTCTATCCTCTTTGCTCATTTTATTGATAGAGTACGTAGCTTTCTTTTCAGGCTCTTTTGTTTTCTCGTAAACTGCTCCGCTTTCTGCAGCTCCATCACTCTTATTCTTTTTTCTAGAATCTTCTGTCTTTGCTGTATCCTTGTACCCAGTATAAGTACTAGTTGTGCCTGCTGCTCCTGTCACATTCATTTCGCTCATTGTGTTACCTCCTAATGATTGTGTCATTTACAGGGGTGCCCAGTCATCCCAGACACCCCACCTATAAAACAATGTGTAGTACAAACACACAGTTTCCCATAGTAATGTGTCTATCTTCTACGATAAACCTACAAACATTCATGCAAATTTAGATTTGGAAACATTGCCAGAAATGACATACTTGAAAAAAAAGATATAGCACATCCATACTATATCATAAGCATCTCTATCCATGAGAAATATATCCGAAATCCATTTCGCTCTTATGAAAATATATTAATTATTCTCTTTAATTCATTTATCGGACAAGTAGAGAAAAAACTTTATACTTTTTATCCTACTTTATACTACTTTTTCTTACCTTCTCATATTATATCGTACCAGTTGTTAATATACAATGAAAGGAGACTGATACCATGCGACCATTAAAAGAAAAAATCAGCATTACAGTTGATAGCGATATTGTTCAAAAAATAAAGGAATTAGCCGAAGCCGATGACCGTTCATTCAGTCAATACATTAACATGGTCTTGAAAGAATACATCTCTACTTCGGATAAATCGCAAAACGATTAGTTCTAATACTATAATCGCATATCTCTATTCATAAATTTATACCGTTTTCAAATTTGGAACGATTTATTCAATATTGGAAACTATAGGTCTCCTCTCATCCGAATATAGAAATTCTCTGTATTCCTAAAATATTTCTTTGAGATTGGAAGCTCTATACCATTTACTAATTCAGCTTTATATCTTAGCACCTTTTTTAAGTGTTCACCGTTAATCAAATAGCTTTGATGTATTCTCAAAAATCCATATCGTTCTAGTTTATTTTGAACGTTATCCAAACGATCATACGTATAATATTCGTCTAAAGTTCCTGCTTGATTTAAAATATATAATGTGACTCTGTGAACATTACTCTCTGCGTACAGTATTTTCATTGGTGCTACTGTCAGTTCACCACCTTTTACATCAATACTTATTTTGCTGTCTTCCATTTGAAGTTTGGCTATGACGCTTTCCATACATTCGCTAAATGACTCGCCAAACTTTTCGTCATTTTTCAGCAGATATCTATGCGCCTCGACTTTGTACCCCTCTGACAAATATTCAGAAGATGCAGAAATAAAGATGATGTGAGACTTTGTTCCTTTCTCCCTCAACCACTTAGCTGCATCTATTCCACTCATACCTGTCAATTCAACATCTAGAAAAATCATGTCAAATCTATTTGCATTTGTCTTTATTAACTCCTCACTTGATGTAAAAGTTTCAATTTCACTATTTATCTCATAGCCATGCAAATACGACTCTATTAATTTTTTCTCCTTCTCAAGGAATGATAAGTCACTCTCACAAATTGCAACTTTTATCATAAGCAAAACTCCTACCATAAAATTCATGGTTAATACACCTTTTCATCTTTATCGAATTTATGGTAGGTATTGTTTATCCTTATTTCAAATTTGGAAAAATTTAATCAATTTTGGAAATAGAGCTTGAAATTTTGGTCCAAATAGTCAACTCGATTTCTTTATATCTAGTACACGGTCTAACGCCCATTAATGACAGGCATCCTTCCTCTGTTTGAAACGGTCCTGATTTTTTAGTAATAGCAGCATTTATCATCGAAAATTGAAACGGCCCTGCTATTAGACGCGCGAGCAATCAAAGCCTACCAGCGCTTCATGTTGTTTTTGAACTTTGCTATATAAGCCTCCTTAAGCTCATCTTCCTTAATGCCATAGCATAATAGAACGTCATTATAGTACATCAAGACATCTGCCATTTCCTCGATAAGATTCTGCCGAAGCTCCTTATTTTCTAGTGCTGCAGTCTCTCCATTTTTCTTAATGATATCTGCGACTTCACTTATTTCACCTATCATCCAAAGTAGCTTATGTTTTCCAGCATCCGGCCCAATAGGCTCCCACTTATCGGCATATTTTTCTTGCAATTTTTGTTGCATGGAAAGCATTTCGCCTATGCTAAACTCACTCATTATTGTATTCCTTCCATTCTTTAGCTTGCCTATATCAATATTCCTGCTACATGGTCGAGCTCATGTTGAATTATCTGGGCTGTCCACCCGGTGTACTTACCGTGCTGTGGCTTGAAATCCTGGTCTAAATAGTCAACCTCGATTTCTTGATATCGGGTACACGGTCTAGCACCTGCTAAGGACAAGCAGCCTTCCTCTGTTTGAAAAGCCCCTGTTTTCTTGGTAATAGTGGCATTTATCATCGCAAATTGAAACGGTCCTGCTGCCACCACTATAATATTCTTTTTCACACCTATCATATTAGCCGCCATACCTACGCAACGCCCAATATTCGTGCGAAGCGTATCCAACAGATCTATGACTACCTGCTTGTCAGCTTCAGTCGCTGGCTCCGACTTTTGAGCAAGAAACAGCGGATCTTTTACTATTGCTTTCACCATATTATTTCCTATTCTTCACCGTGCCATTAGGACCGTCCCCACTATTGCGCTATTTCTTAGAGAGCAAGCAAATAGTTTCTATATTTTTGGTTCTTGGGAACATTTCTACACAGCACATTCTCCTGGGCTCATATCCGGCGGCTCTCATCACCGGCAGGTCTCTTGCCAGGCTGGAAGCCTTGCATGCGATATACAGAATATTATCAACGCCATATTCCAATATCATCTTTAGAGCTTTGGGATGCACGCCATCACGTGGCGGGTCGAGAATGATATAGTCCGGTTTCTCCTCTACACCTGCGAGCTCCTTTAGCACATCGCCCGCTATAAATCTACAGTTCGCAAGTCCGTTTAACGCCGCATTCTCCTTGGCAGCCTCCACTGCCTCCTCGACTATCTCAATGCCAATCACCTCTGCCGCTGCCGGAGACATAATCTGTGCTATAGTCCCGGTGCCGGAATATAGATCGAATAAAGTACCTAGATTGCCATCATTCGAGCTCTTTATGTACTCCCTGGCCTTGCCATACAGTAGCTCCGCTCCAAGCGAATTGGTCTGAAAAAATGAAAACGGAGTAATCTTAAACTTAAGCCCCAGAAGTTCTTCGTAGAAGTAATCATTTCCCCATAATATTTCTGTGCCCTGGTCAGTAATAGTATCTGCTACAGAGTCATTGGTTGTATGCAGTACTCCGGCCAGCTTGCCAGCAAACGGCTGTGACACGAGCATAGCTGCATATTCTGCAAGTAACGACTTAGGGTCAGCCACTTCCTCGCTTTCAGACGTTGTCACTATGTCTATCAGAATCTCTCCTGTCTTTTTCGCCTTGCGCACCAAAAGATGTCTCAGAAATCCTGTATGTCTCATTTTATGGAAATATGTAGTGCCAGCATTTCTAAAGAAATCAAGAGTAGCTCTAATTGCGAGGCTAAAATCCTCATCAGCTATACGGCATCCGTCCACGGTTACTATGTCATAGAAGCTTCCGCGCCTATGCATTCCCAGCTCCAGCGGTCCGTCCTTCATGCTATCCCCGAATGAGAACTCCATTTTGTTTCTGTATCCGTCAACCTCAGGTGACTGTATGATTCCTTCAAAAATCCCATCAAACAGTTCATCCCCCATTTCAGGTACGAAAAGCTCTCTTATCTCCTTAGTCTTAATCTCCTCTTCTCGTCCCAAGGTGATTCCCTGGTATGTACAGCCTCCGCATCTCCCAAAATACTCACATGCTGGCTCTATTTCCAAAAGTAATGGTGCTAGTCCCTTTTTCTTACGCATAAGTCTCCTTGAAAATACTCGTCTTAGAAAAAATAAGGCGGAGCCATTTTTTAGCTCCGCCGTGATAACTATAATACTTATTCCTCAGCTGCTGCCTCGTCCTTAGCCTCTTCCTTGGCCTCGGTCTTAACCTCAACCTCGTCGTCCTCATCCTCGAAGAAATCATCGTCGAACTCGTCGTCGAAATCATCATCAAAATCATCCAGATAATCCGGACAGAAGTAACGATACAGGAAGTATGCTGCTGTACCTACTACTGCGAGAACACCAATGACTATAAGAACTATTTTCCACGGGCTAGTCTTCTTCTCTTCGATTATGACTGGCTCTCTCTTCACTTTGCTTACAAGCTCAGCGGCCTTGCTGCAACTAATTGCATCAGTAAGATCTTTGATTGAATACTTCATAATATGCCCTCCTTTACACTAACCAACGGCATAGAAAATTATGCTTAATGTGCTAAAATTATAGCATATTCGTAGCGTAAAAAAAACATATTCACCAAAAATTTACATCTTTTTAAGCTTTGCGAAGCTAGCAAACATTTTCTTAACACCATAACCGCCAAAATCAACGGTTACCTCGTAATCTTTGCCGCCATCTACCATCTCAAGCACCTTGCCCTCGCCGAACTTAATGTGCTTTACGGTGTCCCCTACAGCATAGTCAGGTGCGCCTGCAGCTGCCAGGTCCTTTGCCTTCTTCAGTGCCACTTCTGCACCACTTGGTGCGCGCATAGTCTCTGCACGGCTTGCTCGGCTGTATCCTCCTGGAGTATTATCTTTGCTTTCTTTTCTTGAACTTTCCACGGTGTATCTCTCCTCCTGTCTATTGTAATTACCCCGTCCCTCAAGGGTGATTAATTCCTCTGGTATTTCCTGAACGAACCTCGATACCCTCGAGTATCTGGTCTCGCCGTTGACCATCCTGCAGTTAGCTGCCGTCATGGTCAGATCCTTTTTGGCTCTTGTTATACCTACGTAGCACAGACGCCTCTCCTCCTCCAGCTCTTCCTTAGCATCTGGTGATGTGATGCTCATGAAGCTTGGAAAAAGTCCATCCTCCATACCACTCATATATACATTGTCAAATTCCAATCCCTTGGCACTGTGAAGCGTCATCATCGTGACATAATTACTATCTTCATCCAGGCTGTCAATGTCAGCTACCAACGCCACTTCCTCTAGAAATCCTGACAGCGAATAGTCATCTGCCACGCTGTCATAGTCAGCGGCTTTTGATATAAGCTCTTCTATGTTGGCGATTCGGTCCTCCGCCTCCTCTGTGCGTTCTGCACGGAGCTCAGCAATATATCCCGTATCCTCCATCAGCTCTTCTATCAGCCGCGCAACCGGCATCTGACCCACCTTCGCTCTGGCCACTCTTATGAGATTAACAAAAGGTGTGATTTTCTTAGCTGTAGGCCCTACTCCGGCTATCTCATCCGCCTCAGAGAGTGCCTCATAAAACGTGATTGCCTCCAGGTCCGCATAAGTCTGTATTTTCGCTACAGACGTTGCGCCTATGCCTCGCTTAGGCACATTAAGTATTCGCCTTACTGCCAGGTCATCCTGCGCATTATCTATGGTCTTTAGGTACGCCAGCACATCCTTGATTTCTTTTCTGCTGTAGAAATTGATGCCGCCCACTATCTTATAGGGTACGTTGGCCCCTATGAATTTTTCTTCCAAAATTCGTGACTGTGCGTTGGTACGATACAGTATAGCGCAATCCTTGTAATCCACATCCGTCTCACGGCGCTTGCGCTTTATGTCATAGACTATGGCCTCAGCCTCCTCGTAAGCCGTATCAAATACCTTGAACTTCACTGGCTCGCCTCTTCCGTTGCCTGTCCAAAGCGTCTTGTCCTTGCGCTCTTTATTGTTATGGATTACTGCGTTCGCTGCATCCAATATATTCTGGGTACTTCTGTAATTTTCCTCCAGCTTAATTACCTTGGCTTTTGGAAAATGCTCCTCAAAGTTCAGGATATTGTAGATGTTGGCACCCCTAAACTTGTAGATACTCTGATCATCGTCACCCACTACACACAGGTTCTGTCTCGAACCCGCCAGGAGCCTTACCAGTTCAAACTGCGCATGGTTTGTATCCTGGTACTCATCCACCATAATATACTGGAATCTGTCCTGATAATGCTTTAGTATTTCTTCATCTTTCCTGAACACATCAACTGTTCGGAAAATCAAGTCATCAAAGTCCAGCGCGTTATTTTTCTTCAGCTGCTCTTGATACTTTCGGTACACTCTGGCCTGAAGCTTGTGTGACATATCGTAGCCGCCAACTGACTCGAATTCCTCCACCGATATGAGGCTATCCTTCGCTCTAGAGATAGCTCCCATGAACATCTTTTCCTTATACTGCTTGGTGTCGATGTTCAATTGTTTACACACATCCTTAATTAACGCTTTCTGATCGTCAGCATCATATATGGAAAAGTTGGTAGTATATCCGATTACGTCAATGGTCTGCCTGAGTATTCGCACGCACAGTGAATGAAATGTGGATATCCACATCCCCAGCGCCTCGGCCCCCATCATATTGTCGATTCGTTCCTGCATCTCTTTGGCAGCCTTATTAGTAAATGTAATCGCCAATATATGATATGGCCTCACGCCCTCCTCAATGAGATGTGCTGCCCTATGCATAAGTACTCGAGTCTTGCCAGAGCCCGCTCCAGCAAGTATCAGAACCGGCCCTTCTGTTGTCATCACACCTTCTTTTTGAGGTTCGTTTAATCCGCTATAGTCCATTTACACTCCTGCTATGCTCTTTTTATATAGAAAAAACACTCATTTCTTGATATCTAGTATTCGATACCATATAATCTATCTATGTCATTTTTATGGTATCATATTTATTCCATTTCATAGAGAAAGGAACTACATCATGTCAAATGAAGATCGCATTCTGTTAAGAAAGATCATTGACTCACTTAACGCCCTGGACTATATCAATCCAGATGCAATTCCTAACATTGATCTGTATATCGATCAGGTCACTACCTTCCTTGACGAGCAGTTAAAGCCCAGCAAGCGCAGTCCTGAGGATAAGGCCATCACCAAGACAATGATTAACAACTATGTTAAATCACATCTTCTGCCTGCGCCTGAGAAAAAGAAATATACCAAGGAGCATGTGCTGACCCTTATCTTTATATATTATCTTAAAAATTTCCTGTCCATCGGCGATGTCGAGGAGATACTTAATCCATTGACTGATAACTTCTTCGCCAACAGCTCTACTCCTTCGCTCGGTGAGATATATGACGAGATATTCGCTCTTCAAAAGGATGCCGGCGACTACATTACCAAAGATGTAATACGCAAATTCCAGGCCAGCCGCAAGACCTTTGAGGACGCTCCTGAGGAAGCCACTGATATGCTTCATAACTTCGCTCTTATCTCTTACCTCAGTTTTGAGGTCTACATCAAGAAAAAGATTGTTGAGACTATCATTGATCAGACCTTCAGAACCTCTGAGGAGGATGAAGGTAAGGATAAGGATAAGTAATGGCATAATATAATCTGCCCAATTAGCTATTTTTAAATAACTGTTTCAAAGGATACCTCTGATATGAATGAATGAACTAATTATTCCATTCAACCGGCGGTGTCCTTTTTATTTTATGCCCTCCGCTATCTCTCTTGTCGTCTTCGGCTTATTCATTGAGTATAGATGTATATCAAATACTCCCTTGTCATTCAAATCCCTAATCTGCCTAATGCAATAATCGATTCCTGCTTTTCTCATATCGTCTTTATCATCGCCATATTTCGCAATGATATCAGCCAGAGCCTTAGGTATACTTGAGCCAGATAAGGTAACGGTTGTGCCAAGCTGCTTCGCTGAAGTAATAGGCATTATCCCCGCGCAGACAGGAATTACTAATCCAGCCTTATCTGCCTTTTCCAAGAAACTGTAAAACAGATTATTATCGAAAAACATCTGCGAAACCAGCATATCGGCGCCCATCTGCTGCTTCAGCAGCATATACTTAATATCATCCTCAAGGCATGACGACTCCGGATGCTTCTCCGGATATGCTGCTCCTGCAATCTGAAGGTCTGTATTAGCCTTCAGGAACTCCATAAGGTCTGTAGCGTGCGCGAACTCTCTGCTATCGAACTGCTCATCCGTCATGTAGCTGGGTCTGTCCCCACGAAGTGCCAGCACTGCATCAATCCCTGCACTCTTCATTTGCGAAGCAATCTCCAGAATACTATCCTTTCTGCTACCAACGCAGGTCATGTGTGCAATTGTATCTATTCCAAGAGTCTTTTTTATATAACTGCAGATTTCTATTGTCTTTCCAGCCCTTGAGCCACCTGCGCCGTAAGTTACAGATATAAATTCAGGCTTAAGCTCTGACAATTCATCTAATACCTTGTATACATTTTCAAATTCTTCTTCCTTTTTCGGAGGAAATATTTCTAATGAAAATGCTCCTCTTTCGTTCTTAGTCTCTTTAAGCATGTCACTCCTTAATAACAATAAAAAAGGCTAACTAAGCACATGGTCAGCCCTGTAATACAATTTCTGAACAAGCTGTATTATAGCACATATTGGATGAGCTTGTAAATGAGGATTACAAGCTCTCTACGCTTCATTAGCAATTTTAAAAATCAAAACCCCTCTCATTTCTGAGAGGGGTTAAGGAGTATGAAAATGTAGAAAAAGAAAATGTTCCCTTCAGGGAGGGCTCTTCCTCAGAAGAGCCCTATACATTTCTTAAATCTCAAATCTTACTTCCAGTCGTTGTACTGCTTCTGGAACTCAGCAAGTACATCCTGGTAACCAGCTGCATCAAGCTTTGCCTGGTACTCTTCGATAGTAGCTGCTACCTTATCAGGAGCAACACCACCGGTCTCAAGAGCGAATCCATACTGATCAAACAGTGCCTGGCAAGCGGTGTACTGAGTATCTACAGGAGTCTTATCGAACTTGAAGCCGTTAGCGCAAGAGATAAGAGCTGATGAGTTGAAGTCGATGTACATCTGTGGGGTGTATGGAGAAGAGTTCTCGCAAGTTACAACAGTTGCGTTAGCTGACTCCCACATTGAGTGGTTGTATCCAGCGTCTGCTACCTTCTCTACATAACCGTCAGAATCATAGTTGAAGTCGGTACCTTCGATACCGTAGGTGTACATATCTGCAAGCTTCTTATCAGTGTAAAGGAGTCCAAGGAACTCTACAGCTGCCTTTGCCTGCTCATCAGTGCTGTTTGAGGTTACGCAGTAGCATGAACCAAGCATTGAATCAGTGTGAAGATATCTGTTACCTGCTGGAGCCATAACTACTTCCTGGAGATAACGTCCATTTGCCTCAGCGTTGTTTGGAACGTCTGTCCACCAAGAAACTGCCCAATCCTGAGTCTGAGTAGTAGTATCAGTTGTTACCTTCTGAACCTCGTCCTCTGAGATGTAACCCTTTGAACGGAAGTCAGCGATGATGTTGCAGTACTCAAGGTACTCATCGGTAAGGATGGTATCAACAACTTCATTGGTCTTACGATCTACAGCAACCCAGTTAGAGGTAGCATCACCAGTGAAGAAATCGAATGAATCGATGTACCATCTGTAGAACATAGCGGTCTTCTGAAGAAGAAGAGGATACTTGAGGCCATCAGCCTTAGCATCTGCAAGCATTGGCTCAATATCTGCAAGAGTCTTTACGGTAGAAAGATCCCAGCCATGAGCATCAACGATTTCCTTACGGAACATGAAGTCATAACCTTCTACGTTGTCCTTGTATACAGGTACGAAGTAGTTTCTTCCGCCGTACTTAGAAGCTTCCCACTGTCCAGCGTCCATTGAATCATAAAGTGCGGTTCCTGGAAGGAGATCGGTAAGATCATATACACCGTTTGCCTTGTACAGATCGTTGGTACCGATACCACTCTGCCATGAAGCAGTCCAAAGAAGATTGATCTCTCCAGATGCAAGAGCTGGGGTGATCTTGTCAGCATACTCACCAGAAGAGATATCTGTCATGGTGATACGTACGCCTGCGCCAAGCTCCTCAAGATATGCATTGATTGCATCCTGAACTACAGTGCTCTGATCTGTTGGAGCGATGTTGAAGCAGTCACGATAAAGTGCGATGGTTACTGCCTCGCCTGCCGGTGCTGCAGTATCAGCTGCTGGAGCATCGGTAGAAGCTGCTGGAGTAGAAGCTGCTGGAGCATCGGTAGTTGCCGGTGCTGCAGTGTTTCCACAACCTGCAAGCATGGTTGCGGTCATAGCTGCTACAAGAAGAGCAGATCCGACCTTAGTAAGTGTGTTTTTTCTCATGAGTAAATTCCTCCTTTTTCTCTATATTCTACGGCTACACACTATTGCATAGCCGGGAATACCTGATTTAACTCATTTTGATTAGTTATATAGTTCAACAGTCTGTCGTATCGGATTATTAGCCCTTTACTGAACCCACTGTCAAGCCCTTGATAAAGTACTTCTGGAAGAACGGATATACAACCATAATCGGTGCGATTACGACGATAACCGTAGCCATAGTAGATGAATACTGTGGTATGGTACCACCCATTGCTGCTCTAGCTGCTGTAGGTACGTTGTTGTTATTCAGAAGGAACTCGATTGACTTCTGAATGTTAACAAGCAGGAGCTGAAGCGGCTTCTTATTATTAGATGTGATATACAGAAGTGCGTTCTGCCAATCATTCCAATATGTGGTAGCCATCATGAAACCAACTGCTGCAAGTGAAGGCTTAAGAAGCGGAAGTGTAATCTGGAAGAAAGTTCTGTACTCTCCTGCTCCATCGATCTTAGCTGCCTCCATAAGCTCTAGCGGAATACTGTTAGCTATGTATGTCCTCAAGATGATTACATTCATTGTAGTAACACAGAGAGGAAGTATCAGCAGCCACAGGCTATCCTTCAAGTGATAGTAGCTTGTGAAGATGATGTATCCTGAAAGTGTACCACCGTTGAACAGCATCGGTATCAACAGAAATACTGATAAAAATCTTGAAAGTCTGAATCCTGGTCTACTGATTGAGTATGCAAACATTGACATAATCAGAAGTCCGAGGAAGGTTCCTGCTACAGTGATGAAAATTGTAATTCCATATGACTGAAGCAGCTGCTTTCCATATCTAAGTACTGCATTTACACCTGACAGTGACCACTTCTCCGGGAAGAAGCTAAATCCGTTCTTGTTAATGGTCTTCTCATCAGTGAATGCTGCAATGAATGCAAGCAATACCGGAAGTGCACAGAACAAGGTATAAAGCAGAAGGAAAAATCCTAATACATACTGATGTACACCGTTCTTTTCAGTCTTCGATGGCATCAGATCCAAACTTTTATCTTTCTTTGCGGCCATTTTCTTCTCCTCCCTTAGAATAGTGCATTATCAGGCTGAATCTTACGAACTAATCCGTTGGCTAGCAACATCATAAGAAGACCAACAACTGACTGGAAGAGGCTGGTTGCAGCCGTAAATCCAAAGTTAGTACTATGCAAGATTGCGTTCAATACGTATGAGTCAATAACTCGTGTGGTTGAGAACAGCTGACCATTGTTTCTTGTTACCTGGTAGAAAAGACCTGTATCAGATCTCATAATTCCACCGACTGAAAGAAGAAGCATTACGGTGATCATCGGAATCAATGCTGGCAATGTAATGTGCCAAATCTTCTGCCATCTGTTGGCACCGTCAATCTCAGCGGCCTCATAAAGCGAGGTATCAATACCTGCTAACACTGACATGTAAAGAACTGAACCGTAACCTACGCTGTTCCATATCTTTACGATTGTAAGAATCAAAGGCCAAAGCTTCGGTTCTGAATAAAACGAAACTGAAGTTCCGAAGGTACTATTGATAAGACCTGTGTCTGAGCTTATGAATGCATATACGATAAACTGTACTGCTGCATAAGAGATGAATACCGGAATAATCATCAAGGTCTGCATTACTTTTCCGACCTTCTTAAATGCGAACTGGTCAATTGCGATAGCCAGTACTACATTAAGGGTTGTACCGATTACTGTGAAGATCGCATAATACATAAGTGTATTTCTAGTGAACTCGATGAAGTCTCCCTTTGCAGCTATTAGGTACTTGAAGTTGTCGATGCCGCACCACGGGCTTCCGAAAATTCCAAGTTTGAAGTCAAATGACTTAAATGCTAGCACAAGACCTGACATCGGCACATACATGATGAAGAAAAGCACCAGGAATGCCGGCAACGCCATTACTACGTGGGCTCTATGTTGCCAGGTGTTTTTTAAAAAATCTTTCATACCCTCTCCTTTAGTAAAAATTTATTTCAAGACCGCTACTGATTCTCCTCCGAGCAAAGTACCTTCAATCATAATCTGCTCATTCAGTGTTGTTAGCGGATTCTCGATTAATGCAATCAGCTTTTCAGCTGCTACCCTTCCTAGCTCCTCCGTATTCTGCTGAATAGTGGTGAGCTTCGGGATGAAGTGTCTCGCAAGTCTGATACCATCGTATCCTGCAACCGAGATATCATCCGGTATGCTAAGTCCCGCATCTCTTATAGCACTCATGCCGCCGAAGCAGGCATTGTCATCTGAGTACATTATGCAGGTCGGTCTATCCTTCAATTCCAGAAGTTCCTGTGTCCTCTCATATGCCATTCCGGTGTTTCTATACTCACCCTTTACAACATACTCTGGCGGAACCTCTATTCCCAAGTCCTGACAAGTCTTGTAGAAAGACAACAGTCGATTTTGGGTAACCGATGAATCTTCACCGTGTACATAAGCGATTTTTGTATGTCCCTTACTATGTATATAAGTAACTAAATCTCTTACGCCTTTTATGTTATTTGAAATAACCGTGCTACGGTTGTTAATGATGTGGTCAACTGTGACTAGCGGTATGTCGCTTCGTACCAGCTCCTCTATCCCAGGCTGATAGAAGTCTGTGCACGCTATCAGTATGCCGTCGAACCTTCTGTATCTGCAGTGTTCTAAAAAAGTCATACTGTTGGTGCCGTTCTTACTGCAGTTAATAAATGTAATATCGTACCCTTTATCCTCAGCCGTTCTCTTGAAGCTATCCAGTAGATATGCGAAGTAGTCATGCTTCAAGCCACTGAATCCAGCATCTGCAAATAGGACTCCTATATTGTTCGTCCGGTTTGTCTTCAGCGCCTTCGCAACTGAGTTTGGAAAATATCCCATCTCCCTGGCCACCTGTCGTATATTCTCGCGAGTCTCCTCGCCGATATCCTTGTAGCCGTTCAACGCTTTACTGACAGTTGCGACGGAAACGCCGCATCTAGCCGAAATATCTTTCATTGATACCATATCGGCGCCTGCCTTTCTTAAACGTTTTCGTATAATGATAATATTACTTTTAGTCGGTTTTTACAAGTCGATATTCGACTTTTTTAGTCAAATTAACCAAGTTTGGCAAACTATACAGAAAACAGCCATCTATTTTTGCACATATTCACAAAGTTTTTAGCATTTTTTGAGACTTTTTGCGAAAAGCATTTCGTTTTGCTTTATTTTTTCGTCCTAGCCATTTCGTTAAAATAGTACTATTCATTTATCAAACATTACCATAAGATTCAAATTCAACCATTTTTTACATTAAAAAAGACCTTTTTCGTTTCGAAAAAGGTCTTTCGTATCTAAATAATTTACTATATTTTCGCCAGTTTTATGAAAGCGATTTCACGATTTCGTTTCGTAACTACCCAATTTCGTAATTACTTCTGAGTTTTAGCCCTTCCAGTTTCCCTTCAAGCACCTTAATTCGGCGTTCTCCAGGGTTCATGTCGAAAAAGTTATCCGACAGTATCAGATTATCCTCAGAGTTACGGATCTCAACGCCTCTTGCGTAGGCATTGGCTGCTATCACTATTTCATCGCCCTCTACACTATACGCCAATTCAGGATTTTTAAATTTAAAGTACTTAGGATAGGTGAAAAGTACGCTTCCTGATGACACAATCTGATTCTCTACTTCTACATAGTAGAAAATGTACTGCGTGAATTCATCTGCATCTGCCATATCCACCTTATCTAGCCACAGTGATGACAAAGCCGCCACTGTAACCGTCTTCGTATCTGACTTTACAAGACTTCCATCATTATTACGAAGCTCCCAAGTAACCTTAGCTTCTATATCCTTCATTGTTTCATTAGCCACATTGAGCTTAATTGATTTCTCAAAGTCATCTGGCAGCAAGTTGATCATCTTGCGAGCAGTCATGGCGCTCTGCTCCTCACACGAAATCATGATAGGTGCAAAGAATCTTCTCGCAGAATAATGAAGTGCTTTAAGTCTGCCACAGTAATCTATTGATGACCATGATGCCACTGGCCAGCAATCATTGAGCTGCCAGTAAACCGCACCCATGCATCTTCCGCGGTACTGTCTGAAATGCTCTGTTCCATATCTGATTGCATCAGCCTGCAATAGCTGCGATGCATATATCAGAGTATCAAACTTTGTTGGATACTTATAGGTCTGCTGCATGTAGCTCATTATCTTGCCATTCGCCGAGCCGTTGCGCTGATGTTTTTCCATTACATACGAGAAAATGTTTTTATCAGCCGGATCATCGGTAAACGTATCCACCGTCTTTTCTGAAGGGAATGACTGAAATCCGAACTCGGAAATAAATCTATGGAACCTGTCTCTGTATATCGAGAAGGATGCATCTGCATGCCATACGCTCCAGTCATGGACATCACCTCTATTTTCATCGTCCGGATTATCGAAATGTCCGCCTGACGAAGGGCTTGCTGGCCAGTAGAATGTATTGGGATCCTCTTTGCCCAATATTTCAGGCAAAATCTCCTCGTACATTTTGAAATAGTCATCTATTTCCGACGGCTTTGATACCCAGGTACCCTTAGATGCAAATGACTCCATCTCGTTATTTCCACACCACAATCCAAGCGATGCATGATGGCGGAGTCTTCTGATATTGTCCACAAACTCAGCTCTGATGTTAGCTTCAAACTTCGGTGTCAGTTCATACATTGCGCAGGCGAACATGAAATCCTGCCATACTAAAAGTCCCAGCTCATCGCAGGCATCATAGAACCAATTTTCCGGATAATATCCGCCACCCCACACTCGAATGCAGTTGAAGTTGGCAAACACTGCTCGCTCCAATAGCTTTCTGGTAGTCTCCGGCGTCACTCTACCTATTACATTGTCCTCAGGGATATAGTCTGCCCCCATTGCGAATATCTGAACGCCGTTTATCGTAAACGCAAAGCTTTCGCCCCACTGGTCCTTCTCCCTTGTAACAGTCATCGTCCTAAGACCAATGCGCTTTTCACAACTAATTTCCTGGCCTATAGCATCCTGTGCAACCAGCTTTACCATATACAGTGGATGCTCGCCATATCCATTCGGCCACCAGAGCTTAGGATTTTCCACCTTTATGCTCTTCGGAGAGCCCTCGTACATTGTAGTCTCGCCATTAGGGCATGTCAGTTCAACACGATAATCTACTGCCTTTGCAGCCTTGCCATTGCTATGTCTGAACTCCGGCTTAAGCTTGAGAGTTACACCTCCTGCCTTAGTATGTGTCTGTGTAATATACACATTGTCCAGGAAAATCTCATTTATACCGCGCAGCTCAACGTCACGATAGATTCCTGCATCCGGCTCGTGCGGACCCCAGTCCCATCCAAAAGCGCAATGTGCTTTTCGGATATGTGGGAATCCCTGCATGCTATCCTCAGTACCCTGAGTCGGGCACTCGGCGTATGCTCTGGCAATAAATTTAGTAGACGAATGAAAAACTATCTTAAGCTTATTATCGCTAGGTGCCAGTATATCTGTGACATCTGCATCCCATTCTCTGTGCATATTATCCGCTTCAAGGATTACAGCATCATTCAAATACACCGTCGCAAGAGTATCCAATCCATAGAAATGCAGTATTTTTCTATCGCAAGCTATTACCTCTGCCTTAGGATTGAATCGTGTCTCGTAGATATACTCTTTCTCCATAAGCTTGAGGGCTGCATATTCATTATCCTTCCAATACGGATCTTCCATAGCCCCGTCAGCCAGTAAGTCCGCATATACGCTTCCTGGTACTTTAGCATTTCTATAGGTCTTTTCATCCTCGGCTCTCATCCTCCAGCCAAGGTTTACAAGCTGTCTTACCATAGTCTCTCCTTATGACTTCATTTCAGCTTCCATCGCCATGATTTTGTCGATGCGTCTCTGGTGCTTGCCGCCCATAAACTCAGCGCCTAGATATGCATCAACGATATCCTTTGCCTGCTCAGAGCCTGTGATACGAGCTCCAAGCGCTATGATATTTGCATTGTTATGCTCCTTAACCAGCCTTGCTGTCGTTGCATTATCACACTGTGCAGCTCTGATTCCCTTACACTTATTTGCTGCTATGCAGATACCTGCTCCCGTACCGCAGATAAGTATTCCACAGTCACACTCTCCACCAGTGATTGCAGTTGCAACTGCCTTAGCGTAATCCGGATAATCGCATGAATCATTGGTATCGGTGCCAAAGTTCACTACTTCATATCCCTTCTCCTCAAGGTGTGCCTTGATAATCCCCTTAAGTTCTACTGCTGCATGATCATTTCCAATTGCTATTTTCATTTTCGCCTCCGTAATTATTAATCTTTTACGACGGGCACCGGCTTTTTCGCTCCGCCCACCGCCTTGCACATTATATATAGAAGTACCACAGGTGCTTCAAGTATTCTCTTTAGGTGTATATGGAATGGTTCCTTCGCGGATATTCTACCTACCATTACTGTATAGATTCCTGCATGACCTCCTCCCCAGATATCCGTGTATATTTGGTCCCCAAAGAAAACCACATATTTTTCTTCCAAGCCCATTTGCCTTATAGCTTCCTGATATCCTCTGGCCAGCGGTTTTCCTGCTTTATATACATACCCGTCAGCACCAGTCGCTTCAGCAAAAAACTTAACTCTAGGCTCATCATTATTAGATACAAGATATACCGTAAAGCCAATCTTATGAAGTCGATCAAACAACGCTATCGCTCTATCATCCGCTGGTGCATCATGCGGAACCAACGTGTTGTCTATATCAAATAAAATCCCTCGATAGCCTTTCGCATATAATTTTTCAAAGTCAACCTGATATGTGGACTTTATCTTGTCATCAGGGAACAATCCATTGGACATATGCACCCTCCTTTCCCAGATTCTTACATAGAGTCATTTTATCATTAGAAAGACTTCTTGAATATATGTTATTTGAAATAGATTATGGCAAAAAAAAAGATTGAAACATCATCCGTTTCAATCTTTCATAATATCTATTCAATGTTATTTGCTATACACTTCGCTGCTTGCTCATAAATAAATGCTGCTTAGAAGTTGAAGTTCTCTGCCCCACGGATAGCTGCGGTCTGCTCATTTACAGCGCTCTCGCCTACAAAGTACTGATACTGGTGAAGCATCTGATCCTTCTGCATATCAGATATAGCCTTTTCCATATCTAAGCTTCGAATATCTGAATCAGCACCCTTGAGGTCATATGACTTCTTTGCATCAAATTCCTTCGCAAAATCACCAGAGTTATAGGTCTGGCGACTTCTAGCCTGTGCAATCTCCTGCTCAGATACCTGCGGCTGCTGATTAGAGCTCTGCTGCTGAGTGCTCTCAGGCGCGCTATGTACCTGCGCTGACTCCTGCTGAATCTTTATGCTGTTGTAGTCAAATCCTCCAAGTGAAGGTCTGATACCAGAAACGTTCATTACATTCTCCCTACATCCGTGTATCTACTCGGGGCATCCTCTCCCCTCAGTGTATATATCGAACAGTAATCAAAAAATATTAGTTCAAAATGATTATTTATCCAAAACTTTTTTCAATTCATTCATGAATGTATTTACATCCTTGAACTCACGATATACAGAAGCAAATCTTACATATGCAACCGCGTCAAGTCCTTTGAGCTCCTCCATTACATACTCACCTATAGTAGTACTAGGAATCTCCTTCGCTTCAGTAGCAAAAATCTTGGTCTCAACATTGTCAACGAGTCTAGTAATCTCCTCCGCAGATACTGGTCTCTTACGGCATGCAAGCAACACACCTGACTCAATCTTTGCGCGATCATAAAGAGCTCTGTTATTATCCTTCTTGATTACAATAAGCGGTATTGTCTCTACCTTCTCATATGTAGTAAATCTCTTGCTGCACTCGTCACAGATACGTCTACGCCTAATAGAATTATTATCATCTGCCGGTCTTGAATCGATTACTCTAGTATTATCGCTGCCACAAAAAGGACACTTCATATTTGCCTCCTTTGATCTCAATCGACTTGCTGAATTGAAATCGTAAATTATAATTCGAAAATAAATTTCAAACTTTTCCTTTTGATGATTTACATAAAATCAAAATAATAATATCAAGTAATCCTTGTTCAGTCAATTCAAATAACCCCATCTAGCCGAAAATAGTCCAATAGTACTATTCTTCACTAGGGGTATCCACGGTAATCAGCCTGCAGAAAATAGTATTTTCGTCTGAAACTCCATACACATACATTCCAGGTGTGCGAACATTAGCTGTATCACGCATCGTAATCACTATTCCGTCATATCCAACAGGTACTCTGACGTAAATTCTAAATCCAACTGTATATACTTCCTCTGACCAGCTGCCACCAACCTTTTGTATATAATACAAGCAGTCCGGATAGTCCTCACCATACCAGTTTACTGTAAAATGATACCATCCGTCTTCATCTCGTGTAGCCTCATCGCTGAATCTCTCGATATCATAAAAATCTTCGGGATTAATCGCCCATGTAGGACCGTAAGACCAGGCATTATCATCCATAAACTCGGCATTTATAAGCAGGCTTCTCCACTCATATCCCTCTAAAGCCTCACGCTCATCATCCGAATCATATATATGATAGTCACCAAATCTTACTTTTCCTACAGTTTCAAGAGCGGAATTACCATTACATCTTGTGACATAATCATGGCTAGTTCCATCAGGTTCAGCATTAATTGTCAAAAAGTTTTTATCAAAACCAGCCTCAAGAGGCTCTCCATCAGAAAAGCCACAGTCGATGCACACAGATGCCTCCTGAAAATTTGCATCTGTCAAATTATGCGGTGCTGTCTCACCTCTAGTCTGTCCACATTTCACACAAGTCTCAGGTTTAGTACAAGTGGCAGCTGCCCATTCATGCCCAAGTGGCATCCCCATTGTCTCACCACATTCAGAGCAGTATGCCGGAGAGGTACATGTGGCCTCCACCCAAGTGTGCTCGCGATGACACGCTGTAAGAGTGAACATCATCATAATAAGTATAAAACCAGCTGATAAGCGTTTTTTCATAAATCTAATTCCTTTCAAAAACAGCTCGAATAATAACTGTCCATGAATAAACATATTATAGCAAAGAGATTTGATAAAAACAAAAAAAGACTCGGAATAACCGAGTCCTCAGCTCCCCGAGTAGGGCTCGAACCTACAACAACTCGGTTAACAGCCGAGTGCTCTACCATTGAGCTATCGAGGAATATGTACATATCATACATTGAAAACTTCATACAGGCAACATCTTTTTAAGATTTATGCGTAGTTAACTCTTCGACCTATTAGTAACAGTCAGCTCCATGCATTACTGCACTTCCACCTCTGCCCTATCAACCTTGTCGTCTTCAA
>JAZLKM010000060.1:0-54598 GCA_045597645.1 Lachnospiraceae bacterium | reverse complement strand
AGGGCGGTCGCTCGTATACAACGTCCTTGTTGCTTCTCGCTCAAATCGCCATCCGTGGCGATTTGCCCGCCCTGCCTACCGTCATCTGAATAAGCGGCACTAACGCTCACTTAAAGTGGTGAGAGTCGCACCATGTACGTGCGCAAGCCTCAATAAGTAAATGAGCCCCAACAAAAGTGGATGAATTCTAGAAGACCACATCGAGTTTCGGAGGAGGGCGCGCAATAAAACATCGCGAAATGAATCACCCGCAAATCCCGAAGGTGGCTCGCCGTGGAGGGAGGATGCAGCGCAGCTGCGCACGGACGAGATAAATATAAAAGCATACAAAGCGTGGCTGTTTTTTTCGAGGTAGGCGGGCCGGCCCCCAACCCCCAAAACTGAAGTGGTAAGTTGGTATAAATGATGGCGCAAAAAAGGACCCATGCGATGCTGGGTCCTGAATAATCGAGTGTGGATTAGAGGCGGATGACGCCGCCATGACGTTTTTTGGTAGTTCCGAAGTCGAACTCGCTGTCGTCGAGGATGCGGAAGTTGCCGGTGGCGAGGTCGTCGGTGACGAGTGGGACGTAGCCCTTGCCGGTGGCGAAACGGTCAACGATGAGACACCAACGGCCGTCTGGGAGCTGGTAGCACTCTGGGCCTTCTACGCCAAAGAAGTTCGAAAGTGTATCTGAATGGATAGGCTCCGGGGTGGACCCTACCAGAGTCTTGACCCTGTCCATCATTATGCATTTATGAGTTTCGTCTTTTACGAAGCGATAAAAGTAGCCATCTGACTGTACGATTGTGGTGTCTATCATGTGGTTAGGTGCTTCCATGTACTTGAAGGGCTCTGTGAAGGTGACAAAGTCATGTGTGAAGGTAGCGTATATGATTTGTTTCTTTGAGTCGCCTGATGGAACCATAGAGGCCCAGAATACGAAGAATCGGTCCTCTTCCGGGATGTATACACTTTCGGGAGCCCAGAGGCAACCTGCTTCAGGTACTGCAAGTGTTACGGAGCGTGGACCAGTCCAGGTATTAAGGTCGTCTGATTCCCAGATGATTATGTCGCGGCTGCCACTGTATTGGGCTACATCCCAGCCTTTTCCAAGAGCAATGCGGAGGTCCGTAGCGATAAGATAATACCTGCCGGACTTCTCATTTTTGACGATAAAAGGGTCACGCACTCCGGTCTCGCCTATGTCAGAAATAAGGACAGGATTTCCGTCGTTCAAATCAGTGAAATGCAGACCGTCCTCACTTGATGAAAAATAGATTTGTTCACCGTCATTTTCTTCGCCAGTAAAATGTGCAAATAAATAGCTCATCATATCTCCTTCTTCAAAAAAAGCGGAGACTCCAGTCTCCGCTCGTTGTAATAATTAAATGCCAAGTAAGCTTCTGACCATGTCAGGCATCTTATCAACGTCACATTCATTCTTGTGGCGAATAGGTGCAGTGCGGATTTCCTCCACAGCATTCGGAACAGAAACGTTAGCTACTCTAGACAGCTCGTCGATAAGGTCGAAATCTTCCATCGACTCATACTTGCTGTCGATAGCAGCCATAACTGAACGACCAAACTTGAATGGGCTGGCAGTGCTGTCGATTACTGTGACAGTTGCATCGCCAGTGCTCTTCTTGTAGTCATTGTATACACCTGCAGCAACTGCAGTGTGAGTATCAATTACATAGCCGGTCTTCTCATAGAGGTTCTTGATGGTTGCAGCTACCTGCTCCTGGCTTGAATAGCCGCCAACGAAATCAGCAATGTTTGCTTTCATCTCATCGGTGATGTCATATACACCTTTATCCTTAAGGTCTGCCATCATCTTAGCGCAAACATTGGCATTGTTGCCTGCACTATGATATATGAGTCTCTCCAAGTTGCTAGATACAAGAATATCCATAGAAGGTGATGAGGTCAGCATGAACTCTCTATTCTTGTCGTAGGTGCCTGTGGTAAAGAAATCGAAAAGAACCTTGTTGTCATTCGATGCACAGATGAGCTTATCAATTGGAAGGCCCATGTTCTTGGCATAATATGCTGCGAGAATGTTACCAAAGTTTCCTGTAGGTACACATACATTCATTTTTTCACCATCAGCTATCTTGCCGTTTGCAAGAAGTCTGGTGTATGCCCACACATAATATACTACCTGCGGTACCAGACGACCGATGTTGATTGAGTTAGCTGATGAAAATACATAGCCAGCTTCTTTCATTTCCTGGCCAAAGGCCTTATCCTGGAACATCTGCTTTACAGCAGTCTGCGCCTGATCAAAGTTACCATGGATAGCTACCGCATAGGTGTTGTCGCCCTTTTGGGTCACCATCTGCTTTTCCTGCACCTTAGATACACCGCCCTTTGGATAAAAAACGATGATGCTGGTACCTTCTACATCTGCAAAGCCTGCCATTGCAGCTTTACCGGTATCTCCTGATGTCGCAGTAAGGATTACTATCTTCTCATTAAGATTATTCTTCTTTGCTGATGTCGTGAGCAAATGTGGAAGGATAGACAATGCCATATCCTTAAAAGCAATTGTCGCCCCATGGAAAAGTTCAAGATAGTATGCGCCATCTGCATATACAAGAGGAGCTATTTCCTCAGTATCAAACTTTGAATCATAAGCTTTATTGATGCAGGCCTTAAGCTCATCCTCTGTAAAGTCAGTAAGATAAAGCTTTAAAATCTCATATGCCACCTGTCTGTAATCCATCTTAGCAAGGTCGCTTAGTGACACCTGCAGCTGTGGTACACTTTCTGGCACATAAAGTCCTCCGTCATCTGAAAGGCCCTTCAAAATAGCCTGCGATGCGGTTACTATATCGTTCTCGTTTCTAGTACTTCTGAAGTTCATAGTATATTCCTCTTCATTCTTGACAATTAGACTTATGACATTATAAATTTTTACATATAGAAATTCAAGGGGAGTTTATATGCAGGGAGTCTATAAGACAACTAAAAAGAATGGTGACGTGTGGTATAGAGCCAGCATTACATATAACGGAAGACATATAAGTCTTGCGTCCTTTTCCTCTGAGAAAGACGCTGCCAGCTGCTATAGCGCTGCCAGGAAAATTCTTGATACCCCCGACATTACCATCCATGAAATAGGAAGTATAAGTCCCTGTCTTCCATTCGACAAGATTGTCGCCCTATGCAACTTTAGGGACAACGATATTTACATTAAAACGCCTATATACATGGCTCACAATCAGTTCTACTACTATCTGTCTCCAGACGAGATTTTCCTGTTTGACCGTGAGGATTTGTTCTATTACAGCGAGCACCGCATTATCAAAAGAGGCGGTCATCTCTATGTCAATGACTATGGTATGCAGTACAATATACTAAATAGATATGGCATCAAAAATTACGCTGTAAAGGGTGTCGACTACCATTTTGCCAACGGCGATGATCATGATTTCCGCTATTCAAACATTATAATAGACAGTCACTATCACGGAGTCACCGCCATCAACAATAACGGACTTATTAAATATAGAGTTAAGATTCACCTTTCATCCGATCGTTCCATCGGGACGTACCGCTCCGAAGTTACAGCCGCTATCGCATATAATAAGGCAGCCGATTTTGCGAAGGCGCACGGCTATTCTAAGGATTTCCCGCAAAATTATATTGCGGACTTATCCCCCCGCGACTATGCCGACAAATACACAAAAATAAAGCTTCCAGCGCGATTTACTGAAAGCTTTAAGTAATTATTTTTATTGCATCTGCTCTAGGCCAGCCATCTCTCCTGCAAAAATCACAAGATAATAGCCAAATGAAATGAACATCGTTCCAAACCAGGTCCTACAGATTACAAGAGGTGCTTTTCCCATTCGTGAGAATATCTTCACCTTCTTGGTCCAGTATGCCACATCTGCTATCACCAGCGGTCCCACCCACAGCCAAAATGCCACTCCTACGAGTGCTATTATGTACGGAAGGGTTCCAGTACCTCTAAATTCCTGCATATTTATGATTGATATAAACATCAATGCCGCATAGATGAGGCTTGATAATAGCATTTTCCACAGCTTTCCTGTGCGAAAACCCGGAACATATTTTATTACTCCCCAAGGAGTGTACTGTTCAAAGTTATCCTTCATAGGTCTACTACTCTACTACTTCTGGTTAATATAGTTAACCAGGCCCTCGCAATCAATTATCTTCTGCATAAACGGCGGGAATGCCTGTCCCTGATATGTCTTGCCTGTAGTCTCATCAGTAATGACACCACTGTCAAAATCAATGCTGATTACATCGCCATTTGCAATTTCCTTTGCAGCTGACTCGCACTCGATAATAGGCAATCCAATGTTGATTGCATTGCGATAGAAAATTCGAGCAAAAGTCTCTGCTATTACACAGCTTACGCCTGCAGCTTTAATAGAAAGTGGTGCATGCTCTCTTGATGAGCCGCATCCAAAGTTCTTATTTGCTACAATAATATCTCCAGCTTTAACATTTTTTACAAAATCCTTATCGATATCTTCCATGCAGTGAGCTGCCAATTCCTTAGCATCTGAGCTATTTAGATATCTAGCCGGGATGATTACGTCGGTATCTACATTATCGCCATACTTAAATACGGTTCCGTGTGCTGCCTTCATATTATACCTCCTCAGGTGAAGAAATCTTGCCTGTAATAGCGCTTGCTGCACATACGGCAGGGCTTGCAAGATATACTTCAGAATCTACATGTCCCATACGGCCTACAAAGTTCCTGTTGGTGGTAGATACGCAGCGCTCTCCAGCTGCAAGTACTCCCATGTATCCGCCCAGACATGGTCCGCAGGTCGGAGTTGATACTACTGCACCTGCCTCTATGAATGTACGAAGATATCCTTTTTCCATGGCCTCAAGATATATTTTCTGAGTAGCCGGTATAACAATTACACGTACACCCTTCTTTACCTTTTTGCCCTGAAGGATTTCTGCTGCAATTCTAAGGTCTTCCATACGTCCATTAGTACATGAACCGATAACTACCTGGTCAATCTTTACCTCTCCTACCTCATCGATAGTCTTAGTATTCTCAGGAAGGTGTGGGAATGATACAGTTGGACGAAGTGTAGACAAATCAATTGTATACTCCTCATCGTACTGCGCGTCTGCATCTGCCTCAAACACCTTGTACTCTCTGGTAGTGTGCTCCTTGAGATACTCAAGAGTAAGCTCATCAACCGGGAAAATACCATTCTTTCCGCCAGCCTCAATAGCCATATTTGCGATTGAAAGTCTGTCGTCCATAGTCAAGTACTTGATGCCATCTCCTACAAACTCCATTGATTTGTAGAGTGCTCCATCCACACCTATCATTCCGATGATGTGAAGGATTACATCCTTACCGCTAACCCATGGTGCCGGCTTGCCGGTTATATTGAACTTGATAGCTGACGGTACCTTGAACCACGCCTCGCCTGTTGCCATACCAGCTGCCATATCAGTACTACCAACACCTGTAGAAAATGCTCCCAAAGCACCATAGGTACAAGTATGTGAGTCAGCTCCAATTATGCAGTCACCTGCCACCGCAAGACCTTTTTCAGGAAGCAACGCATGCTCTATACCCATTTCTCCTACATCGAAGAAATTGGTAATGTCGTTTTTGCATGCAAATTCACGTACGCACTTGGTATGCTCTGCTGATTTGATATCCTTGTTTGGTACAAAATGATCCATTACAAGTGCTATCTTATCCTTATCGAAGACACCTTCAGTCTTCATCTTCTCAATTTCGTGAATAGCTACCGGTGAAGTAATATCATTTCCCAGTACCAGATCCAGCTTAGCCATAATCAGGTCACCAGCCTTAACTGACTCGAGGCCTGCATGTGCTGCAAGGATCTTCTGTGTCATTGTCATTCCCATAGTCTTATCCCCTTATTTTGCAACGATGTTTACAAGTCTTCCAGGTACATAGATTTCTTTGATTATATTGCCCTGAAGCCTATCTCCCAGCATATCCTTAGCTGCTGCAATTGCATCTGCGTTTGTGATGTCGCGAGGTACCTCAATAGTTCCACGCACCTTTCCATTTACCTGCACTGCAATCTCGATAGTATTTTCTATTGTAAGAGCCTCATCGTAGGTCGGCCATGACTCATATGCGATAGTGTTATCATGTCCAAGCTTCTCCCACAGCTCTTCACCGATATGCGGACAGATGCATGAGAACATCTTTACAAATCCCTCTGCATACTCACGAGGACATTTCTCCTCCTTGTACACGCCGTTTACAAAAATCATCATCTGGCTGATTGCTGTATTGTAGCCAAGCTGCTCGAAGTCATTTGTAACCTTCTTTACAGTCTGATGATAAAGTCTGGTTAAGTTGCCATTATTGTCATCTACAATATTCTCAGCCTCGCTGAAAAATGTCCACACACGATTGATGAATCGTCTAGCGCCCTGGACATTGTTAGAATTCCATGGCTTTGATACCTCTATCGGTCCCATGAACATCTCGTAAAGTCTCAAAGTATCAGCTCCGAGTTCGTCAACGATATCGCTTGGATTTATTACAAACTCCGGGAATCTCTTTCCCATCTTGATACCGTTTTCGCCAAGAATCATGCCCTGGTGAACCAGCTTCTGGAATGGTTCCTTGACAGGCGAGATGCCCTGATCATATAGGAATCTGTTCCATATACGCGAATACATAAGATGTCCTACTGCGTGCTCCGGTCCTCCTACATACAGGTCTACCGGAAGCCAGTGCTTCAAAAGCTCTGGATCGCAGAGTTCCTTATCGTTGTTTGGATCAATGTATCTCATGTAATACCATGAAGATCCTGCTGAACCCGGCATTGTCGAGGTCTCTCTTGTACCCTTTACGCCATTTGCATCATATTTTTTCCACTCGGTGGCATTTTCCAAAGGTGCCTTGCCATTCTTGCCCTTGTAATCATCAAGAAGCGGCAGCTCAAGAGGAAGCTCCTCATCTGGAATGAAGTATATCTCGCCATCTTCCTTGTATACACACGGTACTGGCTCTCCCCAATAGCGCTGTCTTGCGAAAATCCACTCTCTAAAGTGATAGTTAGTCTTTCTTCTCGCTACGCCCATATTCTCGAGCTTTACAGTGATGGCCTCCTTGGCCTCCTCAACTGTAAGTCCGTCAAACTCCTCTGAGTTGATAAGCTTGTAGCCTTTTCCAAGATAATCGTGCTTCTCAAATGCACACTCTGTGGTTTCCTTACCTTCAATTACCTGGATATATTCAAGACCGTGCACCTGAGCATACTCGTAGTCACGCTGATCATGGCTAGGAACTGCCATAACTGCACCAGTTCCATAGCTGGCAAGTACGAAATCACCGATAAATACAGGCACTTCCTTACCATTAACCGGATTGATTGCATATATTCCCTTCAGGCAGCAACCGCTCTTGCCCTTGTTGAGCTCAGTACGATCCATATCATTCTTCTTGATTGTCTCGTCGATGTAAGCTTGTACTTCATCTCTATTTTCAACTCTGTCAAGAAGACTCTTGGTAATCTCTCCATCCGGAGCAAGTACCATAAAGGTGATACCATAGATAGTCTCGATACAGGTGGTATATATAGAAAATTCTCCGCCACCTACTATCTTGAAATCAACCTCTACACCAGTACTCTTGCCAATCCAGTTGCGCTGAATCTCCTTTGTTGACTCTGGCCAATCAATCTCGTTAAGACCGTCAAGGAGCTTCTCTGCAAATGCAGGCTGGTCGATTACCCACTGCTTCATATTTTTACGGATAACAGGGTAGCCTCCACGCTCTGATTTTCCGTCAATTACCTCATCATTTGATAAAACTGTACCCAGCTCTTCGCACCAGTTTACAGGCATATCAATATATTTTGCATAGCCCGCCTCATATAATTTCTTGAATATCCACTGGGTCCACTTGTAGAACTTTGGATCAGATGTAGCTACCATCTTAGTCCAGTCATAGTCGAATCCCAGCTCCTTAAGCTGCTTTGAGAATGTAAGTATATTCTCATCAGTGAACTTAGCTGGATGATTACCGGTATTAACAGCGTACTGCTCTGCCGGAAGGCCGAAGCTATCATATCCCATCGGATGTAGGACATTATAGCCCTGCATTCTCTTCATTCGAGACATAATATCTGTTGCGGTATATCCTTCTGGATGGCCTGCATGAAGACCTACTCCTGACGGATATGGGAACATATCAAGCGCATAAAATTTAGGCTTTGAAAAGTCCCAGACATCTGTCTTAAAGGTCTGATTCTCCTCCCAATATTTCTGCCATTTCGGCTCTACGACTTTGTGATTGTAAAGTTCTGACATTTTCTTTTCTACTTTCTGTCTTTTTCTAGGAAAAGGCATGAGACCCAAAATGGTCCCATGCCCCTCATATATTTTGGCTTTATTTTCAGAAATTCATCTTTTCGATGACAAGATAGTTTCACTATCTTGTCATCTTAATTATTGATGAACTTGTCCTCTTCGTTGTTCCAGCTGTAAAGCTTACGAACTTCCTCGCCTACCTTCTCTGATGGATGCTCAGCAGCAAGCTTGCGCATAGCATTGAAGTGTACCTGACGGCCTGCAGTAGACATGTCGAGAAGGAAATCCTTTGCAAAGGTACCATCCTGGATGTCTGAAAGAATTTTCTTCATAGCCTTCTTGGTATCCTCGGTAACAATCTTCGGTCCGGTAATG
Organism: Lachnospiraceae bacterium; assembly: GCA_045597645.1. Taxonomy (GTDB): domain Bacteria; phylum Bacillota; class Clostridia; order Lachnospirales; family Lachnospiraceae; genus JAKSSE01. The sequence goes on along the minus strand of JAZLKM010000060.1, from coordinate 45,924 downwards.
TAATCACCGTACTCAGCGGTATTAGAGATTGAATATCTCATTCCAGCAAAGCCTGACTGATAGATAAGGTCAACGATAAGCTTCATCTCATGGATGCACTCGAAGTATGCATTTCTCTCATCATATCCAGCCTCAACAAGAGTCTCAAAACCAGCCTGCATAAGCGCGCAAACACCGCCGCAAAGTACAGCCTGCTCACCGAAGAGGTCGGTCTCAGTCTCAGTACGGAAGTTAGTCTCAAGTACACCTGCTCTTGCTCCGCCAATGCCAAGTGCGTATGCAAGTGCAATATCCCATGCCTTGCCTGAAGCATCCTGCTCTACAGCGATAAGACATGGAACGCCCTTTCCTGCCTGATACTCTGAACGTACAGTGTGTCCAGGTCCCTTAGGAGCAATCATGGTTACATCAACATTTGCCGGTGGCTTGATGCATCCGAAGTGAATGTTGAAACCATGAGCGAACATAAGCATGTTGCCAGCCTCAAGGTTCGGCTCAATATCCTTCTTGTAGAGATCAGCCTGCTTCTCATCGTTGATAAGAATCATGATGATATCTGCCTTCTTTGCAGCCTCAGCTGCAGTATATACGTCAAATCCCTGCTTCACAGCCTTGTCCCAGCTCTTTGAGCCCTCATAGAGACCGATGATAACGTTGCATCCAGACTCCTTAAGGTTAAGAGCATGTGCATGGCCCTGGCTACCATAACCAATGATAGCGATGGTCTTGCCGTCTAATGCTGCAAGGTTGCAATCTTCCTGATAAAAAATACGTGCTGCCATTTCTTTATTTCCTCCATTTATTTTGAGCCCCTATGGGCAAGTTATACGAAATTAAAGCTTCAGAACGTCATCGCAGCCGCGATTGAGCCCTGTGATACCGGTGCGTGCCAGCTCCAGAATCTCATAATCCTCAAGCATCACCAGAAATGCTTCCAGCTTGTCCTGGCCACCGATTACTTCAAGAATTATTGAGTCCTTTGTCATATCCTCAACTTCAGCGTGATATACATTTGCAATGGTAAGTATCGCCTGTCTGCTTTTAGCATCGGCTGCAGACAGCTTAACCATCATAAGCTCATGGCATACAGAATTGCCAACTTCAAGCTTTTTAATATCAATGACATCCTCAAGCTTGGCGAGCTGCTTCTCAATCTGCTCAAGTATCTCCGCATCTCCACTGCACACGATGGTCATACGTGTATACCTGTCATCAGCAGTCACTCCCGCTGAAAAGCTATCAATGTTATATCCACGTCTTGAGAATAAGCCTGACACATGGCTTAATACACCAGAATTATTCTCAACAAGTATAGAAAATGACATCTTCATAATATTGCCCCACTTTCAACCCAACTATTATAACGAATAAATATACATTAGGGAAGAGTAATATTTTTATTTCCCAACCGCCTTATGTTGAAATTCACCTGATTATTTCTTGCTATTAACCTTGTAAAAAGGTGAACTTTTCTTATAGCTTGCCTCAATAATGCCAGTGTTCCTTAGCACCTTAACATTATCTGTTCGCTTTGATATAAAAGCCTTAAGCTTAAGCAGATACTCTTCCTCTGATATCGAGCCCTCAGCTACCTGCGTCAGCCCCTTCTCCCAGCTGGCAGTTAACTCCGCATTAAGCATTTGTTTCATCGAATATTCTACAATATCGTATATTATCTCACCCTTTAAGGTCGGTGTCAGTATCTGCGTCTTCTTGTTGAGCGACAAATATGCGATATTACAAAGCTTCGTTATTATGCCTGCTCTGGTAGCAGAGGTTCCTATACCGCTTCCTTTTATCTGGCTACGCAGCTCCTCATCTTCTATAAGCTGTCCTGCATTTTCCATAGCAAGTATTATCGATCCCGAATTGTATCGCTTCGGCGGGCTTGTCTTACCCTCCTTTATAGCGAAACCATCAACGGCAAATTCCATTCCCTTTTTCAGCGACTCCAAGTACTTCATACTGTCAGCGCCAGCGACCACTTCTTCTTCATCGTCACCTGACTTTTTGGGCTCCTCCTGCTTATCCTTGAAGAACGAATACTTCATTACATCCAGATATCCAGGCTTATCCAGCATTTTAAAGTTAGCAGTAAGCTTTTCTCCATTAATGCCTATAGTGAGCGCCACTTTTTTGTACTCTGCCGCCGGGAAAAAGATTGCCAAAAATCGCCTTACAATTGCCTCATATACCTTTGACTGTAGCTCCCCTAAGCTCTTTAGTGCAGACAATCCCTGGCCAGTTGGAATAATGGCATAGTGGTCTGTTATCTTGCTGTCATCGGTATACTTGGTCTTGGCTATATTCTTGTAGCTGCCAAGCTCCATTATCTGACTACACAGTCCTCTGTATTCCGGAAGAGACGACAGTCCGCCCAGATTCTTACCTATCTCCTTTGCAACCGCTGTAGAAAGTACTCTGGCATCAGTTCGAGGGTATGTACAAAGCTTCTTTTCATACAGCTCCTGTATTATCTCCAAAGTCTGATCCGGGTTTATTTTAAACATTCTAGAACAGTCATTTTGAAGCTCTGCCAGGTTATATAGAAGTGGCGGATTCTTCTTCTCTGTCTTCTTCTCTAGCTTATCTATTACTGCATTGCATGGAAATTTTGCTTTTGACTCCTCATCAAACGTCAGTGGCTGTCCGCATAAATATTCAGTTAGCTTCTCAGCATCTTCGCGCTTTTTGAAGCCATTTTCCTTATATAGCTCCGGTGCATTCTCATACTTGCTCCCCGGCACAGCCTTCCACTCGGCATCAATTGTCATTCCATCTATATTACTATTGGATAAAACTCTGTAAAAAGGTGTGTCGACAAAGTCCCTTATTTCGCGCTCACGTCTAACTACCATTCCCAAAACGCAGGTCATTACACGACCTATGGCTATGGCCCCATATTTTTGTTCTCCAAGTGTGCGTTGCAGCGCTCCTCCAAATTTAAGGCTCAGCACTCTGGAGAAATTAATGCCCATCAGATAATCCTCTTTGGCACGAAGATAAGCTGATGCCGCAATATTGTCATATTCAGAGATATCCTTGGCTTCTTTTATACCTCGCAAAATCTCATCCTTAGTCTGCGAGTTAATCCATACACGTTTTTTTGCCTTGGTGTCTGGCACGTTCGCCATCTGATCCACAAGTCTGTATATATATTCACCCTCGCGCCCCGAGTCCGTGCATACATATATGGTATCAACATCCGACCTATTGAGCAGTCCAGATACTATTTTAAATTGTTCAGATACTGCTCCTATTACCTCGTATTTAAATTCAGCAGGCAAAAAAGGCAGCGTATCAAGCTGCCATCTTTTTAAATTAGGATCATAAGCATCCGGGTAACTCATTGTCACAAGATGTCCTACGCACCATGTGAAAATTGCGTCGCTCGATTCTTTGTATCCATTATGATTTGAAACATTAGCATCCAGTGCATCCACAAACTGAGCTGTTACACTGGGCTTCTCTGCTATATAGAGAGCCTTACCCATCTACTATAATTCCTTCATGTCAATGAGTACTACTGACTCATCAGTGTCAGCCTTTTCCATAAGCTCCTTCGAGAAAGCTTTAGCTGAAAACAGATATTTTACCTTAGCTGTAATCTTTGCCTGACGCATTGCCTTCTCAAGATCATCCAGCTGCTCAATACCCATCTCATCCTTGGACCAATTGCAGATACCCACAATATTTTCCCTTACAGCATTCTGACCAATAATATCAATATTTCCCTGCTTGCCGACCCACGTACCTATATGAGCCAGTTTCATAGGCAGCTTACCTACCTGATTCAGAAGTATAAGATATTCCTTGCATACATCTACAAAATATTTTTCAAGATATGACTCAAGGCCTGGCGCAATGTAAGTATCGTAAAAGTCCTCAGGCGCCATTATTTCCAAATCAGATTTGTGCGGAAATACAAACTTATACCAAAAATGTATGAATCTGTTCTTGATAGTATAAATACCCTTCTTGGTATTCTCCCAGCCACCTGTCTCAAACGACACTATCTTCTCTACAACATCAAATGCTGACAATGCCTTAAGATATACACTGATTTTAGCTCTTACATAACCAGTGTCTGTATAGAGGTCATTCAGCTTTTCGTTGCCAGCTGCTATCGACGCCAAAATAGTATTGTAGACAGAAAGCTCTCTCAATTCTCCGCCAAGAAAGCTCTCTGCTTCATTTCTAAAAATCCCTTGTGGTGATAGGATAAGTCTGCATACATTGGTTCTTAAATCCTGTTTTGAATTCCACTTACTTAAGTATGCAGGCACACCACCCATAACCCCAAAGAGCTCAACGCTCTGACGTACAGTAAAATCCGGGAAGCTTCTAACAATGTCCAGGAATGTCCTATCTGCTATACCTATTACACTGTCTATCTTTTTAATGTCCTCTCCAAACACATCAGAGAGTCCTTCTCGTGCAAAGCTCACCGCCGACGTTGCAAGTATTATCATAACTGGACCCGGGTATAACTTTTTAGCCTTAAGCTTAAGCAATGCCGACACAAACTCAGGATCCTTTTTTAATGCCAGGTCGAAGTTATCAATCACTACAACCAGCTTTGATGCATCACCACTTTTTATTCTTGTGAAACATTCATCATACGTATCCTTAAGCAGTCTGGTTTCATACTTTTCAGACACTTCCTGCTTGACCATACGCTTCTGATATTCCGGCGAAACCGCGCTGGCGCAAAAATAAAAGTACTTTTTATTTTTCAAAAAAGCCTTAGCCAGCGATTCCCTACCGCTTCCATCTCTACCGTACAAGACAACGAGACTATTTCCCGCTGTCTTGTATCGATCCTCTAATTCTTTTAAAGCTGCAACGTGACCTACCATTTTACCCTCAGATTATTACTTCTTAGTGATATATCCCTGTGCTTTGAGAAGCTCTGCGCAAAGAACTGCACCACCTGCTGCACCACGAACGGTATTGTGTGACAGACCTACAAACTTCCAATCATATACACTGTCCTCACGGATACGTCCAACTGATACGCCCATTCCGCGCTCATAGTCAACGTCGAGTGCTACCTGAGGACGATTGTCTTCCTCAAGGTACTGAATGAACTGCTTCGGTGCTGAAGGAAGCTCAAGCTCCTGAGGTACTCCCTTGAAGTTAACAAGCTTCTCGATAAGCTGCTCCTTGGTAGGATTCTTCTTAAATTTTACGAATACAGCTGCAGTGTGTCCATTAAGTACTGGAACACGGATGCACTGGCAGGTGATAACCGGACTAGTTGCCGGCTCTATAACGCCCTTATCCTTGTTAATCTCACCCCAGATACGAAGTGGCTCCTTCTCTGACTTCTCTTCCTCACCGCCGATGTATGGAATAATATTTCCTTCCATTTCCGGCCAATCCTTAAAGGTCTTTCCTGCACCTGAGATTGCCTGGTATGTGGTTGCCACTACTTCATATGGCTCAAACTCTTTCCATGCGGTGAGTACTGGAGCATAAGACTGAATTGAGCAGTTAGGCTTGACAGCTACGAAGCCTCTTGTGGTTCCAAGTCTCTTCTTCTGATACTCGATTACTTCCATATGCTGTGGGTTAATCTCCGGAACTACCATAGGTACGTCTGGAGTCCAACGATGAGCACTGTTGTTTGATACTACCGGTGTCTCGGTCTTGGCGTATGCCTCCTCGATTGCCTTAATCTCATCCTTGGTCATGTCAACTGCTGAGAATACAAAGTCAACCTCAGCTGCTACCTTTTCAACCTCGTTAACGTTCATAACGATAATATTCTTCACAGCCTCCGGCATAGGAGTAGTCATCTTCCAACGACCTGCTACTGCCTGCTCATAGGTCTGGCCTGCACTTCTAGGGCTTGCTGCAATTGTAGTTACCTCAAACCATGGGTGATTCTCCAAAAGAGATATAAATCTCTGACCTACCATACCGGTTCCGCCTAAAATACCTACCTTAAGTTTCTCGCTCATCTTAATTCTCCTTTAAATATTTCTCTTCTAACTTAATCGCCTGCTGCATAGATTGCTCACTGGGAGCTCCTGTAGTTAGACGTTTGTTTACACATGTTCCAAGTGAAATTTCCTCATACACATCCTCTTCGAATGCCTCGGAAAATCCTTTTAGTTCCTCCAGGCTCATATCATCAATTGCACAGCCCTTGTCTATGCATGCAAGAACGAGTCTTCCAATTATACTATGGGCATCTCTGAATGGCACCCCATGTTTAACCAGATAGTCTGCTGCATCCGTTGCATTGGTGAAGCCGCCCGTAGCACTTTTTTCCATCACATCGTTTCTAAAGGTTGTAGAGCTGAGCATGCCATCGAACAAAACAACGCAGTTTTTTACTGTATCGATTGCATCGAAGGCCAGCTCTTTGTCCTCCTGCATATCCTTATTATATGCTAATGGCAATCCCTTCATTGTGGTGAGCAGCTGCATAAGTGCACCATACACACGTCCGGTCTTACCTCTTACCAGCTCTGCAATATCCGGATTCTTCTTCTGCGGCATAATACTGCTTCCTGTACTATACGCATCATCTATCTCAACAAATCTGTACTCGTTTGAGTTCCACAGAATCATTTCCTCTGAAAATCTAGACAAATGCATTGCAACCATTGACAATCCATACAGAAAATCAAGGACAAAGTCTTTGTCAGATACTGTGTCCATACTATTTCGAGTAGGACCATCGAAGTCAAGCAGCTTTGCTGTCATATCACGATCTAGCGGATATGTGGTGCCCGCCAAAGCGCCTGCACCCAGTGGACACAGGTTGTTGTGACGTCTCATATCGGCTATGCGTTCACGATCACGTCTAAACATCTCAAAGTATGCTCCCAAATGGTGCGCCAATGTAACGGGCTGAGCCTTCTGAAGATGAGTGAACCCTGGCATATAAGTGGTTGTGTTTTTCTTCATAAGCTCGAGTATGGTCTCAAGGAAATGCTTTAGCAGTCCATCCATCTCATCCATCTGGTTTCTTATATATAATCTCATATCAAGAGCCGCTTGGTCGTTTCGGCTTCTGCCTGTGTGAAGCTTTTTGCCCGCCTCTCCCACACGCTGAGTAAGCACTGCCTCAACAAAGCTATGGATATCTTCATACTCTGTGGTAATCTCAAGCTGGCCAGCATCGACATCTGCCACAATACTGTCAAGCCCGGCAATGATAGTGTCCTTTTCGTCCTGTGTAAGTACTCCAACCGCCGCAAGCATTGTCACATGTGCCTTGCTTCCCTCCACATCCTCGTGGAAAAATCTCTTGTCAAATGTTATAGACGCATTAAAGTCGTAAACCAATTGGTCTGTAGGCTTTGTGAATCGTCCGCCCCACAACTGTGCCATATTGAAATCCTTTCTCTGAACTATCCTTCAAAAGCACCCAGAGCTATGCTCAGGGGATATCCTTTTAATTCAATGTCATTCGCAATCCGCTTCGCTACCTGCTCATAAGCAGCTGCTGCTTCGCAGCTAATTATATCACGTTTTATTTTTGCATCTATCTCTTTTGGAAAACTCACAGCCACAGTAGTCCTGCCTATACATTTTATACTCATTGGACAGCTGTGTGCTACGAAGATATCCATTCTTCTTTTTAAAGTCAGACGGGAGATGTGCGACATTGTATATAGTAGCAAGCTCCTCGCCTATCTCATTAATTTTGGCTGCATTCTTTAGCGGGCTAATTGACAATGTGGTCGTAAAATAATCAAATCCGCCCTCAGCAGCAAGTCTCGCCGCTTCCTCCATCCTCTGTCTGTAGCAGACAAAACATCTATCTCCGCCTTCCGGAAGTGCCTCTAAACCTTTTACAGCATCAAGGAAATCCTGATGGCACGGGCTGGTCTCTATCATCTCAACCTTATGTCTGGTAGGAAATTCACTTATAAACCTTCTTAGCTCCTCAATCCTATGTATATACTCCTCATCCGGAGTAATATTTGGGTTGTAGTACAATACAGTTATCTCAAAATATTCTGAAAGGTACTCTATGCAGTAGCTACTGCACGGTGCGCAACAGGCATGAAGTAAAAGCTTAGGAACTGTTTCACCCAGACCTGCTATCAGTTCTTCTAATTTTTTAGAATAATTTTCCATATTTATTAAAAGTAGTTTTCCGTATTGGCGAAAATTTTCGTGTATTATATCAGATTAACGTCCCTTCATCAAGCAAGCTCCCAAAAAAAATTCCTTGCAAAAATTTTTTCCTATATATATAATATGTCGGACTTGCTTCGATGGCTCAGTCGGTAGAGCAACGCACTCGTAATGCGTAGGTCGCCGGTTCGATTCCGGCTCGGAGCTCTTAATGTATCAACGTTGTTCTCATAGGAGGGTTTATGAGTTGGGAGGACTTATCACTCTACAAAACATCAGTAAATCTTTTGACGGTACCCCCGTCCTCGAGAATCTAGATCTCAGTGTTTCTGAGAACGAGTTTCTCACTCTTTTAGGTCCTTCCGGTTGCGGAAAGACCACAACGTTGCGTCTTATTGGTGGTTTTGAAAAGCCGGATGAGGGTCGTATCCTTTTACATGACACGGATATCACCTCTCTTCCGCCTGACAAACGCCCCGTCAATACTGTGTTTCAGAAATATTCTTTATTTCCACACATGAATATTGAAGAAAATATTGCCTTTGGCTTAAAGCTAAAGAAAAAATCACGTGAATACATCCGTGACAAGATTTCTTATGCCCTCAAGCTTGTTGGTATGGAAGGCTATGAATATCGCAAGACAGACTCTCTATCTGGCGGACAACAGCAGCGTATCGCCATTGCCAGGGCTATTGTAAATGAGCCTGACATCCTGCTTTTAGACGAACCACTTGGCGCTCTTGACCTCAAGCTTCGTCGACAGATGCAGACTGAGCTTATCAAAATAAAAAAAGAAGTAGGTATTACCTTTATATATGTAACTCATGACCAGGAAGAGGCTCTGACCATGTCAGACCGAATAGTTGTCATGAACAAAGGACGTATCCAGCAGATGGGTACCTCCAAAAGCATCTATGACGAGCCAATCAACGCTTTTGTTGCTGATTTCATAGGCGAGAGCAACATTGTTGATGGCATTATGCGTCAGGATCTTCTCGTTGAAGTCTTTGGTGTTAAAATTCCTTGTGTCGACTCTGGCTTTGCAAAGGACGAGCAGGTCGACGTAGTAATAAGACCGGAAGACTTAGGTATTGTTGCACCTGAAGCAGGATTTACATCAGGTGTAGTTACTTCTGTTATCTTTGGTGGAGCCACGTATCAGATTATCGTGCACAACGAGCATTTCGACTGGCAGATTCAGAGCGTAGACCCTGCTGTTCCGGGCTCTACGGTAGGCCTGTCCATAGACCCCGAAGATATACAGATAATGCACAAGCCCCATTCAATTGGTGCGGAGGTAAACTGCGAAGATGAAACACTCAGCTGATAAGCGGCGAATTCTTGCCTCCCCTTATGCGCTGTGGATTATAGGCTTCACAGTATTGCCTATGTTCTTTATCTTCCGCTATGCGCTTACTACATCAGAGGGGACATTTACATTTAGTAATATCGCAGCCATCTTTGATTCACTGCATTTGCAGGCCCTTATCTTCTCTCTTGAGATTGCTTTGGCCACCACTGCAATATGCATTCTTTTGGCTTATCCTCTAACATTAGCTCTGCGACACCTCAATTTTGGCAGTCGCGGTTTTATGCTGTTTATTTTAATACTCCCAATGTGGATGAACTTCATTCTGCGTATTCTAGCGCTTCAGATGATTATTTCTAACAACGGAGTACTAAACTTTATACTCACACATCTAGGGTTGCCGCCAGCTCACATCGCCAACACCCCAGCTGCCATCGTACTGGGTATGGTATATGACTATTTGCCTTATATGGTGCTCCCCATCTACAATACAATTTCAGAAATCAACAAGGATATTCTCGAGGCATCAAGAGATCTTGGAGCCAATGGTTTTGTTTCCTTTGTAAAAATTATTTTTCCACTGTCGCTTCCCGGACTTATAAGCGGTGTCATCATGGTGTTTGTTCCGTCCATGACCTCATTTGCTATCTCTGATATTCTGGGCGGTGGCAAGCTCCAATTAATCGGTAATGTAATTGAGCAGGAATTTATGCTTGATTATAACTGGAATCTGGGCAGTGGTCTCTCAGTATCACTCATGATTTTTGTAATGCTCTCCATGATATTTACTATGAAGGGCAACGGCTCAGAGGGAGGAGGCGGCTTATGGTAGAAAAGCTAAAAAACCTCATCTCCAGATTATACGTTGTGCTGATACTGCTATTTTTGTATCTGCCAATAGCAGTACTTGTCGTACTTTCTTTTAACAATTCGAAGTCAAGGGTAACCTGGGGAGGTTTCACATTCGAGTGGTATGCAACATTGTTTTCTAATCATCAGATAATGGATGCACTTACCACTACATTGATAATTGCCTTATCCAGTGCCTTGATTTCTACCATAATCGGTACCGTAGGTGCGCTAGGCATCTGCTCTCTCGGGAAAAACAGCTACAAGACCATGATGGTGTTTACTAACATTCCCATGGTCAATGCTGATATTGTAACCGGTATTGCACTTATGCTATTTTTTGTAAGATTTTTCCCACTCGGCAGGATTAGCGTACTTTTAGCGCATATAACCTTCAACATTCCCTACGTGATTCTAAGTGTAATGCCCAGAATCCGCCAGATGAACCGTGCTATATATGAGGCATCAAGAGACCTTGGTGCAGGACCAGTCTACGCCTTCTTCAAAGTAACCCTGCCACAGCTTTCAAGTGGCATCGTTTCCGGTTTCTTTATGGCGTTTACTATGTCAATGGATGACTTTGTCATCACCTACTTTACCAAAGGCGCAGGTGTGAATACTCTTTCCACCATGCTTTATGGAGAAATGAAGAAGGGCATAAAGCCAGAAATGTATGCTCTCTCCACAATAATGTTTACTGTTGTTTTCATTGTTCTTATGGCTGTCAATATTTTGTCTGCCAATAAGGAAAAGAAAGGAAGGAAAATTGAAGCGTAAATTACTCTCTTCACTGCTCGTACTCACCATGAGCATCGGCGCACTTGCATTGACCGGATGCGGCTCAGGTGGCAGTGCTAACAGCATTACCGTATGCAATTATGGTATGTACATCGATCCAGCTATCCTCGACTCATTCGAGCGTGATACCGGAATCCATGTAAAGTATGAAGAGGCTGTAACTCCTGAGGAGCTCTATACCAAGTACAAATCAGGAGCCATAAAATATGATCTCGTTTGTACATCTGATTACATGATTCAAAGACTTATTAACGAGGGAGCGTTGAAGGAGCTCAACTATGATTATATACCAAACGCTCAATATCTCACTGAGGAGTGCATGTCATTCGCCAAATCGTTTGACCCCGATGGAAAATATATTATTCCATATTTCTGGGGCACCGTAGGTATCCTTTATGACACCACAAAGGTAAACGCTCCTGTTGATAGCTGGGATGTCCTGTTTAATGGTGAATACGCAGGTAACATCATTATGCAGAACAGTATGCGCGACTCTTACTATGTAGCGCTTAAGTATCTAGGATACTCTCTCAACACCACAGATGAGAACGAGATTATGGAAGCTCAGCAGCTTCTTATCAATCAAAAAACAGATGTTCAGGCTTATCTCGTAGATGAGGTACGTGACGAAATAGTTGCCGGCAATGCTGCAATGGGTGTTATCTACTCAGGTGAAGCCTACGCCGGAATCGAAGCCAATCCGAACCTTGCATATGTAGTACCTAAGGAAGGCTCTAACCTCTGGATAGACTGTTGGGGAATGACAACTGACTGCCAGAAAGTTGAGAACGCCTCAAAGTTCCTTGATTATCTGCTCAAGGCTGACATCGGATATCAGAATTTTGACTATGTACGCTACTCATCTCCTAACATCCTAGTGCTTAATCAGATGTCTGATGAGGATAGAAATAATGAGGCTCTATATCCTGCGCTTGATTCACTCACTCAGTGCGAAGTTGCATTTGCGCTAGATTCTCAGACTTCTGACCTATTAAATAAACTCTGGAAAGAACTTAAGGCTCAGTAAGTTTTGTAATCATACGTGGACTGCCAAGTATCTTGGCAGTCCTTTTTATTCTAAAAATTAAGTGTTCTTTTATCTTTACTGTATATGTACACATGTTCAGACAGCACCTCCTCCACCTGAAGATGATCTCTATTTATCTCTCGAATCATAGAATTTATCACTGTCTCTGACGTACTGTCGGCAGGTAAAATAAGTACCTCATGCACGCTGCTAGGTACAACGTACACATCACCATTGAACTTTCTGGCTATCAAATCCAACAATCCTGGATACAAAATGGTCGATGCACCATAATACTTATCTTTGTTGCTTAACACATGAAACGGCGTACTCATGTCATCAACGTCAAAAGGATCTGCCTCACAAACTTTCAGCATATTCTCTAGCATCTCAGACATAGATACATATAGATGTGGAAAAATCCTCGGGGTATTAATACCTGCATCCTCAATTATCGTCGCTTCATCCACTCCCCACATCTTTAATTGCTTATTGGTAATCTGTACCCAGCCGTCACTACCTGCTATATTTTCGATAGAATAGAAGTACACTACAGCCAGGTCTAAAAACCTACTATGTACTAAGCTTCCCAACCTATCCTCGTTTTTCTCATAATTTATAACTCTGTATACCACCCTGTTTTTTACCAGTGAATAGTCCTTGCTAAATGATAAATCCAAATCCATATCCAGCTTGCGCTGTACATAGGTGTCAATGATCATCTCCTCTACTTCTTCTATAGGTGCGCCACACGTATATCTGTCATAAAAATAGTTGAGATATATAGTTGGTGATACATTTGATGACTCTGATTTTATAACCAAGCCATCCATTTTCAAATTATTATTCTTAATCACTTCCTGCACAGACACATCTGCAGTAGCACCAAAATAAACACTGATTCTATCAGTGATAACTTCCTTAAACTCGGGGTAATTCAATATGATTCCTCCTGAATACTTGCGATTGTCATCAGGAGATTTAATAAGAAAAAGACGTCACGTCCGAAGACGTGACGATAATGTAGCATTAAAAAATTTAAATTACAAGTCTTGAAAGTCGATATTTTTTATGGTATCGAACCATCGTTTTTACTATTTTCTGGCTCTTAATTCTCTCGCATTAGCCAGCGCAGCTTCAGACGATTCGTCACCGCCAAGCATACGTGCGAGCTCTGTAATAGTCTCATTTTCAGTAAGTCTTCGTATATCTGAGACGGTTGAAGATGACTGGACTGATTTTTCTATGCAAAAATGAGTGTCAGCCATAGCTGCAATCTGCGGCAAATGAGTTATGCACACAATCTGATGCACCTTAGACAGCTCTCCCAGCTTGCTAGCCACTGCAAGCGCTGTCTTGCCACTTATACCCGTATCTATTTCATCAAATACCATTGTGCCTATCTCGTCTTCAGACGCCAGTACACATTTGATTGCAAGCATTATTCGGGATAGCTCTCCGCCTGATGCCACTTTGTCCAGCGGCCTTAGCGCCTCCCCGGGATTCGTGCAAATCATAAACTGAGCATCATCGTATCCATTCTCAGTGAACTCGCCTTTTGCAAACTCCATTTCAAATTGAACTTCCAAAAAGCTTAGATCATTAAGGTTAGCTACTATGCTGTCTGTCAGCCTTACAGCCGCCCTTTTCCTGATATCTGACACTTCATCGCACACCTTCATCAATTCCGCTTTGGCGCTGTCCACCTTTGCCGAAAGTCCAGCGATGTAATTGTCATAATCTGAGAGCTTATCCGCTTCCGCTTTCTTGCTCTCAAGCTGCTCTAGTATTATTTCTATGGTGCGACCATGCTTTAGCTTAAGTTGATTGATTACATCAAGGCGTCTTTCAACTTCATCAAATCTATTTTTCTCATAGCCCATGCCATCAATATAATCTCTGAGCTTCCTATTGGCATCATCAATCAGTTCCTCAGCGTTGGCCAGTAGGTCTGTAAGCTCCGAGAGCTCGCTGTCGTATCCACTTACACCCTCTATGAGCCTCATTGCCCGATCTATAGCGTCGATACCGCCATTACTAAGCTCAGCAGAAGCCGCTGCAGTGGATTCCATTATACGTTCCGCATGCGACAATCTTGTATACTCGTCCTCGAGCTCGTCATCCTCACCTATCTTAAGGTTCGCCGACTCAATTTCTGAAATCTCATAATTTAGAAAATCAAGCTGCTTTTTGCGCTCCTGGTCGCCCAATGAGCCCAAGCTAAGTTCCTTTTCAAGAGTCCTGTACTCGCGATACAGTTCCTTCATCTTAAGCTTCAGCTCTCCAAGCTCTGCATCTGCATAGCGGTCCAGTATCTCCATATGCTTCCGCTTTGCAAGCAGCGACTGATGGTCATGCTGTCCATGTATGTCAAGCAATATCTCAGCTGCAGCCTTGAGCTTTGAAGCAGGTACAGTCTCACCATTTATTTTAGCCACCGACTTATCCTCAGTGACTTTTCTAAGCAAAATAAGCTGGCTGTCCTCACAGGCAATGTCCAGCTCCTTTAGGCGTTCCTCCTCTTCCTTTGATACAGAAAAAATGATTTCCGCCTTCGCCTCAGTGGCTCCCTGTCGCAGCATACTTTTTTCCACTTTGCTGCCAAGCGCCATATTTAGGGCACCAAGCAAAATTGACTTTCCTGCGCCAGTCTCACCTGACAAAATATTAAGCCCCTTGCCGAACTCAATATCTGTCTCTTCAATGATGGCCAAATTTGTTACGTGTAATTCTTCTAGCATATGCCTCCTTACCGTCTCTCTCCTGAAGCGGTGGACTACTCGTCCAAAAGGCTCCTCACTTTTCTCATAAGAGTCAGCGTATCATCTACTGACCTCACGGCACACATAATAGTATCATCACCCGCTATGCTGCCTACTATTTCCTTCAGTTCAAGGGAATCAAGCGCTGCTGCCACAGCCATAGCCATACCAGATACAGTCTTGACCACCAGTATATTTTGCGCCATATCCATAGACAAAAAACCATCTTTTAGGATGCGCACATACTTTTCTCTAAGACTCTGCGGTGTACGGGCAAAAGCCTCGTACTTTTGTCTACCGTTACTCAACGTAACCTTAGACAGCTTTAACTCCCTAATATCTCTCGATAGAGTGGCCTGAGTGGTAAGTATTCCAAGTCCAGCCAGCTCCTCAATGAGTTCCTCCTGTGTCCCGATTTCCTTTTGTGCAATCAACGACAATATAGCCGCTTGCCTATCTGTTTTCATATACTATTCCGCCTGCATCTTTT
Organism: Lachnospiraceae bacterium; assembly: GCA_045597645.1. GTDB lineage: Bacteria > Bacillota > Clostridia > Lachnospirales > Lachnospiraceae > JAKSSE01. The sequence continues at coordinate 30,589 of JAZLKM010000060.1, read as the reverse complement.
CTCTGATTCTCTCCAAAAAGCTGAGCTTTGAAAGAATCACAACATCTGTGGTCTCACTTGCTGCCCTTACAGTCACTCTCTGACCGCTTCGAAGACTTTGACTCAGGGTGCCATCGTATCTGACATCAACCTTGGCAGAGCCGTCTCCCAACCTATCCTCCACTTGAATCGCTATCTCGTCATCGGCGCTAAATACTATGCTTCTGGCAGAGAGAGCATGAGCATTGATTGGCGTAAGCAGAAGTGCTCTGTCTGTAGGCTCAACTATCGGGCCTCCGGCTGAAAGGTTGTAGCCTGTGGAACCGGTAGGTGATGAAATTACTATCCCATCACAATTGTATGAATATAAGTACTCACCATTTACGTATACGCTGAGCTGAACTATCTGAAATCCCTCTGACCTGAACACTACAATATCATTGAGTGCTCTGTCTTTGCTGTCCGTCTCAATCATCATTCTGTGTTCAAGTACATAATCCTCTGAAATGAGACGTTCAAGATTAGGTATGATATTCTGCTCATCAAGCTCACACAAATAGCCTAAATGGCCCTTATTTAGGCCTATAATTGGTATGTGTGCATCGTAGCAGCTCTGTGCAATCCTAATAAAGGTACCGTCGCCTCCCATGGATATAATACAGTCTATATCCTGGAGCTGCTCGTATGTGGACTTTTCCTCTGACAATCCTACTCTCAGGCTGCCGCCTCTCGACTCAATATACCCCTCAATCCGGTCGATGAGTTCCTGCTTGTCTGGATTAATCTCTCTTGAAATAAGGAGAAAATTCTTCATTATTTATCAAGCTCCTTGTGTGCATCATTTACAATGCTCTGTGGATCCTTGTCTGATACAAGTGCCGGCTCTGCAGATTTCTTAAGGTGCACCAGATACTCTATATTTCCCTCCGGACCTTTTACCGGTGAATAGGACAAATCCAACACACTAAATCCCAATGCCAGTGCTTCCTGAGTCACCTTTTCTACCACCTGCGTATGCACCTTAGGGTCTCTTACTACTCCCTTTTTCCCAACTTGCTCACGTCCAGCCTCGAACTGCGGCTTAATCAGACATACCATTTCTCCGTCTGACTTAAGCAATTCATGGGCCGCCGGAAGGACCTTCCCCAGTGAAATAAAGCTTACGTCACAGGATGCAAAGTCAATCTCCTGCCCGATATCCTCCGGTGTCACATATCGTATATTGGTCTTCTCCATGCATACCACGCGATCATCTGTGCGAAGCTGATACGCCAGCTGGCCGTAACCGACATCCACTGCAAATACCTTAGATGCCCCATTTTGTAGCATGCAGTCAGTGAAGCCTCCTGTGGATGCTCCTATGTCCATGCATACCTTGCCATCAAGCTCAATCGGAAAGCTCTGCATAGCCTTCTCAAGCTTAAGGCCGCCTCTGCTTACATAGCGCAGCTTCTCTCCCTTTAGCTCAATATTCACAGTATCTGCGAACATATCACCAGCCTTGTCTTCCCTCTGACCGTCCACAAAAATGCTTCCAGCCATTATGAGTGCTTTGGCCTTTTCTCTGGAAGGAGCAAGCCCTCTTTCTGTTACCAAAATATCAAGGCGTTGCTTCATGCTTTCTCCTTCTGGGCCATTATCTGTTCATATATAGACGCTGGATCCAATCCCAGCTCTTTCTTTAATATCTCAACGTTACCATGCTCGACATATGTATCGGCTATACCTATATTGAGCACTTTTCCTGTATATCCCTGGTCGTGCAGGAAAGCACCCACATGCTCACCAAGACCTCCTGACAGCACATTCTCTTCCAATGTAACTATAAGCTTGTAGTCATTCATATTTGACTCAAGGTAATCCTTGTCAAATGGCTTCGCAAATCTGGCGTTGACCAGTGTGGTCTCTATACCATTTTCCTTCAGCATAGCATGGACAGTCTGTGCTGTCCTGACCATACTGCCATATGCAAAGAGCATAATATCACCGCTGCGATAAATCTCCTCACACCTGCCGTACTCTATAGGCGCTCTAAAGTCTTCAAGTCCGTCATAAGCCTCGCCTCTAGGATACCTGATAGCTGCAGGGCTGCCGAGAACCACAGCAAATTTCATCATATCCGACAGCTCCCACTTATTTTTGGGTGCAAGTAGCGTAATATTGGGTATCACTGATAGATATGATATGTCAAAAATACCCTGGTGCGTATCTCCATCACTACCTACAAGACCAGCTCTGTCGATTGCAAATACAACAGGTAAGTTTTGCAGACAAACATCAGTAACTATCTGGTCAAATCCTCTTTGCAGGAAGGATGAATATACAGCAAATACCGGCAGCAATCCACCTGCTGATAATCCGGCGCAGAATGTAACAGCATGCTGCTCCGCGATTCCTACATCGAAAAATCTATTGGGGTATTGATTATGAAATCTCCTTAGTCCGGTTCCATCCTCCATTGCCGCTGTGACAGCCGCCACCTTTTCGTTGCGTTCTCCCAGCTTAACCATGACGGTAGAAAATACATCTGAATAGTCTGCCTTCTCTTTATTTTTAGCCGGAAGTCCGGTCTCTACATCAAATGCTCCCGTACCATGAAATCTGGCAGGGTGACGCTCTGCGGGGAGAAATCCCTTACCCTTTTGGGTAATAACATGCAGTACAACTGCACCTGGAATACTCTTCGCTGTCTCAAGAGCCTTCACTAGTGCCTTAATATCGTGTCCGTCAACAGGGCCTAAGTAGATAAGCCCCATCTCCTCAAACATCATTCCAGGAATCAAAAATGATTTGAGGCCTGACTTTGTCCTACGGATTCTGGTTATAGCCTTCTCGCCACCAGGTAATTTTTCAAGACCCTTGATAATATTGTCCTTAAGTCCTCTGTACCCTTCGCTGGCTCTTATCTCCTCCAGGTGTGCAGACAGTCCGCCAACATTCTTGGAAATGGACATCTCGTTGTCGTTGAGTACGATTGTAAAATTGGTCCCCACCCCAGCAGCATTGTTCATAGCCTCGTATGCCAATCCGCCTGTCAGGGCTCCATCGCCAATTACCGACACTACCTCATAGTCCTCACCGGTCACCTCTCTTGCTCGCACATAGCCAAGGCCTGCTGATATAGATGTTGAGCTGTGACCTGTGTCAAATGCATCACAATCACTTTCCTCTCTCTTAGGAAAGCCAGACAATCCGCCATGCTTTCTAAGGCTGTCAAATCCAGCCTTGCGACCTGTAAGAATCTTGTGTGTATAGGCCTGATGACCCACGTCAAAAATTATCTTATCCTTCGGCAAATCATAGACCAGGTGCAAAGCCATAGTAAGCTCCACAACACCAAGATTTGACGCCAGATGTCCGCCGCTTACAGAAATTTTATTGATCAGAAATTCTCTGATTTCGTCTGCAAGCACAGGCAGCTCACTCTGCGGGATAGATTTTATATCATTTGGTTTTGATATTTTCTCAAGTATCATTATGCTCTTCGATAAATAAGTGAGGCTATTAACGCCTCCAAAAACTCTGAATCTCTGCCTAATCCAGCCAGAAGCTTATTAGCTTCATCTGACAGGCGTTTTACTTCCTTTGATGCCTCATCTACACCCAAAAGAGTGGCATAGGTGACCTTGCCATTAGCTGCATCTGAGCCTACCGGCTTACCTAGCTCGGCTTCATCTCCAATAATGTCCAGGATGTCATCTTGAATCTGAAATGCTATGCCGACATTTTCAGCAATACGCTCTACAATGCTTATCTCCTCATCAGAAGCCCCTGCAACAGTTGCCCCGCACATCATTGCTGCTTCTATAAGTCCAGCTGTCTTCAGCTTATGTATCTCGCGGATAGTATCAATGTCTATATCCTTGTTGTCCTCATTTTGTACATCGATTACCTGGCCTCCGAGCATACCTGCTATGCCAGCTTTCGATGCCAGAATGCGAATGCCTCTAAGTCCACGAGACGGGTCACCACACTCCATAGCAGCCTTGGTCCCCTCCTCGTATGCCAATGTCAAAAGACCATCTCCCGCGAGGATTCCCATGGCCTCTCCATACTTGGCATGAGTAGTAAGCTTGCCTCTTCTATACATATCATTATCCATAGCCGGCAAGTCATCATGCACTAATGAATAAGTGTGTATAAGCTCCAGCGACAGGGCAAAGCGATATATCTCATCGCCACAGCCTCCAAATAGCTTGTACGTCTCTGCCATAAAAATAGGACGAAGTCTCTTACCCCCAGCGGTGAAGCTGTAATTCATTGCCTCTGTGCAAAGCGCCATACGACCGGTTTCCTCGGGAAGCATAGCCGTAAGCCTTCCATCAATATATGCTGTCTTTTCCTTTAATTCCTTAGCAAAATCCATACTATTATTCTTCCGCTGCCTCTAGGCTGCCAGCCGGCTCCCCCTGAGCAGTCAAAAGCTCTACATTCCTGGCCACCTCGTCAAGCTTATCCTGACACTTCTTAAGGGTATCCATGCCGTTTTTATACAGTGCAAATGAATCTTCAAGTGAAATATTCTGGTCCTCAAGCTTACCCAATATTTCCTCTAAATCATCTATCATATCTTCAATTCTTGCATTATTCTCTGCCATCGTATTTCTCCTTAACCTCGGCCCGTATTCTGCCTTCGTTCATGAAAACTGTCACCATGCTTCCAACTTCCACATCCGATGCACTGCGCACATTTTTTCCAGCATCATCAGTTATGTATGAAAATCCCGAAGCCAGTCTTTTAACGGGTGATATGGCGTCAAGTCTTCTGGCCAAGGCCATTACCTTTTCCACTCTTTTATCATAGATATGTCTAGGTGACACATATCTAAATCGTTCGCGAATAGAATTAAGTCCTACCTGCTGTCTTGCCAGACTATTATTTATAGCCCTTGTCATCCTATCTGATATATCAGCCAGATGATTTACTTTTGCAAGCAGCTGACTCTGTGGCGATAGGAGCCGCAAGCTATTTTCATCGCCTGATAGTCTGAGCCTAATGAGCGCTATTCTCTTTTCCATCTGGTTTTTGAGCCTGGAGCTTTGTACTGACAGTCTGCTTTTAAGCTCCCTGGCGTCAAACACAGCTAATTCTGCTGCCGCGGTAGGTGTAGGTGCTGACTTATCTGCTACAAAATCGGATATGGATGTATCAATTTCATGGCCCACTGCTGAAATGATAGGCGTATTGGCATTGAAAATCGCTCTAGCCACCTGCTCATCATTAAAGCACCACAAGTCCTCCTTAGAACCGCCGCCTCGACCTACTATGAGTACATCCAGTCCCATCTGGTCAAGGACCTCTATACCCTTCACTATACTAGGAGGCGCATTTTCTCCCTGAACCAGAGCTGGGTATACCACTATTCTCACGCCGCTGTAGCGCTGTCTGGATACTCTTACAATGTCCCATACTGCAGCTCCCGTAGGTGAGGTTACTACACCTATGCTGGTGACGTATTTAGGAATGGGCTTTTTGTACATCTCATCAAACATGCCCATCTCACCAAGCCTGCGCTTAAGCTCCTCAAACTGAGCGTTTAAGTCACCTGCTCCAGCCTTTTCTATCTTCATAGCCTGCAGCTGGCACGAGCCATTGAATGTGCTGTATTTCACATTGCCGCGAACCAGAATCTTATCGCCATTCTTCAGTTCAAATGACAGTGCCTTATACAAGTCCCACTTAAATACGATGCCACTTATGACATCCTTGCCATCCTTTAGCGAAAAATAAAGATAGCCATTGGTGTGGTATTTTACATTGCTTGCCTCTCCTATAACATAAATATCATTGAGAGCATCTGCACTCTCTAACACCTGTGTAATAGAACGGTTTAAGGCACCTATTGAATAAGGATTTTCTCTACTGTTCATGCAAGCTTAGCTAATACTCCATTAACAAACGCTGGTGAAGCCTCTCCACCAAACTTTTTAGCCAACTCCACTGCCTCATTTATAGCCACTGCGTTAGGCACTTTGTCGTCATATTTTATCTCGTACACTGCAAGTCTTATTATTGTCAAATCCACCTTGGCCATGCGGGTGGTCTTCCATCCCTCCGCCTTCTCATTGATGGCCGCATCAATATCCGCCAGATTATCAATAATTGCAAAGAATTTATCCTTGATATACGGCTCTTCCTGCTCAAAATCCTTTATGTATTTTTCTACCGAATCGAGGTCTTCCACCAGGATGTCACATTCTGACTTCTCATCCTCTGCAAAGAGTTCAAACTGCTCTTTCAGCTCCTCCGGCTTATGAAAATCGGTGCGGAAAAGCAGCATAAATATTTCTTCACGTACTTCACTTCTGTTCATCATTTTCCTACTTTCAAACAAGTGTAAAAAAGGGTATCTGCAGAATCCCACAGATACCCAATTATACTATATTTTGTCTATTTAAGGAAGTTATTATTTGGCAGGCTGCATTTCAACGCTTGCAATGTGAACATTGACCTCAGTCACCTCAAGTCCAGTCATGTTCTCAATAGCATATTTAACCTTTTCCTGTACCTTTGTAGATACTGAAGGAATCTCAAATCCGTAGTCGATGCAGATAGACAGGTCAATTTTGACCTTTTCATCCTTAATTGCAATGTTAACGCCCTTTGAGAGACGGTTAAATCCAACTCGGCTGATGAGCTCATTAGGAATGTTTCCTACCATTGCCGTAACGCCCTCTACCTCTGTAGCTGCAAGGCCTGCGATGATACAGATTACTTCATCTGCCACTCTTACGCTGCCATTATTATTTTCCTTAATGATAAACATCTTACGATCGTCTGCCATGTTAATCCTCCTTTATGCCGTATAGCACCTTAACATTATAGCAAAAATAAACAAAATTACAAATCTATTATCTGACCTTGCCATTAAAGTCAGGCGCGCCCTCCAGATTATATGGTGTCACCTGGTATACATAGTAGTTGAGCCAGTTAGAATATAGCGCATTGGAGGTACTTCTCCAGGTCAAAAGTGGCTTATTCTCAGGATTGTCATCCGGGTAATAGTTAACAGGAATATCCGGATTTAGCCCTCTGTCCATATCTCTCCTGTACTCCTTATCCAAAGTGAGTCTGTCATACTCCGGGTGTCCTGTCACAAATATGCGCCTGCCGTCCTTACCCATAAGTATAAATGGGCCTGCCTCATCAGACTCGGCCAGAACAACCAGATCCTCTTCCACTGCCTTAGCTAAGTCGTCTTCATTTAGCCCAGTATATCTTGAATGCGGTGCTCTAAACACATCATCAAAGCCTCTTACTATCGGCACTTTCCTGTTGAGGACCCTGTGGTTATATATGCCTGAAAGCTTAGAATCCATCTCATACTTTCTCACACCATAATGATGATAGAGCCCTGCCTGAGCTCCCCAGCAGATGTACAGAGTACTTGTTGCCTTAGCATCAGCCCAGTCCATTATCTGCTTTAGCTCTTCCCAGTAATCAGTCTCCTCGAATTCCATCTTTTCTACCGGAGCGCCTGTAATAATAACCCCATCGAAGTGCTTTTCCTTCACCTCATTTATGGTCTGGTAAAACTGGTTTAAGTGGCTTAATGCAGTGTGGCTGCTCTCATGTGACTCAACAGTTAAAAAAGTTATATTTACCTGCAGTGACGTATTTGACATACAGCGCAAAAGCTGAAGCTCTGTATCCTCCTTGAGAGGCATGAGATTAAGTATTGCTATCTCAATAGGGCGAATGTCCTGATGCATAGCTCTACTCTCATCCATAACAAATATATTTTCATTTTCCAATGTAGCCTTTACAGGCAAATCCTTTTGTACTCTAATCGGCATATCATTCCTCTATCATTCTAAGAAATTCTTCCTCACTAATCACCGGAATTCCTAATTCATTCGCTTTGGTAAGCTTACTGCCGGCAGCCTCTCCCGCCAGCACATATGTGGTCTTTTTCGATACCGAACCTGCAGCCTTTCCGCCGTTGACTTCCACAAGCTCCTGCGCCGCCTTTCTGTCAAGGCTGGGCAATGTACCTGTAATTACTATCGTCATTCCCGCCAGCTTACCGTCCTCGTTAGCTGTAAGGCTACTTGCAAAATTGCACCCCGCCTCCTTAAGCTTCGACATTCGCTCAGCATTTTCTTCATTTCTGAAATAATCGTAGATGGCGGCTGCGCTAACATCTCCAATATCGGAGACGTCCATCAATTCTTCCATCGATGCAGCCATGACATTATCAATGCTTCCAAACTTTTTCATAAGCGACTTCGCACCGCTTTTTCCAATATTAGCTATTCCCAGTCCTGTAAAGAGCGCTGCCGCATCATTTGACTTTGACTGTTCAATAGCATCAAGCAATTTATCGGTATTTTTCTCCTTACCAATAATACCCGCTTCGACAAGTTCATCTCTGCTATTACGTAGAGCATATATGTCAGCTATATCCTTGAGATATCCAAGATCGCACAGCTCCTCAATGTATGCCGAGCCAAAGCCCTTGATATCCATCGCATCTCGACTTACAAAGTGAATTATGCGTCTAACCAGCTGTGCGGGACAATTGTCTGATACGCACTTAACATCTGCGGTGCCTTCTATGCGCACTGTTGCGCCACCACAAACAGGGCATACCTTTGGCAGTTCATATACACCCTGAGAATGCTTTTTCACAACCGAGCTTATCTTGGGAATAATCTCACCGGACTTATATACGCTGATTTCATCGCCTATATTGAGATTTAGCTCTGTAATATAATCCTGGTTGTGTAGTGTTGCTCTCGACACCATTGTGCCACAGAGACTTATTGTGTCAAAAATCGCAGTGGGAGTAATGCGGCCTGTCCTGCCAACGCCAATCTCCACCTCACGAAGGGTTGTGACCTTCTCCTCCGGTGGATACTTATAAGCGATCGCCCACCTAGGTACCTTCGAGGTAGCTCCCAGCGCCTGTCTTTGAGCAAATGAATTGACTTTTACTACCGCTCCGTCAATATCGTATGCCAGATTACCTCTGTTATCTCCAATAAGGCAGATTGCCTCCCAGACTTCGTCTGCGGTATGGCACACCTTATAGTCCTCAATAGTAACGATACCCTGTGAGCGCATATATTCGTAAGCCTCAGTATGAGTCTCAAAGCTTGCACCTACAGCCTCCTGCAGATTAAATACAAACATGGATAGCCCGCGCTCTTTTACCACCTGGCTGTCCAGCTGCCTAAGGGTACCTGCAGCACAGTTTCTTGGATTGGCGAAGGTCTTTTTGCCTGACAGCTCTGCGAGCTCATTGGTATGAGCGAACGCTTCCCTCGTCATATACACCTCACCTCTCACCTCAAGATACTCCGGGGCATCTGTAAGCGTCTGCTTTATGTCTGAAATCACCTTCGCGTTGGCTGTGACATCCTCACCAAAGCCCACACCATCGCCTCTGGTCTCAGCCATAGTGAGCCTGCCTCCCTCATATCGCAGGGACATGGACAAACCATCTATCTTATACTCCACAACAAACTGAGGATCCTGCAGCTGCGACTGCATTGATTCCACAAATTCGTATACTTCCTCCTTTGAAAAAACATCCTGAAGGCTGAGCATGGGATTGCGGTGTGCCACTAGTACTCCAGCTTCGCGCTTTGCTTTTCCACCCACTTTCTGCGTGGGTGAGTCCGCGGTAACAAGCTCCGGATGCTCCTTCTCCAGTGACTTTAGCTCCTGCATGAGCATATCGTACTCATAGTCAGAAATAGTAGGAGCGTCCTGATTGTAATACGCGTCACTATGCTTTTGTATGATTTGAATAAGTTCTTCTATTCGCTGTCTTGGATCCATGCTTTCTCTCCGCAGCAGGTGTATTGTCTGAAGACGACAATAGCTGCATCAAAACCTTCTCTTCTTCAGCTGTAATCTCTCTATAAGTGCCAGGCTGTATATCGTCCAGCACCAAATTCATTATTCTCACTCTCTTAAGTGTGCGGACTCTGTAGTCAAAGAAGCTGCACATTCTTCTAATCTGTCTATTAAGCCCCTGCGTCAGCACTATGGAAAATGTATATGGTCCTAATTTTTTTACTTTACAGGGTCTAGTTATTGTCTTTAACTCTCTAAGCGGTACGCCCTCTGACATTCCCTTTAGAAATTCTCCTGTAATCGGCTTATTAACCTTTACTATATATTCCTTTTCATGGTAATTGGCCGCCCGCATCATTCGATTGACCAGGTCACCTTGATTTGTCATAAGGATAAGTCCCGATGAGTCCTTGTCCAGTCTGCCCACCGGGAAAAGTCTGACCGGGTAGTCTATAAAATCAACTATATTGTTCTTTTCCCTTTTTTCTGCAGTGCAAACTATGCCTTCAGGCTTATTCACGAGCAAAATTACTGGCTTATCCTTGCCGCCAACAATGTGGCCACCAAATGATACCTCGTCACCATCGTGGACTCTGTCTCCCATCCCCGCGGTGGCACCGTTAATCATAACGTGGCCTGCCGCTATCTCCTCGTCAGCCTTGCGCCTACTGCAGATGCCATGTTCGCTTAAATATTTATTTATTCTAATTCCATCATCACTCATAGAAAATCTAAAAAGCGGAGGCCTCTCGCCTCCGCTTAGTGTATTACTCAGCTGTAAGCAGTTCTGTCTTAACGTATCCTGTCTTCTTATTGTATGTTACCTTTGTCCAACCCTCAGAGTCTGCTTCCTCCACCTTAATCTTATCTCCAACATATGCCACTGCCACTTTTGATGCAGTCTCGCTTTTGTCTGAACGAATATTCACCGTCTTGTCGAGTACAATCGTCTCACCCTTAGCGATTCCGCTTGTTGCCTGAGTGTCATTATTATCATCTGCTGCAGACGGCTCTGGAACGCTCTCATCAATCTTCTTCACATAGTCAGAAGAAATGTAAGCCCTTTTTCCACTGTAGTCAACCTTGCTCCAGCCATCCTCCTGTGAATAGCACTTCAGCTTGGTCCCCCTTGTAACCTGACCTAGCTTTGAGCTGTTTGAGTCTGGCTTTTCTCTGACATTAACCTTGTCAGTAATCTCTATCATAAACGCATTGGCTTCCTCAGCTGCCTCAGCTGCCTTTGCCTCTTCCTCTAGGCGCTTCGCCTCCGCTTCCTCCTCCAGACGCTTTGCCTCTGCCTCAGCTGCCTTCGCCTCTTCCTCAGCTACAATTCGTGCCTCTTCAACCTTAGCTACATACTCAAGTGCCCACTCTGATATACCATTCTGTATAGACACAGTAGCCAGCTCCTTCAGCGTCGAATCGGCTTCAAGCGCAGCAGCGTAAGCATTCTGCACCTGAATCTGAAGTGCCAGAACATCGTCTGCGCTCTGATATGAAGCAATGAGATTCTTGACTGTAACATCCTGAGCAAACTCATTGTTGGCTGTGTTAAATGTGCTGTAGATATTGTCAATATAGAAGCTACCATCGTCCTTGGCTCTGACATAGAAAAACTCAAGTCCTGGTGCTGGAGTATCTGCCTCCTTGAACTTAACAGCCAGAGTAACTGACACTAAATATGCAGTATCATCATGTCCTCTCTTGGTATAGCAGACAATATCTCTAAACTCCTCTATATAATCACTGTAGAACTCAATATAACTAAGCTCTGCGTCAGAAAACGGATCTGCTATGGACTGAAGAGTTGCTGTATCACCTGATGCATATGCCACATAGTAGCTATTTATAAGGGCATTGATATCCTCATGCTCATTAACCTCAAACTTGCCCTCAACTCCTGACATAGGGTCAGCAGCCTGCTCGGCATTTTTCTTACGAATATTAGTCACTATGCCCATCACTACTGCCACAACAAGTATGACAAAAAGCAGTGCTGCCAGACATACTCTATAATGTCTTCTGCAAAAACTTATCATCTTTGTAAAAAAATTATCCTTCATATTTTCTCCATTGGTTGCTATGCAACCAGCGGGAATCGAACCCACATCACAGGAGTCGGAGTCCTGCGTTCTATCCATTAAACTATGATTGCGCAATGTTCCTCATAGAATCGCATATTTGACCACAAATGTCAAATTTGTCGAGCCCGTCAGTGGCTATTATAACGTGAGCTGCCTGGTTATACATGGGTGCCCTTAGCTCCTTCATTTCGGTAATTGCGTCAATGCTCATTTTGTTTTTAAGAAGCGGTCTGTCCTGATTGTGGCATATCCTCTGATATATGCTTTCCGGTGTGGCTTCCAATAGTACGACCAATCCCCTATCTCTCATATAGTCGATATTTTCCTGCTGAGTTACTATCCCACCGCCGCATGAGATTACCACTTCATTCTTAGCGCTTACCTCCTTCAGCGCCTCCGTTTCCATTTTTCTAAAAGCAGGCTCTCCTCGCATCTCGAAAATGTCGTTGATGCTCATTTTTGCCTTATCAACGATGTACTTGTCCAGATCTATCCACTCGCAGTTAAGCTTTTTGCCAAGCTCACGTCCTACCGTAGACTTGCCTGCTCCCATATATCCAATTAAGAAAATCGGCTTTTCCATAATAGCCTCCTCCATCAATCTTCTAAGCTCATGATATTCAATCTGTCCCGGTGCGCTCTCCTCCCCCGGTCTGCATCCAAATGTGAAGCATGAGCCTATCTTTGCGGCATTAATTCTAACCTCGGTTCCCAATGCGCCCATCGATATAAGTACAAGACCCTGAGGCTGTATTTTATCCTTTAGCTCTATGCCCGCTTCCTTTACCGCCTCTACGTCCAATTTACCCACAGGCATAAAGGCCATTTTCACCAAATCTGGCCCCAGCTTTTTCATATCTAGTGCCAGTACTTTTATATCTTCCTTATTCGGCGTGGATTTAAAATCGTGCCACGAAAGAATAACCGCTTTTTCGCCAGCCTGTATCTGGGATAGCAGCTGATTTTGTACTCCATCCCTTCCTATCAAATCTCTATACTGAATGTCGATTCCGTCTACACCTCTTAGTCCGGCCAGCGACATATAGTAGTCAATAAGCTCCTGTCCCTCAAGCGGATAGAGTCCTCCTTCATTTTTGGTCCGCATGGTGAGTAGTATTGCCGTATCTTCGGCATTTTCCAACCTGTCCAGCGCCATCTGAATCTGATCAAAATCGCCGGGCCTCTCCAATGCGTCCAATCTCCACTCTATTATCTCGCAGGCCTCATCTGCCGCAAGCTCATTCATTATATCTAATGCATCCGTAACATTTCCTGCCATAACCGGCACGCATACCCTTGGCGCCTGCCCCAGAAAGCTACTGCTTTTCATACTTTTCATCATTGCTCCTTCATTGACTTTGTGGCACAACAGATTTATGATACCATAGATTATAAATCTATTGTGATTTTTTGGAGAAATATATGGAAATATCAGGAACAACAAGGCTCGCTTGCCTACTGGGATACCCTGCGAAGCACAGCAAATCTCCCGCTATGCACAACGCCGCATTTGCAGAGTTGAATCTGGACTATAGATATCTGGCATTTGATGTGGCCCCTGAGGATTTAGCCGATGCGATACACGGTCTTAAAGCTGTGGGCTTTGCCGGCTGCAATCTGACTATGCCTCACAAGGTAGCCATCATCGACTATCTGGATGAGATTAGCGAGGTATCGAAGCTCTGTGGTGCCGTGAATACCGTAATCAATCGCGATGGTAGGCTTATGGGCACCACCACCGACGGTGTTGGCTTTTTTGACTCACTGCTCTATGAAAATAATTATGACTGCCACGGCAAGGTCATGACAATGCTCGGAAGCGGTGGCGCTGCATGTGCAATCGCTGCTGAGGGTATGCTGACAAGGCTTGATAAGCTATTTATTGCAAGGCGTAAAAATGAAAAGTGGGATGCCACTGTTGATTTTGCCACAAGGCTATCTGCCGCATCTAATAAACCTGTTGAGGTCGTAGATATAAATGACAATGCGCAGCTAGGTAAGGCAATCGATGCCTCCGACATTCTGGTCAATGCCACAAATGTAGGCATGGGGGATGACAAAAGCTCGCCTGTTGCAGCAAGTCTTCTTCGACCGGATTTGTTTGTATCAGACATAATCTACCATCCGCTTGAGACCACTCTTTTGGCAGATGCCAAAAAGATTGGTTGTAAGACCGCCAACGGACTGTACATGCTACTCTACCAGGGGGCCAGCTCATTTGAACACTGGACTGGTGAGAAAATGCCTGTGGATGTTGTTAAGAAAGTAATGTTTTAAAGGAGATATAAAATGAGTTTCAATTATCTAAAAAGGCTCCCCTCTCCGGAGGAAATAAGAAATGAGCTTCCTCTTGGCAGTGAGCTTACCGCAATAAAAAATGAAAGAGACAAGCAGACCGCTGATATCATAAGTGGCAAGGATGATCGTTTTCTTGTAATTATAGGACCATGCTCTGCTGACAATGAGGACAGCGTGTGTGACTACATTTCCAGACTTGCTCCTATACAAGAAGAGCTCAAGGACAAGCTTTTAATCATTCCTCGTATCTACACTAACAAGCCTCGCACCACCGGTGACGGCTACAAGGGCATTGCCTCTCAGCCAGATCCTAACAAGGAGGAAAACATGGCTGCCGGCATCATCGCCATGAGAAAGATGCATATCCGCGCCATGAAGGAAAGCGGCCTGTCTGCTGCTGATGAGATGCTCTACCCTGAGAACTGGGGATATGTAGAGGACCTTTTAAGCTACGTTGCTATCGGCGCCAGATCCGTTGAAGACCAGCATCACCGACTTACTGTAAGCGGCTTCGATGTAGCCAGTGGTATGAAGAATCCCACCTCTGGTGACCTGTCAGTTATGATGAACAGTATCTATGCTGCTCAGCATCCTCATCACTTCAGCTTCAACGGCTACGAAGTAGAGACCAGCGGCAATCCACTTGCCCACGCTGTACTTCGCGGTGCTGTATCAAAGCATGGTAACTGCACTCAAAATTATCACTACGAAGATCTGCAGCTTCTTCTGTCTTTGTACAATTCAAGGGATTTGATTAATCCTGCTTGCATTATTGATGCTAACCACTCTAATTCAAACAAGCAGCACAAGCAGCAGATTCGTATTGTTAAGGAAGTACTCCACTCAAGAAAGCTCGACAACGACATCCACAAACTGGTCAAGGGAGTCATGATTGAAAGCTACATCATCGAAGGCTGCCAGAAGCCTACCGAGCACACCTACGGCAAATCAATCACCGACCCATGTCTTGGCTGGGATGACTCTAGACGTCTTCTGTACGATATCGCTGAAAATTGCTAGTTATAATGGTGACAGCAAGCTCCATTTACAATCAGGGCTAGAATTCCGGCGAATGTCAATATCAAGCCTGCCCAAACCGGTGTGTAGCTATATCTAAACTCCACCATACTATTGCCCTCGCCTACAGGCACCGCCATAAGTCCATTGACATTAATAGGAGCTACATCATCTCCATCCACAGCCACCTTCCAATGCTTGTCATATGGCACCGAAACGAAGGCATAGCAGGGACTATTTGCATTCAAAGTAAAAGCGAATCGATTTCTTCCAAAGGAGAAATTCTCTCCTACCATCTGCCTACGTTGCTCTACTGCGAAGCTTCTATTCTCATCGCTACCACCAAAATGTGATAATTGATTGGCCACTACTGTCTCATCTGCGTCATCAACCACAAGTGCCTCAAGCATAGCCAGCTGTTTTTGCTCTAATTCCAACGTATCGAACTCTGCCCTGGTCATATAGGAGTCATACCCAAACGCAAGCGGCAGGGCATTCGAATTTTCATACAAATACATAACCTGACCATTAGAATTAGTAAGTGTATCCAGTAGCTCATACTGCTCATACTCTTTTGCAGACAAAACATACCTGGCCCCCAAAAGCTCCATCATTCCACGGTTAGATGCCCTGGTCCATGGAGTGTATCTGGTGATTCCAATCGCATTATAAAAATCTAGAATAGATGGATGAATAGTGCTATGGAATGAATTAAGAGACGGCAGGCCTGCTGTCATTCCTAGGTTGTAGTAAGTATAGTCAGGCCCACCATAGGTTACACCAATATTCTCATTAATATAGTACCTATACGGAAGCACATTAGGCTCCAAGTCTGATACAAATTCTGTCAGATATGTCACCTGCGCCTTGCCGAGACTCTTATCGTATTGTCTAAAATCTATTCTTGCATTATCTATCTGATTTCTATAGCTAAAAAGAACCATCGACATAAGGACTATGCTGGCTACACACGTGGTCAGCATCATCACTTTGGCCCTATGCTTTTTAGCGCAGATTACTATCACCGCCACCAGAGCAATGCTAACCAACGAAACCCCCAGACCTCTTACACTCTCCACCTTGAGAATAATCATATTCCCCTCAGGTCCATTGCCTGATAATACCTTTAATCCCACTGCATATATTCCAACTATGCCTGCAGTTATTCCTGAAGATATTAATATTCTGGCTCTATTCACCCTTTCAAGTGCTCTTCCGGATGCCAATGCGAGCATCAGGATAAACATGTAGTACCATCTTCTATAGCAGGTGTTAGTGAACATCACAAAGGCATTATTAAATAGCGGTATCAGCGCAATCACCGCGCATACCACGATAATTCTCTTGATCCAGTCGAGCTTGCCAGTAATTAAATATGCAACGACCAATACCATCCCCACCAAAGGCAAATACAGTGAGTTGGTCATCAAATCACTGGTATCTATAGTCGATGTGCGGCACATATTCTCTGCCGGCATTACAAAAGCTCTCAAATACGCCATCAGGTACTCAGGCTCGCGGTTTATCCACTCGCTCCTTTGCAGCTTTTCCCCAACTCGCGCATTTCCCATAAGGCTAAGCGCACCCGGCACCAAAATCACTCCAGACATCATTACGCCTATTACTCCCTCAAGGAATAGACGCCCTATTTTTCCAATGACTGATTTTCCAGACTTTTTAAGATATGTCGGGGACATGAGATATTTCACAGCAAAGTAAATGACTACAAATATTACCTCCCCCACAAAAAAGACGTAATTACATAGCGCATTCAGTCCGCAGGCAAGTGCAAACATTCCCCATTTGCCATCCTCGGTCAGCTCCTCAAGCCCTATAAGCATTAATGGAAAAAGTGCCACTACATCCTGGAATATGTAAAACAGGATGCTTGTTAACTGGAATCCGGAAAATGCATACAATACAGATGCAAATATCACAGCATCCCTGCTAAAAATATGTCTTTTCAGGTATTGAGCTGACGTACCTCCTGCCACTGCAAATTTAAGAATTAGTATCCAGCCAATAAGCTTAGGAAATGCTTTGGCCGGAAACAGCAATGACAGCCACAAAAATGGGCTTCCAATGCCATAGAAGCCAAAAGCCTCGATTAGATTGCCGCCCAGATCTATTCCCCAGTTCCAGAGAAAATCTCCGGATTTTATAGCCTGATTCATCAGCATTCCATAAGGTATCTGCTCTGCCGCAAAATCATAATACATAGAAAAGTAGCCCCCGTCATGAATCATAACCGGAGCTATCACTATAAGCGCAATCAGAAGATTGACAACAAACGCACTCCCCCAAATGGGGAGTGCGCTGAATAATCTGTAGTTTTTTAGGAAAATGTTTTTCTTACTCAATTACCAATTCCTGTATGATATCAACGCCATCATATCTGTTTAAGAAATACTTTCCGCCACGTGTATACGAATTTTCACAGCCTGTAATAGCATCCTTCACAACCACTTGGCCTTTCAGATCTATCAAATCATAGGTTTCTCTGCCATTAGTCGATACCAGCGCATAACCATCAGAATTGAAGCCAGCATAATCGTCCATACCATCCTTCAATAAATTACCTGACTGGTCGAATAGGCAATATTGTTCATTCTTAGAAGCAATTATCAAATTGTTAATGTAATCATACATTTCGAGCTCATATTCATCACTAATAGGGCAGGCAGCTCGCTCATAATCTGCAGCATCGACCAAAGTATTATTCTTCATATCATACGCACATCTTAAAGTGTCATTACCGTCATAGAATTCGATGAAGCCATTTCCCTTCATGCTGCTTTCTGCCAAGAGATAGAATTTGTCCGCAAACCAAAGATCCACTACCTCATCTGGTGTCCACCCCCAGTCATAGTAATCGTGCCTATATATCTCATTGCCATCTGCATCAGCTATAATTATGCAAAAGCCTGGTTCGCCATCATCTGACCAAACAACACATGTAGTGCAGAAGATGTCAGCATGGTCTATCATTGCATAAGTGAATACTCCTTCACTTTCTGGCAGATATAATTCATTTGTTACATTACCATTTACATCATTAAATTCATAAAATACAACCGCATCCCTATCCATGTCCCAAAGGTAGCCTACAGTCCTGTCCCTCATGCTCATTCCCCAGAGATTTTGACCTACATAGGCATCCATGTTATATTCATAATCAACTATTGACAGTGAAAGCGGCTCTCCCTCTGTAGCGCCACACACATAACAAGTCTTTGGAGCCAGCAGAGTTGCCGGTGCAAAATCATGTGCTGCAACGTCACCCTCTGTCATTCCACAAACAGTGCAGGTCTTGGGAGCCTGGCAGGTTGCCTCTACCCACTTATGCTCAGCGAGCTCTCCAGTGGTCTCGCCACACTGTGTGCATGTCGCCAGCGTCTGGCAGGTTGCCTCAGAAAATGTATGCTCACATTTTCCACATCCTACTAGAGCTACCAGCATAGTAGCAATTGCCATGGTAGTTAATATAATCTTCTTCATCGTACTTCCTCTCTTGGGGACGGTCCTTTCGCCACGCTCATGTGCACTTTGGCTCGTCCGCATTTGTTAATACCATATTTCTAGCGTTTAATGCTATCACAGAAAACCCCAAATAACAATTAGTCATTTACTTTTTCTCAAATAAATTGTATTATCTACATACGTCTTTTTCTTTATTATTCTTGTAGGTATTTCAACAATTTTACCACTGCCTTTGAGATTAACAAAATAAAAGGAGTTATTCTATGCCAAGAAAGCCTCGTCAGCATTCCTCTCTCAACACTTATCATGTCGTTGTCAAAGGAATCAGCAGCCAACTTTTGTTCGAAGAACACAACGACTATCTTAAATATTTAGAAATTTTGAGATTTCAAAAAGAAAAATGTGACTTTGAACTATTCGCATACTGTCTCATGTCCAATCACATCCACTTGCTGATTCGCACAAATAGTACGCCGCTTGAATCTATTTTCAGAAAAATTAACACCACTTATGCCAACTGGTTTAATATGAAATATAGTCACTCTGGCCCATTACAAGATGGCCGATATTATAGTGAACCTGTAAACTCTCTTGACTATTTTCTTTCCGCATTGCGGTATATTCATCGAAACCCTGTTAACGCTAATCTTGAAAAATCTGTAGGATTGAAATACCCATGGAATAGCTATCATGCTTACATTACGCAAAATGACGCTCTCGTCGACACATCTCCAGTCCTGTCTGAATTTGCTTCTATAAATGACTTTATTGCATATCACTCTTCTGATTCAGATAACTCATTTATCGATATTCACAATATCAAACGGCGAATTCCTGACGATGTAGCAATAGAAATAATCAAAGAATCTTTCAACATTAATCATCCTATTGATATCAGCAAATTTTCACTTACAGATAGGAGAAATGCTATTCTCCTACTATATGAAAAAGGGATTTCTACAAGACAAATCAACCGCCTTACAGGAATCCCGCGGGGTGTTATCGATAGAATTTTAGCCAATAAATTGTAGTTACATTCTTATTAATTTCATTTTGAAAAATATTACCTTTTTAAATTTGGCTTAGCTTCTGTCAGCTAAGCCAAAGTACGCATGCGCGTGGCAAAAGGACCGTCCCCAATTAATCAGCAAACAGATCATCTAAATTAATACTATGATTTACAATACCTGAATGCATGTTTTGTTTTACACCATATACAGTTATAAATGTACATCTTAAATCCTTTTTTGTCTTTTGAGTTACCTTAAACAGCTGAGTTCTATCCCTGATAGTTTTTTCATAGTCGTTATCAATTACATATTCATCTTGTGAGTATTTCATTTCGCACAGATTCATTACATTATCATTTCTATCTATGACTAAATCAATCTGTCCACCCTTCCACTTAGTACCGTCAGAGTCTTCAAATGCTTTTCCACTCCATGCATATATATTGCTTAATATTCCGGATATTCCCAACTTATTTTTTATCTGTTTTACATGATGTAAGCATACTTGTTCAAATGCATAACCGGCCCATGCATTTTTCTTGCCATTTTGCCCCATATTAGTCCAATATCGCTCATCCTGCCCTTTTTCATTTTGAATAAATCTCAAATAAAACAGTGAGTACATATCTGTCAACTGATATATCCTATCCCGCTCTTTCTTAGCAGGACTAGAATAACAACTGATAAAATCACAGGCGCACAAGTTATTTAATATTTCTGTTAAAGCTCCCCCACTAATACCTGAAAGCTCAGTTATATCTTCCCTTGTCAGTCCTGAGAGTTTCGTCGATAATACCTCTACTATTTTCCTGTGACCGACACTATTATTGAAAAGCGACCTATACAAAAATTCGTATTCATTTCTTAGTGGTGCACTTTCAGAAAAAAGCAGTCTATCAATATTTATAGAAAATGGTATATCTCTATCTAGCATATCTAAATAGTATGGTATTCCTCCTAAAATCATATACGTATCTAGAATCTGCTTTCTTCCATATCCCATTTTTTTAATATCATTTAAAAACAATTCTGTCTCTGCAAGAGAAAATGGCGCAAGGTATATTGGACGCGTGATTCTTCCATATAAACCACCTTTATCACCAATTAACTTATCAAGCATCCATGTTGTTGATGAACCACATACTACAAGCTTAAGGATTATCTTTTCATTTCCCCAGCTGTTCCAAAAGTATGAGAAAGCGCTCAAAAAATTACTTTTAGGGGTATCCATCCAAGGTAGCTCATCGAGAAAAACAATCACCTTTTTTTTATCCAACGATAATAAATATGATTTAAGATTATCAAATGCTTCAAACCAATCTATAGGTGTCTTAATCCGTTTTCCTAATCTCGCATTAATTTCTTTTTGGAACTGCATTCTCTGTATTTTAGCTGTTTGTTTATACATTCCCACAAAAGAAAAGTCGAATAACTCACCTAATGTTTCTCTGACAAGAAATGTCTTTCCCACTCTTCGTCTTCCATATACTGCCACCATTTCATTATTATCAGTAGCGCAATATTTACTTAATAAGTCAATTTCTTCTCTTCTTCCAATCAATTCTCTAGCCACAGCTACCTCCATAAGTGTTATTTATTATGTATAATATAAACAACTTATTGGCATTCTTCAACTATTTCCATGCCGTAACATCGTATTTTTTCATAGTTAAGGATACAAAATGAGAGAATTCCGTGCATTTTGACTCCCTAATTGTGAAAATAGACGAATTACGGATGCATTATAAACATAATTTTCTGAATATGTAATGACAAGAGCCAGCGCATTGCGCTAGCTCTTACATTTTATTCCGCTTTGCATACTTCTAATCATCGCGTAATGTTCCTAAGCCATACATACTTGAGGTGATGCTTTATCATAAATGGTAGCTTTACAATCTCATCAAGG
Organism: Lachnospiraceae bacterium; assembly: GCA_045597645.1. Classification (GTDB taxonomy): domain Bacteria; phylum Bacillota; class Clostridia; order Lachnospirales; family Lachnospiraceae; genus JAKSSE01. The sequence continues at coordinate 9,007 of JAZLKM010000060.1, read as the reverse complement.
CTGGCACATATGTAGACTATCATTGGCGGCATCTTGAACATAAAAGCAGCCAGAAATGACAAAGGTACGCCAAAGCACCACATGGCAAAAATGTTCCCCTTCATATCAAAGGCTGCATCGCCGCCAGCGCAGGCTATGCCATCAAGGATTACGGTGTTCATTGACTGCGCGGCCAGATTAAAACCAGCTATTATAAGCATCCATTGCAAATAATACTTAGCTTCAGGAGTTATATTAGCAAAGTGCACTACAGCAGGAGAAATGACTATCATTGCCAAACATATTAGCAAGCCTACCACAGCAGATATTTTGACGAGTCTGTTGCCGTAGGCTTTTGCTTTGTCCAGCTCATCAGCTCCGAGAATGTTGCCAATCATAACGCCTGTTCCGCCGGAGAATCCGTGGGCTACGCATGCTAAAAGACTCCTTACAATAGATGTAATGGAGTTGGCGGCTACAGCATCGGCCCCCATGTGTCCCAGTACAACAGAATATGATGAAAATGCGAACCCCCATACAAGTGCAGCATAAAGTACTGGCGACGAATATTTTACAAAGTCGCGGTTGAGGTCTCTGCCTGCAGAGGCAAAAAAGTGATTCCAGTGCACCTGAATTCTGTCCTCCTTGTGGGATTCAATAGCACTGGCAACAAGCTCATATAATCTGGCCAGAGATGTAGCCACTGCAGCACCCTTTACCCCCATGGCCGGAAGTGGTCCAAGACCAAATATTAGCAGTGCGTTAAATATGATATTAATGATTACAGCAAATGAGCTGATTCTAGAGCTTATCTGCGTGCGCCCTGTGCTCTTGAGTAGTGTCAGGTAGATTTGACTTACAGCGCAGAGCAGGTACGAAGGGGCAACTGTGAGTAGATAGCTGGTGCCAGTCTCGATAATCTGCGCATCGTTGGTTAGTATGCCCATTAGGACTGATGGAATAAATATAGCGGCCAAAGCAAAAAGGCACCCTACAAATACGTTGATTCTAAGAGCTATAGGGACTATTTTTTCAATCGTTGCCTTGTCCCCTTTTCCCCAGTACTGAGCAACCATTACCCCAAGACCAGTTGCAATGCCGGATATGAACATATTTAAGATAAATTGCACCTGACCAGCCAGCGACACTGAAGACATTGCATTTTGGCTAAGGCTGCCTAGCATAATGGCATCTGTGGTAGAGACCATGGCCAGCATAAAATTCTGGATAATGATAGGTACAACAAGATTCCTAAGCTGTGAATTAAAATCTTTTTTGTCAATCTTATACATATGGCAAACACCTTCGTTTCTGAGTAATCAAATTGGAACTATTCTCTACATTATGATCAACATAGAGACTATAACAAAAGTGTGAGTCAAAGTACACATAGGCGTGGCAAAAGGACCGTCCAAAAAAGGTGAATCCACACGGATTCACCCTAAGGAGGAAGAAAAAGCTTTCGCTTACAAAAATTAGCACATATGCTTTAGCCAAAGTACACATGAGCGTGGCAAAAGGACCGTCCCTAAAAAAGGTATTTCTCCACTATTTTTTTACTGATAGCTGGATTTCCTGCCACAATATTATTTTCAAGTATAAAATCTATCTTCTCGCCAGAAAAACTCAGGACCGCACCTCCCGCCTCTTCAACCAGGAGTGCTCCCGCAGCATAATCCCACAGTTTTAATTTTCTCTCCAGATATGCCTCTATTCTGCCACAAGCAACATATGCCAGGTCCAGCGCTGCTGAGCCGCAACGTCTTATATCCTGCACGTCCATAAAAATGTCTTTGTATAGAGCAAAATTCTCATCGGCCAACTCCTTGTAATATGGAGAAGTACCTATGGAAATCATACTATCTTCCAGATGCTTCGCTTCGCTAACATAAACCCTTTTATCATTCAAAAAGCATCCTTGGTCCTTAAGAGCCCAGAACATTTCATCGTGAAAGGGATTATATACAATTCCCATGATTACAATCTGATTCGATATCAGCGCTAATGAAACTGCGCTATTTTGATAGTCATGTATTAGATTTGTCGTACCGTCTACAGGATCTAAAACCCAGTAAGTTCCAGTTTCATCCAGATTCTCATTGGTCGACTCTTCTCCCATGAATTGATAGCTTGGATATTTTTTCACCAGCTCTTCATAGACATAATTCTGCACTGACAAATCCACTTCCGTCACATAATCCGCGAGCCCCTTCTCCTTTGTCCGTGCTGCGGCTGCTCTGTCAAAAAATATCTTTCCAGCCTTAATCACCACTTGCTTTACATATTCAATATCTACCATGGATTCCTCATCTTTCTAGACATACTTCGCTTTTATATCGGAGTCTTCATAAAATTCTATACACACACCATGATGATATGTCAATCCGTCCGTGTACGGTGATACATTTGGACAATCTGTAAAGAACGTGCTGATTTTTTTCTCGTCCAGTAGCTTTAATACTAACGGGTGAGCACTATCATATCTCCGATCACTGGATGCAGACACTATTGCTATTTTAGGCGATATTAGCTCTATAAGTTCCTCACTTATACTATTTTGCTGCCCATGATGTCCCAACTTGAAAACATCTGCTTTTACAATTTCATTATATCCATCCTCTGGCGTATCTCCCGCCAAAAGCATGACGATACCATTATACTCAAGGCTCATACATAAGCTGGAATAATTCATACACTCGTCTAGCTTCCTAATGCTCCTGTATGCATCTACTCCGTCATAGAGGTTTCTAAACACCTTCATTTGCTCATCTAGAGTTTCATTATCTGGCCCAATTACTCTCATTTTCAGACCACATGGCAGACTAGTTATATTACACCCCTTCGTAATCTGCCGATTCGCTCCCCCGCAGTTTTCTATCATTTCAAAAAGTCGCTTATAGCCTTTCAACGAGCATATAAATTTGTAATCCGATTCCGTCTTTGCCAAGTCAACATATATATCATCATTCATGATATATATAAGTTGCTTTGGAAAAGGATACCAGAACTCTCTTGGTTTATATTTTTCGACAACCTCTATCAGTCCACAGGTATGATCCTCATGAATATGTGTATTCACCATTATGTCAATGTGATGAAGCGAGAGCATTTCCAGATATTCACTGACCTTTGTGCGACCAGTGTCTGATGACATGTATTCCTCAGGTTCACCACTTCCGCCATCAATCAGCATTACAAAGGTTCCCTCTTCATACATTTCGTCTTTTGCCTCAATCAGAATTGCATCGCCGTTTCCAACATTGATAAATGATGCTCTTACCTTCCAGCTTGCTTTCATTCCTTCATCGCTTTCTTAATATACACACTAGACAAAATCAGAACCAATATCGTCATGATAATTGCACAAGAGCTTGCAAATCCGAATTTCAGTGTCTTAATACCATATGAATACATAAACTGGGTAATCGTGGATGTTGAGTTAGCGGGACCACCACCAGTTAGAATATTTACTTTTTCAAAAAGTCTGAATGTATCTATCGTTCGCATCATCGCGCAAAAAGCCACTCCGCCACTGATATTAGGCCAGGTAATATGTATAAATCGCTGCATCACATTTGCACCATCTATGCTTGCTGCTTCATATTGACTGTCCGGTACAGTCTGTAAATGTGCATATATCAAAAGAAAAGCAAACGGAACATTCTGCCATACATCAATTAGTAAAATGGTGTTAAATGCCGTCTTTGCATCATAAAACCAGTTATACACATTAAAGCCCATGGAAGAAATAATCTGATTTATAATTCCATAATTAGGCGACAGCATCATCCTCCAAATCAGTGCAACAGTCATAGCAGGCAGTAGATATGGCAAAAGTATTATGGTTCGCATTGCTTTCTGCCCCTTACTAAGGCTTTTTACAAAGACAGCCAAAACCATGCCTATTACAACCTCGAAAAATACCGCTAACGCTGTAAATTTGACAGTGTTCCAGACAGCCTGCCTAAAGTAATTATTCCTTAAAAGAGACAGATAATTGTCTAGTCCATTGAAAGGATGACTTCCACTTAGAAAATTGTAGTCAGTAAAGCTATATACTATCGTAAATATAAATGGATATGCTGTCATTATTAGCAGGAAAACAACAGCTGGCGATGTCATCATATATGAGAAAACCGATCTCTCTTTTGAGCTTTTTTTCAATTGATTCATTACTATAGCTTCCTAGTCTCATAAAGAGAATCGCGAATAAATCGGCTTTATTCGCGATTCCCACTGAATTATTTCATTAGATTCTCGAGTTGTTCCTGTGCGTCGTTCAAACCATCTTCAACGCTCTTTGCTCCTGCGAAAATATTACCCATCTCAGCGCCAAGAATATTTGTAAATTCTGTCCACTCTGCAATAGTCGGGCGATATACTCCATTCTCCAAAGCTGCGCAAACTATAGCCAGGTGTGGATAATCTTTCAAAATATCCTCATTCTGTAAGCAGCTATATCTACACGGCACACCACCATTAGCAATACTCTCAAGCTGCACCTGAGGATCCATGATGTACTCCAAAAGTTCTAATGCCAGGTCTGGATGCGGGCTATTGCTAGGTATACCAATTGTCCAAGTTCCATACTCTGATGTGTTATACCCCGCTGCCGAATCATTCTCTTTTGACGGAATTACTGTGTAGGAAGCTGCGCTGTCAGCACTTGGTACATACCAGCCCGGCCAGCCTATCGCTAAGGTTGCTGCACCATTATCAATCGACGCTGTTACATCATCTTTAGACATAGCAGAGCCCGTTTCAATAAGGTCTACATAGTAATTAACCGCATTAACGAATTCCTCAGAATTTACTGTCGGCTGATTATTTTCATCAACTACCCAGCCACCATGTGCAAGAAGAACCGGCAGGAAATCTGATACAATATTGTCCCCAGTATCGCCTCTATATGCAAATCCGAATTTTCCCTGCTCCTTTGAGGATTTTGCGATATTCAGAAGGTCCTCTAATGTTACAACCTCCTCGGAATTATATCCCGCTGCCTCCAAGTTAGCCTTGTTATAAAGCATTACTGTAACGTTACCAAAGTACGGTGCAAGATAAATATCTCCATCAACCTTACAGATTGCAGTTGTATTTGGAATAATATCAGCGTCAAACGCGTATCCCATATCTGACAGATTTGCTAATACATTATTCTGTGTAAACTCAGCCATCCAGCTTCCATCAACCATACAAAGGTCATAGGTACCAGTGGCATTTACAGAATCGAGCGCAATTCCAGTATGAAGATCGTCAAAAGACATTTCCAAGACTTCTACTGAGCAATCATGAGCCTCTTCAAATGTCGGAAGAGCCTTCTTAATAACATCAGCATAGGAGCCACCTCGAAGAATAACCGTCATATCAACATGTTCCGAGGTCACTTCTTCTGGCTTTTCTGCTGCAGGCTCCTGCTTAGTTTCAGTTGTTGCTGCAGGTGCCACAGTTGCTGTCTCAGCAGTTACTTCGCCGCATGCAACGACCGATACCGACATAGTTGCAGCAAGCAAAGTTGCTGCCATTTTTTTGAATTTCATTTTTCGTTCTCCTTCATTTATATAAATTCAATATCTATTCCTTCACAGCTCCACTTGAAAGTCCACTTATCAAGTAGTTCTGAGCAAAGACTACAAACAGTGCCACTGGGACAAATGAACAGACCCCTCCGGCAGATACAAGCCCAAAGTTTGTCACGTTGTCTTCAGTATTAAGTACTGACAGTGCCAGTGGTATCGTATAGTTTCTAGGTGAGCGCGTAAAAATAACACTATACGTATACTCATTCCAGGCGTACATAAATGAGAGCATTGCCACCGCTGCGATACCCGGAAGTACTAAAGGTAACACTATCCTTAAAAACAATTGCCACTCTGTCGCTCCATCCACTTTTGCGCTCTCCTCAACTTCCTCTGGCAATTCTCTAAAGAATGAAATCATAAACCATACAACCAACGGGACGTTTATCAGCATGCAAGAAAGTATTATGGGAATTCTAGTCTCCATTATTCGAACGTTGGTGAATAATATGTACAACGGAATAACAAAGGAAACCGGGGGCAATATTCTGACAAGAAGGACCCAACCCGTGAGCGTTTTCCTCATTCTAAAGTTGAATCTTTTTCTGGATAGAATGTATGACGTGGCTAGTCCTACTACCAGAGACAAAAGAAGTGATATAGTTGCGTTCACTACGCTATTCTTCAGTGCAACATCAAAGCCTTTCGCTGTAAATAGCTCCACAAAATTATTGAGGGTAATTGAATTTGGAATCAAGGAAATATGATTCTTCATCTGGTCTACAGGGTATATAGACATGATAAGCAGCCAGTAAAGCGGAAATAGTGTAATCAATAGAATGGCTATAACACCTATGCCTTTTAGAAATTTAAAAGCCTGCTTTCTTATATTTTTCTTTTTCACCTGTAACGTCAATTGCTTTCTCATCACATCACCTTGCCTATCTCTTAATACAGAGCGCATTATAAGTTGTGAATGAAAAAACTAAATACAGATAACAGTAAACATTGAGTAAAATTTATATATGAAAGCCAAACGATACGAGCAAAAAAATACCATGGTGGAGAAATATCCTCCATCCATGGTAAATACCCAGAAAATTATATAGCCACACACTAATTTTCTCTTAAAATCCCAAATCCTCATTCACCAGAATCACATGTATTCTGTCTTTATGTCTAGAATAACGGGTAATCAGGAACTGGCAGCAAATTGTATCCGGAGATTTGCAGTTCATGCAGGTACCTGTCTTAGTGCAGGGTGTGTTCAGTCCAAACCTCTGAGCGTTTATTGGGGCTGCCTCACCTCTGGCGCGCTTCATGGCGGCATCCACATCTTTAGCCACCTTATTCATTCCTATGATGAAAATGACTTTTTTCGGACCATAGGCTATAGCCGATACTCGATTAGAATTGCCATCAATATTTACAAGAACCCCATCTTCAGATATAGCATTGGCGCTGGCCAAAAATACGTCTGCATCATATGCAAAAAGCTCAGCCGCACGCTTGTCTGTTGCTGCATCTCTGTCACAGTAATCGTACTCGCCCTCTTTGAGAGCCACATCAAGTCCAATCTCGAGAACCGACATTGAACCACCCTTCGTGACTTTGCTTCCTTTCGGAATCAATTCAAGAGCCTTCTCAAAAGCTTCCTCTTTAGTCTTTGCATAGTATCCAGACATGTTTCTGGACTCAAGACCTGCAATAACAGTCTGCGCCAAAAGCTCATTTCTCTTGTCTCTTATTTCTCCCATTTTCCCCTCCCGACATAAAAATACAAGAATATTCGCAATTCGCTTTTTTAATTAGTTGCCCCTCTGTAGCTATATCTCAAAATCCATGCAGGTCCTGCTGGCTGTATAAGGTCTTACAAATCCATCCGCTACAGCTACATGCTCAGGATGAACAGCATAGCCCTTAAGTGCCTCAAACGATTCCAAGGTAGAATCCAGCATCACATCTGCATTAGAGGTTTCAAGAGGATTGGTGTACACCTTAATCTCCAAAAGTCCAGGAACTTTGCCGGCTAACGCCTCCAGATTTTCCTTAATGCCTGCCTTTATTTTCTCAAAGTCAGCACCCTTACACTCCTCTTTCAATGTCCAAAGTATCACATGTTTTACCATTACTTATCCTCCTCGTTAAATTTTCTATATTAATACTCAATTCAATGCTATTCTCATCAGCCTTGACTATTTAGCACCTAATAGTGAATGCTTTGTTTAAATTGCTAATCTGTGCCAAAGTATAGTCGCCTCCAAACTCACCATCGAAGGTCCATGCGATACTCTCCTCACTCGTAATTTTGATGTTGGAAGTCTTCACATAGACAATGTTGTCGTTTTTCTTCTCGCCTCGGAGTGACAAAATCAGCTCGTTCATCTCAATAATACTCTTTGGTCGTCTTATGAAAATAGCTTCAAACTTGCCATCATCAAGCTGAGTATCCTCCGGCATCAGGTCCCTGAAGCCGCCTATCGATATAGTATTCGATACAGAGCCTAGTAGAAAATCCCCTTCTGTCTGGATTTCATCGCACTCAATTCGCACCTTATAACTCTTTATGTCAGATACTTCCTTTGCCCCTTCCAGCAGATATGCCATATGCCCAAAAACATTTTTTACTTTCTGCGGAGTGGCGTAAGAAGTCTTGGTGAAAATGCCAAAGGCAGCCACATAGATGAAATAGCTGTCATTAAAGCGGCCCATGTCTATCGTCTTAGGAGTACCGTATAGCGTGGTATGTAAGTAGTCCTGCTTGTCACCTCTGATACCTAAGCTATACGCATAATCATTAGTAGAGCCGCTTGGCAAATATGACAGGCAATCGATCAGCTTATGGTCGAGAAAATAAGATGTGGTCCAATGCAAGGTGCCATCACCGCCAGCACATACCACAAAATCATACTCTCCAAACTTGATGCCCTCTGCGTAATCTTTGAGCCTGATTGCCGGGCACAACGTAACCAGGATATCCTCACTGTCATAGTAATCAATAATATCCTGCAGACCCTTTTTATTTTTTCCAGTGCCTGAAACCGGATTGTAGATAAACAACAATTTCTTCATAACAAATACCTCTATAACACATTACTTGCTGGAATGGTCAATGCTTTCCAACCCTCGCTCGTTAACAATTATAAACCGTACAAAAAAAGTTTGCATTATCTGTGTTCAATATGATATTATCCGCCACGTAAGAAAATTTCCATAGAGGAATTTACTAGAGGCGACCCACTCGAGTCGCCTTAAGGAATTTTAAGGAAACTTTTGACTCGATAAATCGAGTCAAACGGCGACCTCGTGTCATCTTAAACCATGATGACTCTCGAGTCGCCGATAACGATTCAGCAGAGCTGAATCGTTGCAGAGTAGATCACAGTGCGTTAAGTGCTCTTTGAACGGGGAGTTGTCAAGGAGACGAAAAGGTAATGCCTTGCGGTACTGTGCTCGCATCCCGCTGTCACATACGGAATATTTACGCCTTCTGCATGTGTTAGCATAAT
>JAZLKM010000059.1:0-12396 GCA_045597645.1 Lachnospiraceae bacterium | reverse complement strand
AATTTATCTTCTAACACCATTCTCATCAAAAGCTTTCTTTAACGCTTGTTCTACAGGTATAATTGAGCACAACAGAACTACTAATTGTATCATCTCCACAATGAGTGTCATGTTACCAATAACATTATCATTTGAATGTACAAAAGGTATTTGAACAATAACTGTAGGAATAACTAATGCTATTCCTAGTTTAAGCCATAACCTACCACAGTAAATATGTGCAAACTCCCATGTATCTTTATTCTTTTTTGACATTTTTGTTCTGTATCCTACAACACTATTTATTTCCTTAGGTGGCTTTTTATACATAAAATAACCACCTACGAGCATAATCAAAGGTATTAATAAATTACATATAAACATTGTAATGAAAAACCACATATCTTTCCCCTCTTTCCACTAAAAATGGAGATTTAAATATTTCTTCTTAAATAAACCATATCCATCAGCTGAACACCACATTCATATATTGGGTGGTCATAGTTCTCTATAAAAAAGTTTTTAATACTATGCGAACGAACAAACCCACACTTTTCATAAAAAGGAACTGTTAATGGACTGTCACCTGTTCCAATTTCAATATATTTATCTATCATATCTTCCTGTTCATCTGCCAATAAGAGCAAGGGAAGAAACTATATTATTCTTCGGTAATCATATCTTCTAAAATCTTCACAGCCGAAGCCACCATTTTTGGACATACTTCATTAAAACAGTTATGCTCCATCGCGTACTTGACACCTTCAGCAGTTGATATATCACATCCTAAAATGTCATTACATATATATGAACCATTCTCCTTCTTAAATTGTTCCATGAAATCGACCGTTTTCTGATTTGCTAATGCTCTGCTATTCAAATCATCTTTTTTGCACTGCCCGTATTTCATCCCCAGAACAAGCAATGCACCAGAACAAGCTCCGCACACTTCTCCTTTTCTCATTCCACTATTGAGACAATATGCTATTCTCAATGCCTGTTCTTCTGTAAGTCCGATTTCTTCAGCATATGCAGCAAGCACTGATTGCGAACAATGAAATCCATTTTGAAAATAAGTTAATGCCTTTTCTTCATGCGTCACTTATACCACCTCTTATTTCTATACTTGTAATGGGAACAGCCCTAATACCACGTCCTGCAACAACGCTACTAACAAAAAAAGAATCTACCATAGCAGATTCTTCAAAAATCTTTGTATTCACTTGCCATTTAAGTTCAAATAAATCGGCGCGACAGGATTTGAACCTGCGACCTCTGCGTCCCGAACGCAGCGCTCTACCAAACTGAGCCACGCGCCGAAATTGGTTACCCAATCAAACGTGCTTGATAATACTATCAGAGCTGTGGCGTTTTGTCTAGTACTTTTTAGGCAAAACGCCACAGCAACAAATATCTCGTTTTAATTATTCTATTACAATTTCTGCTTCTTCATACTCATATGTAGTTGTAACCACATACTCTGGTTCTTCATCATCATCATAATACTCATATATACGTGTCATCGTCTCTGATACTAACATTCCATCCTCATATTCATATGAGTAAACATCCATATATCCTTCATCTTCATAATATTCTGGTTCAAGAAGTTTCATAGAAAGATTGCCATCTTCGTCATAAGCGCAGATGCACACCTTGCCATCAATTATTTTACATATAGATGTGTCCCCGCCCTCCGCATTTTCGTTCTCGTACTCATCCTTTACAGACCCATCACTATTATATACTGTGATTTTTGTATTGTATCCAGCATCACCATATTCAAACGCATACTTGCGGGATCCAACAGTTTCCAATATTAATCTATCATTAGCGTCGTATTCATAATTTGTGCACTCCACTTCCTCATATTCTAAGTCATCTCCGAACATAAGCGTATAAAGTACAGTATATGACCTTTCAGCTATCAAGTTTCCTCTTGCGTCATATTCATAATCTACATAGTCTATTATATTATTTCTCAGCAATTCCTTTTGATTTTCGCTAAGATTTACTCCAGCCGTATCTATATCCGTACCGAACCACTCTGCAAGCAATCCCTCTATTGAGTCTGCTTGTTCCGCAAAAGTTTTAATATATATAAAATTGGTCATAGCCCGCGTTTTTTTACCGTCCTCATCATATTCAAATGATTCGATTTCCCCTATTTGGAGTAAATTGCCTTTTTCGTCATATACGTACTCTTTTCTTTCTCCATCAACTATCTTCGCTTTTATTCTAGTTACTTTCTCAGTTTTTATTTGCACTTCAGGCTCTGGGGTATCTACTTTTTCCTCATCCGTCGATGTTGCTACACTTGTTTGCGCATTTTCAAGTGATGAAACTTCACTCGGTTGGCTGGTTTCGACATCGTTCTTACCGCACGCGCACAAGCAGGCAATCAGAAGTACCGTGACTAACATTTCGATTTTTAATCCAATTTTATTCATCATTATTATCCTTTCTATTTGAAACATAGTACTATGTTTTCAATCAAACTCTTATTTTTTGGCGGTAAGCTCAACCTCTTCATACTCATAAATTGTAATCCACTCTGCACTAGGCAATTCGTCCAAGTAATTACAATATTCCCATATTCGGCTATTCGTTTCTTTCACAAGCAAATCGCCTTCATAATCATACCTATACAACTCATAAAAAGCCTCATCGTCGAAGGCCTTAATCAAAGATTGTTTTTCAATCATCTTTCCATTTTCATCGTATGTGCATGTGTATATGTCATTTTCGTCGAGTAAGTACTCTACTCTGTCACCCTCAGTTTCTTGATTCGCATACTCACTGACAATCTCACCGTCGCTCGAATATTCTGTAATGCATGTCATCTTACCAGCATCATCGTATTCTATAGCAAACCGCGATATAAGCTCTGTTTTTGATGAGTCACTATACTCTTCCTCGGAAACTATTCTGCTGTCTCCATCGTAGTCAAAGCAATGATGCGACAGCTCATAAAAAAAAAGCTGATAGTCAAGCATATCAAGGTACATATAAAGACATGCAAATGTTGTCTCTGATGCTATATTTCCCGCAGCGTCATATTCATACAAATCATATGCTGAGTAATTGTTTCTCAGCATATCTCTCTGCTCATCTGTCAGCATGCTACCAGATGTCTCTATGTCAGTTCCAAACTGAGTCTCAAGAATACTTTCTATAGACTTCTCTTCTATGGCAAAGGCATATATTCGCTTTGTCACTCTTCCCAGCTCATCGTATTCAAAAGCCTCACTATCACCTATTCTCAGCAATCTGCCATTTTCGTCATACACATACTCATCTCTGTCACCATCAACAACACGTGCTTTGACTCTAGTTATTCTTTCTGTGTGCTCTAACGACTCGGTCTCTTCAGTTTTTGGTGCTTCAACCGACATGTCACTGGTATCAGTTACTAGTAAGTTTTCTTTTTCCGGCGAGCTACCCTCTAGACTCTTACTGCCACAGGCACATAGCATTAACGCCAATGCGATAACTGAAAAAATAAGTAATGTTAACCTACGATTCATTAATTGCCTTTCTGTCATTTATTTTAAATGCTATTTTTTCCCTTGTAGTACACCTGTCTGATCATCAAAACAGTATAAGATGCCACCTACTACTGTATCTCCATGCGCCATGAGACCAGTCTGGGGATCATAATAGTATATGTCTCCCACATTGTTCGGGTAATACTGTGCTTCTGTGTCAGTTACCTTATACCATCCTTTGTACATTTTACCATTGGAATTATATCTCACCCATTTTCCAGTACCTTTCAATATGCTATTTCTCACTTGGTATGACATATTTCCAGATTCAGCTGCTACCTGCTTTATTTTTTCATAATCCCAATTTTTCTCGTCTTGATATATATATGGCATCCAAACTTCTTTATTCACAGCTTTTGCGCCATCATAAACTGAATCACACCAATACCACGCTTCAGTCTCCATGTCGCAAATCTCGCGACCTCGATTTGTTCCAAAACCCATAACGCCTTTAGGATCATTTAATGTCCCCTGACGCACACCGTTTTCATACCAGTATGATTTGCCATCTTTGTGATAAAACTTGCAATCTAAAGTTGATGGATCTTCTTTTGTGTCTGGATAGATAATCGCTGCCTCCACCATCGCTGGCAAAAAATTGTCTGCAAAAGGATTTGTTGTCTGATGTAATTCATCATCCCCAGGTAGCCAGACATCCCCACCAGGATCTATATCACCAACGATTTTTGTCCCTCCAACACCCCAAGGGTTTACCTCGCATATAGCTTTTGTACTGTTATAATAAACACTCCAGCCGATAATACTTGTTCTCTCATTCGCTACTGACCAATATATTTTCCCATTATGGTATACAGGTTGCGTATCATTACACAATTCTACTTTATCAATAAGAGTTTTCTCTTTTATCACCTGGGCGTTCTCATTCAGAATTTCTATGTAAGTCGAACCCTTACCTGTACTATATGACAATTCCTCCCAAAGCAAGGCGAAAGAGCTGCCATCAATTGACACTATCTTAGGATTTGCAACATACATATCATCCGGCAAATCTGTAAGCCATATAACACCATAATTTTTCTCTTCGCCCGAAAGATACCTATTGCGGGTATATGAAGTATGCGCGCCTGTGCACACTCTTGTTTCTCCCCCTACATAGTAGCTATCCTCTCCAGTTGTCTCATTATCCTTCTTAAATATTTGAATAAAAAGATTTCTCGCCTCACACCGGGTAAGTCCCACTGCCGGAGATAATGACAATCTCTTCTCAGATGATGCACATAAAACATATGCATTATTCGTTTCTACAAGTCCTCCGAGTTGGGCATGTGTGTAATTGTATTCCATGACATCACATACTGTCCATGTTTCTGAGCCCTCGTGAAAATGGAATACTGTCTTGCTGTATTCCTTATGGAAATCAGGTGTTATCTTGCTAATATTGTAACCTCTATCGCTACCATCACCTTGATTCGCATACAAAAAGCCACCGTCACTTGTCGCTATGACATTATTGTAAAAACAATGGGATGTATATGGAATATCTGCATTTCCAACACTTTTTCGCGTCATTTTGGAGGTATCTATCCAAATGACATAGTTGCTTTGATGTCCATCTTTTCTTTCTTTTGCAAAACAGCAAGTTAGGATATCATTATTAATTGCCATTCTCACATCGCATGCTTTAAATGGTTTACATATTGCGCTATTCCCCCATTTGTCTGTTGCTGTATCCTGCGATTTTATTCTGCATTCTCCAACCAGTGTCCCATTGTAATCATATTTGTTCACTATGATTACATCCTTCCCCTTGTCATAATGGTCAGTTGAAACATACTGTCCCCATATTACGTAATAGTTACATGACCTATCTATAATTACATTGCCATATTCTTCATACGAATTAGCTATTTTCACGTTAGCTATAGGGTTAAAACTGCTGTCATATCTTTGTATGCACAAAGTATGACTTTCATCATCATATGATGCTACATTAAATGCATCCTTTGCGTCCCAGAACGATGTCATCTGTATAGGATTTGCACGATATGACGGCTGATCATCCATGTGAAAATCATGGTCCGTACTTGCATCCGATTCAATTCCATACATTGCTGCCTCAGCCGTTTTTGTAGCTAAAACGTAGCTACTATCCACGTCAGATGCGTTGACAACGATTTGCGGAGTCAATATAAAAAAAACAAATAGTGTCACCAAAGTTGTGGTAGTCGATTTCTTCATTTGCCTTGTTCCTTCTTATGTCAAGAATGACACCCCATACTATCTATGAAAGACTTTTCTTAATGCATAGTTATCTCGAACCGAACCAACGCTATGTTGCCCTCTCAATGACGTCTCATCTACTAATTTCAATTTCAACCTCCTCATATTCATACGTAGAAAATGTTTCTGATAACGACACCTTTCACAATTATCTCTGTAACACACCTGATACTTCATCAAAGTGATATGTCACACCGTCGATGACAGTATTTCCATGCGCCATAAGACCGGTTCGCTCATCGTAGTAATAAATGTTGCCTACTTTATCTGGATAGATTTGTGACTCTGAACCAGTAACCTTATACCAGCCCTTAAACATCTTTCCGTTAGCGTTATAACGGACCCATTTTCCAGTGCCCGACTTAATTGCAGCCTCTACCTGACTCGCCATACTGCCCGACTCTGATGCAACCTGCTTAATCTGTTCCTCACTCCAGTTTTTTTCATCCTGATATACATACGGCATCCATACTTCCTTGTTTATCGCCTTAGCACCATCATAGATGGAATCACACCAATACCACGCTACAGTCTCCATATCACATATCTCGCGGCCGCGAACTGTACCATCGCCCACTACGCCCTTAGGGTCATCAAAAGTACCTTGTCGCACACCGTTCTCATACCAGTATGATTTTCCGCCTCGATGGTAGAACTTACAATTTAAAGTTGATGGATCAATCATTGAGTCTGGGTACACTATCTGTTCCTCAATCATCGCGGGAATAAAATTCTCTGAAAAAGGGTCGTCCGAAGACGGATTTTGTGGATTAGGAGTCGGATCATATCCCAACGCAGGTATGGTCTCTGTTCTAAATATATAGCCACAAATACTGCACTTATATACCTTGAGTCCTGTCTCGGTTTTTGTTGGACTATTTACTATTTCTGTAGTCTCATTATGCGGTTCATTTACAAATGTTGCCAAAATGAATGCTACATTGTTGCCTTCTACCTCAAAATCAGACAATTGCTTTTTATTTCCATGAATCACAACAGTATTTAGCCTATTGCAATATTTAAAAGCCGAATCTTTTATACTATTAACGCTGTCAGGTATAGTGACCTTTGTGAGATTATCACAGCCGACGAACGCTTCTTTTTCTACAGCTTTTGGAGCCTCCCAATCTTTTACTGCATATATTTTAGCTTCTTCCAGTCCTGTGCAATAAGCAAAAACACGCTCTGGAATATTGAATCCATCCTTTGCTATACACTCTATTGTTTGTAGCTTTTTGCAGCCGTAGAATGACTCAGGGCGTACGACTGCCTTTTTTGCATTAATTGATATGAGCTCAGCGCAATTTTCGAACGCATTTCCACTTATAGTTGTTATACTTTCCGGTAAGTGAACACTAGTCAGCGAGCTACAGTTTACAAATGCACTTCCTCCAATGGTAGTTATTCCTTCATGAAGTTGTACATCTTCCAGGCTTGTACACCCCGCAAAAGCCCTGTCCATATTTTTTATGCTACCAGGTACGGAAACACTCTTTAATCCTGTACAACCTCCAAATACATATGCAATGTCTTCCACTCCGCTTGGTATGGTAATACTTTGTATCCCAACACAAGATCTAAATGCTGAAGTGCCTATAGACGTAACGCTATCTGGTATCTTTATATTCACCAAGCTACTGCAATCCTCAAATGCATTGTTCTTTATTGTTTTTAGACCGTCCGGCATAGTCACACTTGTCAACTCACTACACCCACTAAACGCCTGGCTTCCAATAGTTGTAATCCCTTCAGGTATTGATACACTTGTCAGACTTTTACACCTACCAAATGTCATCATATCTATAGATGTCAAGCCACTCGATAACGTCAGATCCGTCACTCCTTTACAATCAAGAAATGCATACGGGCCTATGTACTCTACTGAATCAGGTATATTCACACTTTTGAGATCAAAGCATCTCTCGAATGCGCCCTCACCTATTGATTCTACTGTATCTGAAATATAAAGTTCTTCTGCACAGAAATCAGCAAACGCATAATCACATATACTCGTAATTCCATAATCAACTTCAATACGTTTGGTATTAAACCGATGTTCTTGTGGAAACATAGAGTAATCGTAAGGGTTATCATGCATTTCTCCCCATCCCATTACTCGCAATAAACCTGTTTTATCATTAAAAGTCCATACTATGTTTTCTCCATAGTATCCGCTCGTTGGTGGGGTTGCATATACATGCATCGGAGTTCCAACAAAAATCAGCATAGACATAAGAAACATTGCGGTCGCCTTTACCAGCAATTTATTTTTCCTTACCATTTTTTCCTCTTTTCTGCTTGTTCTCACAAAGTAGACATTATGAGAAAAAATGTGCTATACAATATATGTACATTTACAACTCGCAAGCACACATTATGTCCGTCGGCATGTGTTTTCATAATGTCTACATTCTGAAACATTTTTCCAACACGTAATATCACTAAACAAGGTATTTTCCATTTCTGTGGCTACACTATATCTGTTTTTTCCTTACATCTTCTGTAGAACGTTGCCAGACTTACTCCAAGTAATCCAGCTGCCTCGGAAGATGATATTTGTTTGCTCGTCCACGCACTGAAAATTTCCTCAGAGTTTTCTGACATTTCCTTTCTTTTCGCTCCAAAATGCACCCCATTAGCTTTTGCTATCGCTATACCCTCTGCTTGCCGCTGTCGTATAGACTCTCGCTCACTTTGGGCTAGATAAGCAAGTATCTGTAGCACCATGTCCGACAGGAAAACTCCGGTCAATCCTTTTACTTCATTTGTAGTATTTAGCAGCGGCATATCTATAACTTGTATATCAATGCTCCGGTCTTTTGTAAGGTATCTCCACTGTTTTAATATCTCATCGTAATTACGCCCTAATCTATCGATGCTTTTTATAATCAACAAATCCCCTGTTTTTAGTTTTCTAATCAAAAGTTTATAAGCCGGCCTATCAAAGTTTTTTCCAGAAATATAGTCAACATATATTTGTCTGCTTTTTACTCCCTGCTCCTTCATCACCTTTAGCTGCCGTTCTGGATTCTGATCTCTACTAGATACTCGAACATATCCATATATTTTCATCTACTACTCCTTTCATATGTCAAATACCCTCCGCTTTACCACTTGGACTGCAAATTAATAAATGCAAGTGATAACCTTACAACTCACCGCTGGGCGGTTTACCGCCCACTAGTTTCTCATCTCGCTTCAGCTGTAGGTAATACCTCCGCTCATATTACCTGCTATTCCCCACTACCTCTAATCTGTAGGTAGTGCCTCCGCTCGAATTACCTACTATTCCTCATTATCTCTAATCTGTAGGTAGTACCTCCGCTCATATTACCCACTATTCCCCATTATCTCTAATCTGTAGGTAGTGCCTCCGCTCATATTACCTACTATTCCCCACTATTTCTAATCTGTAGGTAGTACCTCCGCTCATATCACCTACTAATCCCCATTGTCTCTAATCTGTAGGTAAATCCACCATTACACCGCCCCACAGAGCGCGGGCACGATAAGAGTATGGTTTTACGCACATCAAGAATTCTGAAGACATTAAAAAGCCCTTTTATTAGACGATAAATTTTGTCTAATAAAAGGGCTTTACATTATTCTCTCTTGCTCAACTATCCTAATATACTATTTCTTTACTCTCAACACCCTCATAGCGTTGAGTATAGCTATCACAGCAACACCAACGTCGGCGAATACTGCCTCCCACATATTAGCTATGCCCAGAGCTCCAAGTATGAGTACAAGAGCCTTCACAGCTAGCGCAAACCATATGTTTTGCTTCACGACACGCAGTGTCTTTCTGGCTACGCCTATTACTGCCGCAATCTTTCTGATGTCGTCATCCATTATAACCACATCTGCAGCCTCTATAGCAGCATCACTGCCCATGCTTCCCATGGCGAATCCCACATCTGCTCTCGTAAGCACCGGGGCGTCATTTATTCCGTCACCTACAAAAGCAAGCTTCTCTTTTGTGCCGCAAGCGTCCAGCAGTTCTTCTACCTTTGACACCTTATCTCCAGGCAATAGTTCAGCGTGGAACTCATCCACCCCAAGTTCATCAGCCACCATTTTTGCAGTGTGAGTGTTATCGCCCGTAAGCATTACAGTCTTTGTCACACCAGCAGACTTCATAGCTGCAAGTGCCTCAGAAGCGCCTTCCTTTATGGTGTCAGAAATCTCTATTGTTCCAAGATACTTCTCAGGAGCAGCCACGTACACGACAGTGCCCATATGCTCCTTCTCCTCAATGCTGATATTCTGCGCTCTCATGAGCTTAGCATTGCCCACATAGAGCTCCTGGCCATCCACAAATGTATGTATGCCATGACCAGCAATCTCTTCAGTGCCCTTGACCAGCTCCATATCCAGCGATCCGCCAAAGGCCTCACATATAGAGATTGCAATAGGATGATTAGAAAATCCTTCTGCATGAGCGGCAAGTCTAAGAAGCTCATCTCTAGTCATTCCATCTGCGGTTTCAACACTAGAAACCTTGAATTCACCTCTAGTTAACGTACCTGTCTTGTCAAACACCACAGTAGTAATCTGAGATACTGCCTCAAGATAATTACTGCCCTTCACCAGCACTCCCAGCTTAGACGAAGCGCCAATGCCTCCAAAAAACCCTAACGGAACAGATATTACCAGCGCACACGGGCAAGAAATTACCAAGAAAATGCAAGCCCTATGAATCCATTCGCCCCACATCGGAGCCCCGCCCAAAATCATGGAAATAACAGGCGGAACCAGCGCCAAAAGAACAGCTCCAACTGTAACTATAGGCGTATAATATTTCGCAAATCTGGTAATGAAATTCTCCACATGAGCTTTCTTCTCAGAAGCATTCTCCACTAACTCGAGAATCTTGGCCACAGTAGAATCATCATACTCCTTGGTTGTGCGCACCTTGATGGTACCGCTGCCATTTACGCAGCCGGAAAAAATCTCATCTCCAACGTATGCCTTTCTTGGCACAGATTCACCAGTGAGAGCCGCTGTATCAAGCATAGTCTCGCCCTCTATAATCACTCCATCAAGAGGTACTCTCTCTCCCGGCTTAATAACTATGACAGAGTCAATCTCCACGTCATCAGGGTCAACCTGCTCGATTTCCCCATCTACCTCTAGGTTTGCATACTCAGGAGCAATATCCATCATTGCAGAGATTGACTGCCTAGATTTGCCAACAGCATATCCCTGGAAAAATTCACCCACCTGATAGAACAGCATAACAGCAACAGCTTCAGAATACTCCTGCACCGCAAATGCTCCAACGGTCGCAAGCATCATCAGAAAATTCTCATCAAACACCTGACCATGCGCAATATTTACAATTGCCTTCTTAACAATATCCCATCCCACTACACCATACGGAACAAGGAACATTATCATCTGCGCCCACCAAGGCATTACGTCAAGAGCACCCATATGCTCTAACACCATCATCGGAATATATATAACAGCTGTCACAATAATACGTGCCAACATTCTCTTTTGTTTCTTACTCATCAAAATACCTCTCTATAACGCTCTTATAGGTATCATATATCTAGTCATACTTGGACTATAATGACTAAACAAAACGGAAACAATCAACTGTTTCCGTTTCTGTGTAAATTTATTACTAGCATCACATAACTATCTTACAATCCGGCTCAATCTTCTTGCAGATCTTAACAACCTCATCCATAATTGCATCAAACTTATCGTCATCAGCATCTATAGTCATTTTCTGATTCATAAAGCTTACAGATGCATCATTCACACCCTCAATCTTCTTGATACCCTCTTCCATCTTTGCTGCGCAGTTTGCGCAATCCAGATCCTCAAGCTTAAATTTCTTTTTCATAACTTATACCTCCTCTATATGTTCCTTTCCCATATTTATAATAGTTCTGACATGGTCATCAGCCAGGCTATATATCACAGACTTACCATCGCGCTTACCAACCACCAGGTCCGCCTGCTTTAGCAGCCTTAGCTGATGCGAGATAGCCGATTCTGTCATCTTCAGTTCCTCCGCCAGATCTCCTACGCACATCTCAGTCTCGCATAGCGCCAGCAAAATCTTCATCCTCGTGCTATCACCAAACACCTTAAACAGCTCTGCCAAATCTATTACCTTGTCCTCATCCAAAAGCAATTCTCTCATGAGCTCTCCTCCCTTGAACTATTGAACAATTATTCATATGTTCAATATACCCGTCCCTCCCCCCCTCTGTCAACCCCTTTTTTGGGAGGGGGACCGCCCATTCTCCTCCACATCATTACCTTCATATCAGCCCGACGCACGTGTATCGCCTCCTTCCATGGCACTCAGAGCCCTGCATTCGCGAATCTGGTGGCGATTCTTATTTCGCGATGCTGCGCGCCCGGTCTCCAGTTGTCTGAGATGTGGCTTCTTAATTCATCCAGCTTTTGGGGGCTTGTAGGTTTACAAGGCTTGACCCGTACATGGATGCACCTCTCACCACTGTGCCGTATCGCTAAGTGCCGCTAATGCATCTGCCGGTGGCAGGGCGGTCGCTCGTATACAACGTCCTTGTTGCTTCTCGCTCAAATCGCCATCCGTGGCGATTTGCCCGCCCTGCCTACCGTCATCTGAATAAGCGGCACT
>JAZLKM010000058.1:0-69251 GCA_045597645.1 Lachnospiraceae bacterium | reverse complement strand
AAGGACATCAATCGTTATCGTGCTCTTATCGAGCGTCTTGGCCTTCGTAAATAATTGTTTACAATATATAGAGTGGAGATTTCTCCACTCTATATTTGTTACAGCGACGGATTTTGATCGCTGAAAATGAGTGAGAGCGGTACACATTCCGAGACCACTGAAGAAGATATAAGTCTTTGTATTTTCTTCAGTAGTTTCGGCTGTACCGCCACAATAATTGAAAGGAGATATTATGTTACACAGCTATTCAATTGAAGTGGGTGGCAAGACTCTTACCGTAGAAGTTGGTAAGGTTGCAGCTCAGGCAAATGGCGCCGCTTTTATGAAGTATGGCGACACCACAGTACTTTGTACTGCAACAGCATCAGACAAGCCGAGAGAGGGAATTGACTTTTTCCCACTTTCTGTAGAATTTGAGGAGAAGTATTACGCAGTTGGCAAGATTCCTGGAGGATACAACAAGCGTGAAGGTAAAGCATCAGAGAACTCTGTACTTACTGCTCGCGTTATTGATCGTCCTATGCGTCCTTTGTTCCCGAAGGATTATAGAAATGATGTTACACTTAACAACTTGGTTCTTTCTGTAGACCCAGAGTGCAGACCAGAGCTTGTAGCAATGATTGGTTCAGCTATTGCAACCACCATTTCAGACATTCCGTTTGATGGACCTTGCTCAATGACTCAGATAGGCCTTGTAGATGGCCAGTTCATTGTTAACCCTTCTCAGCTTGAGTGGGATAACGGCGACCTTCAGCTTACTGTTGCTTCTACCAGAACTAAGGTTATTATGATCGAGGCTGGTGCTAAGGAAGTACCGGAAGAGAAGATGCTTGAAGCAATCTACATGGCTCATGATGTTAACCTTAAGCTCATTGAGTTTATTGATACTATCGTAGCTGAGATTGGTAAAGCAAAGCATGAATACACAAGCTGCGCTATTCCTGAGGAGCTTTTCGCAAAAATGCGTGAGATCGTTCCACCTTCAGAGATGGAAGTTGCAGTATTTACTGATGAGAAGCAGAAACGTGAGGAGAATATCCGCAATATCACTGCTAAGCTTGAGGAAGCATTTGCCGACAATGATGAGTGGCTTGCTATTTTAGGTGAGGCTATTTATCAGTATGAGAAGAAGACTGTACGTAAGATGATTCTTAAGGATCACAAGCGTCCGGATGGTCGAGAGATTACTCAGATTCGTCCACTTAGCGCTGAGATTGATTTGATTCCTAGAGTTCATGGTAGCGCAATGTTTACTCGTGGACAGACTCAGATCTGTGACATTGTGACTCTTGCACCTCTTTCTGAGGTACAGAAGCTTGATGGATTGGATGAGAATGTTACAACCAAACGTTACATGCATCATTACAACTTCCCTTCATACTCAGTTGGTGAGACTAAGCCTTCAAGAGGACCAGGACGTAGAGAGATAGGACATGGAGCACTTGCTGAGAGAGCTCTTATGGCTGTTCTTCCTTCAGAGGAGGAGTTCCCATATGCAATCCGTGCCGTTTCTGAGACATTTGAGTCAAACGGCTCTACCTCAATGGCATCTACCTGTGCATCATGTATGTCACTTATGGCTGCTGGTGTTCCAATTAAGGCAATGGTTGCAGGTATATCATGTGGTCTTGTTACTGGCGATACTGATGATGATTTTGTACTTCTTACTGATATTCAGGGACTTGAGGACTTCTTTGGTGATATGGACTTCAAGGTAACTGGTACAACAAAGGGTATTACTGCTATCCAGATGGATATCAAGATCCATGGACTTACCCGTCCAATCGTTGAAGGCGCTATTGCACGTTGCCGTGAGGCTAGACTTTTCATCATGGATACATGTATGAAGCCGGCAATCGCTGGGCCACGTAAGGAAGTATCAAAGTATGCTCCTAAGATCATTCAGATTACTATTGATCCTACCAAGATTGGTGAGGTTGTAGGCCAGCGTGGTAAGACCATCAACGAAATCATCGACAGAACCGGATGCAAGATTGACATCACTGATGATGGCAATGTAAGCATCTGCGGTACCGATGCCGAGAAGATGGAAGAGGCTCGTAACATGATAGAGATTATTGTTACTGAGTTTGAGCGTGGACAGGTTCTGACCGGTAAGGTTGTATCAATCAAAGAGTTTGGTGCATTCCTTGAGTTTGCTCCGGGCAAGGAGGCAATGGTACACATTTCTAAGATTGCTAATGAGAGAATCGAGCATGTTGAAGATGTACTTACTCTTGGCGATACTGTTAAGGCTATCTGCCTTGGCAAGGACAAGATGGGACGTATCAGCTTCTCTATTAAGGATGTTTCACAGGATTAATTTTCTAGCATACAAGCCTCGTGGTAACACGAGGCTTTTTTAAATTTTAGTTATGAAAAAAGCATTTCATTTTTTGACAACAAGAATGTTCTGGATTCTATTTGCAGCTGCAATAGAGCTCGCTGGAATGACTGCGCTTATGGTATTTGTTGGCAAATATTTTGCCATAGTTCAGTTTGCAGTTAAGCTTATCGCTATCATTATTGCGTTTGTATGGATTGCGCAGAACACTCATCCGACGTTTAAGGTCTCCTGGCTTTTTATGATACTGGTTGTGCCGGTGTTCGGTATTGCGGCATATATAATGTTTGGAAGAAAAAATGTGGTAAAGAAGGTACGTAATAAGGTGCTTTCACTACAAGATTCCATGGTAAACGCGATGCCGGATGACGAAGCTTTGCTTGCTGAAATAAAAAAGGCCGATAAGTCTGTAGCAAGCCAGATGGGATATGTTTCAAATGTAGGTGGCTATCCGGTATTTCAAAATACTGATTGCAAATATTATAAATGTGGCGAAGACATGTATCCTGACATGCTTGAGGATATAAGAAAAGCCCAAAAATATATCTATATTG
Source organism: Lachnospiraceae bacterium (assembly GCA_045597645.1). Taxonomy (GTDB): domain Bacteria; phylum Bacillota; class Clostridia; order Lachnospirales; family Lachnospiraceae; genus JAKSSE01. The sequence continues at coordinate 66,353 of JAZLKM010000058.1, read as the reverse complement.
AGTACTTTATTTTCAATTTAGGACATTGCCTCGACCAGCTCTTGACTGAACTTGAAATCAAAGCTAAAGAAGGAGTAGATATAAGACTTATCTATGATGACTGGGGCTGCGTTAATTATATGCCTAGAAAAAAGTGGGCAGAAATTAAGGCGATGGGCATAAAATGTGTAGTCTGCAGTCCGTTTAAGCTTGTTCCGAATGCGCTTATGAATAACCGGGATCATAGGAAAATACTGCTAATTGATGGAAAGGTTGCATATACAGGCGGACTAAATATTTCTGATGAATACATCAATGAGAAGGAGCGCTTTGGTTACTGGAAGGATACAGGTGTGAGACTTGAGGGCGAAGCAACATTTTCACTTGAGATGATATTTCTCAATAACTGGGGCTTTGCTAATGGCACAGATATTGATTTCGAGGCTGTACCAAAGAACTTTTCACCGCAAAAGTCCGGCGGATATGTTCAGCCTTATGCCGGAAGTCCATTGCTTCGTGACCAGCTTACTGAGAATGTCTATATGAATATTATCAGTAAGGCGAAGGACTATGTATATATTTTTACTCCATACCTCATATTGGGAAATGATCTGCAGCGTGTAATAGAAAATGCTGTGGCATGTGGAGTGGATGTACGCATTGTGGTTCCGGGCGTCCCCGATAAAAAGACAGTATATGAATTGGGTCATAAATATTTCTATAAGCTGGCTCAAAAAGGCGTTAAAATCTATAAATACAAACCGGGCTTTATTCATGCCAAGTCTGTAATTGCTGATGATGAGATAGCAACAGTCGGCAGTATAAATATGGATTATAGAAGCTTATATCTGCACTATGAAAATGGTGTCTACTTCTATAAAGGAGAGATAATAGATAAGATAAAAGATGATTTTATGACAACCTTTGAGGAAAGCATACTCTGTGAAGCTTCAGAGCTTAAAGGAAACTGGTTTAATGGCTTTATTAGGACAGTTCTGGAATTGGTTGCGCCACTGTTGTAAAACGTACATTTGGTACTGAAAATTATTCAAAACACTAAATATAGTATTTTTGTCTTGAAATACCCACTCTATATTGCTATAATCATACAGCAACAGAGAGGTATTTTTATGGAATTAAATGTTCATCTTCAGGCATTTGAGGGCCCGTTGGACCTGCTTTTATACCTGATTGAGAAAAATAAAGTTGATATATATGATATACCAATTGCTGAGATTACAGATCAATACATGGAATATATTGAGGAAATGAAACGTCATGACCTTAGCGTAATGTCTGAATTTCTTGTAATGGCAGCGACCTTGCTGGATATCAAGTCACGAATGCTGCTTCCTGCTATGGAGCTTGAGGACGGAGAGGAAGCCGAGGATCCAAGACTTGAGCTTGTACAGCAGCTTCTTGAATACAAGATATATAAATGCATGGCTATGCAGTTGTCTGACAGGCAGATGGATGCTGTAAAGGTTTTTTATAAGGAGCCAACTATTCCGGAAGAAGTTGAGGCATATAAGCAGCCAATTGATCTGGATGAGATTGTAGGAGATTTGGATTTGCGTAAGCTTGAGGATATTTTTCATCAGGTAATGCGCAGGCAGGAGCATAAGATTGATCCTATCAGATCGAAGTTTGGTAATATCGAAAAGGAAGATGTCTCTCTGGAGGAGACGATGATTTTCCTGGAAAAATATGCATCAAGACATAAAGAATTCTCATTTAAGAATCTTTTGGAGACTAGGCAGTCTAAAATGCATATTATAGTAATGTTCCTTGCTATACTTGAGTATATGAAGGCTGGTAAAATTCACATTTCACAGAAAGAGACATTTGACGATATTCAGATAGAGTCAAAGATTGCAGCATAATATGTCTGATTTTTTAGAAAACGAAGAAATAATTGATATTGTAGAAGAGGCAGAAAACAAAATAGAAGCCGGGGCGACTGAGCCAGAGGTTAGTGATGCTGAGGAAAAGGATTATGAGTCTATAATTGAAGGCATTCTATTTACTATGGGAGAATCAGTGGCGCTTGAGGCTATGGCATCTGCTCTTGAAATTCCTAAAAAGGATGTAAAAGCCATTATTGAGGGGCTTCAAAAAAAATATGAGACCGAGGAGAGAGGGATAAGAATAGTTGAATTAGAAGGCGCGTATCAAATGTGCACTAATCCGGACATTTATGAATATCTTATCAAACTGGCAAAGCAGCCAAGAAAGCTTGCTCTGACCGAGGTAATGATGGAGACTCTTTCGATAATAGCCTATAAGCAGCCGGTAACCAGAGTGGAGATAGAGGCGATTCGAGGAGTTAGCTGCGACCATGCAGTAAGCAAGCTGGTTGAATATGGACTTGTAATGGAACTTGGCAGATCTAATGCTCCTGGCCGCCCTATATTGTTTGGTACCACAGAGGAATTTTTGAGAGTTTTTGGAGTATCAAGTATCGAGGAACTCCCATCATTATCACCAGTGCAAGTAGAGGAATTTAAGCAGGAAGCCGAGGCAGAAGCTCAGGCTCAAAATGATATAAAAGTTACCATATAGACCGATTGTTATATTTATATATCTTTACCACCCGCAAGGGTGGTTTTTTTAGTTAAAAATATGTCAAACAATCCTTGAAAAAATATGAAGGATATTATAAAATTTACCTCAAAGTGCGGCTATTTGCCGTCTTCTTAAAACCTAAGTAAAAATTATTATAGATGGAGGTTAATGAAGTATGAGTAGTAACGATTTAGGCCTTGCCAGAATCAACCAGCTGCTTGATGAGCACAGCTTTGTTGAAATCGGCGCAAAGGTGCAGGCCAGAAGCACGGACTTCTCAATGCAGGATCAGGCCGCTCCGTCAGACGGTGTTATCACTGGCTACGGTACGGTTAATGAGCAGCTTGTATTTGTTTACAGCCAGGATCCGGAAGTTCTGTCAGGTTCTGTAGGAGAGATGCATGCAAAGAAGATTGCAGCTCTTTACCAGAAGGCAGTACAGATGGGAGCACCTATTGTAGGTCTTTTAGACAGCACTGGTGTACGTCTTGCTGAGGCAACCGATGCTCTCGAGGGACTTGGTACTGTAATGGCAGCTGCTGCAAACGCATCAGGTGTTATTCCGCAGATTTCACTTGTATTTGGAAATTGCGGCGGTGGAATGGCTACACTGGCATCAATGGCTGATATCGTAGGTGTTGAGAATGATGGAGCCCTTTTCTTTAACGCTCCTAATACCATCTGCGGCAATCGTAAGGATGTAAATGATACTTCTTCAGCTGAATTTAGAGCAGCTCAGGATGGCGTAGTAGACTTTACTGGCACTACAGCAGAGCTTATGGCAAAGACTCGTTCGCTTATCGAGATTCTTCCAGCTAACTGCGAAATGGGAACACCTGTAACGGCACCAGCTGATGACCTTAACAGAGGAGTTGGCCTTGGCGCAGAGGCTGCAGCAGATAAGCTTGCAGAGCTGGCAGATGCTGGTTCATTTGTTGAGCTTAAGTCTGAGTATGCAAAGGATATGACCATTGGTCTTATGTCTTTGGGTGGAGTTACTGTTGGAGCTGTTGCTAATAATGATAAGGCTCTTACCGCTGAGGGATGTGAGAAGGCAGCTGACTTTATCAAGTTCTGTGATGCATTCTCTATTCCAGTACTTACACTTACAAATATTGACGGATACGCTTCAAGTGTTGAGTCAGAGAAGAGACTCGGACGTGCAGTTGCATCACTTACCGTAGCAATGGCATCTTCAAATGTTCCGAAGATTAATGTTATCAATGGAAAGGCTGTTGGATCAGCTTACCTTACCATGAATTCAAAGGCACTTGGTGCTGATCTTGTTTACGCTGTAGATGGCAGTGAGGTTTCAACTATGGATGCCAATGCAGCAGCAAAGATCATGTATCCGGATCTTAATGGTGCAGAGCTTAATGAGAAGGCTGCAGAATATGCCGCAAAGCAGGGTAGCCTTGCAGCAGCTGCTGGCAGAGGTTACATTGACAGAATCGTTAATGCAGCCGATGTTCGCAAGTATGTTGTAGCTGGTTTTCAGATGCTCCTTTCAAAGGCTGAGAGCCCGCTTGTAAAAAAGCACAGTGCACGATAGGAGGAGTCAGATGAAAAAGAAAGTAATTAGTCTGCTTTCTCTTCTGGCCTGCATATTGATGATGTTCACCGCGTGTGGTTCTGATAATGAGAAGACCTACGGCGGTTACACTGAGAATGATCTCTATCAGGAGAGCGTAAATCTCGGTGGAGCATTAGCTGGATATTCACATGATGATCTTAGCCTCATGGCTGATCAGTATGTGGCATATGCACAGCAGCAGGGTGACGAGCAGTTAATGCAGATAGCTCAGCTGATTTCGGATTGGAATAATGTTACTGACGGAATCGGTAATTTTAAGGGCTTTACAGATTTTAAGGTTGAGCCGGCAGGCAAGACTTATGTAGCAACTCTTGTATGCGAGTACGATTTAAGAAGCATTAAGTTCACTACTGTATATACCAAGTATAATATGGAAGTTAAGTCTATGAATGTTGAGGCTATCTACTCTACAAAGGAGAAGATGGGCAAGGCTGCACTTAACACTGTAATGGGTATTTTGATTGTATTCATAGTACTTGTACTTATCAGCTTTATCATTAGTGCATTCAAGATTATTTATAAGATTCAGAATGGCGACTATAAGAAGGCAAAAGAGACACCACAGCCAGTTGCAGCAGCGCAGGAAGTTGCAGCGCCAGTTGCAGCAGCATCTGATGACGATGAACTTATCGCAGTAATTGCAGCAGCAATTGCAGCTGCTACAGGTACATCAACAGATGACTTTGTTGTTCGTACTATTAAAAGAAGAGCATAGGGAGGAATATCATGAAAAACTATACTATCACCGTAAACGGAAAAGCATATGATGTAACAGTAGAGGATAAGGGCGGCTCAGGCGTTTCACCTGTTACCGCAGCAGCTCCGGTTGCAGCAGCAGCTCCAGCAGCAGCTCCAGCAGCATCAGGTTCAGCTGGTTCAATCAAGATTGAGGCTGGCGCAGCTGGAAAGGTATTTAAGATTGAGGCTAAGCCAGGTCAGGCTGTAAAGAAGGGCGATGCTATCGTTGTTCTTGAGGTTATGAAGATGGAGACTCCTGTAGTTGCACCTCAGGATGGTACCGTTGCTTCTATCGATGTTGCTGAGGGCGCACAGGTAGAGTCTGGAGCACTTCTTGCTACAATGAACTAATAACCGGAAGGAGAAACAATGAGTTACGTAGGAGAAACATTATCAAATCTTCTGCACCAGACTGCATTTTTCAATCTGACATGGGGTAACTACCTCATGATAGCAGTAGCTTGCTTCTTCCTGTTTCTTGCTATAAAGAAGGGATATGAGCCATTGCTTCTTGTACCGATTGCATTCGGTATGTTGCTGGTAAATATTTATCCTGATATTATGGCTGCTCCGGAAGAGACCAGCAATGGTGTCGGCGGATTGCTTTATTACTTCTATACTATGGATGAGTGGTCAATCTTACCATCACTTATATTCCTTGGTGTAGGTGCACTTACGGACTTTAGTCCGCTTATTGCAAACCCTGTCAGCTTCCTGCTTGGAGCTGCAGCACAGTTCGGTATCTTTGCAGCATATCTTATGGCAATCCTTCTTGGATTTTCAGATCAGGCTGCAGCAGCAGTATCAATTATTGGTGGTGCTGATGGTCCGACCTCAATATTCCTTGCTGGTAAGCTGGGTCAGACCAGTCTTATGGGACCAATCGCAGTAGCAGCATATTCATATATGTCACTGGTTCCGATTATTCAGCCACCTATCATGAAGGCTCTTACTACCAAGAAAGAGCGTGCTATTAAGATGGGTAACCTTAGACCTGTATCTAAGCTCGAGAAGGTATTGTTCCCGATAGTTGTTACAATTATCGTATGTCTGTTCCTTCCGACCACAGCTCCGCTTGTAGGTATGCTTATGCTTGGTAACCTCTTCCGTGAGTCAGGTGTTGTTAGACAGCTTCAAGAGACTGCAAGTAATGCACTTATGTACATCGTAGTTATCCTTCTGGGTACTTCAGTAGGAGCTTCTACTAGTGCGGAGGCATTCCTTAATATCAGTACTCTTAAGATCGTTATTCTTGGTCTTATCGCATTTGCTTTTGGTACCGCAGCAGGAGTTCTTTTCGGAAAGCTTCTTTGCTCTCTTACCAAGGGCAAGATCAATCCGCTCATCGGTTCGGCAGGTGTATCTGCTGTACCTATGGCAGCGCGTGTATCACAGAAGGTCGGCGCAGAGGAGGATCCTACCAATTTCCTGCTTATGCACGCTATGGGACCTAACGTAGCCGGAGTTATCGGTACAGCAGTAGCTGCTGGTATCTTTATGGCAATATTCGGAGTCTAGGAGGTAAATTATAATGGCTGCAGTAAAAATTACTGAGACAATACTGCGTGATGCGCATCAGTCACTGATCGCAACACGTATGCCCACTGAAAAGATGCTTCCGATCATCGATAAGATGGATCAGGTTGGCTATCATGCAGTAGAGTGCTGGGGCGGCGCTACATTCGATGCTTGCATGAGATTCTTGAAGGAGGATCCATGGGAGAGACTTAGAAAGCTTCGTGAAGGATTTAAGAACACAAAGCTTCAGATGCTCTTCAGAGGTCAGAACATTCTTGGATATTCAGCATATCCAGATGATGTTGTAGAGTATTTCGTACAGAAGTCAATTGCAAATGGTATTGATATCATTCGTATTTTTGACTGCCTTAACGATATCAGAAACCTTGAGACTGCTGTAAACGCTACTAAGCATGAGCAGGCTCAGAGTGGAAAGGGTCATGCTCAGGTTGCTCTTTCATATACTCTTGGTGGTGCTTATACTCTCGACTATTGGAAAGATATGGCTAAGCGCATCGAAGATATGGGTGCGGACAGCATCTGTATTAAGGATATGGCAGGTCTTCTTGTTCCAGCTAAGGCTACAGAGCTTGTTTCAGCTCTCAAGGAGTCAACCAATCTTCCTATTGACCTTCATACTCATTACACCTCAGGTGTTGCTTCAATGACCTATATGAAGGCAGTAGAAGCAGGATGCGATATCATTGATACTGCAATGTCTCCACTTTCTATGGGTACATCACAGCCGGCTACAGAGGTTATGGTTGCTGCATTTGCAGGTACCGAGTATGATACCGGTCTTGATCAGGAGAAGCTTGCTGAAATAGCTGACTACTTCAGACCTTATCGTGAGGAGTGCCTTGCCAGCGGACTTCTTAACACCAAGGTTATGGGTGTTAACATTAATACTCTTCGTTATCAGGTACCTGGTGGTATGCTTTCTAACCTTGTATCTCAGCTTAAGGAACAGGGTAAGGAAGATAAGTTTGAGGAGGTTCTTGAGGAGGTTCCACGTGTTCGTAAGGATATGGGTGAGCCACCGCTTGTTACTCCTTCATCACAGATCGTTGGTACCCAGGCCGTATTTAACGTACTTATGGGTGAGCGTTACAAAGTTGCTACCAAGGAGACTAAGGATATTCTTCTTGGAAAGTATGGTAAGTGCGTAAAGCCATTTAATCCAGAAGTAGTTGAGAAGGTACTTGGTGAGGATGCTAAGAATGCAATTACTTGTCGTCCGGCAGATCTTCTTGAGCCAGGACTTCCAAAGTTCCGTGAGGAAGCTGCTAAGTATATTCGCCAGGATGAGGACGTTCTTTCATACGCACTCTTCCCGAAGGTTGCAACTGAGTTCTTTGAGTATCGTGAGGCACAGCTTACTGGTGTTGATCCAGCTACTGCTGACAAGAAAAACGGTGCTTATCCAGTTTAATTAATGATTAAGTGCGGGCGGTACAAATGTGCCGCCCGTTTTTTAGACTCTATGAAAAAAATAATTATAATAGGTGGTGGAGCTGCAGGGATGATGGCTGCAATTGCAGCTGCCGATCAGGGAGCAGAAGTCACAATACTAGAAAAAAATGAAAAGCTAGGAAAAAAGATTTTTATAACCGGAAAAGGTAGATGCAATCTTACAAATGATTGCGATAGAGATACTTTTTTCGCAAATGTAGTTCGGAATCCTAAGTTTTTGTATAAAGCTTTTGCAGATTATTCAGTAAATGATGTTCTTGATTTTTTCATAAATGAAGGACTTGAAATAAAAACGGAACGTGGTAATAGAGTATTTCCGGTATCAGATCATTCATCTGATGTGATAAAAACTCTTGAACGTGCGTTAAAAAAGCGAAGAGTAGACGTTGAGTTATATACAGAAGTCGAATCTCTTATAGTCAATGATTCTGTTATAAACGGAGTAGTTCTTAAAAGTGGAAAGAAACTATTCTGCGATAGCGTAATAGTTGCAACTGGTGGAATTAGCTATGTAACAACTGGCAGCACAGGCGATGGGATGCAATTTGCAAGTGCTACAGGGCATAATGTGGTTGACTGTCATCCTGCGCTAGTTCCATTCGAGACTGCAGAAGAGTACATTACTTCAATGCAAGGACTTGCGCTTAAAAACGTTGAATTTGCTGTTTTCGAAGGTCGAGAAAATGGGAAACTTTTGTACAAGGAATTCGGAGAGTTACTTTTTACACATTTTGGTATTTCGGGCCCCGTCGTGTTGTCTGCAGCCAGCGTGCTGGCGGGAGAGCTTCCGATAAGCGGGAAACGATTAAGCGAAGATCCTATATTGCATGCGAAAATAGATTTGAAGCCGGCTTTAAGCACTGAAAAATTAGATGAGAAAATCTTAAGAGAAGTAAAAGATACACCTAAGAAATCTGTATCGACTATGGTAGGAAGTTATTTGCCGTCGTCTATGCGCCCGGTTTTTGATAAATTGCTAGGCTTTGATACAAGTAAAAACATCTCTGATTTGAGTAAATCTGAGAGAAAGAATATAATAAAACTGTTAAAGGGATTTCCAATGACGCTTACTGCAACAAGAGGATATAACGAGGCAATAATTACATGCGGGGGCGTATCTGTAAAGGATATTAATCCTTCTACGATGGAATCTAAAAAAATTAAAAATTTATATTTTGCTGGTGAAACAATAGATGTAGATGCTTTCACAGGTGGTTTTAATCTACAGATTGCATGGTCTACTGGACATTTGGCAGGGAAAATGGCAGGAGGTTTTTGATAATGGGCTTTAATATAGCAATCGATGGACCGGCAGGTGCTGGAAAAAGTACGATAGCAAAGCAGGTGGCGCGTGAGTTGGGATTTATTTATGTTGATACTGGAGCTATGTATAGAGCATTAGCATACTATTTTGTAAAAGCAGGTCTCGACTATGAAGACAAGGAAATGGTTGAATCTGAAGCTCCAAAAGCAGTGGTTACTTTGGGCTTCGAAGCTGGTGAACAGTGCGTTTTTCTCAACGGTGAAAATGTGAACGCCTATATACGTACTGAGGAAGTAAGTAAGGCAGCATCTAAAACCAGTAGCTACCCTCGCATCAGAGAACTTTTATTAAATCTTCAAAAAGACCTGGCTCAAAAAGAAGATGTCGTAATGGATGGAAGAGATATCGGGACAGTCGTATTACCTAATGCTGACTGCAAGATATATCTTACAGCTAGCGTTGAAGAACGTGCTAATCGAAGATATAAAGAGTACTTGGCAAAAGGAGAAAATGTAGATTTAGAAGAGATTAAGACTGATATAGCCAATAGAGATTATCAGGATATGCATAGAGATATTTCACCGTTGAAACAAGCAGATGACGCTTATTTTTTGGACTCTTCGGATATGACGATAGAACAGGTGAAAAATCGCATTATAGAGCTTTCTGGAAGATAGGTGGAGCATGGAAGTAATACTTGCCAAGACGGCGGGGTTTTGTTTTGGAGTACAAAGAGCAGTCGATTCGGTTAACAAAGAGATTGAAAATACTGATTCACCCTTATATACCTATGGACCTATTATCCATAATCAGGAAGTCATTAGAAATTTTGAATCAAAGGGCGTTAAAGTTATTAATGAGAATGATGATTTAGGTGCTGTACCAAACGGAAGAATAATTATAAGGAGCCACGGTATTTCCAGGGCAGAGCACGAAAAATTATTAAATAACGGATTTGAAGTAATAGATGCAACCTGCCCATTTGTATTAAAAATTCATAAATATGTGGATAAATATTCAAATGATGGATACTTTGTAATTATTGTTGGAAACGATAAACATCCCGAGGTGGAAGGAATAAAAGGGTGGTGTAATGGGCCTCATTTAGTGGCAGCCTCGCCTGAGGAACTTGATTTTGATAAGATACCTAAAGACAGGAAACTTTGTATAGTTTCACAAACCACATTTAGGCAAGAAAAATTCCAAGAATTAGTTGAAATTATTACCAAAAACAGTTATGATGTTACTGTTTTGAATACTATCTGTAGTGCAACTGAGGAACGTCAGACAGAAGCAGCAAAGCTAGCTGCTGAAGTTGATACCATGATAGTTGTGGGTAGTAATAATAGTTCAAATACACAGAAACTGTATGATATATGTAGCAATAAGTGTAAAAAGACGATTTTCGTGCAGACGGCTGATGAGTTAGACTTAAAGGGCGTAGATGCTGAAGATAAAATAGGGATTACAGCGGGGGCTTCCACCCCGAAATATATTATTAAGGAGGTTCAAACGAAATGTCAGAAATGAGTTTTGAACAAATGCTGGAAGAGTCATTAAAAACTGTAAAGAATGGAGAGGTTGTCGAAGGTACCGTTATTTCGGTAAAGCCTGATGAAGTTATACTGAACATCGGCTATAAGTCCGATGGTATTATTACTCGCAGCGAGTACACCAATGAGTCTAACCTGGATCTTACTACTGTAGTAAATCTTGGCGATACCATGGAAGCTAAAGTACTTAAGGTTAGCGATAGCGACGGACAGGTACTTCTTTCTTACAAGCGTCTTGCTGCTGAGAAAGGCAACAAGAGACTGGAGGAGGCTTTCGAGAATGGAGAGACCCTCAAGGCAGTGGTTACACAGGTACTTTCAGGTGGTCTTTCTGTAGTAGTTGATGAGGCTAGAGTATTTATTCCTGCAAGCCTTGTATCAGATTCTTACGAGAAGGATCTTTCTAAGTATCAGGGACAGGAGATTGAGTTCGTTATTACTGAGTTCAATCCTCGTAGACGTCGCATAATCGGTGACAGAAAGCAGCTTCTTGTTGCTAAGAAGTCAGTTCTTCAGGAGGAGCTCTTCTCAAGAATTAAGGTTGGCGATGTAGTAGAGGGTACTGTTAAGAACATTACCAACTTCGGTGCATTTATTGATCTTGGCGGTGCTGATGGTCTTCTTCATATTTCAGAGATGAGTTGGAATCGTATCGAGAATCCTAACAAGGTATTCAACGTAGGTGATACTGTTCGCGTATACATCAAGGATATCAAAGAGAGCAAGATTGCTCTTTCTAGAAAGTTCCCTGATGAGAATCCTTGGACTATGGCAATTGAGAGCATCCATACTGGTGATATCGTAAAGGGCAAGATTGCTCGTATGACTGAGTTCGGTGCTTTCGTAGAAGTAGCACCTGGTGTTGATGCACTTCTTCATGTTTCTCAGATTTCTAAAGAGCGTATTGAAAAGCCAGCTGATGTACTTAAGGTAGGTCAGGAGGTTGAGGCTAAGGTTGTAGAGATTCGCAATGAGGATCACAAGATTAGCTTGAGCATGCGTGCGCTTGTTGAAGATGACAAAGCTGATGAAGATGTAGCTGATGTTAATATCGATGAAGTAGCTAGCACTGAGGAATAATTTTAAAAGTTTTACCTGGGCAGGCGTTTTGCCTGCCCGTTTTTCATATTTATGAGGTTTTGCCATGGACAATTACGAAAAGTTTAAGACTGACGTTCTGGCGCTGACTAAGATTGATCTTAGCAGCTATAAGGAAAAACAGATGCGTCGTCGTATCGATACCCTTATTCAGAAGAACAAATGTACTTCTTATGATGAGTATGTAAAGCTTATACGAGTTGACAAAGAGAGATTTGAGGAATTTATTAATTTCCTTACGATCAATGTGTCAGAATTCTATCGTAATCCTGATCAGTGGAAGATAATGGATGAGAGCGTAATTCCAGACCTTATTTCTCGCTTTGGAAAGACAAATATTCGTATTTGGAGTGCGGCTTGCTCTACAGGAGATGAACCGTATTCACTTGTCATGGCACTTTCAAAGCACATCCCGTTAAATCAGATTAAGATAATCGCAACTGACTTAGATAAGCAGGTTATGGCTACTGCGAAGGTAGGACTTTATAATGATAAGAGTATAGCCAATGTTCCTGATGAATTTAAAAAGAAGTATTTCAAAAAGGTAGGCCCATCATATCAGATTTCTGATGAGATAAAGTCTCGAGTAGAGTTCAGAGAGCATAACCTTTTGAAGGACCCTTATATTAAGGATTGTAATTACATCATCTGCCGTAATGTTTTAATTTACTTTACGGATGAAGCAAAGGATGAGGTATATCAGAAGTTTTATGATAATCTCAAGCCGGGTGGTATTTTATTTATTGGTAGTACTGAGCAGATAATCAATTATAGACAGATTGGTTACAATAGAAGAACTTCATTTTACTTTGAAAAACCCATGTAAAAATAGTTGGCCTGTCAATTTCTGACAGGCCAATTTATTTTTTCTTTATTGACAAATTAAGGATTTTTATTAGGTTACTTATATATTTTTTTCCGGAGTCGGATTCAAAAAAGTCATTTGTATAGTTTATTTTGCTATAACAATTAAGTGCAGTTGCTTTTTCTCGGTGAGACTTATCTACGTACTGCGCTAAACTTTTGTGAATCGCAACATCTTCTTCACCTAGATAATAGTAATTCTTGTAATCTTCATAATACATCTTTATCTGATTATCATTTAGCATTATGTCTGCAACTATTAAGTTGTTATATAGACAGGCGTGATAGTCACCATATGATAATTCTATTCTCTTAGGCATTAAATATGGCACATATATAGATAACTGTATTGAACTATCGTGTGAACATACAGAAATAAGCTCATAATTATCGCAATTTAAATTAAAGCTGTAGGATAGGATGGGCAGTAGATCTAACATTCCCAGTACATCTTCGTAATTATGTAAAAGGAGAGCGTCTAGTGCATCCTCTTCAAGGGTTCTAGTGTAATGTTTGTATACTTGAATTAGCTGTCCACCATCATATACATCATCTCTTTTTAGCTTTAGAAACTGTTCGACAGTTTTTTGTCTACAATTATATAGACCTAGACTTTTTTTCTGGGGCACGATTATTTTGTAAATATCAAGATGAGAATAATTGCTTAGATCATAGTTTAATCCAAGGTACATACATCTATTGTTAACATACGGAACATCAAATCCTAATCCATTAAATGATATAAGTTCTTTGATAGCATGATCCTCTAAAAATTCAAAAAAAGAGGATAGTACTTCTTTTTCATCAAGCTGAGAATCTGCAAAAAATTGTGTTATTTCATATTCAGAATTACACACCACACCTACGCCAATCAAATATAACGTAGAAGTTGTGGCAGAAAATCCTGTGGTTTCTATATCAAAAAAAGCTCTACCGGGTTTGCAAATTTCAAAAGCCAGCTTATTATTTTCATTTTCACAGATCGTATTTCTTTTAGTAATTAGTTGCATTTTTCTCTTTATTAATAAATAAGTGTTTCATTAAAAGCAAAAGTTTGCTAGAATATCAAGGATAATTAGGTCTTAGTGCGTTTTTGCGCCCTTTGATCCGCAGAAAGGAATGAATTATGAGCGTATCAACATTTAAAGGCGGCGTTCATCCATACGATGGCAAGGATTTATCAAAGGATAAACTTGTAAAACCGTATGAGCCGCAAGGCGAGCTGGTATTTCCACTCAGCCAGCACATTGGTGCACCTGCAACTCCTGTTGTTGCGGAAGGTGATACTGTGCTTAGAGGCCAAAAGATTGCTGAGGCCGGTGGCTTCGTATCTTCTCCAATTTACGCCAGTGTATCAGGCACTGTCAAGAAGATTGAGCCAAGACGTACAGCCACAGGAGATATGGTTAATTCTATTGTAATCGAGAGCGATGGCAAGAATATTGACGTTGGTTTCCACGAAGTAGAAGATGTTGAAGCACTTTCTAATGAAGAAATAATTGGCAAAATCAAAGAGGCTGGTGTAGTAGGAATGGGTGGAGCTGGATTCCCGACTCATGTGAAGCTTTCACCAAAGGAGCCAGAAAAAATTGATTATATTATTGCCAACTGTGCAGAATGTGAGCCTTATCTGACTTCTGATTATAGAAGAATGATGGAGGAGCCTGAGAAGCTTGTCGGAGGCATGAAGATTATTCTTCAGTTGTTCCCAACAGCTAAAGGTGTATTTGGCATTGAGGACAACAAAATTGACTGTGTTAAAAGACTTCAGGAATTAACTCAGGATGAGCCAAGAATGGAAGTAAAGGCTCTTGCAACAAAGTATCCTCAGGGCGGTGAGCGTCAGCTAATTTATGCATGCACCAAACGAAGCATTAACTCTGGCATGCTTCCTGCTGATGCGGGATGCATCGTTGATAATGTTGAGACAATGGTTGCCATCTATAATGCAGTAAAGCTAGGCATGCCTGTCATGAGTCGTATTTTCACTGTCACTGGTGATGCAGTAGCTCATCCGCAGAACTTTGCTATTGCTATTGGAACGAATTTTACTGAATTGCTTGAAGCTGCTGGTGGACTTCGTCAACCGGCGGAAAAAATGATTGCTGGTGGTCCAATGATGGGATTTTCTATGTTTGACATTGATGTTCCTACCACAAAGACTACCTCAGCACTTCTTTGCTTTACTAAGGATGAGGTTGCTATTTATGAGCCATCGGCATGTATTGCATGCGGAAGATGCGTTGAAGGTTGTCCGGAGCAATTAGTTCCGAAGAAGCTTGCAGATTTCTCGGCCAATGGTCAGAAGGATATGTTTGAGAAGTGGTATGGTATGGAATGTATCGAGTGTGGTGCATGTACTTTCATTTGTCCGGCAAATAGACACATTACGCAGTCTATTAAGACGATGAAGAAGGATATCCTCGCCGATAGAAGGAAGAAAGGTTAAGGTATGGGAATGAGTGAGAATTTAAATGTAGCTTCATCGCCCCATGTTCGCCATAAGGATACTACCCAGAAAGTCATGCTGTATGTGCTTATAGCACTTTTACCAGCCACGATATTTGGTATTATCAACTTTGGTTATGGAGCATTGTTCCTGATTCTTGTTTGCTTATTATTTTCAATAGGATCAGAGTTTATCTTTAATTTAATTACTAAGAGAAACAACACAATAGGAGATTGCTCTGCAGCAGTAACAGGTCTGCTTTTGGCTTTAAATTTACCGCCTACTGTATTGTGGTGGCAGGCAGCCCTCGGCAGCGTTTTTGCAATTATTGTTGTAAAGTGTCTGTTTGGAGGTTTGGGTCAGAACTTTATGAATCCTGCTCTGGGTGGACGTTGTTTCCTTTTACTTTCTTTTGCAGGTAGCATGACAAAGTTTGTAGAGCCAGGTGGCTTTTTGGCTCCGTATGCCACTGCTGTATTTAATGGAAACGTTCCGGCTGACTGTGTATCATCAGCAACACCGCTTGCACTTCTTAAGAGTGGACAGCCAGTGGATACTGTAAAGATGCTGTTGGGTAATACAGCTGGTACTATAGGTGAGACTAGTGTAGTAGCTATTTTATTAGGAGCTATCTTCATGATACTTATGGGAGTAATCGATTTACGTATTCCTGCAAGTTATATAGTTACTTTCATAATTTTCGCTGCTATATTTGGCGATCACAGTGTTAATACCTTTTATTATGTAACCGCACAGCTTTGCGGTGGTGGACTCATGCTTGGAGCATTTTTCATGGCAACAGATTATGTTACAAGTCCGATTACTCCAATGGGTCAATACATATTCGGTATTATACTTGGTATTTTGACAGGTGTATTTAGAATCTTTGGTGGTTCAGCTGAAGGAGTTTCTTATGCGATTATTATAAGCAACCTGCTTGTTCCGCTTATTGAGAGATTCACTATACCTAGAGCATTTGGTATCGAAAGAAAAAAGAAGAAGGAGGAGAATAAGTAATGCAAAGTAAGATTATAAAAGATGCCCTAATTCTTCTCGCTATTACAATGGTTGCAGGACTTTTACTCGGCCTTGTATTTCAGATTACTAAAGCGCCAATAGCAAAAGCGCAGGAAGCATCGAAGATGGAAGCCTACAGAAAGCTTTTTAGTGATGCCTCTTCATTTGAAAACGTTGATTCTTTCAATGCAGATGATGTAGCCGCATTTTTGGATTCTACTGGAAAGAATTATAATAATGCAGCTATTTCAGAGGTAGCTAAAGCAATCAATGGCAGTGATGTAATAGGATATGTTATTACTCTTACCTGCAAGGGTGACCAGGGAAATATCACATATTCTACAGGTATTGAGGTCGATGGTACACTTCGCGGATACTCAATAACAAATATTGCAGAGACACCGGGTCTTGGAATGAAGGCTACCGAAAATGATTTTGCCTCACAATTTATAGGCAAAAATGTTGAGGGGCTGGTTTCAACTAAGGCAGAGGCTACAAGCGATAATCAGATAGTAGCAATCAGTGGTGCAACTCATACAACGGATGCAATTGTTAACAGCATGAATGCGGCGTTAGATTATTTTAACGCTAGTCTTAAGTAAGGAGGCGAAGATGAACGCATATTTTGAGCGCCTTCATAACGGCATTGTAAAAGAAAATCCAACCTTTGTTCTTATGCTTGGTATGTGCCCAACATTGGCAGTAACATCATCAGCAATGAATGGACTAGGTATGGGATTGTCGACAACTGTAGTACTTGTCCTTTCTAATATGATGATTTCAGCTCTTAGAAAGCTTATTCCTGATGGAGTAAGAATGCCTGCTTTCATTGTAGTAGTAGCTTCGTTTGTTACGATTGTACAGTTCCTTCTTGAGGGATATGTTCCAAGCTTGTATAGCTCGCTTGGAGTGTACATACCACTTATAGTTGTTAACTGTATTATACTTGGTCGTGCAGAGAGCTACGCATCTAAAAATGCAGTATTTCTTTCAATGTTTGATGGAATAGGAATGGGTCTGGGATTTACCATTGGACTTACTTGCATTGGACTGGTACGTGAGCTTTTGGGATCAGGTGCAGCATTTGGATATCCTGTTCTTTTGAATATAGGATTTGAGCCAATTAGCATCTTTGTACTTGCTCCTGGGGCATTCTTTGTACTTGGTTTTCTTATTGCTATTCTTAATTCAGTTAAGAACAAAAAGCGTGCTAAAGGCAAAAAAGTGGTAGAGATGGCAGGATGTGCAGCAGGTAGCTGTGAGGGATGTACTGAAGCTTGCCCAAACAAGAAGGAGGTTGAATAATGAAATCACTTCTTATCATATTAATCAGCTCGGCTATTGTTAATAACGTAATTTTGAGCCAGTTCTTAGGACTTTGTCCTTTTCTTGGTGTTTCAAAAAAGGTTGGAACAGCAGCCGGAATGGGTGGAGCAGTTGTCTTTGTTTTGACGCTTAGCTCATTAGTTACTGCACTTATTTACAGATTTATATTATTTCCTCTTGGATTTGATTACTTGCAGACAATAGTGTTTATTCTGGTAATTGCAGCACTGGTACAGTTCGTGGAGATGTTCCTTAGAAAAACACTCCCACCTTTGTACAATTCACTTGGAGTATATCTGCCGCTTATTACTACTAACTGTGCAGTGCTTGGTGTTGCACTTAAAAATGTAACAAACGGATATCTTAATCCTGATAAAGTAAGTACTGGACTTGGTATAGCTCAGAGTACTGTTAACGGTTTTGCAACTGCAGTAGGTTTTACAATTGCAATTGTAATTATGGCAGGTATTCGTGAGAAAATTGAATTTAATGGTGTTCCAAAGCCATTCAAAGGTTCTCCGATAGTTCTTATATCAGCAGGACTTATGGCTATAGCATTTTTCGGATTCTCAGGCGTAATTTAAGGAGGAAAAAATGGATTTTACATCAATTATTCTGGCGGTTGCCATTGTAGGTGGTGCGGGTCTTCTCATTGGACTACTCCTTGGACTTGCTGGTAAGAAGTTTCATGTAGAAGTTGATGAGCGAGAAGTTGCTATATTGAACTGTCTACCAGGTAATAACTGCGGTGGATGCGGATATGCTGGATGTTCAGGTCTAGCAGCGGCAATAGTAAAAGGCGAGGCTCCGGTTAATGGATGCCCTGTAGGTGGTGAGCCAGTTGGCGTTGCAGTTGGAGAGATAATGGGCGTTGCAGTAGAACAAGGCGAGAAGAAGGTAGCCTTTGTTAAATGTAGCGGCGATAGAGATGCGGCACAGACTGATTACACATATTACGGAATAAAGGACTGTGGTGCCGTTAAGTATGTACCAAATGGTGGACCAAAGTCTTGTAACTATGGCTGTGTGGGATTTGGAAATTGTGAGAGAGCATGTCCGTTTGATGCAATACATGTAGTATATGGTCTAGCCGTAGTAGATGAGGAAAAATGTAAAGCATGTAGTAAATGCGTGGCAGCTTGTCCAAAGCATCTTATCGAACTGGTTCCATATCATGCACCACATAAAGTTAAATGTGCTTCACATGGCAAAGGTAAAGCGGTTATGTCGGTATGCTCAGCAGGATGTATAGGATGTGGGCTTTGTGCTAAGAATTGTCCTAACGAAGCTATTTTCTTTGAAGACAATATAGCTCATATTGATTACACCAAGTGTACCAACTGCGGTCTTTGTGCAGAAAAATGCCCGAAGAAGGTAATACAGTAAATACTAATTATTATAGAATCCAGGTATAGCAATGTCTAACAAAAAGGGATTTGTAATGGACATGACTCAGGGCAACACTACAAAGTTGCTCCTGAAGTTCATGATTCCACTTGTTATAGGAAATATTTTCCAACAGCTATATAACATGGTAGATTCCATGATTGTTGGAAAGTTTGTCGGTAGTGATGCTCTTGCCGCTGTAGGAGCAACTGCATCTGTTAATTTCCTATTCTTTTCGTTGTGTTTTGGAATGGCCAGCGGTATCGGCATTATCATTTCCCAACAGTTTGGGGCAGGAAATGAAGACGGAGTACGTAAGACCGTAGCGAATGCTGCATACATTATGGGCACTGTAGGACTTGCAATGAGTGTCCTCGGGGTATTGCTTGCAGGGCCTGTGCTTACTTTTCTAAAGACTCCAGACAATATTAGAGCTGATGCGATTTACTACATGCAGATTATCTGCATGGGTCAGTTGACTGTAGCATTTTATAACTGTGTTTCAGCTATTTTGAGGGCGGTAGGTGATTCTAGATCGCCACTGTATTTTCTTATAGTTTCCAGTATTATCAATGTTGCTCTTGATATTATGTTTGTAAGAGGATTTAACCTTGGAGTTGCTGGAGCCGCATACGCGACCGTTGTTTCTCAGATAATTGCCTGCATTGGTAGCCTGATTTATGCATTTCTTAGGAATCCATACTTTAAGTTAGAAAAATCTCAGCTAAGGCCTCAAGGCTACATCATTAAACAAGCAGTCCGAATGGGACTTCCATTGGCATTTCAGTCATCGCTCATTGCAATATCATGTGTTGCGCTGCAGATAGTTGTAAATGGATTCGGTTCTGTTGTAATTGCTGCATTTACAGCTACTTCACGCATTGAACAGCTTGTACAGCAACCATTTAATTCACTTAGTACAGCACTTTCTACGTACACTGGGCAAAATATTGGTGCAGGTAAGCAAGAACGTGTGAAGATCGGCTTTGTTAGCGGTTTTGTTATGATTTTAATCTTCACTGGTATAGTTATTCCATGTGCGTGGTTATTTGGAGATAGCATAATGAGATGGTTCGTATCAGAGCCAGAAGTTATTGCTTTTGGATCACAAGCACTAAAAATTACAAGCTGCTTCTTTACATTCCTTGGTATTATTTATGTGAGCCGTGGAGTTCTTAATGGCGCTGGAGATGCGCTTTTTGCTTATGCCAACGGTATAGTTGAGATAGTTGGTAGAATAGGGCTATCAAAGCCACTAACTCTCATACCTGCAATTGGTGTATGGGGTATTTGGTACGCTACAGGACTTACTTGGTTTATAACTGGAGTGTTTAATTTATCAAGATATTTATCTGGAGCCTGGAAAAAACAAAAACGAAAGGTATATTAATTACTTATCATGTCAAAAACAGCTACAATTGACGCAAAACATATACATAGAGTAGTAGTTAAAATCGGTTCTTCCTCACTACAGCATCCCGAGACGGGTGGACTTGATTTTATTAAAATCGAGAAGCTGGCTAGAGAATTATGCGATCTAAGAAATAGAGGTTTAGATGTATGTCTAGTATCGTCTGGAGCGATTGCTGTAGGTCGAAAAGTTCTAGGTATAAATGATTTAAATGGCAGATTGCCACTTAGACAGGCTTGTGCATCTGTAGGACAGGCAAATCTTATGTTAACATACCAGAAGGCATTCTCTGATTTTCAACAGCAGGTTGGTCAGATTCTTATGACCAAAAATACGATTTTGGATAACGTATCTAGGAAAAATTGTGAGAATACATTCGAAGCTCTTTTTGAATTAGGCATTATTCCAATTGTAAATGAGAATGATACCATATCTACTTATGAGATTCAGTTTGGAGATAATGATACACTTTCTGCACTAGTTGCATCGCTTACAGGTGCAGATTTGCTTATTTTACTGTCTGATATAGATGGACTTTATACAGATGATCCAAGGCAAAATAAGGATGCCGAGCTAGTAAAATATGTTGACGAGATTACTCCAGAGCTCGATGGAATGGCGAAAGGTTCTACTGGCAGCAATGTGGGAACTGGCGGAATGGAGGCAAAATTACGTGCAGCTAAGATAGCAACTGCATCAGGCGCACAAATGGTGATTGCCAATGCCAAAGATGTATCGATAATTCATAAGATACTGGACAATAATTATACAGGAACTCTATTTGAGTCGAATTATGATGAAGATTTCTACATGCCAGATTATGTGGAGGAATTTTTGACATGACCCAGGAGAAGATTGCTAGAATAAATGAGCTCGCAAGAAAATCTAAATCGATAGGACTTTCAGAAACTGAAAAAGTAGAGCAGCAGGCTCTTCGTGCTGAATATATCGCTGATTTTAAAGCAAATATTAGAAATCAAATGAACAACATTGATCTTGTAGACGCCAACGGAAATGTAGAAAATGTGGGTGAAATGTTGGCTAAGAAAAATATGTAGGGGTTGACCCGTCAATGGAAAAGATAGAAGCTAGAAAGCTTGCTCTAAAAAAGCGAAATGAATTAAGTGTTGAAGAACGATGTGTTAAATCTGAGCTGGCATGTCAAATACTTTTAAACTATTTATCGGATTGTACAGATCCGATACTTTTTTATTATCCGATTAAAAGTGAACTAAACATATTAAGCGCATATGATGTGCTAAAGAATAGAGAAATCTATTTTCCAAAGACAGTCGGAAATGATATTATTTTCTTTAGGACGTATTCACTAAAAGACTTTGAATTAGGATTATTCAATATACTAGAACCAAATGGAGAAACTGAAGTTTTTTCTCAAAAATCAGGAATATGCGTTACACCAGGTGTAGCTTTTGATAAGAATGGCAATAGAATTGGCTACGGCAAAGGATATTATGACAGATTTTACGCTACACATTCTGGACTGAAAAAGGTTGGAATTACATACAGCGAACTAATTTTTGATGAAGTTGAAGCACAGGACAACGATATTCGAATGGATATATTAGTCACTGAACGAGGGATATATAAGTTATAGAAATGGATTTAATATGAGTGATATAAATGATTTGAGACTAAATTTGAGTGACGTGCCTCAGACGGAGCCAGACAGACAACACTATTATATTGAAATGTGTCGTGGTCTGGTAGAACAGATGTCCAAGGAGGCCGGCCGTTCACTAACATATTGTGTTACCACATTCGGTTGTCAGATGAATGCCAGAGATTCTGAAAAGCTTAGAGGAATTCTTAATTCGGCGGGATATGTTGAAGTCGAGGAGGAAACAGCGGACCTTGTGGTATACAATACCTGCACTGTCAGGGAAAATGCTAACAACAAGGTTTACGGTCGGTTAGGGTTATTAAATAGCTATAAGAAGAAAAACCCATATATGAAGATTGCTCTATGCGGTTGCATGATGCAGGAGCCTACTGTTGTTGAAAAAATAAGGAGTAGCTATAAGTTTGTAGATTTGGTTTTTGGAACCCACAACTTATATAAATTTGCGGAATTGTTATATACTTCTATTATTGATAACCAGCAGACTATTGAAATTCTCAAAGATACAGATAAAATTGTGGAAGATTTGCCGATCGAGCGCAAATTTAAATTCAAATCTGGCGTTAATATTATGTTTGGATGCAATAACTTCTGTAGCTATTGTATAGTTCCCTATGTTCGTGGAAGAGAGAAAAGCCGTACACCCGAGGAGATAATATCTGAGGTGGAAAAGCTTGTGGCCGATGGCGTAGTCGAAGTAATGCTTTTGGGACAGAATGTTAATTCCTACGGTAGGGGATTAGAGCAGGAAATCTCTTTTGCTGAGCTTATTAAGCGCGTAGCGACAGTTGAAGGCCTCGAAAGAGTGAGATTTATGACCTCTCATCCCAAGGACTTATCGGATGACTTGATAGAAGCTATTAAGACTACCCCCAAAATATCAACGCACATTCATTTACCTCTTCAATCAGGTAGCTCAGCAATATTGAAGCGTATGAATCGCGTATATAATAAAGAGCAATATCTTGCATTGGTAGATAAAATCAAGGCAAATATACCTGATGTATCTCTTACAACTGATATTATTGTAGGGTTTCCAGGTGAGACAGAGGATGATTTCCTGGAGACTATGGATGTAGTGTCAAAGGTTAGGTATGATAGTGCATTTACTTTTATATATTCAAAGCGGACTGGTACACCTGCTGCAAGCTATGAGGACCAAATAAGCGAGGATGTGGTTAAAGATAGGTTTGATAGATTACTTTCCTTAGTCCAGAAGATTTCTCAAGAGCAGGTGAAACGATTTGAAGGTAGTACAATGGAAGTTCTGGTTGAAGAATTAAATAAGCAGGAGGAAGGTCTTGTAACGGGACGTCTTTTGAATAATATTACTGTTCATTTTCCAGGAGACGAGAGCGATATAGGAAAGCTTGTCAACGTAAAATTATCACAATGTAAAGGTTTCTATTATATAGGAGAGAGGGCTTAATGTACGCATACATAAGTGGAACTCTTGAAGATATTTGCGAGGAGTCCGTTGTTATTGATGTTGGTGGAATAGGGTATGAGATTTTTGTCAGTCAACTTCTAAAGACCCATTTGCCAAGTGAAGGAAGCATACTGAAGCTTTATACGCATTTATATCTTCGCGAAGAAATTCAGCAATTATATGGCTTTCTTTCTAAAAGCGAGAAAGAAATGTTTCTTATGCTCTTGACAGTGACGGGCGTTGGTCCGAAGGCTGCTATGGCTATTTTATCTTTGCTTGAAGTTGAGGATTTAAAGTTTGCTATTCTTTCTGAAGATGTGAAGACAATTAATAAAGCTAATGGTGTAGGTGCTAAGACTGCTCAAAGGATAATATTAGACCTTAAGGATAAGATTAATCTAGAGGATGCTATGGAAGAAAAAATAGCAAAAGCCAGCACTAATTTGGATGAAACTGCTATAGCAAAATCAGAGGCAGCCATGGCGCTTACGGCTCTTGGTTATTCTAATACTGAAGCACTAAAAGCTATTGGCAAGGTTGAGAATGCAATGGAATTAAGTACGGAACAGTTAATTAAGGCAGCCCTACGAAAGATGTTCTAATATGGAGAGACGTACGATTGAAACAAATCTTCAAGAAGAAGATGTCATAATAGAAAAAAGCCTAAGGCCTGAAACTCTTTCTGAATATATTGGACAAGAGAAAATCAAGGAGACTTTGGGTATTTATATTGATGCAGCAAAAGCAAGAGGTGAATCGCTAGATCATGTTTTGTTTTATGGCCCGCCTGGATTAGGAAAGACAACTCTTGCTGGCGTAATTGCTAATGAGATGGGAGTTCATATAAAGGTAACTAGTGGTCCTGCCATTGCAAAGCCAGGAGAGATAGCAGCTATATTAAGTGGTCTGCAGGAAGGCGATGTACTTTTCATAGACGAGATACACAGACTCAATAGACAGGTTGAAGAAGTTCTATATCCAGCGATGGAAGATTATGTTATAGACATAATGATTGGAAAAGGTAGTGACGCTAAAAGTATTCGTCTAGATCTACCCAAATTTACACTTGTAGGAGCAACCACTAGAGCCGGCCTTCTTTCTGCTCCGCTTAGAGATAGGTTTGGTGTAGTTAATCATCTTGAATTTTATACAGTTCCTGAGCTCCAATTTATTATTGAAAGAAGCGCCCGCACATTAGGCGTTGAAATAGATCCGAGCGGTGCTAACGAACTCGCTAAGAGATCTCGAGGCACGCCTAGACTTGCGAATAGACTGCTGAAAAGAGTGAGAGATTACGCACAAGTAAGATATGACGGAATAATCACTAAAAGCATTGCAGACGAGGCGCTTGATATGCTGGAAGTGGATAAATGTGGGCTGGATAATAATGATAGACTTATTCTTACCACTATTATTGACAGGTTTGATGGTGGACCTGTTGGACTAGATACACTAGCTGCATCAATTGGCGAAGATAGTGGCACAATTGAGGATGTATATGAACCATATCTTGTACAAAATAATTTCATTATAAGAACGCCTAAAGGAAGAATGGCAACCGAGCAGAGCTACGCTCATTTCCAAAGAGCGAAAAAGTAAGGCTTGTTTTTCGTCCTAAAACCACATATAATAAAATAGTTTTTGGGAGGAAAGTACTATATGTCTGCTAAGAAAAGTACACAAGTTATAATTGGCGGAAAAGTCTATACTTTAAGTGGCTACGAAGAAGAAGACTATCTGCAGAGAGTTGCTACATATATTAACGAAAAAATATCTGAATTTGCTGAACTTGAGGACTACAAGCATCTTCCGGCTGATATGCGTACTATGCTATTGGAGCTTAACATTGCTGATGACTATTTTAAAGCTAAAAGTAAGGTTGAGCAATTAGAGCGTGATATCACAATAAAAGACGAAGAACTGTACAAGCTGAAACATGAGCTTATTTCCGGCAAGGTAAAAGCAGAAGAAATAGAAAAAAAACTTGATGAGCTTGAAAAGGAAAACAAAGAGTTATTGCTTAACAAAGCAAGACTCGAAGCATCTCTAGAAGATGCAATGTTAGGATCAGTAAGAAAATAATGAAAGTGATAAGCCCAGAGCAATCTGGGCTTTAATATTATTATGATGGAACTTTTAGCCCCAGCTGGGGATTTTAAAATAGCACAAGCCGTATTAGACGCAGGCGCCGATGCAGTATATGTAGGCGGTCAGTTTTTTAATGCGAGAGCAAGTGCTACAAATTTGTCTGAAGATGAACTGGTTTCGCTTATAGAATATGCTCACATATATGGGAAAAAGGTATATCTTACAGTTAATATTTTATTGAAAAATACAGAATATAGCAGATTATATGCTTATTTGCTGCCTTACTATAAAGCTGGACTTGATGGAGTAATAGTTCAAGATTTTGGTGTTGTTTCTTTTATATTCAGGAACTTTCCTGGGTTACCTGTTCATGCTAGTACACAGATGACAGTGGGTAGCATTGACGGAGTTAGAAAGCTACAGGAGTTTGGTATATCGAGAGCGGTGCTGCCAAGAGAATTATCACTTAATGATATTTCCAATATTTATAAAGCGACAGGCATGGAGCTTGAGATTTTTTCTCATGGAGCCTTATGCTTTTGCTATTCAGGACAGTGTCTGATGAGCTCTATGATTGGTGGTCGAAGCGGTAATAGAGGGCAGTGTGCTCAACCGTGCAGACTTACTTATGAGATTTTGGATGCTAATAAGAGAACAATTAAGACTTCAGGTCAATATGTTCTTAGTCCTAAAGATTTGAACACAATAAATTTGCTCCCTGATCTTATGGAGGCAGGCACTGCTTCTCTAAAAATTGAAGGAAGAATGAAGCAGATAGATTATGCAGTTGGTGTCACGAAAATATATAGACAACAACTGGATATTTTATATTCAAATGGCATAGAAGGCTATTATGTTTCTGATTTGACCGAAAAGAAGCTATTTGATTTAGGAAATAGATGTGGTTTTACTGACGGTTATCCATCTGGAAAGCTTGGTAAAGAAATGATAACGTTTACTGAGCCGGCCCATAGACACGTTGAATCAAATGGTGATGGAATCGGTAAAATATCAAAACTCCCCATTCATTGTAATGTCAAATTGAAGGCTGGAGAGCCTTTTGAAATTGAGTATTCGTATGGTGATATAGTCGTATTGTTAAAAGGCGATGAACCAGAAATTGCAACTGGAAGAGCGGTAACTAGAGCTGATATTGAAAAACAGGCATTCAAATTAGGCAACACCCCGTTTGCTGTCGTGTCATCTGAAATAATCTGTGATGAAGGATTGTTTTATTCCCTGTCTTCTATAAAACAGCTACGCCAAGAAGCCACAGGACAACTGTTGGAGGCTCTTATTGGTGAAAAAAGAAGAAATGCTCCTAATGGTGGTGAAAAAATACTTGATGTTTTGAAAATCCCTGAGAATGGATTCGAAAAGTTAGTAGCTATCAATGTATTGGTACATAGCAAAGAACAACTTGAAGCAATTTTAAGCTATAAACAAATTGATGGTGTATATGTTTATCCGTCTCTATATAAGGTGGCAAAGAAACTTGTTGGCGCAAAGAAGATTTTTGTAGTCATTCCACCGATGGTTGATGAGACAAGAGCTAGTACTTTGAAAAATGAATTAGATAAGTTGAGTGAAGCAGATGGTTATTTGGTTAGTTCGGCTGATGGGTATGCATTAGTATCCCAGTATACGTCTTCTGACAGGATTAGATTTGACTATAGAATGTATAACTATTCTAATGAGACTATTGCCTTTTGGAATAAACAAGGGATAGGTAAGTATACTTATCCAATTGAGCTAAACAAAAATGAAATTGCTCATTTAAATATGCCTGATGCTGAGTTTGTAGTCTATTCAAAATATCCGCTTATGGTTACCAAACAATGTCTACATCGAAATTCAGTTGGTTGCAATCATAAGCCAGAGACGTGGTATATACGAGATAGAAAACAGATGGATTTTTCTGTGTTAAATCACTGTGAATACTGTTATAATGAAATTTATAACAGTGTTCCGACTGTTTTATTTGGTGAAAAACCTGGCAATGCCAGCTCTTATAGACTTGAATTTACAACGGAGAATGGTGCTGAAGTAAAGCTTGTGCTAGACGCTTACTTTTCAGGAGACGAGCAGAGACTTACGAGCTTTACCAGAGGTCATTTCCGAAGGGGTATTATTTAATGAACGGTGTCATCATAGACCTGTCACGATATACAATACTTTTGTTTTTCGGTATTTATACCGTGTATGGAGCCATGGGGCTATTAGTAAAAAATAAAAAGAGAGTTCATGGTATCTTGATACGTCAACGTATCTTCTTTTTTGCTACACATCTTAATTGTTATCTTGCTATTCTAGTAAATGATCCCAATGTAGATATTGTGGTATTTTATGCAGGTCAGCTTATTTTCTTTTTCTTTATGATGAAGGCATATCAATACCTGTATGAAGATGGCTCTGAACTGTTATTAAATAATATGCTTATGCTTATGAGCATAGGATTTATTATGCTTACCAGACTTGATATGCACGAAGCTGTGCGACAGTTTATTATTGCTGCAGTTGCTGGAGTTCTTTCACTGTTTGTACCGTTTCTTGTCAAAGAGATTAAGTTCTTGCGTAATATAACATGGATTTATGCTGGCATTGGATTTGCTGGGCTTGCCATTGTGTACCTGATAGGAACGGTTACGGGCGGAGCGAAGTTGTCACTGGATTTATGGGGATTTAAATTTCAAGTTTCAGAGCTTGTAAAAATACTGTTTGTATTTTTTGTAGCAAGTATATTTACTATTTCAACTGATTTTCTCCATGTCGTTATTGCAACTGTAATAGCAGCAATGCATGTTGCCATTCTTGTTATGTCTACTGACTTAGGCGCAGCACTTATATTTTTTATCACATATCTTGTTATGCTATATGTTGCGTCAAAGAAGTGGTATTACTTAATAGCTGGCCTTCTGGCAGGCTCGGGAGCGTCAGTGGTTGCATATAAATTGTTTGGACATGTGAGAAGAAGGGTTCAAGCATGGCGTGATCCTCTTGCAGAAATAGATGGCACAGGTTTTCAAATATCGCAGTCTCTATTTGCGTTAGGTGGTGGAGGCTGGTTCGGCAGTGGACTAACCGATGGCATGCCGCAGAAGGTGCCGCTAGTAGACAGCGATTTCATATTTGCTGCAGTTGCAGAAGAGCTAGGCGCAGTATTTGCTATATGTATGATATTGGTATGTTTGTCATGCTTTATCATGATGCTTAATATTGCCACTGAGCTAAAGGAGCCATTTTACAAATATTTGGCACTAGGCCTTGGCACACTATATGTATTCCAAGTATTTCTTAATATAGGTGGAGTAATTAAGTTCATTCCTAGTACAGGTCTTACGTTGCCATTTGTAAGTTATGGTGGTACCTCAATGGTATGCTCAGTATTTATCTTTTCATTGATTCAAGGACTTTACACAATGAGAAAAAAGCCTGAAAAGAAGAAGCCTATACAAAATAAGAAAAGAAAACAGATTATAAATGAGTAATATGTCAAAAAATGATGAGGAAAATAGAATAGTATTTTTGTCTGATGATGTCGAAAAAACTCCAGCTGTAGATCCTGCAGAGGAGAGACGTCAGCGTATAAAAAG
The DNA here is from genome assembly GCA_045597645.1 of Lachnospiraceae bacterium. Lineage (GTDB taxonomy): Bacteria > Bacillota > Clostridia > Lachnospirales > Lachnospiraceae > JAKSSE01. The sequence goes on along the minus strand of JAZLKM010000058.1, from coordinate 37,369 downwards.
AAAGCGTAGGGCAAAAAGGAAGGCGAATGTCCATTACTATGTAGTGGCTTGCTCTTTTAGTGTTTTATTTTTAGCGATGATACTTTATTTCACAAAGTATATTGGAGTAGAAAGCGAACAGGTTGTAGACAGTACATATAATGCCAGAATAGCAGCTCTTGAGAAAGATATGATCAGGGGGAAAATCGTTGCGCGTGATGGAACTGTACTTGCCGGCACAAATGTATATGAAGACCAGACAATGGAGCGGATTTATCCTTATGCCAACGTGTTCTCACATGTTGTTGGATATGTCGGAGCAGGTAAAAGTGGCTTGGAGGATATGTATAACACAAAACTGCTCACATCTCACGTTAGTTTAATGGAACGTGAGCAGAATGAATTATATGGTATCAAAAATCACGGCGACACTTTGAAAACAACGTTTGATGTTGATGTTCAAATGGCTGCGTACCATGGGCTTTCGGTCTGCAATGGAGCGGTTGTCGTAATCAAACCAGATACAGGGGAGATTTTGGCAGAAGTATCAAAACCTGATTTTGATCCAAATGATATTGAGCGTATGTATGAGTTCTATACAATGGAGGGCTCTACAGACACTAATTTGCTTAATCGTGCTATGCAGGGTTTATATCCACCAGGGTCTACGTTTAAGATTTTTACAACCACTGCATACTTAAGAAGCGGTAAGAGCCCGGAAGATTATTCATTTAACTGCAGTAGTTCATTTAGATATGGTGATGCAAAAATAAATTGTATTCATAATAAAGCCCATGGTAAGGTTGGACTTAAAGAGTCATTTGCACAGTCTTGTAACTCATCATTTGCAAATATCGGAACAGAAGTAGGGCCGGAACTTTTGGCTAAGACCTGTGATTCATTGCTTTTCAAGTCAAATTTGCCTACTGATTTTAACTATAATAAGAGCGCATATCATTTGCCGAGTGATGCAACTGCAGATGACATTCTTCAGACATCTATCGGTCAAGGTCAAACTCTAGTTACACCATACCATATGGCGCTTATAGCAAGTGCTATAGCTAATGATGGCGTATTAATGAAGCCTTATATGGTTTCAGGAATTGAAAGTAAGAATGGGGATTTTGTATCTGAAACAAAGCCATCAGTTTATAAGCGATTATTTACTGTAGAGGAAGCTCAATATTTGCAAGAATATATGGCAGCTGTTGTAACGGACGGTACTGGTGAAGCTTTAAAAAATGGAACAGGCTATACAGCATATGGAAAAACTGGATCTGCTGAGTTTTTGGAAAGTAGTAAAGCTGCACATAGTTGGTTTGTAGGATATGCGCAAGGTGATAATGGGGAGAAAATTGCTCTGGCTATCATCTATGAAGGAATGGGAAATGGAAGCAGATATGCTGTTCCTTTAGCTAAAGAGATTTTCGATGCTTACTTTAATTAAAAGCAGATATCGAATTTGCAGGAATAAAATTGATTTGATATACTTTATATAAATTTCTCACGCAGGAAGGATTTGCAAAGATGGAAGCAATCAGTTGCGGTGGGGTCGTAATATTTAGAGGGAAGATCCTATTACTGTACAAAAACATTCATAATAAATATGAGGGGTGGGTACTACCTAAAGGTACTGTTGAGACTGGGGAGGAGCATCCTCAGACAGCGCTAAGAGAAGTAAAAGAAGAGTCTGGAGTGTCAGCTCATATTGTTAAATATATAGACAAGAGTCATTACAGTTTTACTGTAACAGAGGGAGTTGTTGAGAAGGATGTACATTGGTATTTGATGCGCGCAGATAATTTCTACTGCAAACCGCAACGTGAGGAATACTTTAGAGATGCCGGATATTATAAATATCACGAGGCAATACATCTTTTAAAATTCCCTAATGAAAAGGCAATTCTTGAGAAAGCATACGATGAATTTACGGATTTAAAGCGGAATAACCTCTGGTTTGGAGGCTGATATGCGTGAAGAGTCTATCCGCTGGTACAAGGATTTGTACCTTAGCGATGGTTTAGATAAGAAAAAAGCAAATAAATATAAAAAAACTTTAGCTAAAAAATATTTTCTGAAGGATTTTTATGTAATTGCCATATCTCTTACACAGACAGATCAACTTGAATTTTTTTCGGCAAGGCAGTTAATGCAACCGCATATGCCTAAGATGGGGTATGACATCGTGGGGCTAGCGACTAATTATGATGAAGCCCTATCTCTTATCGAGCACATAGTTCAAGATGTCTATGAAAAAACTGGAGATGTGGCGCTTAAAGATTATTTTTCCGACAAGATGAAAGATAGCATAGAATGAGTGTTTTTCTTCTAATACTTAAAATTCTTGGCTTTATATTGCTAGGAATACTTGGAATAATAATGCTTCTTATAGCAGTTGTACTATTTGTTCCGATTCGCTACGAAGCTAAGGTTGAAGCCTATGAGAATCCCAATATAACGGCTAAAGTACATTGGCTGTTGCATTTGCTACGTGTTAACGCTTCATACGAAAAAAACTTTGATTATAATGTTAAGCTGATGTGGATTCAGCTTATACCTAAAAATAATAGAGCGAAAAAACATCAAGAACATAATTATGAAGCACGTTCTGATGATAAAGATGGAATTGATATAGAATTTTCAGATGATGTGTTTACCTCTATTCCAGATACATCAGTAGATATGGAGTCTCTGAATTCTCAAGTTCCTCAAAACTCGAATAAAAATAATCTTGATGAACAAGCCGAGTCTATGCAGGATAATGATAGGCTAGATGAGAAAGGTAAGCCCCAAAAAGAAAGTAGAAGTAATCGCAGAAAATCGACTAGAAAACCTAAAAAGAAGAGAACTAAAGAAAAGTTATCTGACAAAATAAAAAATATTAAAAGCAAATTTGTTGAAATAAAAAAGAAAGTAGATGACCCGCGGAATCGTAAAGCTGTACGTCACTTAAAAGATGAACTTGTAAGGCTGCTTAAAGCAATATGGCCAAAACGTTGTTCTGGTTATCTACAATATGGATTTAGTGATCCTTCTATTACGGGTGAAATAACAGGAGTCATAAGTCTGCTTCCATTAGCATATCAGAAAAGACTTCATATAATTCCTGATTTTGCAGCTGATGAGAATTATTTTGAGGGCGAGATTACAATAAAAGGGCGGCTAATGATAGTTACTCTTGTAGCTATAGCTTTGAGGCTTCTTTTAGATAAAAATGTTAGATATCTATATAAACAGTTAGGATAGGAGGATATCATGGGTGAAATTTTCAATTCAACAGTAGATTCGTTGTTTAAGGGAATGGACAGTTTTCTCTCAAGCAAGACCGTTGTAGGCGAGACTATTCATGTGGGAGATACTATAATACTTCCTTTAGTAGATGTATCATTTGGCGTTGCTGCTGGTTCTGTAGCCAAGGATGTTGATAATCCAAGGGCTAAGCACAATAATGCAGCTGGAGGAATGGGCGGTAAGCTTACCCCAAGTGCAGTTATTGTAATACAGAACGGACACACTAAACTTGTAAATATCAAAAATCAAGATAGCCTCACCAAGATTCTTGATATGATTCCTGATTTTGTCGACAAGTTCATGAACCGCTCAAAAAAAGACAAAACTGATGAAGATGCCAAAGCCGCAGCAGCAGAAGAGCTCGGCGAAATGCTCGACGAATCTGTAAACAAGTAACAACCTCGGCCCTAATTATTTAGGGCCTTTTTATTGCCACATTAACAACATTCAACCGCTACATCCCCACGTCTGCATTTTGCTTACATCTTTTGTGCGATAACCCATGCCCCTTCCTCCATGGCAATCAGAGCCCTGCATTCGTGAATCTGGTGGTGATTCTTGTTTTGCGATGCTGCGCGCCTGGTCTCCAGTTGTCTGAGATGTGGCTTCTTAATTCATCCAGCTTTTGGGGGCTTATAGATTCTCAAGGCTTGACCCGTACATGGATGCACCTCTCACCACTGTGTCGTATCGCTAAGTGCCGCTAATGCATCTGCCGGTGGGGGGGCGGTCGGTCGTATACAACATCCTTGTTGCTTCTCGCTCAAATCGCCATCCGTGGCGATTTGCCCGCCCTGCCTACCGTCATCTGAATAAGCGGCACTACCGCTCACTTAAAGTGGTGAGAGTCGCACCATGTACGTGCGCATGCCTCGTTAAGTAAATGAGCCCCAACAAAAGTGGATGAATTCTAGAAGACCACATCGAGTTTCGGAGGAGGGCGCGCAATAAAACATCGCAAAACGAATCACCCTCAGATTCCGAAAACGGGCTCGCCATGGAGGGAGGGCGCAGCGGGTTGTCACGCAAAAGCGAATTGCGGTAAGTGCAGACGTGGGGATGTAGGACTAGAGGAGTTGTTAGATGTGGCAATAAAAAGACAAAAAAAGAAGACCCGAAGGTCTTCCGTGAAAAATCAAGTATTATCGATTAGGCACGCTCAACTGCACCTGAACGAAGGCATGCTGCGCAAACGTTAAGACGCTTTGCTACACCGTTAACCTTGCAACGAACAGACTTAACATTTGAACTCCACATACGATTTGATCTTCTATGAGAATGGCTCACGTTATTTCCGAAATGAGCTCCCTTACCACATACTGCACATTTTGCCATGAATAACACCTCCTTAACACGGATTTGAGTACTTTAGCGCACTCACAACGAAGAGAGTTTAACAGAGAGTGACATAAAAAGCAAGGATTTTTTTCGTAAAATAGCGGGTTTTGGATTTAGAGTTGTAATTTTTTTTAAAACTAATATAATAGACCATAATTGGGCTAACAGCCGAAAGGAGGATCCAATGAAAGGAAAAGTATCTAACGAGCATGGATCTATTTACATTTCTAATGATGTAATAGCAACTTATGCAGGCTCAGTTGCTGTAGAGTGTGTTGGTATTGTTGGCATGGCTACAGTAAATATTAAGGACGGTATTGTTAAACTTCTGAAGAAGGATTATCTTAATCACGGTATTACAGTAACTGTTAGTGATGATGGTAAGATTTCAATTGATTTCCATCTGATTATTTCTTACGGTGTTAATATTCAGACTGTATCAGAAAATCTGATTGACACTGTAAAATATAAGGTAACAGCATTTACAGGCTTGGAAGTATCGAACATCAACATATTTGTTGAAGGTGTTCGTGTAATTGATTAGAAGGAGTAAAAAAGTGCAAAACACTATTTCATCAGAACTTCTTGCCCGCATGTTCCTGGCTGGAGCAAGAAATCTAGAGAGCAAAAAAGAGTGGATTAATGAGCTTAATGTTTTTCCGGTGCCGGACGGTGATACTGGAACAAATATGTGCATGACTATTCAGTCTGCAGCAAACGAAGTTAAGGCGGTAGAGGTTCCAAATATGGAGTCAATCTGCAAGGCTATTTCTTCGGGATCTCTTAGAGGTGCAAGAGGTAACTCAGGAGTTATCCTTTCACAGCTTTTTAGAGGATTTACTAAGGTAGTTAAGACTTATGATGAGCTTGATACCATCATTATATCTGAGGCTTGCCAGAAAGCTGTAGAGTCAGCATATAAGGCTGTTATGAAGCCAAAGGAAGGAACAATTCTCACTGTTGCTAAGGGTATAGCTGATAAGGCATTGGAGCTTGCAGCTAATACTGACAATATGGGAGAGTTTATTGACGAAATAGTAAGAGAAGCAGAGCGAGTACTCGATAAGACCCCGGATTTGCTTCCTGTTCTTAAGCAGGCAGGTGTTGTTGATTCTGGTGGTCAGGGTCTTGTAGAGATTCTTAAAGGTGCTCAGGATGCATTCTATGGAAGAGAGCCTCAGTATGACGACGAGACTGTAGAGCAGGAGCCGCAGAATCTGTATGACTATGAGACATCTTTTGTTCTGTTGATAGAGCGTCCTCTTTCTGAAAAAGAAGCTACTAATTACAAAGATTACCTTAACAGCATAGGTGATTCAGTACTTGTCATTACTGATGATTTGAAGATTAAGACTGAGCTTAAGACTAACGATCCTGGTCTTGCGCTTCAGCAGGCTATTAACTTTGGCTCAGTTAAGAACGTATCAATCACTAATTTAAAATTAGACGAAAAGAAAGCTAAGGAAGAGACTAAGGCTGTAGCAAGCCAGGAGCCTCAAAAACCTGCTGAGCCAGCAAAGGAAATGGGCTTTGTATCTGTATCTATTGGTGCTGGACTTGGAGAGATATTTACAGAGCTTGGTGTTGATTGTCTTATTGAGGGCGGTCAGACTATGAACCCTTCAACTGAGGATGTTCTTAATGCAATTTACAAAGTAAATGCCAAGACGGTATTTGTACTTCCGAACAACAAGAATATTATTCTTGCTGCTAATCAGGCTGCTTCAATTGCAGAAAATGTAAATGTTGTGGTTATACCTACCAAGACTATACCTCAGGGTATTACCGCTCTTGTAAATTATATTCCGGATAGTTCTGTGGAAGAGAACACTGAGCGTATGACTGAAAGTCTTTCAACTGTAAAGACTGGTCAGGTAACCTATGCGGTTAGAGACACTGAAATCGATGACAAAGTTATCCACGAAGGTGATTACATGGGTATAGCAGATGCCGGAATTCTTTCAGTTGATAAGAAGATGGAAAGCTGCTTTATGGACCTTATAGATCAACTTGTTGATGAAGATTCTGCAATTATCAGCATTTACTACGGTGAAGAAATTAAGGAAAAGGATGCTGAGAAGCTTGCTGCGAAGATTGAAAAACAGTATCCGGATCTTGAAGTAGAACTTCAGAATGGCGGACAGCCTGTTTACTATTATGTTTGCTCAGTAGAATGATGAAGTATACTGACTTACTTTCTACACGCAAAGGAATAGGCGCAAAGACATCGGATTTATTTGCAAAAATCGGAGTATACACCATTGGTGATATACTCTGTTTTTTTCCGCGGGAATATTTAAAATATCCTCAGCTTTCTTTGGTACAGGACATTCATAGTGATGGTGTTTTCGCGGTTATGATTACTCCTCGCAAATCGCCGATAACTAAAAACGGTCGTAGAATGTCAGTAACCACTCTTAATGAGCGAGTAAATGGTGTCCTTTTTTCCGCAATATGGTTTAGAAGCCCTTATATTGCCAAACAGATTCGTCCTAATGTGCCGATTATTCTGTATGGGCGGACTTCGATTGAAAATGAAGTTGTTAAGATGGAGCAACCCAGAGTGTTTGCGTTAGAAGACTATAAGCAACTTCGGAAAAGCCTTCAGCCAGTATATTCACTTACATCTGGTTTATCAAACAATATGATAAGCAAGACGGTGAAAGCTATTTTGAACGATATTCAAGATGACTTTGACTTTCCACCCACATTAGATCCAAAACTTAAGGTATTATCAAAAAATAAGCTTGCCAATGAGCTTAAACATTATTATGAGATTATGCATTTTCCCAAAAGTATTGATGCATTGGCAGCTGGCCGAAACCATTTTGTCTTTGATGAATTTTTCTGGTTTATAATTAGACTTCAGTTATCAAAAACAACTGTAAGACCAGAAAACAATTGTGTAATGTCATTAAGTAATGTTGAATCTTACTACAGCAAGCTTCCTTATGAGCTTACTGGCGCACAAAGACGAACCATAAAAAAAATTACAGATGATTTTAGGCGTGAGTATGTGTCTCAACACTTAATTCAAGGCGATGTAGGTTCCGGAAAAACAGCTGTAGCTTATTTTGCAATGCTTGATATGCATTTGAATGGCTATCAATCTGCAATCATGGCTCCGACAGAAGTGTTGGCGAGACAGCATTATGAGAGCTTCACTGCTATGAATAAACTATTGGGACTCGATATTCCTATAATCTTGCTAGTTGGTTCATTGACAGCCAAAGAGCATAAACTAGCCAATGAGAGAATCGCTTCAACTCAAGGTGCATTTATAATCGGAACCCATGCTATATTCTGGAAAACTGTTGAATACAACAAATTAGGTCTGGTGATTACCGATGAGCAACATAGATTTGGAGTAGCACAAAGAGAAGCACTTGCATTGAAAGGCGAGAGTACGCATATTCTTGTTATGAGTGCAACTCCCATACCGAGAACGCTTGCAATGATATTATACGGTGATATGGATGTGTGCGTGATAGATGAGGTACCAGCTAAAAGATTGCCTATAAAAAATGCTCTAATACCTTCCTCTGACAGAGACAAAGCATATAGGGGAATATCCGCGGAAGTTGATAAAGGACATCAGGCTTATGTTATCTGTCCTTTTGTTGAAGAGAGCGAATCTCTTGAGGGTGAGAATGTAATTGATTATACCGAGAAGTTAAGGACGATTTTTGGCGATAAATATTCAATAAGTACGCTTCATGGAAGAATGTCTGCTGCGGATAAAAATGAGGTAATGACCAATTTTGCAGAAGGATTAATTGATATTTTAGTTTCAACAACTGTCGTTGAGGTGGGGGTTAATGTACCTAATGCTACAGTCATTCTGATTGAAAACGCAGGAAGATTTGGACTTGCAGCCCTACATCAGTTGAGGGGACGAGTTGGAAGAGGTTCGGACCAAAGTTACTGTATATTTGTGGACGAACTTAAGGACGAAAAGACAAAGGAACGTCTATCTATACTTACAAAAAGTAATGATGGATTTTTTGTAGCATCGTCAGACTTGAAAATGAGAGGCCCCGGAGATTTCTTTGGTATAAGACAAAGCGGAGAGATGGCCTTTAAGCTTGGAGATATATATCAAGATGCTTCAGTGCTCGAGGTGGCAAGAGATGAAGTGGTAAATATACTGTCAGTAGATCCGTACCTTGAGAATGAAGAGAACACTATAATAAGTGAATATTTGGCAACATTAGCAGAAAGAGAGAAATTACTATTATGATACCGAATGACCCCGCTATGCTACTAAGCTTTATTAATATGAAGTTGAGGGATACTTATCCTAGTCTAGATGAATTATGCAGCAGCCTTGACATAAACAAAGAGGAGCTTGCCGCCAAGCTCCAATCCATTAATTATGTTTATGATGAAAAACAGAATAAATTTGTTTAATCATTAGCTTCATTAGTCATTAATTTCTTTAATTCCAGTAATATCAGTGGAGCTAATCATTGAATAATTTGTATGATATATTACAAAGCCGGGAACATTTTTTCCTGGCTTTTTAACTTCTTTTCTTTTGACATAATCTATCTCTACCTTTTCGCCATCAGAACCTTTTGAAAAATGTGCGGCAAGCCTTCCGGCTTCTTCAAAAGTTGAATCTGGCAATTCTTGACCGTTTGTTTTGACTATTACATGGCTTCCTGGCATTTTTTTTGCATGGAACCACCAATCGCCGCCATTAGCAACATTAAAAGTTAATTCATCATTTTGAAGATTATTTTTTCCAACGTAAATATCAAAGCCGTCTGATGAAATAAAATGAAGCGGCTTACCCTTTGGTATTTTACCTTTGCCTTTGGTCTGGTGTTTTTTCACATAACCTGCATCCATCAATTCCTGCTTTATTCCGGCTAAATCATCCTCGCTTTGAGCATATGCGAGAGATATCTCTATACTTTCCAAATGTTCAAGCTCACTCTCGCTAGTAGTAACAAGCTCTTCGGTGGCCTGTCTGGTTCTTTTTAATTTGTTATATTTTTCAAAATAAGCATTTGAGTTTTCTAGAGCTGTTAAGGTTGGGTCTAAGGTTATGGTTACCTCCTTCCCAGAATAATAGTCGAGGCAAGTATGGCTAGTTGCACCTGGTATTACGTCACGCTGATAAGTGAGCAAAAGTTCTCCGTACAATTTCCACTTATCCATCTTTTCAGTGTCCTTTAACTGCTTGCGTTGTATGTCAAGCTTTCTGGCGGTACGCTCTATGTTATTAGACACAAGCTTACGTATATCTGTTGATTTTTGCCTAATGTTAGTAGCCACATTTTTTTCGCGATAAAATGTTTCAAGCATTTCAGAAATGGTAGAAAAAGATTGACATTCTAAATCACTTAGCATTGACAGTGGAACAGCGGAGAAATCTACAGGAACATTTGTATTTTTATTAAGATACATTATTGGCTCAAACTTATTGAGATTAACGTCCTGCATATATTCTTTAAATTTTGCAATTAATTGTTTCTTATGATCCTCAGATAAGCTTGCAGTGGCATAATCTCCATCAAGGCCAGCTCTGTAAGCGATTTCGTTGGCAGCGGTCATTGAAATACCTGAAAAAGCCATTACCAGGCTTTTGGCAACAGACGTAGGCTTTGAAAATATCTGAGTAAGAACTTGATCATCTTCATCTTTAAATGGATCCTGCTTTACAAGCTCCTCAGGAATGAAATACTTTCTTCCAGGAAGGACTTCACGAAGAGAGCTCACAGAGGAAGGGACACGCCTTAGCGCATCTATGATATTATCGTTATCATCGGTGAAAATGAGATTGCTATATTTGCCCATTAACTCTGCAATCAATTTTTTATGGCATAAGTCACCAAGTTCATTTCTGTGTTCAATCTCAAATATTAGAATTCGCTCTAAACTAGGCTGTGATACATTAATTATTCTTCCATTAGCAATATGCTTTCTTAACAGCATGCAAAAATTAGGCGCTACAAGTGGAGCCTGCTTATTGTTTTCTGTAAAATAAACAAGTGGAAGAGCAGGATTACAGCTTATGAGAAGTCTTTTTTGTGTGCTGTTTCCCTTAATAGTTAAAATTATTTCGTTATTTTCAGGTTGCGATATTTTGGAAATATGACAATCTGTAACACTTGTAGCAATCTCATGCTTAAGTGCAGCAACCATAGTACCGTCAAAAGCCATTTTTAAATACCTCGTCTATTTTTTACCGGAGCAGAGCTTGCTCCAAAGATAAAGGTTAACACTAGTGCTAAAATCTTTAATATTGTAAATCATATTGCAGCTCTAAGAAAGTAAAATTTGACTACAATATTATATTTGGCTATAATAACATGAATTATGAATTTATAATATTGGGGGTAGTATGATTCAGAGTATGACTGGCTACGGCCGAGGGATATATAACGACAATTCGACTAAGATAACTGTCGAACTGAAATCAGTTAATCATAGGTATCTTGACTTATCGATTAAATTACCAAAGAAGTTGTCTTTTTTGGAGACTGATATAAGATCTTATCTCAAGACTAATATTGGAAGAGGTAAGTTAGATGTATATGTTAGTCTTGAAGAAGAGCATGGTGATTCCTTCAAACTGACATACAATAAAGACATCGCAGCTAAATATATGGAAAAGCTTAATGAGATGTCAAAAGATTTTGGATTAGACAATAATGTCAGAATCACTGATTTATCTAAATACCCGGATGTTTTTGAAACTTCTGAAGATGAGACTGATGAGGATGAGCTTAAAGATAAGCTGATGAGTGCGGTTTCCGCTGCAGTTGATAGCTACAAGGAAAGCCGTAGAGTCGAAGGTGAAAATCTTCGTAATGACTTATATGGAAAGCTCGATGAGCTAAAAGGATATGTTGATTTTATTGCTACAAGATCACCTCAAATCATTGATGAATATAAGGCTAAATTAGCGCAAAAAGTTAAAGAACTTTTGGATGAAACTGGGGCACCTGCTGACGAGACCCGTTTTGCTATGGAAGTTACTGCTTACGCTGACAAGGTTTGCGTTGATGAAGAAGTGGTAAGACTTGGCTCACATATTTCTCATATGCGTGAGGTCTTGGAAAGTGGAGCTGACATAGGTAAAAAGCTTGACTTTATTGCTCAGGAAATGAATAGGGAGAGTAATACTATTCTATCAAAATGTAGCAATATTGAGATCTCTGATATGGGAATCAATCTCAAAACTGTTATTGAGAAGATTCGTGAACAGATACAGAATCTGGAATAATTATGAATCAGTTTATAAATATAGGATTTGGTAATATTATAAACACAGACAAAGTAGTTGCTATTTTGGCACCTGATTCGGCACCGTCAAAAAGACTTGTAGCTAAGGCCAAAGAAAATCAAACAATAATAGATGCAACTCAGGGAAGGCGCACTAAGTCTCTTATAATCACAGATTCTGGGCAGGTTGTTTTATCTGCGCTAACGGCGGAGACTTTGTATGGACGGACTAAGAACACGTCTGAAGATGATAGTTAATGACCGAAGATACGGTTAGAAATAAATTATGGAGTCGAAAGGAGACTATTATGATACATCCATCTTACGTTGAATTAATGAACGTTGTAAACAACAGTGATGAAAGAGTTGGTGAGGAGCCAATGGTAAACAGCCGTTACAGCATTGTTATTGCTGCAGCAAAACGTGCTCGTCAGCTTGTTAGCGGTGCTGAGACTGATGTTACCGTTCCTTCAAATAAGCCACTTTCAATAGCTGTAGAAGAGCTCTATAGAGGCGATGTTAAGATTGTAACTGAAGAGGAAAACCTTCAGGAAGATTAATTGAATGAACGTATTCTTTGTATCACTTGGCTGCGATAAAAATCTTGTTGATAGCGAATACATGATTGGAAAGCTGCAGAAGCATGGATATGATATCGTGCTATCTGAGGAAGAAGCTGATGTAATTGTAGTTAACACCTGCGGGTTTATTGAATCAGCCCGTGAGGAAAGTATCAACACTATACTTGAAATGGCGTCTTACAAAGATACAGCTCACTTAAAGGGTCTTGTAGTAACTGGATGTATGGCTCAGCGATATCCGGAAGAGATTCGTAAGGAACTGCCTGAAGTAGATGCTGTGATTGGTGTTGGGTCTGAAGACTGGATTATAGATGCTATCAATTCTGTGGTTGATGGTTCATTTTATGAAAATGTTACCTCACCGGATAATAGTGATCCTACACGAACCGCCAGAACAGTAACTACTGGTGGTCATTTTGCGTATTTAAAGATAGCTGAGGGGTGTGACAAGAGATGTACATATTGTGCTATTCCAAGCATAAGAGGTAATTACAGATCATTCCCTATCGAAGTATTGATTGAGGAAGCTAAAAATCTTGTGTCACAAGGAGTAAGTGAACTTATACTTGTGGCTCAAGAGACAACACTGTATGGTCTGGATTTATACAAAGAAAAAAAGTTACCTTTGCTACTTAGAAAGCTTTCTGAGATAGAAGAGTTGCGATGGATTAGACTTCTATATTGCTATCCGGAAGAAATCACAGATGAGCTAATTGATGAAATGGCTAGCAACCCTAAGGTGCTGCATTATCTTGATATGCCTACACAGCACTGCTGCGACGATATACTAAAAAGCATGGGCCGCAGGACGAGACAAAAAGAGTTGTTGGATGTTATAGCGAAGCTTCGCGATAAAATGCCAGATATTTGCCTTAGGACGTCTTTGATTTGTGGTTTCCCTGGCGAAACTGGTAAGCATCACAGAGAGGTAATAGATTTTATAAAAAAAGCAGGCTTTGATAGGCTTGGTGCTTTTGCATATTCTCAAGAGGAAGGTACGCCTGCTGCAGAATTTGATAATCAAGTCGCAGAAGAGATTAAAAAGCAACGTGTTGAGAACGTAATGCTTGCTCAACAAAAAATAATATTCAAAAAAAATAAAAAACTTAAAAAGACAATTTTTGAAGTAATAGTTGAAGGCTATGATAGCGATAATGACGTGTATGTAGGACGTACATATAGAGATACCCCTGATGTTGACGGTCTGGTATTTTTTAGTAGTGACAGAGAACTCATGACAGGTGATTTCGTAAATGTTATGATTACAGGCTCTAACTATTATGATTTGATAGGAGAAATGATATGAATCTGCCTAATAAATTGACAATCTTCCGAGTAGTTTTAATTCCGTTTTTTGTGATTTGCATGCTGTGCGGAGCAATTTATCATGATACGGTATGGGGAAAATACGTCTCAATCGCAATTTTTGCCATCGCGAGTCTTACGGATCTTCTAGATGGAAAAATAGCAAGAAAATATAATCTTGTGACTAACTTTGGTAAATTCATGGATCCTCTTGCTGATAAGCTTTTGGTATGTTCTGCATTACTTTGCCTTTGCTCTCCGGGAATTCAGATAATTCCGACTTGGGTCGTTATTATTATAATTGCTAGAGATTTTATCATCAGCGGATTTAGACTTGTAGCTGCGGAAAAGGGTGTGGTTATTGCCGCTTCAATGTGGGGAAAGGTCAAGACCACAATACAGATGATGATGGTTATTATTTGTATTCTCGATTTACCTTTTGGATGGTATAAAATTATTGAGTTGATATTTATATATGCAGCACTTGCGCTTACAGTAATCTCGCTGATTGAGTGCATTGTAAAGAACAAAGATGTATTAAGCGAAAAAAATAATGGCTAATTCGAGGAATTTAATAGATATTCTAAAAGAGAAGAATATGACGATTTCCACGGCGGAATCTTGCACTGGTGGTATGATTGCAGCGTCAATTGTCGATTGCGCAGGTGCCTCTGAATGTTTCAAGGAAGGCTATATTACATATGCAAATGAAGCAAAGGTAAAAATCCTTTCAGTAAATCCTGCTACGTTGGATGAGTACGGAGCCGTAAGTGCTCAGACAGCTGATGAAATGGCAAAGGGGCTTCTCTTAGCCGCAGATAGTGATTATGCAATTTCAGTTACAGGAATTGCTGGTCCGGATGGTGGTAGTCCTCAAAAGCCTGTTGGTTTAGTATATATAGCTGTAGGAGTGAAAAGTTCGCATTCTATTTATGTTAAAAAATTTAATTTTACGGGCGACAGATTATCTGTTAGAACTGCAGCCAGAGATGCTGCAATAGATATGGCAGTTGCTATCATAGAGAAGGAATCATGAGAGTAATAGCAGGGACAGCGAGAAGCATGCCTCTTAAGACAATAGAGGGAATGCAGACAAGACCAACTACTGATAAAATAAAAGAAACATTGTTTAACATGCTTTCAGCTGATGTTCCAGGAGCCAGATTTTTAGATTTGTTTGCTGGTAGCGGTCAGATTGGTATTGAAGCTCTGTCTAGAGGCGCAGAATATGCTGCTTTTGTAGAACAGAACAAAAAGTGTATTACATGTATTGAAGATAATCTGAAATTCACCAAAATGGCTGAATTCTCTGACGTAATAAAAGGAGATGTTTTTGCTTGTCTTCCAAGATTACGCTCATATGGTAAGTTTGATATAATTTTCGCAGACCCACCTTATGCGATGGAACGTGAAGAAGATTTATTAAATGGTATTTATGAGAATGATTTGTTATCGGACTATGGAATTATAGTCATTGAGGCATCGATATCTAGAGACCTAGCATTTATAGACGACGCAAAATTTGTCGTTACCAAAGATAAATTGTACAAAAATAATAGGCATATTTTTCTGGAGAAAAAATGAAGAGAGCAATATATCCAGGCAGCTTTGACCCAGTGACATACGGTCATATTGATATTATAAAAAGAGCTGCAAAAATATCTGATGAATTGATTGTAGCAGTGCTTATCAACAGCGAGAAGAATCCATTGTTTTCTTCTTTTGAACGTGTTAAAATGCTTGAGGAAGTATGTAAAGACATACCTAACGTTAAGGTAACTGAGTTTAGTGGATTGTTGATAGATTACGCTAAAGAAGTTGATGCTAGTTTCATCGTTAGGGGTCTGAGGGCTGTAACAGATTTCGAATATGAACTTTCAATTGCACAGGTTAACAGAGTGCAGAATCCTGACATAGATACGATTTTTTTAACCACAGCGCTTGAGTATGCATACTTATCATCTTCTGTAGTAAAAGAATTTGCTTCTTATGGCAGTGATATTTCAAGATTTGTTCCGGATTTTATTTCCGATCAGATATTTGAAAAAATCAAGTTAAAGGAGAGCTTAAATGGCAAGTAAGATTGAGCAAACAATATCGGATATTGAGGACTTCATAGAAGGATGTAAATCAGTTCCATTTAGCAGTGGAAGCATTGCAGTTAATCGTGAAGAAATAGAGGCTTTACTTGAAGAATTAAAAAGTCGTATTCCAACAGAGATAAAGCAGTATCAGCGAATTATAAGTAATCAAGAGGCTATCTTAGCAGATGCTCGCAAAAAAGCGGATTCTATTGTTGCACAAGCGCAGGTACAGACTAACGAGCTAGTAAGTGAGCATCAGATAATGCAGCAGGCTTATGCTCAAGCAAACGAAGTAGTTCAGCAAGCAACAAAGCAGGCACAGGCAATTATGGATGATGCTCAAAACAAGGCTAATAACATCCAAGCTAGTGCTATAGCATATACTGATAAGATGTTGAAGAGCATTGAAGAGATACTTTCGACTTCAATGGAGACAACCAGAGTACGTACAGATACATATCTAAATACGATGCAAGGATATTTAAGTGTTGTTCAGTCAAATAGAAATGATCTTGCACCGTCATTATCAGTACAGGTTGCGAAGCAGGCAGCACCTGCAGCCAGTGAGCAGAAGGTTACAAAGGACAACGGTCCTAGCGTAATGGATACAGAGAATAAATAAACGTTAGCCCGCTACAATGTAGCGGGTTTTTTTAGGAGTATATTATGAGAACAATAGATATTTTTAAAGATTTGTGCAGTGTACCACATGGTTCGGGTAATACAGCGATTATTAGCAATAAGCACGTGAACTATGCAAAAAAAATGGAACTTGAATATGTACAAGATGAAGCTGGAAATGTTGTTATGTACAAGCCTGCATCAGAAGGGTATGAATCACATCCTGGCGTAATAATTCAAGGTCATATGGATATGGTATGCGAGAAGGATGACGATGTAGATTTCGATTTTGAGAATATGGGTCTAGACCTAAGGACCGATGGTGATTTAATTTATGCAAACGGTACAACATTAGGCGGAGATGACTGCATAGGTGTAGCATTAACCCTAGCAATATTAGAAGATGATTCTATTAAGCATCCAGACATATGTGCTGTATTTACCGTTGATGAAGAGGTTGGAATGCTAGGCGCGTCTGCGCTTGATCCTAAATTAATAAAAGGAAAATACTTACTCAATTTAGATTCTGAAGAAGAAGGAATCTATCTTGTATCATGCGCTGGAGGCGCCACAGCAATTGCTAGTTTTGAAGTAAATAGAACAAAAGTACAAGGCCAGGTATTTGATATAGTTATCAATGGTCTTTCGGGCGGACATTCGGGTACAGAGATTCATCACGGTAGAGCCAATGCCATTATTTTACTTGGAAGTGTATTGTCGGAATTGTCAAAACGTGCTGATTACAAAGTGATTGATATTAACGGTGGTGCAAAAGACAATGCAATAGCCAGAAGCGCCTGCGCTAGAATTGTTATCGAAGACAACGAAGCGGTTGCTGCTACAATTGCTAATTCTTATTTCTCGTTCACTACAAGACATGGGGCGACAGATCCGGAACTTAATATTACCTACACCCCAGTTAATGATAATGAAATGATGGCAATAGATGATTTTACACCTATATTGAATTACCTAACGACAATTCCTAATGGTGTAGTAGCCCAAAGTAAAGATGTAGAAGGCTTAATTGAGACTTCATTAAATGTAGGAATATTAAAAACCGAAGGGAATAAAATAATTGTCACTGACTCCGTGAGAAGCAGTATATCGAATGACAAGGTTGCTCTTCTGGATGAATTAAAGGAAAAGGCACTCGCATCATCAGGACACTTTGTTCTTCATGGTGATTATCCTGCTTGGGAGTATAAAAAAGAATCTGTACTAAGAGACACTATTGAAACATTGTCAAATGACTTAAATATACCTGTTTCTTTTGAGGGAATACATGCAGGGCTTGAGTGTGGCATTTTCTACTCGAATAATCCAGAACTTGATATAGTATCTTTTGGACCTAATATTTACGATATACACACTCCGAAGGAGAGACTTTCTATTTCATCAACTGAGCGTTGTTATGATTTTCTTATTAAGCTGTTGGAGAGGTTGTAATGTTTGAAAATATAGAGGCAGTAATTTTTGATCTTGATGGCACGCTTGTTGACTCTATGGGAATGTGGCATGACGTTGATATACGCTTTATGGAGGAGCGTGGATTTGAAATGCGCCCTGGACTTGCTGAAGAAGTAGAGGGGATGAGTATGACTGAAACTGCCCAATGGTTTATTCGTACATTTAATCTCAATCAGACTGTAGATGAGCTAAAAGATGAGTGGAACAATATTGCAAAATATGCCTATGAGCATGAGATACAACCCAAAAGCTATGCTCTTGATTTTTTAAAGGCTCTCAAACAAAAGGGAATAAAGACCGGAGTATCTACCAGTAATTCAACAGTTTTGATGAACACTTGCTTAAAAGCTACAGGAATAGGAGAATATATTGATGTAGCATCATCGGGGTGTATGGTTGAACATGGGAAGCCTGCTCCTGATATTTATTTAGCTTCTGCCAACGCATTAGGAGTTGATCCCTCGAAATGCCTAATATTTGAAGATGTTATTAATGGAATTAAGGCAGGAAAGGCAGCTGGAATGAGAACATGTGCTGTACCTGATGACGCAGTTGCGCGAGATTGGGAGGAAAAAAAAGAACTTGCTGATTACTATATTCATAATTTTTCAGACGCGATAAAAGCATTAAATGGCAAATGATAGAATTGACGATTTCTTCTAAAGAAGCGGGAAACAGATTCGACAAGTATTTACACAAAGTACTTTCAGCTGCACCATCCAGCTTTATATATAAAATGCTGCGGAAAAAGAATATTACCTTAAATGGTAAAAAAGCTGACGGCAGTGAAAAAACATGTGCTGGCGATTCGGTCAAATTCTTTTTATCTGACGAAACCTATTCGAAGATGCGCGGTGCATCTCAATGTAATGCACCATCTTTTCCAAAAGACAAATCATATAAAAAATTTGTTAATGTTTTATATGAAGACGAAGATACAATATTACTTAATAAACCTTCTGGTGTGCTATCGCAGAAGGCGGAAGATGGAAGCTGGAGTCTTAATGAATATCTTATTTCCTACCTATATGACACAGGTAAAATAAGTGATGATGAATTGCTCACAGTTCACCCTAGTGTATGTAATAGGCTTGATATGAATACTTCCGGTATTGTATTTGCGGGAAAAACCATAGCGGGCTTGCAGTATTGCTCCGCATTACTCAAGGAACATGAGGCCGCAAAGAAATATATTACGATAGTAAAGGGAACTTTCGATAATACTATAGATTGTGAAAACTATTTATTGAAAGACACAACCAATAATATTACTAAAGTATTTGAAGAGGATGGTCAGGGGAGAAAATATTCGCGAACAATTTTCAGACCAATTCAAAGTAGACAGTGTGCAAGTATTGTAGAATGTGAATTAATCACAGGAAGAAGTCATCAAATTCGAGCTCAGTTAGCACATCTTGGATTTCCGTGTATTGGTGATCCTAAATATGGCGATAGAAAAGTAAATGAAATATATAGAAAAAAAGCAGGTATAAACCATCAACTTTTGCATGCATTTTCGGTTGAATATAAAGGTCAAAATATAACTGCACCTTTACCAGATTATTTTGAAAGAGTAATTAATATAAACAATTAATATGCCTACATGGAATTCAAGGGGACTTAGAGGTTCGGCTTTTGAAGAATTTATTAATAGAACCAACGAGACCTACCAAAAGAATAAAATGGCTATTATTCAAAAAATACCAACTCCCATTACGCCTATTAACATTGATCATTCAACAAAGCAGATAACCCTTGCATATTTTGATAAGAAATCAACTGTTGATTATATAGGAGCAGTACAAGGAATACCGGTATGTTTTGATGCAAAAGAATGCCATGAAAAAACCTTTCCTTTAGCGAACATTCATGAACATCAGGTCGCTTTTATGCGTGAGTTCGAAGAGCAGCAAGGTGTAGCATTTATTCTTATATATTATACGGAGCTTGAAAAATATTATTATTTACGATTCTCGGATTTATCTTTTTTCTGGGATCGGGCAATAAATGGCGGGCGAAAAAGTATTCGGCTAGATGAATTGAATGAAGATTACTTTTTCTGCCAGAGAAAGGGATTATTCGTCCCGTATTTGGATATGATTCAAAAAGACTTAGATTCCCGGGTTGACAATACCGAAAATTAAGCATATTATATCTGAGAATTTAACGCATTACCGCTTTACAACGCTAAAGTGGCAATTAGAAGAGGTTACTATGTCTAATTTATTACATACACCCGCAGGTGTAAGAGATTTGTATGACAATGAGCTTGAGAAAAAGCTTGCAGTATCTGAAAAGTTATGTGATGTCATAAAAAAGTTTGATTTTAAGCGTATTCAGACGCCTACATACGAGTTTAGCGACATATATGCAGGTCAATATACAAAGGACGAGAACAATATGTTTAGGTTCTTTGACAGAGAGGGCAATACGCTTGTAATGCGACCGGATATTACCCCTTCAGTTGCAAGAAGTGTAGCAAAGTATTATACGGCAGATGAATTGCCTGTAAAATTGTTCTATGAGGGCAATATTTTTGTAAATCAGAAGAATCATAGTGGCCGTGCTGCGGAAACAACACAGATTGGCGCTGAATATATGGGAGATGGAAGCGTTAGCGCAGATGCACAAATACTTCAGATGGCAGTTGAGTGCCTGAAGGCCGCTGGACTTAATGATTTTAAGATATCTATAGGTTATGCAGGTATTTTTGATAGCATTTGTGATTCTTGTGATATTTCTGGTAGTGACAAGGATGATATTCTCAACTTCGTTTCTAATAAAAACTTTATAGGTATGCGCAATAAGGTTAATGAACTAACCTGTGACGAAGGCAAGAGAGCTCTGTTTTCCATTTTATCACGAGTGTATAAAGATGCTGGTGAGTTCCCGTTAGACTATGATACAATAAAGTCTAATGATGAAATTATCCATGCATTGTCTCGATTAAGAGAACTTTCAGCGATTCTTGAGAAGGAAAATATTGCTCAGTATTTTGTATATGATTTTTCTATTCTTAGTAATTATCCATATTATACAGGTATTATTTTCCGCGGATACAGTAAAGGCAGTGGAGCTTCCATTGTAAAGGGAGGACGGTACGATCAGCTTCTTTCA
Organism: Lachnospiraceae bacterium; assembly: GCA_045597645.1. Lineage (GTDB taxonomy): Bacteria > Bacillota > Clostridia > Lachnospirales > Lachnospiraceae > JAKSSE01. Next base: position 16,347 of record JAZLKM010000058.1, on the reverse strand, counting down.
GTGTTCGGAAGAGATGCTGCTGCCGTAGGTCTTGCCATAGAGGTAGAACAGCTGCTAAATGCTCTAGATAAAGCATTAGAGCCTGTAAATTCAGAGGGTTATCTTACATTTGCACTCGGAAAAGGCAGACTTGCAAACAAGACCATGGCTGCTCTAGAAAAATTAGGCATTTTCTGTGAGCAAATGCGAGATCCAGATACTCGTAAGTTAATATTTGTTAACGAAGAGTATAAGATGCGATTTTTCCTTGCAAAAGGACCTGACGTTCCAACTTACGTAGAATATGGAGCTGCAGATATTGGTATAGTTGGCAAGGACACAATAGATGAAGAAGCTAGAAAAGTATATGAAGTATTAGATCTTGGCTTTGGAAAATGCAAAATGTGTGTATGTGGTCCTGAATCTGCTGCCGAGCTATTAAAGCATCATGAGATGATAAGAGTGGCTACGAAATATCCTAACATTGCGAAGGATTATTTCTACAATGAAAAAGACCAGACAGTTGAATTTATAAAGCTGAATGGCTCTATAGAACTTGCGCCGATAGTGGGGCTTAGTGATGTCATAGTAGATATTGTTGAAACAGGTTCTACACTTAGAGAAAACGGATTAAAGGTACTTGAAGAAGTAAGACCGTTATCAGCAAGAATGATTGTCAACCGTGCCAGCATGGATACTCAAAGAGAGCGCATAAGTCAGTTGGCAGAAGATTTGAATAGAATATTAAACGAAGAGGCGTAATATGCGAATTTTAAAGCTTGATAAAGAAACTACAAAAACATTACACGAGCAATTGCTTAAGAGAAGTCCAGCACAGTACCCGACGCAGGAGGCTATTGTAGCTGACATTATTGCAAATGTTAGGGCTAACGGTGACCAGGCTCTTTTTGAATATACTCAGAAATTTGATGGGGCAGATATCAATGCTTCAAATTTTCAAGTTACCAAGGAAGAGATAGAGGAAGCTTACAAGGAAGTGGATCCGGATTTACTTGCCGTAATAAGAAAGTCCCTTGTGAATATTAGAGCATTTCATGAAAAACAGATGCAAAATAGCTGGTTCACTCACGAAAATGGAATTATCTTAGGACAGCGAGTAACAGCAATGGAACGCGCAGGCGTTTATGTACCTGGAGGAAAGGCAGTATACCCATCCAGCGTTCTAATGAATATTATTCCTGCTAAGGTAGCAGGCGTGGAGGAAATTGTAGTTACAACACCATGCGGAAAAGATGGAAAAATCCCGGCTTCTACATTGGTTGCTGCAAATGAAGCTGGCGTAGATAAGATTTTCAAAGTTGGTGGTGCACAGGCTATAGCAGCGCTTGCATTCGGTACGCAAAGCATACCTAAAGTTGATAAAATTGTGGGACCTGGCAATATTTTTGTAGCACTGGCAAAAAAAGCTGTATTTGGACATGTCTCTATAGATTCAATTGCAGGACCAAGCGAAATTCTGGTGCTTGCCGATAAGACAGCTACCCCAAGATTTGTTGCTGCAGATTTGCTCTCGCAGGCAGAGCATGATGAGATGGCTAGTGCCATTCTTATTACAACATCAAGCGAGCTTGCTCAGGAGGTATCAAAAGAGGTTGATATTTTTCTTACCAAGTTATCAAGAAGCGAGATTATAAGTAAGTCTCTCGATAATTATGGATATATATTAGTCGCAGAAGACCTTGATCAGGCGGTTGATGCAGTGAATGAAATCGCATCCGAACATCTTGAGATTGTAACTGCTAATCCATTTGAGACAATGACTAAAGTAAAGCATGCCGGTGCTATTTTCTTGGGTGAGTATTCAAGCGAACCGCTTGGCGATTACTTTGCAGGACCGAATCACGTTTTACCTACTAATGGTACTGCCAGATTCTTTAGTCCACTGTCTGTGGATGATTTTATTAAGAAATCAAGCATTATTTCCTATTCTAGAGAAGCACTAGAAGCGGTATATCCAGATATTGTCAGATTTGCAAAATGTGAAGGACTGACTGCACACGCCAATTCAATTAGTACGAGGTTTGAAAATGAGTGATAGATGCGCAGAAATAACAAGAACAACAAAGGAAACTGATATAAAGGCCACTCTTAAGCTCGATGGTTCTGGTGTATATACCATTGATACGGGAATTGGATTTTTCAACCATATGTTAGAGGGTTTTACAAGACACGGCTTCTTTAATCTAGCATTAAGCTGTAAAGGTGATACGTGGGTAGATGGCCATCATACTGTAGAGGACTGCGGTATTGTTCTAGGGCAGGCTATTGATGTGGCACTTAATGATAAATCCGGAATAAAGAGATATGGTTCATTTATTCTGCCTATGGATGAGACATTGGTTCTATGTGCTGTTGATTTGTGCGGAAGACCTTATTTTCAATTTGATGCAGAGTTTCCTTCTGAAAAGGTTGGCGATTTTGAAACGGAACTTGTAAAGGAATTTTTCTATGCTGTTTCATATTCAGCTAAAATGAACCTTCACATAAAGGTATTAACTCCAGGAAATACTCACCATATGATCGAAGCTATGTTTAAAGCCTTTGCAAAAGCTTTGGATGAGGCAACTTCTTTTGATCCTAGAGTTAATGGAGTGCTGAGCACGAAAGGTAGTTTGTAAATTATGTTGGATACAAAGAATATCGTCGCTACGCTTTACATTAAATCTGGTAAAGCTGTAAAGAGTGCTAACGATTTCACTTCTGTAGGCGACGTTAGAGAGCTGGCTGAACACTATAATGACAGTGGTATTGATAAGCTTATCTGTTATGATTTATCTGATGAAGACAGCGAGCATGAAATTAACCTTAGCCTTATTAAAGAAATAAATCGCACACTTTCGATTAAATGTTGCGGTGGCGGTAACGTAAAAAAGCTTGAAGACGTAAAAAAACTTTTATATGCCGGTTGTAAGCAGGTAATTATCAATGGTTCAAAGCCAGGGGCGATAGACCTGTGCAAAGAGGCTGGTGAGAGATTTGGCGTTGAAAAAATAGTAGTAAGCTTGACTAGCATGGACTTTATATTCAAGACAAATGGCGAAGCTGAACCCATTTTACATGAATATTTGTTAATGAATTCCGAGCTAATACAAGGAATGAGTGATGCGACAAATATGCCATTTGTTGTTGAAACTCAAGAAAGTGATGTAGATAAACTTTTTGAGCTTTTAAGCTATAATAATATTCGAGGTGTCTCAGGTAGCTACTTTAATGCTATGGATACTGACATTATGGAGCTAAAATGCCGATTGATGGAACGTGGTATTAGGCTAGATAATTTTGAGCCATCAATTGGTTGGGATGAACTCAAAAAAAATGAGCAAGGCATGGTTCCGGTAATAGTTCAAGATTATAAGAACAATGATGTTCTAATGCTGGCATATATGAACGAAGAAGCGTTCTATACAACTTTACGACTTGGTAGAATGACTTATTGGAGCAGGTCCAGAAATGAGCTTTGGATTAAAGGCGATACATCTGGACATTATCAATATGTTAAAAGCCTTGATTGCGACTGTGATAAGGATACTATTCTCGCAAAAGTCTCTCAGGTAGGTGCTGCATGCCACACCGGTTCACGTTCATGCTTCTTTAATGAGATTGTGAAAAAACCTTATATTGAGAAAAATCCACTTAATATATTGGAAGAGACATACGCAGTAATAGCAGATCGCAAAGAGAATCCCAAAGAAGGTTCTTATACGAATTATTTGTTCGATAAGGGGCTTGATAAGATACTTAAGAAAATTGGGGAAGAAGCCACAGAAATGGTTATCGCCGCCAAAAATCCTGGCTCTCAAGAGCTTGAATATGAGCTGTCTGATTTCTTATATCATGCAATGGTCTTGATGGTAGAGAAAGGATTAACTTGGGAAGCTGTTGTTGCTGAATTAGCTAGAAGATAAAATGCAAACCGCCCTCTGCGTAAGAGAGCGGTTTCGTTTGTGAAAGGAACTTATGTCAAAACTTGCACTTTCAGATGACATTTTAATGACTATAGAGAATCCTACCAGATATATTGGTGGTGAATACAATATTGTTCGAAAGGATCCTTCAAAAGTTGATATTCGATTTGCTATGTGTTTTCCAGATGTATATGAGATAGGGATGAGCCATCTTGGAATAGCTATTCTATACGACATGTTCAATAAAATGGACGATGTTTATTGTGAGCGCGTGTATTCTCCGTGGCCTGACCTTCACAAAATTATGAAGGAACAGAACATTCCACTATTTTCTATGGAAACACAAGATTCAATTAAGGAATTTGATTTTCTTGGTATCACATTACAATATGAAATGTGTTATACCAACGTGCTACAAATCCTTGATTTATCTCATATGGCATTATATGCAAAGGATAGAGACGAAACAGACCCTATTGTAATTGGTGGCGGTCCATGTGTCTATAACCCTGAGCCTATAGCTGATTTTTTTGATATTTTCTATATTGGAGATGGTGAAACTCAGTATAGAGCTCTTATGGACCTATATAAGGAAAATAAGGCAAATGGAGGTTCAAAAGCAGATTTTCTACGAAAGGCAGCTAATGTAGAAGGAATGTATGTTCCTTCGCTTTATGAGGTTACCTATAACGAAGATAATACCATCCAAAGTTTTACGCCAAAGTATGCTGATATTCCTCAAAAGGTTAGAAGACAGGTTGTAGTTGATTTTGCTAATTCAACATATCCAGAGAGGCCACTTGTACCGTTTATCAAGGCGACTCAGGATAGAGTTGTATTGGAGGTACAAAGAGGTTGTATTCGAGGTTGTAGATTCTGTCAGGCAGGCATGGTTTACAGGCCTACACGTGAAAAAAACGTTGAGCAATTAAAGGAGCTGGCAAGAAACATGCTTAAAAACACTGGGCATGAGGAGATTTCACTTAGTTCTCTTTCAACCAGTGATTATTCAAAACTTCCGGAACTTATTGATTTTCTTATAGAGGAATGTAAAAAACAAAATGTTAACATTTCTCTACCGTCTCTTAGAATTGATGCATTTTCACTTGATGTAATGAGCAAAGTTCAGGATGTAAAGAAGAGTAGCCTTACTTTTGCACCTGAGGCAGGCTCACAAAAAATGCGAAATGTAATTAATAAAGGTCTTACAGAGGACATTATTTTAAAAGGCGCGGGAATGGCTTTTGATGGGGGATGGAATAAAGTTAAGCTTTATTTTATGCTTGGACTTCCTTTTGAGCAGGAAGAGGATATGAAAGCAATTCCTGAGCTGGCTAATAAAATTGCAGTTCGCTATTACGAAATACCAAAGGATCAGCGTAATGGTAAGTGTATGATTACTATTAGTACGTCATTCTTCGTTCCCAAGCCCTTTACGCCTCTTCAGTGGGCTAGAATGTATGATCCGGGAGAATATTTAGGCAGAGCAAAAGTTGTAAATGATACTCTTAAAGAGCAACTCAATAAAAAGAGTATTAAATACAATTGGCATGAAGCGAAAGAAACTGTTCTCGAAGGATTGCTAGCCAGAGGAGATAGGAGACTTTCCGAGCTTTTAGTCTATGTATATGAGCATGGCGCAATTTTTGATGCCTGGACAGATTATTTTAACCCTGATATATGGGATAAGGGAATCGAAGCTTGCGCAGTAGATTTAGATTTCTATAATAAGCGCGAACGCGATCTCGATGAGATTTTGCCATGGGATTTTATTGACGTTAGCGTAACCAAAGAGTTCTTGAAGCGCGAATGGAACAATGCCAAGGAAGGCATAGTTACTCCTAATTGTCGTGAAAGATGCAATGCATGTGGTGTAACTAGCTATAAAGGAGGTATCTGCGTTGAACGTTAGAATTAAGTTTTCGAAAAGTGGTAGTGCCAAATTTGTAGGACATTTAGATATGATGCGTTATTTTCAAAAAGCAATGCGCAGGGCAGGAATTGATATTAAGTATTCTGAAGGATTTTCTCCTCATCAGATTTTATCTTTTGCGGCTCCTCTTGGTGTAGGAGTTACTAGCGAAGGCGAATATATTGATATCGAAGTAGGTTCGTTAGTTTCTAGCCAAGCTGCTATAGATGCCTTAAATAGCGTCATGGCAGAGAACATAAGCGTTTTGCAATATAGATTGCTTCCTGATAATGTTAAAAATGCTATGGCTTCTGTAGCAGGCGCAAAATATAAAGTGAGTTATAAGAAACAACCAGCAGATGGAATTTCTTTAGAGTCTATTCTTAAATACAAAAAAGAATGGTTTGACGATGCTGACAGCATTAACGTTATAAAAAAAACAAAAAAGAATGAGACTGAAATAGATTTAAAGCCATTAATTTTTGAGTGGGATATGACGGCGGAAAATGATGCCCCATGTTTCTTATTGACGCTTAGCAGTGGAAGCGCTGCCAACATCAAACCTGAATTTATGCTTGAAAATTTCTATAAGGCATGTGGATTTGATTACAATCCTTTGGATTTTCAAATTCATAGAATAGATACTCTTACACTAGAGAACGATACACTAATATCATTAGGCGATATAGGAAAAGATATTGATTAAGACAGTTTTTACACGAATGAACATAAAAGACAAATCCCGTCTTATGGGATTTGCTTTGGATGAGAATGGTAAGGCTATTCGTATCAGCTGCTTGGACGATAATCAAATTACCGGAAATATTTACATTGGTCGTGTAGAGCGCGTTGTTGAAGAATTGGGCGCTGCATTTGTTATTTTCGATGATGGGCAAAAAGCTTACATGGATTTGCCTTCTATTACCGATGATGTAGTATTTACAGGAAAACTTGGACAATCAAGAAGCATCAATACAAACGATGAGCTTTTAATTCAAATAGTTGGAGATGCTAAAGGAAGCAAATGTCCTACATGCACTGCTAATATTTCCTTTACATCAGAACATCTTGTTATTACTCCTGTAAACCAAACGCTTGGGGTATCAAAAAAAATTGACGGCAAGTCCAAGGAAGAATTAAAGAAATGGCTCGAGAGTAAATCTAATCTAGAAATTGGTATAGTCGCAAGAACCGCCGCCAAAAGTGTATCATTTGAGGAATTGGATAGTGAGCTTGAAGAGCTTATTACCACAATGAATATCGTTGTAAAACAAGCTGCAACCAAAAAAGCACCCATTCTTTTGTATAAAAACGAAAATGTATTTGAAAGTTTTTTGAAAGGAATAAAGGGTAGCAATGATATATCTTATATAACTGATTGTGCGGACGTCGTTAAAACGCTAGATAGCTTATGGGTAAAGTCTGATTATTATACAGAGAGCTATCCATTAATTAAGCTATATTCTCTAGAAAGAGAATTAGATACGGCTATAAAAAAAGTAGTATATCTGCCTTGCGGTGGAAATATTGTTTTCGACAATACTGAGGCACTTACAGTAATTGATGTAAATAGCAGTGGAGCCAGTAGATTATCAAGTGCAAAAGATATTAATCTTGAAGCGGCATCAGAGATAATGAGGCAGCTTATAATTAGAAACATATCTGGTATTGTAATTATTGATTTTATAAACATGTCAGATGATGATGCTTTAGTCGTTGAAAACAAAATGAAGGCACTGGCAAAGTTGGATCCTACAAAAACGAAGGTACTTGGATATACCAGGCTGGGACTTTGCGAAATTACAAGAAAGAAAGAGAAGAAATCTCTATATAATCAAATTAATGATTGACAAGTTATAGTTTTGCGAGTATATTATTCCAGTATGCCGCACAGAGAGGTAGAAGTGCGCCCATAGGGGGAGCCACCATATCTGGCGAGTTTTGGGAACAGGAGGTGTTCATACATGTACGCAGTAATAGCTACAGGCGGAAAGCAGTACAAGGTTTCTGAGGGAGATGTTATCTCTGTAGAGAAGCTTGGTGCAGAAGCAGGAAGTACTGTTACTTTTGACCAGGTACTTGTAATCGGCGGAGATTCAATGAAGATTGGTACTCCTACCGTTGCAGGAGCTACCGTTTCAGCTACCGTAGTTGAAGAGGGTCGCGACAAAAAGGTCATTGTATACAAGTACAAGCGTAAGAGCGGTTACCACAAGAAGAATGGTCATCGTCAGGCTTACACTAAGGTTAAGATCGATAAGATCAACGGTTAATTGTAACTTATGATTTATGCTACTATCATCAGCAATGATGATGGCTATACCGGCTTCAATGTCATAGGACATGCTGGTGCTGGTACCAAAGGAAATGATTTGGTATGTTGCGCTGTTAGTGTATTAGTAGAAAATACTATTAACGCACTTGAATCCATAGCTGGTATTAAGCCACGGCTGGTACAAAATGAGGAAGAGGGACTGATGGACGTCTCATTTGATAAACCTTTAGCAGGTGATGCTAAGGTGATTATGGATGTTCTGAAGGTAGGTTTAGAATCCTTATCAAAACAGTATAAATCATATCTCAGTTTGAAATTCAGGAGGTGTTAAGATGTTAAAGCTCAACCTTCAATTCTTCGCACATAAAAAGGGAGTTGGTTCTACCAAGAACGGACGTGACTCAGAGTCAAAGCGTCTTGGTGCGAAGCGTGCGGACGGTCAGTTCGTGAAGGCCGGTAATATCATCTACAGACAGCGCGGTACAAAGATTCATCCTGGCACTAACGTAGGCCTTGGTGGAGACGATACCCTTTATGCTACTGTAGACGGCGTGCTCAGATTTGAGCGCAAGGGTCGCGATAAGAAAGTCGCTTCGGTTTATCCGGTTGCAGAGAATCAGTAAGATTAAGTGGGCCCGACATTTTGTCGGGCTTTTTTATTAGGTTTAGGTGCTAATATGTTTGCAGATAGAGCAAAGATACTAATTAAATCAGGTAAAGGCGGAGATGGTCATGTATCCTTTCGTAGAGAAAAGTATGTAACCAACGGAGGGCCTGATGGAGGCGACGGCGGAAGAGGCGGTGATGTAATATTTGCTGTAGATAAGGGAATGAATACTCTTGTAGACTACAGACATCGCTATAAATTTGCGGCTGAAAACGGTCAGGATGGCGGTAAGAGAAACTGTCATGGTCGTGATGGTGAAAATATAATAATAAAAGTTCCAGAGGGAACCGTTATAAAGGATGCCGCCTCTGGAAAAGTAATTGCGGATATGTCTGGCGGTAATATGCAAGAGACTGTACTTCGCGGTGGTCGAGGCGGACTTGGAAATCAGCATTTTGCAACACCTACAATGCAGGCACCAAGATATGCAAAGCCTGGCGGAGAATCGATTGAAATTGAAGTACTTTTAGAGCTTAAAGTTATTGCAGACGTAGGACTTGTTGGATTTCCAAACGTAGGAAAATCAACATTTTTGTCGAGAGTAAGCAATGCGAAGCCTGAAATTGCCAATTATCATTTCACTACATTACAGCCACATCTCGGTGTAGTAGACATTGATGAAAGTAAAGGCTTTGTATTGGCTGATTTGCCAGGATTAATTGAGGGCGCAGCTGAGGGTGTAGGGCTAGGGCATCAATTTCTGCGTCATATTGAGCGATGCAAAGTCATGATTCATCTTGTTGATGCAGCTTCTGTAGAAGGTCGTGATCCTGTAGAGGATATTAAAGCAAACAATGAAGAATTAAGAAAGTATGACGAAAACCTTATAACTCGCCCAATGGTAATAGGCGCCAATAAAATGGATGTATGCAGCAAAGAGGAGCAGGATGCAATTATAAAGCGCATTACTGACGAATTTGGTGAGAAAACCAGAGTATTTCCTATTTCTGCAGTAGCTGGCACAGGAATAAAGGAATTGTTGTACCATGTATATGATCTTTTACAGTCCTGTGATAAGGCACCTATTGTATATGAAAAAGAATATGATCCTGAGATGATGATATTTGCTGAGGAGCCTTATACAATCACTAATCCTAAACCAGGTTATTATGTACTAGAAGGCCCTAAAATGGAAAAAATGCTTGGCTATACTAATCTTGAATCTGAAAAGGGATTCCTGTTCTTTCAGAAGTTCCTTAGAGATCAAGGAATGCTTGGCGAGCTAGAAGAGATGGGAATACAAGAAGGCGACACAGTTCAAATTTATGGTTTCCAATTTGAATACTATCCGGAGTAGACTATGACAAGTAAGCAAAGAGCATATCTGATGAAGCTGGCTCAGACAGAGGACGCTATATTCAGATTTGGAAAAGGTGAGGTTACACCAGAATATATTACTGCAATCGACGAGGCTCTTGCCAAAAGAGAGCTTATTAAGATAGCTGTTTTACAAAATTGTATGGAGGATCCCAAGAATATTGCGATTCTAATTGCAGAAAGAACTAGATCTGAAGTTGTTCAGGTAATAGGAAAGAAGATTGTCCTCTATAAGGCTGCAAAAAAGCCTAAGATTATTTTACCTAAATAAAAATGAAAGTAGCAGTTTTAGGTGGTACATTTAATCCTGTGCATAACGGGCATATTAGTCTTGCGACATGTGCTCTTGAATCGTATGCCTTTGATAAGGTGCTTTTTATGCCCACAGGGAAGAAAACGTACAAAACGGACACTTATTCAGTAAATGACATTGATCGCCTAGAAATGCTCAAAATCGCCCTTACATACGACGATAGGTTCGATGTCGATGATTATGAAATGAATATTGGTAAAATTGGGTACACAAGTGAGACCTTAGATTATATTCATGAGATGTATCCCAATGATGAAATATTCTTCATTATCGGTGCTGATTCACTTATGTACATACATAATTGGCATAAGCCAGAAGAAATTTTCAAAAAATGTACGGTGGTTTCCGGAAACAGAATTGTTGATGGAAATATCAACCAGCAAAGAAAGTTCCTTGAGCAAAAATTTGGATGTTCTATTTTACTAATGGATGGTCCAGATGTTAAAATATCTTCATCTGATATAAGAAACATGCTTGCATTGAAGCAGTATGACAAAATCAGGGAGTATATGCCCCAAGCGGTATTAGAGTATATAGTTGAAAGGAAGCTGTATATAGATGCTTAGAAATCCGGAACTACATGCTATAGAGAAAGATGTAAAAAAGCAATTGGATAAACCGCGCTTTGAGCATACCAGAGGCGTGATGTATACAGCTGCTGCATTAGCAATGAAACACGGAGTTTCTGTCGACGATGCTATGATTGCCGGACTGCTTCATGATTATGCCAAAAATATTCCTAATGAGCAAAAATTAGCACTTTGCGAATATTATAAGCTCCCTGTTTCAGATGTAGAAAGACAAGATCCTAAGCTATTACACGGAAGGCTGGCTGCATATTATGCCAACACAAAATTTGGCATTAGAAATCCAGAAATTTTACATGCAATAGAATATCATACTACCGGTTGCACGAATATGACCTTGATGGATATGATAATCTATGTAGCAGACTACATAGAGCCTAATAGACAAATCCTTCCGGGAATCGTCGAAATAAGGCAACTAGCGTTTACTGATATAAAGCAGGCAACGATGAGGATTCTATCTGATTCGATAGAATACATAAATAAAAAGGGGGCTCTGCTCGACCCCAACACTGTGGAGGCATATGAATGGTGCCTTAGCACGGTAGATTAGGAGGTAAATATGGATTCAAAGCAGATGGCAAGATTAGCAGTAGATGCGCTTGCAGATAAAAAAGCTGAAGATATTAAAGTTCTAGATATAAGTCTTATTTCGCCAATAGCAGATTATTTTATAATTGCTAACGCTAATAATCAAAATCAATTATTGGCCATGCAGGATGCTGTTGATGAGAAAATAGTAAGAGCTGGCCACAATGGAGCTAGAATAGAAGGTAACAGAAGTTCTACATGGATTCTAATGGACTTTGGTGAGGTTATTGTTCATCTCTTTTCAACTGAGGACCGTTTATTCTATGATTTAGAACGAGTATGGAAGGACGGACAGGTTATAGATCCTGAAACATTATAGTAAGTTTTTAGAGCCCCTATTATAGGGGCTTATTTATAAGGAGAGTACATATGCGTAGTTTTTTGTATTCAATAGTGGGACAGATTGCTAAAATACACTCGAAGCTTCTATCGTTAAATGATCAGTATGAATATAATTTTAGCGACAAACAATTGCATTTTCTTGTTATCGGAATACTTGGAATGGCTATGATATTTATTATCCATCCTATCTTTTCTATGCTTGCAAAAAAAGGGCATACCATGATAATCACATGGATATATGTATTTACATTAATAATAGGTATCACCTTCGCAATTGAGATTGGTCAAGGAATTACACATACTGGAGTGATGGAATTTGGAGATATTGCCTTCGGCGTAGTTGGCTTCTTGCTTATGTTTGCCGTATTCGCAATAATTCGAGGTATCATTAAGCTAATTATAAAAATTTTCCGAGGATAACAAATGACGAAAAATATCCTATTTGTACAATGGAACTCATTTATGATAAAAGGAGTACTTAGAGCGTTTTCTGAGCTTCAGACAAACGTTGATATTTTTGAGTACTATTTTACAAACTGGGAAAAGGATGATTTGTTTTGCGATAAACTAGAGAAATTTATACATAATAGAGAAAATGGTTATTATGATGTAATATTTTCTATTAACTATTGTCCTCTTATTTCTAATATTGCCCAAAATAACAATATACGATACGTATTTTGGGTATATGATTGTCCTTTAAACATTCGAGATTTGTCCTCATTAAAAAATAGTGTTAATTCAGGATATTTTTTTGATAAATCACAGGTGGCTGAGTATAGAGCGATGGGCGTTAATGCTCAATATATGCCTCTTGCAGCTGATTCCAGGGATTTTGGAAAAGATAGATGTTCTTTTGATGACTTCAAATGCGATATTTCACTTTTAGGGAAACTTTATAAGACTGATTATGATTATTATTGCAAGCCTCTAGATAGTTATTCAAAAGGATATTTGGAAGGCATTTTGGGATCACAGCTAAAACTATATGGGGCATATATATTGCCTGAGCTGTTAACTGATTCATTTCTTCATAATTTAAATGAACAATATAGTATAGCTTCAAACGGAAAAGTACATATAGGAATGCGCGAGCTTGAATATATGCTTGCCTGTGAAGTGACTGCAAGAGAGCGATTTTTGGTGGCCAAAATATTGTCATCAATAGGTACAATGGATATATATAGTCCCGACATGGATTCCAGACTTGATAAGGCACATTTTCATGGCTATATAGATTATTACTCACAGATGCCAGATGTATTTAATCATAGCAAAATTAATCTAAATATTTCGTTAAAGACCATCACCGCAGGGATACCTCTTCGAGTATTTGATGTTTTAGCTTGCGGAGGATTTTTAATAAGTAATTATCAACCAGGAATAGAAGAGTTGTTTGAGATAGGAAATGAGCTTATAATCTATGAAAGCATTGAGGATTTAGCCGATAAAGCAATCTATTACCTCAATCATGAATCAGAAAGAATCCAAATAGCTAAAAATGGATACGCCGCAATTAAAGAAAGGCATGGTTATAAAGATAAAATCCAAGAAATGTTAAAATAAGCAATAAAAACTACCCCAGCTTGATATGTACCCCTTTTACTGGACAACCAGTGAAAGGGGTAATTTTATTCGCAATCCGCTTCGCTACTTGCCTCATAAACAATTGTTGCTTCGCAGCTAATTGTTTATATTAATAAAAACGAAATACACCGAAAACCTTTCCAATTACTTTACAGTCAGGTACGATTATAGGATCATAATCGTCATTTTCTGGTTGTAATCTAATATGTCCATCTTCTTTATAGAAAGTCTTAACAGTAGCAGAATCATCTACAAGAGCAACAACTAAATCACCATTTTTAGCATCTTCATCCCTTTCAACAAGAACTAAATCTTTATTGAAGATTCCAGCATTTATCATGCTATCACCTTTAACTCTCAACATGAAAGATTCTTTTTTGGGCATGAAATTTGATGATACAGGAAAATAATCCTCAATATTTTCAGTGGCAAGAATAGGCATCCCAGCGGCAACTTGACCAATAATGGGCACCTGAGCCATTTCTCGTCTAGTCAGGTTAAAGTCATCATCTGTAATCTCAATTGCACGAGGTTTAGTGGGATCACGCCTTATATAACCATTTTTTTCCAATGTCTCAAGATGGGCATGTACAGAAGAAGTGGAGCGAAGATTAACAGCTTCACATATTTCTCGTACAGAAGGCGGATAACCTTTGGCCAATATTTGTTCCTTCATATATTCAAGAATTTCAGATTGTTTTGCGGAAATTTTACCTCTGCTCATTAAGCACCTCCTAGCTTATATTGTAGTTATATTACCACAAGACACAAAATAAAGCAAACATATATTCTGAAAATTTGTTCGAGAAAATATGTTCGATTTTCTTGTTGACAAACAGCTGTTCGAGTTGTATATTCATATCAGAACAACCGTTCGGAACAGATTTTCGATTATATTATTTATGAGGTATTTAAGATGAGAAGAAGTAATTCAAAAGTTATCAGATTATTATCTAACACTAGATTTCGTATATTTATAGCTGGTGTATTATTTATATCAATATTCTTTATTATTCTAGGTATAAATACAATTGGTTCTCATGCTGAGAGTAAGAGCGAATCAGAAGTTTTCTTTAAAAGTGTTCGAATTGAATGCGGAGATACACTTACATCTATTGCAGAAGATTCAGATTCTCTTGCTTATATAAGTATTGAAGATCAGGTAGAGCAGATTAAAAAGTTAAATCATCTTGTTGATGATAAGATTACAGCTGGAGCTTACTTAATTATTCCATGCTATATAGCAAAGTAGATTAGGAGGTATTCTTATGATAATTGCGGTTGATTTTGATGGAACACTCTGCAAGAATGCCTTTCCAGAAATTGGAGAGCCCAACTTATTTCTTATATATTCACTTAAAGGTAAACAAATACTAGGCGATAAACTGATTTTATGGACCTGCAGGGCAGGAGATAGGTTACAAGAAGCTTTAGATTTTTGCGCAAAATACGGATTATATTTTGATGAGATTAATGCGAACTTACCAGAGACGTTAGAAATGTTTGGCGGTGATTCGCGAAAAATTCATGCGGATTTATATATAGATGATAAAAGCTGTATTCCGGAGCTTTTTAAGGCCGCTCAAGCTTCATAAGCCTTTGAAAAATTCTTTCATTTACGTTAAAATTTATAAATATATATAATATATAAACAATTAAAAAGATATCCCTTGAGCTTATAGCATTGGAGGGAACTTTTAAGTAAATCGAAAGAGGAATAATATGATTAAGATTTTAATGCTCTTATTTGGAAATTTATTTCGCGCACCATTTCTTATCAATAAGATGCGTTATGTCGCTAAGCACAGAGAACGTTACGGCGAGGAGTACTGCTATAAATATGCTCAAAGAATTGTTCGATACATGCAGACTGTATCTAAAATTCGCCCACATGTCCATGGAGTCGAAAATTTACCGCAGGAGAGTGGGTATGTTATATTTCCAAATCACCAGGGAAAATATGACGTCATGGGGATAATTGCCACTCATCCAGTTTCTTTAACTTTTGTAATGGACAAAGCAAAGTCATATTCTATTCTTATACGCGAATTTGTTAATTTGCTTGGTGCTAAAAGACTTGAATTAGATAACGTAAGGCAAAATTTGAAACTAATTACTACAATGGCTCAAGATGTCAAAGAAGGTAAAAATTATCTTATTTTCCCTGAAGGCGGCTATGAGATGATTGGTAATAAAAATAAGGTTCACACTTTCAAGCCTGGTGCTTTTAAATCTGCGACAATGGCCAAGGCTCCAATTGTTCCAGTAGCTTTGATTGACTCGTATAAAGCATATAATACGTTTGGAACCATTCGTACAGTTGATGTTGATGTTATTTATTTGAAACCATTATATTATGATGACTATAAAGATATGAAGACAGTTGATATCGCATTAGTTGTACAAGAACGAATTATGGAGGCAATGCGTGATTATGGTGCTGATCCAGACTAATTTGTATCAATTTATTGAAAAATAAGAGCAGTTGTAGTAATATCTATTTATCGGATAAATATCTCTTTTTCCGTTAGATAGTACAATTAAGGAGTAGTAAAATGGGCAAGGATTCAGAATATTATAAGAATAAGCGAAGAAATCAAACATTAAAGCTTCGTGATTTACTAACGCAATTACCGCCTTTTGCTATTGACTACATTCATAGTAAAGAACTCACAACTGAAACAAGCACGCTAATTAGTTATTCATATGATTTATGGATGTTCTTTAGATTTCTACATGATCATAATTCTGTGCTTGCAGCTAAGGATATACCAGACTTTAGAATTTCAGATATCATAAATCTTACTCATGAAGATATCATTGAATATCAACGTTTCTTAGAACTTAATAT
>JAZLKM010000057.1:0-46520 GCA_045597645.1 Lachnospiraceae bacterium | reverse complement strand
GTCATCACCAGGGATAAAGTCCTGGATGATCATAGAATCCGGGTAACCTGCTGCATAGCACTTGTCTAGTACCTCTATGAGTTCCTCTCGTGTTTTGAGAATAAATACCTTGTCATTTCCCTCAAAAGGATGCTCCCAGTATGTAACCGAATTAGACGGCTTGCATATATAAGGTGCTCCGAATGGAAGCTCGAAATCATGCCCCATCTCAGGTCGATATATAACAGTTGCTGGGTGGTCTATACCGTACTTGTCACAAAGCTCATAAAACTTCTCTTTGTTAATCAAGGTATTAAGAAGCTCCGGATTAATATACGGCGCTATACAATTAGCCGGAAACTTATCCTTGTTCTCTGATGCAAGCTTGACATATGCATCACCGCATCCGATTACAAGAACTGTACTATCCTCATGCTCCTTAGCAAAATTCTCCACATTCTTGAGGTATGTAGTCGCATCCTCATTGTCTGAGCACACTCTGTAGTCTATGATTCCGCTTCCGTATGCTGGTCCTGAGGCATATTTTCCATAGCAGGTACACTTAATGCCATAGGCCTCGTGAAAGGCCCTGGCAACCGAATATACATTAATATCTCCACCGAAAAGCAGAGGGTAAAACTTCTGGCTCATGCTGTCCCCTTAAAGTGTCTTAAGCTTAACGCCTACCTTCACAAGTTCATCCATAATCTTATCAATATCCTTCTGTACTTCCTCAGAAGTCAATGTTCTGTCAGGAAGTTCAAATGTAAAGCGCAGGGTAACTGACTTAACCTGACCCTTGTCATAGATATCGATAACTGATACGTTCTTAAGCTCCTTCTTTTTCTTGGTCTCCCAGCATTTTGCCATATCATCAAAACGTACTCCTGCCGGAATAACAAGAGACAGGTCATAGTCCATTGATGGGAACTTGGAAGGCTCATCAAACTTGAGGTCTGCAGGCTCTACTGACAAAAGCAGATCCATATCAATCTCTACGCATACGACAGAAGCGTTCTTTCCAATATTAGAAAGAACTGATGGATGAAGTGTGCAAATATCTCCTATCTGCGTATCACCAATGCAAATCACAGAAGTATTGCGCGGATGCTGCCATGCCTGCATAGGCTCCACCTTAGCATACGATGCCTTTTTGTGCTTGAGCTCGCTTGCAATAGTATTAATTATCTCTACAGCCCTGAGATACAGTGCCTTCTCAGTGCCTACCTTGTCATACATTGCAATGCCCAGCATTCTGTGTTCATCAGCCATGCCCTCGGCATTAGTTCCATGAATTGCACGTCCAATCTCGAAAATGCTAAAAGCAGGTGCATAGTTTTTATTGTTATTAACAAATGGAAGCAACGTCTCAAGCATGCTTCTACGCATATAGCCATTGTCGCCTGATGCCCCGAGAATACGGACATTTTCCTGAACCTTAAGCCCAAGCTCCTTGAGATTATCAGGGTCACTCCAGATACGTGAATGTACCTCGTTCATAGCGTAACTCTTTACCAGAAGATCCTTTACTTCTCTCTCCTCCAGACGTCTTGGGGTAGTCTTTGCCGGAAGTAGCGGGCTCTTGGTAGTCTTTATCGCAAAATTGTCATATCCATAGATTCTTGTGATTTCTTCTATGATATCTGCCTTCATGGTTACATCTTTGGTTGCACGCCATGCAGGTACTTTTACGGTAAATGTATCGCCACTTCTGCTAATTTCAAATCCAAGCTGTGACAATGTAGTCTCTATGCGGTCTGAAGAAATATCGATTCCGGTATATCTATCAACATATGCCTTATCAAACTCAATTGTAATCTCTGGGTAACGCTTGTTATATACATCTGTAATACCTGATGCACATACGCACTCCGGGTCAATCTCCTTAAGCAAATAAAGAAATCTCTTAGCTGCGGTAAGAGTCATCTCTGGATCCAAAGTCTTCTCATATCTTGCTGCTGCATCAGTACGAAGAGCCATGCGGCTTGCTGACTTTCTGATGCTAACGCCGTCGAAGTTAGCGCACTCAAGCACTACAGAGTTAGAATTGCCCACAATCTCACTGTCAAATCCACCCATGATACCTGCGATACCTACCGGAGTATCATTGTTCTGAATCATGATGGTGTCGGTGGTAATATGCCTGTCATTTCCGTCGAGCGTCTTAAAATCATACTCAGCATCAGGAGTTGCTACCACAATCTTTTCGATGCTTCTGCCATCAAATGCATGGGTAGGCTGTCCAAGCTCAAGCATAATATAGTTGGTAAGGTCAGCAAGAAGGTTGATTCCACGCATACCGCAGTAGAACAAGCGAATGCGCATTGCCATAGGGCTTACGGTCTTGGTTATGTTCTCAATGCGCATACTGGTATATCTGTATACCAGGTCGCTTTTAATCTCTACAGGAACCATGTAGTCTCCTGTGTAGTCATTTTCCATTGTAGGTAATGGCTTAATATGCTGACCGGTAAGTGCAGCGAACTCTCTGGCCATACCATAGTGTCCCCACAGGTCAGGTCTATTAGTCAATGACTTGTTGTCTACCTCAAATATAACATCCTCAATTGGGAATACTTCCTTAATATCGGTACCGTTAGCAAGTGCAAGGTCGAGCTCCATAATGCCAGCGTGCTCATCGCTGATACCAAGCTCTCTCTCAGAGCAGCACATACCATGAGACTCGATGCCGCGAAGCTTTGCGGCCTTAATTTTCTCACCGCCTACCATACCGCCTTCCTTTACGAAAGCAGTCTTAATACCTGCCCTGGCATTTGGCGCGCCACATACCACGTCATATATCTGATCGCCGGCATCCACCTTAAGCACATGAAGATGATCTGAATCAGGATGGTTCTCGCATGAGATAATCTCAGCTACAACCACATCCTTCATATCACTGCCCTTGTATATAATATCCTCTACCTCTGCGGTGGAGAGTGTAAATCTATGAATCAGCTGCTCTAAGTCCTGACCCTCCAGATCTACGAAATCTTTAATCCAATTTATTGATACGAACATGTCATTCCTCCGTTATCTTACTTGCTCTTGAACTGTGAAAGCGCATCCAGATCGCCCTCATTAAAGGTACGAATATCACTCACGCCATATCTCATCATTGCAAGTCTGGTAAGTCCAAGACCAAAAGCAAATCCGGTGTACTTATCAGGTTCTTCTTCAGTATTGATGCCACCATACTTGAGTACGTTTGGATGAATCATACCGCAGGGGCACAGCTCCAGCCAGCCTGAGTTCTTGCATGAAGGGCATCCATCGCCGCCACAAATCAAGCACTGTATATCAAGCTCAAATCCAGGCTCCACAAATGGGAAAAATCCCGGGCGAAGTCTGACAGTAACGTCTCTTTCGAAGACCTCAGAAAGCATTGTCTTCATAAAGTAGATAAGGTTTGAAATAGATATATCCTTGTCTACCATAATACCCTCCATCTGGAAGAAGGTATTCTCATGGCATGCATCAATTGCCTCATTTCTAAAGCATCTACCTGGGAACACCGCACGAATCGGACGTCCCTCCTTCTTAAGTGCCGGGCCATATTTCTTAAGAATTGCATTCTGTGCGGCTGAAGTATGACTCTTAAGCAGCTGCTTAGGAGTAGACAAATAATAGGTGTCCTGCATATCTCTTGCAGGGTGGAACTCTGGGATATTCAGAGCCTCAAAGCAATGATAGTCATCCACAATTTCACTGTAGTCTTCAACATCAAATCCCATAGATGTAAATATGTCCTCGAGATCTCTTTGTACCAAAGTAATTGGATGATATGATCCACATGGATCCTCAGTGGGCATTGACTCATCGTAGGATTCAACACTATTTATAAGCGCTTCCTGCTCTAATCTAACAAGATCAGCCTTCTTTTCATCAAGGAAACTGGTAACCTGCTGCTTAAAGCTGTTAATCATCTGACCTACTTCTTTTTTCTGCTCATTTGGAACCTTTCCCAGTTCCTTCATGAGGTCAGCTATGCTACCCTTTTTGCCCAGGAAATCTATACGAAGCTGCTCAAGTGTCGCTGAGTCCTTCACCTGTGCCAGGCTCTCTTCGAACTTTCCTGAAAGTTCCTTTATTTTGTCTTTCATCTCTTATCCTCCCAGTCACAGTCATCTATTCGTGACTATGCTATTATTTCAATGAAGCTACCTCAGAGCTAAAGCTCAGGGGATATCTTAATTCTTTATATTTTTATGCTGCCCGATTCTATCAGTTCCAGAATTATATCTGTAAGTATCGGATCAAACTGAGTACCTCTGTTTTCCTTAAGCTGCTCTATAATCACATTGTATGGCAGCTTATTTCTGTAGCACCTGTCTGAATTCATGGCATCAAACGCGTCTGCTACACTTATTATACGAGCAACCATAGGTATCGATGCGCCCTTAAGTCCATCTGGATATCCAGTACCATCATACCTCTCATGATGGTAGCGTGCGCCAAGTGGTGCATCTGGCAGAGAACTCATGTTGAGCAAAATATCGTATCCTTTTACGGTATGGCTCTTAATAACTTCGAATTCTTCATCATTAAGCTTACCCGCCTTATTCAATATTCCCTCTGGAATACCTATCTTACCGCTGTCATGAAGCTGCGCCACGCGGTAAACATTCTCGCACTCTTCTTCACTCATGTTTAGCTGCTCTGCTATCTTACGCGAATACTCGGCAACCCTCATAGAATGGCCTCTGGTATATGGATCCTTAGCATCTATGAATCCTGTAAAGGTGTGCATAGTCTCATTTATTATCAGCTCATCTTTGGCTCTTTGCTTTTCAAACTGTCTGGTCTTTATTTCTGTAAATAGCATTATGAAACCTGACATTATCCATATAAGCACTGCCAGTATCAGTGCCCATACATACGGAGAACGAATAAGCTTATAACTCAAATGATAATCTATACTCAGATTAGTTATGGTTGGTTCTTTTCCAGCCCACTCATCCGATGGGAAATAAACTATAAATCCTATTGTGGCTATAGATTTTTCAGACTCGCTCCTGTAATTTACACTGTCCAATGGCATCTCAAATACATCCGGGTTAGGCAAATACTCAAAGGTATCACCAGGTGCCAAAGGAATCATCAAGTCACCGTCAGCCTGCACATAGTCCAGATTGATATCACTCAGCTTATAGTCCCTTAAATCTATAAGCTGCGATTCACCCGAACTAGCCTGATTGATTACCACTTTGCCACACCATGCACTGTTGATGTACGCAGCATCGTTCATGGTAACAGTAAGCTTCCAATCAGTCAGTTCACTTTTGGAAATATTAGACAGCGAGACATCATATATATACGCCACACATTTTCTATCCAAAAAATGATCATTGCTCACGCGCTCAGCCAGATCTTTTAATACCGAATCACTAGGCAAGTCCGATATTGGAATCCACTTTTCCCAAGTGCTGCCCACTCCATTACGGCAGGCTACATTAACGCTTATATCATTATTGCTGTATCTAAGGGGGTACTCGAGCCTTCTATCCTCCTTGTTATAGTTGCTCACATAGATTCTAAGAACAACAAAACCAATCACTATTGCTAGTAGTGAGAAAAAAAGATATAACACGCTTCGTAATGTTCTTCGATATCGTTCCATAATATGTCTCTAAATAGCTCTATAAGTTACAAAAGGGCATAGTATCAGCCATAAACGTACAGTATATTATAGTTATAGAAAGGCTAAAAGTCAAAGGAAGTTTCCAGTCTCTATAACTCTACAGCTACCGTTTCTCCCAATTTAAAGGAATAGAACAGCGCCTCCTTCACAGGCCTCGCCATTCCTGCTGCTACAGCTCTGGCATAGTATCGCATCTGAGTGGCATACCTATCCAGCAGTTCCTCCACTTTGCTCACACGATCAGTTTTGTAATCAAGAATGACTATACCGTCCTCCTCTTCCCAAAATGCATCTATTATACCCTGTATCAGAACTGTCTCGTCCACATTTAATTCAGGCGTAACCAAATCTGCCGGGACTCCCAAAAAAAACTGTTGCTCTACATGAAGAAGTCCTGCTTTTTGCGCTTTCATCATTCGTTGTCCCAGATCTGAGGTGACAAAGCCCAGGATTTTCGAATATGAGATAATATCATTATAGCTATCTGGAATAAGTCCATTTCCTGCAAAATCAGTTACTTGATTCTTTATATCATCTACAGACTGAGCCCTTGAAAGGTCCAAAAGCTCCATTATTCTGTGGTGAGCAGTACCATAATCTGTGCCCACCGGTCCATTCTCACCTTCTTTTCTTGCAAAGCTGGGGATATATGATTTAGGTTCCCCATGCGATGCATCGTCTCTTTGAACATCGAGGTCTAATCCCCATTCGCTATCAGGCTCAGCCTGGCTATCCAGCTGTGCCAATCTTGTCTCTTTCTCGATTGCAGCCTCATAATCCATAGCTTTAAGTTCTGACACCGACCACTTTGTCTTTAATCCAGAAAGCTGCGGACTGGCATATTTCATATCAAACTGTTCAAGCAATATGTCTACAAGCTCTGATTGACCTAGCATATCAGGCGATGGCGTTATAACATCCATCTGTCTTTGTGTAGCCTCAACCACACTATCAATCTCCATGTCCTGCATATCTTCACAGGTGATTACAGTGATGTCTTCACTGCGAGACTCTAGCCCCATCATTATAAAATCCATATAGCTGCCCGCATCCGCTATATCTGCACTTGGAACTCCCTGTGGAAAAAAATCCCACATTCTCTTCCAGTACTCGATGTCCGCCTGGGCGTCTTTGGTAGTTCCCACCAGCACAAGCTTCTCCTGCGCACGTGTCATTGCAACATATAAAAGTCTTAGTTCCTCGCCGTTAGTATCTACATCGTTTTTTCTGGCAATAACCTGTCGCAACAGAGTATCGGATTTAAGTCGTGCCCTTGGATCAATATGTTTAATAGCAACTCCCAGATCCATATCTATCATGAATTTGGCGCTGCTATCTCTTTTATTAATCTGCGCACATACGTCAGCCACTATACATATAGGATACTCGAGGCCCTTACTGCCATGTATTGTGAATACCCTGACTACGTCCGCATTGGCGTCTACTATACCGGTCTCCTCCTCGTCCTTATTGACAATCTTAAGATGCTCTATGTACTTTATGAATGAGAAAATACTGCCCCCGCCATTCTCCTCAAAGCTCCCGGCCTTCTGAAGTAGAAGCTCTGCATTAGCTCGTCTTGATACACCATCTGGCATCGCCTCTACGTAGTTCAGATAGCCAGAATCGTCATATATTCTACCAATAATATGCTGCACTGACTCAATGGTTATCAAAGCCCTGTATTCGTTTACCCTGGCTATAAATTTTTGCAACTGCTCTTTGAGTTTCTCATCGCCATCATCCTGATTTGCATACTTATTGATAACCTCCCAAAGACAACCCTCACTGCATTTTGCTCGAACCATAGCTATTTGAGAGTCAGAAAATCCCCCCATAGGTGATACCATAGCTGTAAACAGCGGAATATCCTGTCTGGGATTGTCCAGTGCTCTGAGGTAATCAATCACCTGCGCCACCTCAATAGACGCATAATAACCGCCAGATGTGTTTATATATAGAGGTATCTGCTTTCTGGCAAATGCCTCTGTAAGCGCTGATGCGTTCTTTCTCACTGATCTGTATAGTATAGCTATGTCTGAATATCTCGCCGGCCGAAGAAGCTTTCTATCATTTTCATCTTTTTCTTCCGACGATACCAGAAGCTTACCAACATACTGCTCCACCAGTCCCGCTATATATTCTGCCTGCTTTTCTCTTGCAGCCTGGCTGTCAGCATCCGGTAGCTCAAGTAGCATAAGCTGAGGCTTATACAGCTCATCGGTCTCATCTGTTACAGTATAATAGCTTGCTCCCAGATTAAGTCTTGCAGCCTCGTCATAGGTCACTCCTCCTACCTCTGGGCGCATTGCCACCTGGAAAATATCATTCACAATGTCCAATACTTGACTGCGACTTCTGAAATTCTGCTTTAAGTCAATCCGCCTGTTATCCGCTCCATCTAAAGTATAAGTTTGCATCTTATCCAGGATAATCTGTGGCCTTGCTTTTCTAAATCTATATATTCCCTGCTTCACATCTCCAACCATAAATCGGTTGTGAACGCCTCTTGACTCACCAGATATAGCGTCGAGTATTTCCTCCTGCACGCTGTTGGAGTCCTGATACTCATCAGTCATTATCTCATGGAACCATTCACTAAGCTCTAACGCTGTTGCCGTAGGGATGCTTTTGCCAGAGTCCCTTTTGACCAAAATATTAAGGGCAAAATGTTCCATGTCGGAAAAATCCATTACACCCTCGTCCAGTTTCTTTTCAGCAAAGCGACGGCCAAACTCCAGTACAAGCTCCACTATTAGCTCCAGAAGGTGACCTGCTGATTCCATCTGCTCCATTATTTTCGCAGGCGAATCACTAAAATAGTTGTCCCTTAGATCCTGAAATGATTTCTTGGCGGCATCCCTCCACTTTTTTGCCACCTCTTTTTGCTCCTTTGCTTCATCAGACAGACCTCTGCCTGCGTCCAGCTTCTTAAACGCATATTCACGTATTCTATGTGAGAGCTCCGTGTAGACTTGAAGCTGGTCATCAAAGATAGGCATATCCGCAATGCCAATCATATCCTCCAGCTCATTATTCAAAAAAGACTCCAAAGTGACAAGCTCGGCTTCCTGGCATGCAAGCTTATGTGCAGCCATCTCGTATGCCACTACTCCGTCCAATGTCATTTTCGCATCATCCAGCAAGTATCTCAGCCATGCTGAATCCGACATGCTGCTGGATTTGTAATCCATTACAGCCGTAGAAAGCCACTCATCGGGCCAGGGAAAGCTCTGGGATGACCCATAGATTTTCAAAACTAAATCTTTGAGCGCAGTATCATCTCCATAGTCAGACAATGCCTCAACGCAATATAAAAACCCCTCTCTTTTCATACGGGCTGACTCATCACCTTCATCCAGGGTGTAGTACTCCTCAAACATGTCGGCAATGACCTGCCTCATAATCAGCTCCTGCTCACCACCATCAAGGATCCTCATGCCGGGATCTATTCCTATCTCGCCAAAATGATTATCCACTACATACTTACAGAATGAATCTATGGTTGTTATAAATGCCCTGTGTATAAGTACATTCTGCCGCGCCAGATGTGCATTACCTGGCTCTGCCACCAGTTTTTGAGATATAGCCTTGGAAATACGCTCCTTCATCTCTGCTGCTGCCGCCTCCGTGAAGGTAACCACCAGCATATGATCAATATCCACAGGATTCTCTGTATCTGAGATAGTCCTAAGAATCCTCTGTGTCAGCACCTGTGTCTTTCCACTGCCCGCTGCTGCAGATACCAGTATATTTCTGTCCTTTGTCTCTATTACCTTTTTCTGATCTTCAGTAAATTCTACCGCCATCTACTGCTCCATTTCGTTCTTTAAGTCTTCAATAGTGCTATTCTTCCTGGCCGGCGTGCATTCATAGCCTGGAATCTTTGAATAGAATCCACATGCATTTGCATAATCACAATACTCACAGGCCCCATATTTTCCTGTGGCACTATCCCAGTCACTAGACAAAGGTGCGCAGGTAACATCGCCCTCCAGGATGCTTTTTCCTATCTGAGAAGCCTTGTACTTAGCATACTCTGTCACTGTGTTAAAATCCTCTTCACTGATGAGATTAGAGGCTCCTCTTTTCACCTTTACAATGTCAGATTTCTTACCACCCTCAAGCTCGGCGTCCAGAAGAGGTAACACATTAGCATCTGAATTTACAATTCCTGTCATCTTCAGATCGCTCAGCATCTGCTGGTCGAATCCTTCCTTTGTAGAAGTGCTCT
Organism: Lachnospiraceae bacterium; assembly: GCA_045597645.1. Lineage (GTDB taxonomy): Bacteria > Bacillota > Clostridia > Lachnospirales > Lachnospiraceae > JAKSSE01. Next base: position 36,666 of record JAZLKM010000057.1, on the reverse strand, counting down.
CTGTCTTATCTAAAATAGGATCACTCATCGTGTAGTAGAACATCGCAGCAGGATGCGCATTAGCTCCGTATCTTGATACTGCATAGTCCATATAAAGCGGCAGCTGTAATGCAGTGCCATCCATCAGTTTATCCAGTTCAAAATCCTTCGATGATGATTTGTAATCTATTATTTTTACGTAGGTATCATCGTCCTTTTTGCAGATATCCTTTCTGTCTATGACGCCGCCAAGTGATATATTTGCCCCCTCTTTGCCAGCACCATCAATAGGCAGTGTTGCTGCAAATTTTTCTTCAATACCGGCCGGCACAAATTGGCCGCGTCGCAGCTGCTCTGCAAGAATACGAACAGTCCTTGCCACGATTCGTTTTGACCTCTGACCGGCATAGCTGTTGCGGCCAGTTGTCTTTTCCAGTTTATATGAATATTGACTCAAAAGCTCCTGATAAGCCTGCTCTAACAGGCGGGATAAATCCTCATCCCCGAGGCTGGTCCAATCAAGTCCCTGGTCAACAATTGCCTTCTCGAATATCTCAAGTTGCTTGTGGTGCATACTGCCAATGTCAGCAGCGGTAATATCCGCACTTCCTCTGGCGCTAAGACCTAAACCATAATTTAGGAAAAACTTATATTTACATTCCGCATATGATTGAAATTTGGTCACAGACCCCTTAAGTGCGGTACCGTATATTGCCCTGGCCAGCTCGCTTCCCAGCTTAGTACCTGAATAGCGCAAAAATGCTGCCCGAGTCAACGTATCGCAGATGACCTTGTATCCCTGGTCGCTAAGTCCTATCTCATACAATGCTGCAGCAAGCGCTTTTTTATCCTCGCTACCCACTGTTCCTAGCGCATATTCGGACAGTTCCCTAGCCAGTACTCCCATGGCATCGTCGAACTGATATATATCACTCACATCCGCCCCAACGTAATCGACAGCATTAATCTCTAGGCTCTCATACATATCTGTTATCACTTTAATCAGATACGACGGCAGCATCGATTCACCTGTCTGATTCATATTTATATAAGATAAAAACAGTCTCTCCGACGGCTTAGTCAGATTCAGATACAGATATAGTCTCTGCCTATACATAAGCTCTCTTGGTGTAGGCGCAAGCTCAATGTCTAGCCCTGTGGCAGCCCCTGCCTCCTGCAGCAACTGCCTGTCCAGATCAGATATGATGCCACTCTTATTGGTACTTCTAGGAATATTCCCATCGTTGACTCCTATGAAAAAGAGTACCTTGACCTGCTTCAATCTGGTTCGCTCAATATCACCCACCATGACGCCATCTGCCCCCTGTGGAATGACTCCAATTCGAAGCTCACCTACTCCCGCTTCGAATACCTCCACAAATTCCTTCAGGCTGCAGGTCTCCTGAGCTGATATATTATAAATCTGCTCTAAAAGCCCCATTATTTTGGCATAAATCTGGCGATATTCAGTCTCTACCGCATGATTTCCATTCTCCGCCGCCTTAGCTGAAATATCTAATAGCTGCTGCTCAAGGTTAACCTTAAGTACAAACTGATAAAGGGCGTCTATATGCTCCGACACAGCCTTGCTTTTCTTCTCAAAGCCTCCAAGCACATTCATAACAACGAGCCTGCAGCGTTCTAGCAGCTCAGACTGTTCATGGTTCTCTATTCCAAGGCACTCCTTTTTCCATCGATATTTTCTATCGATACCAAGCTCTACTACTATGTCCTCGAGACGATCTATGTCTTCTTGTGAAATCCCCGGTATATCTATTCCTGCTCGCAAAAATCTAAATACTGACTCATATGAATAGTCAGATAGCTCCACCCGCATGGCACTGCGCATGAGCTCCACACAAGCATTGTGGTTAAGATAATACGTGCTATCTATGAAGCACGGAATCTGCGTCCGCTCGAATTCTCTTCTTATACTCTCCTTATAACTCTCCAGATTTCCACAGATTACTGCGATGTCTCTATACAGGTATCCCTCACGCAAAACCATAGTTCTGATTTTTCCACTGAGCCACCCCAGCTCATCGCGCATGCTTTTACATGCATTTATCGATACGTTAGGCGCTCCCTGCACATATTTAGACATAGTGCCCTGCCTGAATAAGCTCTTTTCAATATGCGCTATATCAGGGGACTTTGAAAATCTGGGCAGCTCATCAGGAGCTACAAGCACAGGTCTCTCCTCGATTACTCCGCAGCTACCTGCCACTTTTCGTACAGCCCTCGCCGTCCTATGTCCCAGTGCAAACAAATCCTCCTCCGAAGCATAGCTTCCCAGAGACTTCGCTCCAGCCATATCCATTGTGATTGAAAACGATACGTCAGATGCAACCTTTAGAATGCTTGCAATTACCTGCATCTGAACAGGAGTAAATCCGGTAAAACCATCGAATACCACATTCGCCTCTCGCACCAGCTGGCTCGACAGGATTTTGTCCTTAAGTACGCCCAGTCGTCCCTCTGTAGTTATGAATCTCTCCCCTGTTTCCTCAAGGAAATATTTGTATATAACTCCAAGGTCTGTAAGCTTTCCTGCCAGCGCCTCTCTATGATTCTCCTTTGCAAAGTTAATCATGCCCTCGAGTTCAGCTGCACCTATGCTATACTGCATAAATTCTGAAATTGCCGACTTAACTTCGTGTATATAGCCTTGTCTATTTAGCTTTCCTCCTATGACAGGAAGTTCCTTCACATGCTCTCGTCCTATTCTGGCAATGAGAAGATTTTTCCCTGTATCATCTAAGATACTGCGCTCATCCACCTCATTTTCCAGTATGCGGTGGGACAGTCTGCCAAACGACAGCACATCAATGTTCATAATGCACTTATTAGGGCTAGCCATAACCATCTGTTTTTGCATCTGCATCGTGTATTGGTCAGGGACAATATAAAGAAATGATTTATCAGGTTCCTTCGTCGCCCTCTCAATCATTTCATTCACGAGATATGTACTTTTTCCTGCTCCTGAAGAGCCTAGAATAAATCTAAATGACATATTCACCCCCGATTAATCAGCAGTTTCTAGCCTTTGGTGGCGCTAGCATCAAAGATTAGATTTTATTTTTTCCCACCAAGTCCTATAATGTTCATATGGAAAAATTAAACTCAGTCGGCAGCACTAAGCTTGCCATGCAGACCTCTACGGTCTCAATAATTGTAAATATTATCCTATCTGTAGGAAAACTCATTGCTGGCATACTGTCACATTCAGCCGCAATGATTTCAGATGCCATTCACTCCGCCTCTGATGTAATCAGCACATTCATCGTAATAATCGGTGTCAGGATATCTGCAAGGCAATCAGATGATGAACACCCATACGGTCACGAGCGGTTCGAGTCCATGGCTTCAATAGTACTTGCTACACTTTTAGCTGCCACTGGTCTTGGCGTTGGATATAGCGGATTAGCATCTATTATACATAACGACTATACGAAAAATGTCACACCCGGAATTATTGCTCTAATTGCCGCAGCTGTGTCAATCGTCGTAAAGGAATGGATGTTCCACTACACAAACAGCGTTGCGAAAGTTATAAAGTCTGATGCACTAAGAGCTGATGCTTGGCATCACCGGTCTGATGCACTCTCATCTGTAGGTGCTCTCATTGGTATAGGTGCAAGCCGGCTTGGCTTTGCTCTTGGAGACAGTATAGCTTCAATTATAATTTGTATCTTCATCTTGAAGGCAGCTGTAGATATCTTCAGGGATGCTTCTGACAAGCTTGTAGATAAGTCATGTCCGGAGGAGGTCGAAAAAGCAATGCGAGCCAGCATTCTCGCAATTGACGGAGTGCAGCGACTAGACCTACTGAACACCAGACTTTTTGGTTCGAAAATATACGTTGACGTTGAGATAAGTGCAGATGGCAATAAGCCACTGTATGAAACCCACGCCATTGCGGAGGCTGTGCACAAAGCTATTGAGGAGAATTTCGAAGACGTTAAGCACTGCATGGTGCACGTCAACCCACTCTAAATCTGCCAGTCTATCGGCGTGGCTCCGTTTGCCTGTAAAAATTCATTTGCTTTTGAAAAGTGCTTACATCCAAAAAAACCTCTGTAAGCTGAAAGTGGACTTGGATGCGGAGCTTCAAGTATGAGATGCTTTGGATTATTCAGCATCACCTTCTTTGCCCTCGCTGGGCTCCCCCACAACATAAAAACAATAGGTCTGTCCTGTTCATTCACAGCCCTGATAACTGCATCAGTGAACTGCTCCCAGCCTCTGCCCTTGTGTGAAAAAGCCTCATGAGCTCTTACGGTCAGCAACGTATTTAACATCAATACACCCTGCCTTGCCCACTTTTCAAGGTATCCACTATCTGGTATTTCGATTCCTACATCATCATGCAGTTCCTTATAGATATTCACCAGCGATGGCGGTATTTCAATTCCCGGCTTTACTGAGAAGGAAAGTCCATGAGCCTGTCCTGGCTCGTGATAAGGATCCTGCCCTAGCACCACCACTTTAACCTCTTCAAGAGGTGTGAAATGAAAAGCAGAGAACAGCTCATCCGAAGGCGGATAAACTGTTCTCGTAGAATATTCCTCTTTTACAAAAGCAAATAGCTCCTTGTAATAATCTTTTCTAAATTCAGCAGCGAGCGCTGCCTCCCATGCTCCGGATATCGATGGCATATCTATCTCCTATTTCCTACTCCAATAGCAGCGGCTGCCTCCCGCAAATTTCTTACACCAATGCACTTAATGCCATCAATTTCACTCATGGCATCTAATGATACCTGCGGTAATATGCACGTATCAAAGCCAAGTTTTTTTGCTTCCTTAACTCTCTGCTCCGCCATGCTTACAGCTCTCACTTCGCCGGACAAGCCTACCTCTCCAAAGCACATCACCTTTTCCCCAATGCTAATATCCTTATAGCTTGAGATAATCGCCAGTGCTATTCCAAGGTCTATGGCTGGCTCGCTCATCCTTATACCACCCGCTATATTTACATACCCATCGCATGTAGACATAGACAGGCCGAGTCTCTTTTCCAGCACTGCCATCAGAAGGCTAACCCTATTGTGGTCACAGCCAGTGGCGGTTCTTTTGGGATTCACCATATTGCTCTTACATATGAGGGCCTGGACCTCGAGAAGTATTGGTCTTGTTCCCTCCATCGAGCATGCCACAATCGATCCAGTGGCATCCTCAGGCTTTCCTTGAAGCATGAACTCAGAAGGATTCTCCACCTCCCTAAGTCCTCTCTCAACCATTTCGAATACGCCTATCTCGTTGGTGGCTCCAAATCGGTTCTTCACTCCGCGGAGAATCCTGTAACTGGCGTATCTGTCCCCTTCAAAGTACAGAACAGTGTCTACCATATGCTCTAGCACTCTCGGACCTGCTACCACACCCTCTTTGGTCACGTGACCTACAATAAAAATAGTAATTCCAAGTCCCTTCGCCAGCTGCATGAACACAGCCGTCGCCTCACGTACCTGAGACACGCTACCTGGCGCAGAGCTTATATCATCACTATACATAGTCTGAATAGAGTCAATGATAACCATCGGTGGACGACGCTTCTCTATTACAGCCTTAACATCCGAAATACTCGTCTCACAGAGTAACAGTAGGTTAGATGAAAAGTCTCCCATCCTGGACGCTCTCATCTTAATCTGCTGCAATGATTCCTCACCGGATATGTATAGCACCTCCATGCCTGCCTGCGACAGGTTGCCACACATTTGTAGAAGCAGTGTAGACTTACCAATACCGGGATCACCGCCCACGAGCACCAGTGAACCAGGCACTACTCCACCGCCCAGTACTCTGTCTAACTCTGCCATGCGAGTGGTAAATCGCTTCTTTTCCTGAGTGTCCACCTCATTTATAGGTGTGAGAGCAATACTGTCAGCATTTTTTCCAGATTTTGATTTTCCACCTGGAAGTGCTACTACAGTCTCTTCCACAAAGGTATTCCACTCCTTGCAGCCAGGACACTGCCCCTGCCATTTTGCGGATTCATATCCGCAGGACTGGCAGAAAAATATAGTCTGTTTACCCTTTGCCATACATCAATTACTTGCGTGAAACAGCGATATCTGCCTTCTTGCCGTCTGGATCAACAGAAATGGTCATCTTACCGCTGAGATTCGTCTTCATAACACCAGCATCTTCGCCAGCAATCACTACGTCATATTCAGTCTCCGGCTCAAGCTCAAGTGTAATCTGAATATCCGCATCCGCTTCTACACCAAAAGTCACACCATCTGCTGTAGTAACAAAATCTGAAACTGTTGATCCCGGTACTGACTCATATACAAAAAGACCATTCTTCTCAAGCTTGGTTATCTCCTTGAAGGTCTTAACCTTATAGAGATCTCCTCCAAATGCAAAATCTTCGAGTTTAGATTTTACATCGAGCGAATGATCACCAAAAGTAAGTGAATTGTTTGTAGCCTCTGCTTTGATCAGTTCTTTTGACATCTTATACTTCTCCCTTCTCTGTCTCAAAGCCAATACCGCCACTCTTTAGCAGTACTGTTCTTACTTTATCTCCAGATTTAATTCTGCCCTCGAGTATCTCCTGTGCAAGAGTATCCTCAATGTCAGTCTGAATTTTTCTTCTTAATGGACGCGCGCCGTACTTAGGCTCGTAAGCCTTCTCAACCACATATTTTTTAACTGCCGGCGTGATGTTAAGCGTAATATCCATCTGCTCCTTGCAGCGGGTAACAAGAGATTTTGACATGAGTGTTACTATCTTGGTCATGTCGTCTCTGTTGAGCGTCCTGAATACTATGGTCTCGTCTATACGATTCAGAAACTCTGGCTTGAAAAGATGCTTTACCTCCTCCATTACACCAGACTTCATCTTCTCATAATCTCGCTTTTCATCTGCTCCTGAGCCAAATCCCAAGTGCTTTGGCTCCACTATAGCCTGCGCTCCAGCGTTACTGGTCATGATGATTATAGTATTCTTGAAGTCCACTTTTCTACCCTGCGAATCTGTTAAGTGGCCCTCATCAAGCACCTGAAGAAGTATATTGAAAACGTCTCCATGTGCCTTCTCGATCTCGTCAAACAGAATCAAAGAGTATGGATTCCTACGGACCTTTTCAGACAGCTGACCACCTTCATCAAAGCCGACATAGCCCGGAGGTGAGCCAATCATCTTTGACACCGAGTGCTTTTCCATATACTCAGACATATCCACTCTGATCATGGCATCCTCACTGCCAAACACTGCCTCTGCCAGAGCTTTTGATATCTCAGTTTTTCCCACACCCGTAGGTCCTAGGAACAGGAATGAGCCTATCGGTCTGTTTGGCTCCTTAAGTCCTACACGACCGCGCTTTACAGCTCTGGCCACCGCGAGCACTGCCTCTTCCTGTCCAATAACTCTCTTATGAAGCGTTCCTTCCAGGTTCTTAAGTCTTGTAGCTTCCTTTTCCTGTAGCTTAGCCACTGGTATTTTTGTCCAACGCGATACAACTGAAGACACTTCATTCTCTGTGAGTATCAGAGTCTTACCTCGTCTATTTTTCTCATATTTCTTCTGAGCCTTATCGAGCTCCTTTTGGTATCCAAGCTGCTCAGCGTGCTTATATGACGCCTCCTCGTAATTACCTGCTATCAGCGCTTGCTCAGTAGCGGCAGCTACCTCGTCCACCTTGCGCTGCAGCTCCACAATATGCTCTATAGGTCTGCTGTCTGTGATGCGCATTGATGCCATAGCCTCATCCATAACATCAATAGCTTTATCTGGAAGAAATCTATCAGTTATGTATCGCTTTGACAGTGACACACAAGTCTCCAGAGCCTCATCAGTAGCTTTTACATTGTGATGATTCTCAAAAACATGAACTATGCCATGCAAAATATTGAGAGTCTCCTCCTCGGTAGGCTCCTCAACAGTTATCGGCTGAAAGCGTCTCTCCAGAGCCGCATCCTTCTCTATATGCTTTCTGTACTCGTCAAGTGTAGTGGCACCAATCACCTGAATAGAGCCACGCGCAAGCGCTGGTTTTAAGATGTTGGCCGCATCAAGTGCACCCTCTGCACCACCTGCACCCACTAGAGTATGCACTTCATCGATAAAGAGAATGACATCTCCTCTGTCCTCCACTTCCTCGATGACATGCTTGATTCGCTCCTCAAACTCACCTCTGTATTTGCTTCCTGCAACCATTCCTGACAAGTCAAGATTCAGCAGTCTCTTGCCCTGCATGTGGTCAGGAACAAGACCCAGATTAATTCTGGCTGCCAGTCCCTCTACAATCGCAGTCTTACCTACGCCAGGCTCTCCTATTAAGCATGGGTTGTTCTTAGTCCTACGGCTAAGAATTTGAATAGCTCTGCCGATCTCTGCCTCACGTCCTATTACCGGATCGGTTTTTCCTTCGGCCTGAGCTCTGGTCATATCCTTTGAAAATCTCTCCAAAAAGCTCTGGTGGGATGTAGCCTGGTTGCCACCGACTATTGCATATACCTCATCCCTGCTCATATCTGTGTCAGTGCTCATGATATATACAACACGAAGGCACAGCTTCTTCACATCTATTCCTGCAGACAGAAGTAGTCTAAGCGCTACGCAGTCCTCAATTTTCATAAGAGCCATAAGCAAGTGCTCTGTTCCCACCTGCTCCTGTCCAAGTTTTGAAGCAAGACTTGCTGCCTCATCAAGTGCAGCAAGAAACTTAGGCGTCTCCCTCATCACTGTATCTGTCACAGTTTCTGCCTGTGATGGCAATGTCTCACTAATCATCTTTGTAAGTGATGCGGGTGTCACACCCAAATCGTGCAGCACCTGTCCTGCCGCCGACTCGGGCTGAGCAGACAATGCCAGCAAAAGGTGCTCTGTTCCTATGTACTTGTGTTCTAATTTTTTTGCCTTACGCTTTGCATCGCTTATCGCCTGCGCAGCGCTTTTTGTGTATCCAATCTCCATTTGTGCCTCTTATAAGTCGTCAAGATTGATTATTCCATCATCGTCACTAGATTTCTTCTTTTTCTTCTTTTTGCCGAATGAGAACAGCGGCTCATCTAAGATGTCATCAAAGTCATCATCGTCGAAATCTTCTACCTTTTTCTTGGCCTTTTTAGCCTTCTTAGCAGGCTTAGGCTCCTCAAGCGCCTCAGGCTCCAACTCTATCTCTGGCAGTTCTATTTCTATTGCCTCTGGCTCCAGCTGTATCTTCGGCAGCTCTATTTCCTTTGCCTCCTGCTCTAGCTCGATCTCCGGCAGTTCTACCTCCTCAGCCTTCGGCTTTGGAGCTTCAACCTTCGGTAGCTCGATCTCTATGGGCGGAAGCTCAATGTCATCGTCATCGAGTTCCTCCTCAAGATTCTCCTCGTACTCCTCGTACTCGTCGTCCTCATCATATTCTTCATCCTCTGACGAATCCTGTGAGAACTGTGCCCTCATATACGCCGTATCTCCCGGATAGAATAGCTCATCATTGTCAAGGATCTGTGACTTAGCCTCAAGTCTATCCTCTTCAAGCTCTTCCTCTACAGATTCATCTTCTTCAGATTCATCTTCTTCCGGTTCTTCCTCGTCTGAATCTTCATCCAACTCGTCTTCATCCAGATCATCGTCTGCCTGCAGTCTCTTCCAAAGTGACATTTTCTTAGGCTTAAGCACATCCTCTTCATCTTGAGAGCTCTCTATGTCTTCCTCATCCTCAAGATCTATATCAAGTTCAGGCAAATCCTCCACGACAACAGTTTTGCGAGCCTTCTTTTTCCCTCTGAAGAAGAAAATGTTAGCCAAAACAAATGCTATGATTACAACTACCACTATCGCAATTGCGGCATATTTTCTAACCGAATTCTTATAGTCAGCTATTTTGTCCTCAGCATCCCTAAGTGCCAACGTACGCTCATCTAGATATCTAAGGCCTATAAGCATATTCGGATCGACACGCCCTGCTTCAGCCTTCATGAAATCGTACTGGTACAGATATACGTCTCCGTCCTGATTCATACCAGATACTATGTAATAGTAGCTCTCATCGTCTACCGTAAGATACTGGTATACCTCAAATTCAAATATTCCAAACCTCATGAAGCCCTTTGACAAAGCTGCGAGGTAATAGTCCTGCTCGGGAGTGTAGTCCACCATTACCACATATCCTGTACCTGTAGGGAACTCCACATGAGGCTCAATAGTATTTCTGTCAAAATCAAAAACGAACAAATACTGCTCGCAGGCTGTGTATGCCTGATAATCTTCAACAGTCTCAAACTCGATGGCAGCATTTTTCTCAATATATGCCCCCTGCCAGTACTCCTTCTCCTGATCTGAAAGGTCCGAATACGGTGTAACCGGAGACATCGGATTGTACATGTGCAAAATAAGCTGATTAGCCGGCTCCCAATAATACGCAGGATATTCCTTGCCCATATACCATACGCTCACAACCTGAGCCCCACTTGGTGCAAAAGAGTGTGTGAGCTTATCCACCAAGACATACTGGGTACCAGCCCACATCAAATCAGCGCTATCCGGAAGAGTCCAGACACCATTGTATCCTTCGTCTATTGCTACCATGTCCTGGCTTGTCCCATCTGCCAGTGCTTCTCCTAGCTCATCAGCCGCACCGTCGTTTGTAATTGCTGTGGCAGTCGTATCTGTCGTTATTCCAGCAGCCATAGCTGACATAGGGGTAGCCACCATTATTCCTGCCACTATAGCAACAGCCAGAGCTGTAATTCTTCTAGTTCTCATATTAGTCAATATCCTCAATCTTAGCGTCCATATCAAGTACTCTGGTCTGCGCTCTGACATTCCTTGCCGCTGCGTTTACCTTGATTACTATGAATATATCTGTAAGTCCGTCATATATTAATGCTATTCCCATCAGGTAAATTATGAACTTGATAGGGCTAAACATATGCGCAATACATACTGCTGCAAGAATTATATTAAGCGCGCCAAAAACCAGGCTAAGCCACCAATTTGTCGCACTGTACCTTTTTGCATCCGTAGCCAGCTTAATATCCTGAATTCCATGAATCAGAAGCACCGCTCCTACTACAACAGATACTATTTTCCAAAGAGTATCAGGGCTAATCAAAAACCACACTCCAACGATAGCCAACACCGTACCTACTCCTAGCTTCAGTTGCCTAAGTGGCGTGTTCATAAAAAAAGATATGATGTAAAACGCACCTGCCACCACTAAGGCTGCGGCAGTCGCAATACAAAATACTTTCTGAAACTCATCGGTGAAAATCATTAAAAGCACGCCGAGCGCAATGCTCAAAATGGCCGATATTATCACCTCTCCCTTAACTCTCTTGAAAAAATCCTTCACTTTATATACCTCCTGTCCTGTACTACTCCATCATTGGATACAGGAAAATATCATCTATAGTGCCCCAGCCCTTCTTAGGTCCCTTGCCTGCAATCTGTACCTCTATCTGGTCCCCATTGTTGCACTCAAGTCCTTCAATGGTCAGCATCTTCCACTGTTGCCAGCCAGTTAACTCGCTATCAGTACATAGACTCTCGCCTGTGGTTACATTTGTAACAGTAAGTGTTATAACCTTACCGTCTCCCATGTCACCACCTTGGACATACATATACGCTCCAAGACTACAGTCCTTGTCCACATTTACATTCTGACTCACGGTAAAATCTATGGTATCTTCCGACCAAAAGTGCATTGACCCCTCTCCGCTATGTGGATCATCTCCAGTCTTGTCGTCAACTCCATTACCCGCGATAACCCAACCAGCATGTCCAGACTCCATGTCACCATTATTTAAGAAATTCGTGGGTGCGAGCGTTACCTCACATCTCGCCTCGTGCTCCTGACCGTCCTTTTCCACGACGCCACTCACAACATACACCCCGTATGATCTGGTGCTAAGTACCTCTGTGGTATCCCAGACAACAGGCAGCATCTCCTCTTCTCTATTATTGTAGGTAACTTTCACCTCGGCTGGGAACATGCCTTTAAAGTCATCTACAATATCAGCTGAAAAGCCTGTATCTTCTACCTTGTCAATCACAATATCAGGTGAGGATGCTCCGCTGTACACATATTTCCATACATTAATTGAATCCAGCGGGTGCCCATAGAAATCAAACATCGCCTGGTTATCAACCGCAGACCCGCCATAATACTGTCCAGCATCCTTTGGATCATAGCCTGCAGCGTAGCTTGATGCCCAGCCGGATCCCATGCTTTCCCAGGCTTTTCTGTTAGATTCGTATACTGCTGTGGCATCTGATGAATCCATGTCCACCACTCCAACCGGAATCCATGCGGGCTCCCAGTAGAATACTCCCAGTCCTGCGTCGCCAATATTATTTACTGCATCGATTACTGTAGCCACCTCAGTAGCCTGCCCCTGCACTGAAAATGCATATGGCATTCCAACATCATTAGAGCCCTTCGCTACAGTATTACCGCTTCCATCACCTTCATCTAACGTGTATGGCCAGCTTGTCTCTGCGACCAGTACCTTCTTGCTGTAATCGTTAGCCACCTTGCTCAGCACTTCTGTCAGGTTCTCTGGGGTGCCGTGCCAGAATGCGTAATATGAGCAGGCGAATACATCATAATCCACATTATATTTTTTCAAATATTCTGCTCTCTTTATGAGTTCTTCCGGATGCTCCGGATTAGTAAAGTGCACTGCGATAAGACACTTTTTATCAGCCTTTCTTATTGACTTTGCAGCTGAGTTAAATAAGCTGCAGATAATTTCCCAGCTCTTTTCTCCACAAAATCCGTTGGTGGTCTCATTTCCAATTTGCACCATTCCTACGTTTACGCCGCCATTCTTCAATTCCTTCATAGCCGAGGTAGTCCATTTCTCAATCTCCTTGGCTTTGTCAAAATTGTTCATACTGGCCCAGGCCTTTGGTGCCATCTGCTTATTAGGGTCAGCCCAAAAATCTGAGTAGTGAAAATCAATCAGAACCTTAAGGCCCGCATCAGTAGCCCATTTTCCCATCTTCACAGCTGCAGCGATGTCATTGTTGCCTCCGCCATAGCCATTACCATTTTCATCGTATGGGTCCACCCATACACGAAGTCTTATCCAGTTAATTCCACAATCAGCCAGAAAGCCAAAAAACTCTGCATCCCCCAGCTCATTTCCTGCAAAATCATAGAATTTGACTCCACTATTTTTTTCTGTCAAATAAGAAGACACGTCAACTCCACGCATGAAGTCCTCTGAAAGCCCCGCAATGGGATCAACGAAGATCTCCGCATCAGTCACCATCTCTTTTGAAAGAGCTGGCAGACTCTGCTTTGCCCCCGCACCGCATCCTGATAAAATGCCGGTCGCAAGCAAGCATGCGCATAAAATTGCTATTGTACTTCTTACTTTTGCCACGTTTCTATACCTCGTATGTTCGCAAAATATCCTCAGCGATTTCAATGCGGCTCATGCGCTGATCCATCGCCATTTTCTCAATATATTTGTGTGCTCCCTCTTCATCGACGCCGAGCGCCGCCACTAGCACACACTTGGCTCTTGACACAATTCGTAACTCATCCAGCTTGTGCTGCAGCTTATCAGCCTGGGCTCTTGCCATGTTCACCCTGTGCTGCGTCACAGCCGCCAGCTTTACCGCACTAAATAAGTTACTTTTGACTATGGGCTTAGGTACTGTAATAACTCCAAAATTCTCTACTTTGGCCGATATATCATCTGCATACTCACCTGGCACAAACAGTATTACCTGAGTTATATTTTTGTCGCCTATCTCAATCGCCAAATCGTCGCCATTTTCCGACTTTAAAGGGGCATTTATTAGGCACAGGTCATAATCCATCTGCGCTATCTTACGCCTGCCTGAATCTGCATCAGTCACCACTGTCACTTCATCACACAGACCATTTTGCGTAAGAAAGCTCTGGAAAAATTCTGCACCCTTTTGCGAATCGCAAATAACAAGTGCTCTATCCATAGTTATGCCTGATATACTCCTGATTCAATTGCAGTTATGAAATGTTCTACAAACTCTTCTCCAAAAGTCTCTGCGAGGAACTTGCCAGCCCTAGCATAGCTTATAGCCTCCTGCAGACTCTCTGGAAGTGTATCCAATGCTTTTCTGTCATCCGGATCCATGAGATTGATATTCTCATCTACAGCCGGTGGAAGCTCTTCCTTGTTGTCGATTCCTGCCAGTCCAGCCCGGATTAGTGCTGCAAATCCAATATACGGATTGATAAAAGCATCTGGCGAGCGCAGCACCACTCTGCCATTTTTTTCATCTGCCTGAGGCACCTTTAGGAGCTGATGTCTATTTTCCGTAGACCATGTCACGTATTTAGGAGCCTCTGACTCTCCAAACCGCTCATAGCTTAGCGGTTGAGCGTTCAGCACCATCGTAATCTCCTGCATACGGTTAAGAATTCCTGCGAGGAAGTGATCCATAGTCTCCTTATCACTTGCAAACAGATTCTCTCCCTTTGCATAGAGGGAAAAATTAATGTGAAGGCCATTTCCACTTTTGCCCGGAATTGGCTTAGGTAAGAAGGACGCGTATACCCCGCTTCTCGCAGCTATAGACCTGACAACATTCTTGAATGTAATGTAGTTATCAGCGGTAGCCATGGCATCGAGGTCGCGCAAATCTATCTCATTTTGTCCCGGACCTCTCTCATGGAAGGAACGCTCTATTCCGATTCCCATCTGCTCAAGAGTTAAGCATATATCACGCCTTACATTCTCACCTCTGTCCATCGGAGAAATATCTAGAAATGTACCCTGGTCAATAGGCTCTCCAGTAGAATCACCGTTCTCATCTGTCTTGAACAGATAAAACTCACACTTTACGCCCATCTTAGCCTTGAGCTGCTTTTCATTGCAGGCCTTAAGTGCATCCTTTAAGAGCCTCCTGCCATCAAGCTCATATGGCGTCCCATCCAGATGCATAATCTCACAGTAGAGCTGTACTACTCTGCCCTGCTGCGGTCTCCATGGCAGTACCAGCATTGTAGATGCCACAGGCTTAAGCAACAGGTCTGTCTCAACATAGTAGCCAAATCCCTGCACTCCAGTTGGGTTAAAAGCAATGCCATGCTCAAAAGCATGCTCTAACTCGTCAACCATGATTGAAACGTTCTTCTGCACACCAAACAGGTCGCAAAAGCCCAGCTTTACGAACTTGACGTCGTTATCTTTAACGAACTCAAGCACGTCATTGACGCTGTAATACATAGTTGTACCTCCTAAATCTTCTTATCATCTTGTTATCTATAACCAGCGGGCTCTTCTACTTCCCACTGATCTGTAATTATTTTTTTCTAAGAGCAGCAAGTATAGTCTGTTTCATATCCAGCGCTTTATCCTTCATCTTGGATGGCGCAGTGGTAGAAACCAGTATTCCTGATATAAGCTTCGCTGCCACATCAATTTTTCCAAGCTCCATTGCCATATTGGCCAACATGAAGTCAAGCGTATGCTGATCCATGCCTGCTATTGGGTAGCTCTCATTACTTATCGCTTTAACAAATCCCTCGTAGGCCTGCTCATACGCCTCTCTCTGATCTGCAATCATATCGTTTTTGCGGGCAATCTCTACCTCTGTCGCCTCCGGCATCATAGGAATGTACGTCCTCATAAGCCATGCAATCTTGAGGCAGGTGTACGCTATTTCACTTGTCTTGCCATGCTTCACAATGGTGTTGGCCAACGATGCCTTGTACCTGTCTATCGCCTCCGGATAAGTGTAAATATCTGGTGGTGTAGATATTGTTGGCTCAAAATTAGAGCAGATGCTCTCCTTTATGAGCTTAATCTGAAGGCTTGACAAATGTTCAAAATATCGGTTCATCGCGGTATATCCGCAATTTGGACATGAGCATATATCATACTTTATTGAATCGATACCATCATAGTTAGGCCTTAAGTCCGCATCAGGCTCCATTCTTCTAAGTCTGTTGCTCTTGATAAGCTTAGTCTTAAAAGGCTTATCACACACAGGGCATCTCACCACTTTGTCAAACAAAAAACCTGCTTCTATTTCACGCTCTGATTTAGTCTCAACCGAAGCATCTGTCGCAACCTCTTGTGCGCTTGGCTTAGCTTCCTTTTTCTCTTGAGCAGGAGCCGCTTTTGAATACAGCGTTTTCTCGTCCTGCGGTGTTATTCCATACTTCTCAAAACCGGATAATAATCCCATTTCTGACCCCTTTTTTCTATATTTTTTCTTATTTTCCTCGCGTAGCCATAGTCTACGCACAATCTATCACATTATACAAAAAAAGCCCTCTCAAGACAATATCTCAAGAGGACTTTCTGGTACTTTTTTCCTATTTGATTGTATCCGAATTTGCGAACTATGCCAAAGGATTCCAATTCATGTTTGCCATAATCGGAAAATCTCTGAGTGTGGCAAAGTAGTCTTCCGGAGTCTCCGCTCTTCTAATCATCTCGACAGAGCCGTCCTCCTTCAAAAGTAGCTCGGCATGCTTAAGCTTGCCATTGTAATTATATCCCATCGAATATCCATGAGCACCTGTGTCATGGATTACAAGATAGTCACCCATCTCTATCTTCGGGAGGCTTCTATTTTTCGCAAACTTATCACAGTTCTCGCAGAGTGAACCTGTCACATCATACACCTGATCACACGGCTCATCTTCTTTGCCTAGAACAGTGATGTGATGGTAAGCATCATAGATAGCCGGACGCATAAGGTCAACTGCACATGCATCTACACCAATATACTCACGATATGTGTGCTTTTCATGAATTGCCTTTGTAACGAGACATCCATAGGGACCTGTCATAAAACGGCCCATCTCGGTATATATAGCCACATTACCCATTCCAGCCGGGACGAGAATCTCCTCGTATGCTTTTCTTACTCCCTCACCAATGATTTTAATATCATTAGCAGTCTGCTCAGGTCTGTACGGGATGCCTACACCGCCTGAAAGGTTCAAAAACTCAATGCTGCATCCGATTTTCTCCTTAAGCTCCACTATAAGCTCAAAAAGAGTGCGTGCAAGAGTAGGATAGTAATCGTTAGTTACAGTATTTGACACAAGAAATGCATGAACACCAAAATGCTTTGCACCTTTTCCCTTAAGAATCTTGAATCCCTCAATTATCTGCTCATGGGTAAAGCCGTATTTAGCCTCGCCAGGGTTGTCCATTATTCCATTGGATATCTCATATACTCCACCCGGATTATAGCGGCAGCTAATGCGCTCCGGAATATGTCCAATAGACTTCTCAAGGAAATCTATATGAGTAAAATCATCGAGATTGATGGTTGCTCCCAGCTTATCTGCCAGAACAAACTCCTCTGCCGGAGTATCATTTGAAGAGAACAT
This sequence comes from Lachnospiraceae bacterium, assembly GCA_045597645.1. Lineage (GTDB taxonomy): Bacteria > Bacillota > Clostridia > Lachnospirales > Lachnospiraceae > JAKSSE01. The sequence goes on along the minus strand of JAZLKM010000057.1, from coordinate 19,400 downwards.
AATCTCCTCTCCCTTTACTCCGAGTGCATCCGAGAGCATAAGCTCTGTCTTTGATGCACAGTCAGTACCGCAGCCATACTCCCGCATAATGTTAATGAGGTATGGGTTCGGACAAGCCTTTACCGCAAAATACTCACGATATCCAGGATTCCATGAAAAAGCATCCTTCACTGCCTTAAGATTAGCGCGAAGTCCAGCCTCATCATAGAGATGAAACGGTGTAGGATATGTCTTTACAATCTCCTCCACCTGCTGCTTTGTTACAAAAGGTTTCTTCATCTTCTTTCTCCTCTCTAGAACACAACTTGTATAAGCACCATATAGAGAATGGTGCCGACTCCTATGCTCAGGAAATTATTTCTCTTCCACATGTGTAATCCCGCAGTCACTATCCCGGCAATAAACTCCGGCGCGCCAAAAGGCTTAGCAGTGACATCCACCGCCTTATAGCAATAAACCACAAGAAGTGCAATGACTGCCGGTGGTAACACATCACCGATATATTTAACGATCTTAGGAACCTTCCCCTTGGAAAATATAATAAATGGCAACGCTCTTGTGATAAAAACGCTAAACACGCATATCGCCATTATAAGAAGGGTGTGACCCAAAGTGATATTACTCGGCATCGTCAGTCCCTCCTTCCTTAGCTCCGTATCCAAACCAGCTCAATTTTCTGTACAGCAGGAGCAGGCCTATTATAACTGCCATTGCTGGTGGTATGAAATTCTTAGGTCCAAATATCACAAGGCTGATAATCGCAATTATCATCCCTGTTGCTGCCGCAGGTCTTCTCTCCTTTACAGACCACTGCTCCACCAATATGACAATGAACAGGGCTGTCATAGCAAAATCTATTCCTCTGGTGAGATTTTCCGGTATTAATGATCCCGCAAGTGCTCCAATGATTGACCCCATAATCCAGTAGCTCTGATCCAATACAGAGATAGCGAAGTAGAATTTCTTCTCATCCACATCTTCAGGCACTGGTGTCGCATACAAAAGTGAATAGGTCTCGTCCGTCAATGCAAACATCATATAAATCTTCTTGATGCCCATACCTGAGAACTTATCAAACATTGATAGCCCGTAGAAAATCTGACGTACATGCAGCAAAAGCTCCATCATGAGAGCCGTGGCCCAGAACGTACCGTTGGCCAAAAGGTCGACAAGAAGATACTGACCACTGCCTGCATAGATTGTAAGGCTCATAAGCCCAGCAAAAAACGCATTGTAGCCAATGTTTTGAATTAGAACGCCAAAGGCTATTCCTATAAATAAATATCCGGTCAATACCGGGATTGTAAAGGGAAATGCCTTCTTAAACGCCTTCCCATATCCTGATTTGCTCATTTTATCCCAAAAGTTTCTGCACTAGTTTTACACAATCGGCTGCATCAGTGCTGTAGCCATCTGCACCTATTTCATCAGCAAAGCTGGGTGTGATTGCAGCGCCACCGACGATAATCTTCGCAGTGCAGTTCTCCTTTCTTGCCAGGTCTACGACCTCTTTCATTCTCATCATAGTTGTGGTCATTAGAGCTGAAAGTCCAATCACCTTGGCATCAAGCTCCTTTGCCTTGGCTACAATCACATCTGCTGGCACATCCTTACCCAGATCATGCACATCATAGCCATAGTTTTTAAGCATGAGCACTACAAGGTTCTTACCAATATCATGTATATCACCTTCAACAGTGGCAAAAACTATTGTCTCACCCTTTTCTGCCTCACCGGAGGCCAGCATAGGCTCGAGGTATGTCATTCCCTCCTGCATTGCATTTGCGCCGCCAATAAGCTGTGGCAGGAAATACTTTTTCTGATCATATAGATTGCCCACCTCACCTATGGCAGGAACCAGATAGGTATTGATGATATCTCCAGGGGCCATGCCATCTGCCACCTTCTTTTTTAATTCATCGACAATGGCAGACTTGTTCCCCTTCAGCACACACTGGTATACCGGGTCAGATTTTATCGGATCATCATTGGAAGCGACCGCCTCTTGACCTGCGGTATTGGAAGAAGTAGTGAGCTTTACATCTCCTACCTTTTCCATGCGTTCAAGATATCTCGAAGCCCCATCTTCCTTCGCCTCCAGCAAATCTGTTGCAAACGCCAAATTCATAAGCAAATCCTGGCTGGGATTAGCTATAGCCATCGAAAGACCTTTGCTAATAGCAGTAACTAAAAAGGCTGTATTTACAAACTGCCTATTAGGCATACCAAATGAGATGTTAGACAAGCCGCAGATGGTCGGCAGATTCAGGTCTTTGCTGCAATGCTCTATTGTAGCATAGCACTCTCTGGCTGCCATAGGGTTCGCGCCTACTGTAGCCACAAGTCCGTCAACTACAATATCCTCCATAGTAAGACCATACTCCTTGGCCTTAGCTATAATGTCGTCTATTATCTGATGTTTTTTCTCTATAGTCTCTGGAATACCCTCGTCATCCAGCGGTAACAGGACAAACATTGCACCATACTTTTTAGCCAGCGGCATAAGTGCATCGCATCTGCCCGCCTCGTTTGATATGGAGTTGATAATCGCGCGACCAGGATAATTGCGAAGCGCTGCCTCAATTACATCCACATGACTGGAATCTATGCATAATGGACAGTCAACTATTGATGACACCTCAGCAACAGCATCAAGCATCATCTGCTTCTCATCAATGCCATTGGTACCCATATTTACATCAAGAATTGCAGCTCCATTCTCCTCCTGTGATCTGGCGAAGTCCCTCACCATATCCAGCCTTCCTGCGCGAAGCTCCTCCTGCAGTTTCTTTTTACCTGTAGGATTAATCCTCTCGCCTACCACATTAAATGTGCCACCCAGGATAATATCTACAAACTTCCTCTCCGAAGTTAAAACACGTTTTGATTTTACCTCTCTATTTGCAAAAGGCATATCATTCGTTGCCTCAACCAGTGCCTTTATATGCTCTGGTGTAGTGCCGCAGCATCCACCCAAAATAGTAGCTCCCGCAGCTACCAGCTTAGTTCCTGCGGTTGCGAACTCCTCCGGAGTCATCGCATATACTGTCTTACCATCCACGAGCTCTGGCATTCCAGCATTTGGTTTTGCAATGATAGGCAGGCTCGTACGACAGGCCATCTTTTCCACAATAGGTACCATCTGCATAGGACCAGATGAACAATTGACACCAATTGCGTCAACTCCCATCGCATCAAGCACAATGGCAGCCGTCTGCGGGTCGGTTCCATAGAGCGTACGGCCGTCGTCATTAAAAGTCAGAGTAACCATCACCGGCAGATCGCAGATCTCATGTGCCGCAATCACGGCTGCCCTGCATTCCTGCAAGCTCATCATCGTCTCAACAACTAAAAGATCCGCGCCTGCGTCAGCTATTACTTTTATCTGCTCCTTATATACGTCAACAAGCTCTTCGAATGGCAAATCACCTAATGGGAAAAGCTGCTTTCCAGTCATGGTAATATCGCCTGCTACAAGTGCGCTTGCGCCCACTGCTTTTTTGGATAGTTCTACAAGCTTGGCATTCATGCTTTCAAGATTATCCTGAAGGCCATACTCCTCAAGCTTGATTCTGTTGGCTGTAAATGTAGGCGCATAGACAATATTAGTGCCTGCCTTAGCGTAGGCTGCCTGAAGGTTCAATATAGAATCCGGATTTTCAAGTATCCACGCCTCAGGGCATACGCCCACCGGGAGTCCTACCTTCTGTAGGTTGGTCCCTGTGGCTCCATCCACATATCTAATTTTTTGCTTGCAATATTCTGCAAATTCCTGTCTGGTCATTATGGCCTTTCTAAACTCTAGTCCTCTTCAAGGACCCTCATATCTAGGTAATCAAAATTTATTTCATCCATAAAATTATCCTGGTTAAATCGAGTAGCAGCCCTCTTTTTAAATTCTGCAACATTTGCGTCTAACCATATAGGTACTGACAAATCCCAGTCATGACATATTTTCTCTATCGCATCGAACACCTTATGAGTTCGAGTATCATCGCCCCAGTCTTCCCATATATGATTGTGCAAGGGACGATTATCCTTTATCGCCCGAAACCATATTCGCACTAATTAAACCCTCACTTAACAAAAGGACTCCAGTCGGAGTCCTTCGCATTTATAGTTCTTCGAAGAAAAATCCTTACAGTCGCTGACAGATGGCTACCTGATACGGATCAAGTCCCTTATGCATCGCAAGTGCCTCGTCAATATCAAAGTCGAGGAACTCACCATGCTGATAGCCAACAACTCTGTTGCTCTTTCCTTCACAGAGCAGGTCTGCAGCCATAGCTCCCATAGTTGAAGCATATACACGATCCTTACAGGTTGGACATCCACCGCGCTGCATGTGTCCCAAAATGGTAGCTCTTGTCTCAATACCAGTAGCTGCTTCAATACGCTTTGCCATAGAAGCTGAGTGACCGATACCCTCTGCATTTACGATAATGTGATGTGTCTTACCTTTTCTTCTATTATCAATAATATTATTAACAAGTGTCTGCTCATCGTAGCCATACATTTCTGGAAGCAGAACGTCCTCTGCTCCGTTGGCAATACCGCACCACAGTGCCAAGTATCCTGCTCCACGTCCCATTACCTCAACGATAGATACTCGCTCATGCGAGGTAGATGTATCGCGGACCTTATCAATCGCCTCCATTGCAGTATTTACAGCGGTATCGAATCCTATGGTGTACTCAGTGCAGGCAATATCCAAATCGATAGTTCCCGGGATACCAATTGTTGCTATTCCATGAGCAGCCAATGCCTGCGCTCCTTTGAAGGAACCGTCTCCACCAATTACAATAATGCCATCGATGCCATGCTTTCTACATACATCCGCACCTTTCTGCTGGCCCTCTGGCGTAACAAACTCAAGGCATCGTGAAGTCTGAAGAATAGTACCACCCTTCTGAATAATATCTGAGACGCTGGTCACTCCCATCTCCTGAATTTCTTCATTGAGTAGTCCTGTGTATCCTCTTCTGATACCTACCATACGCTTGCCGTTATAGATGCCCTCTCTAACTACTGCACGAATGGCAGCATTCATACCAGGGGCATCCCCTCCACTAGTCAGTACTCCAATTGTTTTTATCTCTTTACTCATCTTCTCTCCTTCAGCTTCTGCAGGAAAACAATTTGTGTTAATTCTACCCCCGATAGCTACTTATATCAATATTTTTTTCCTTAATACGAACGTTATCTGCTCCTAAAATAGCTCGTAATCGCTCTATATTTTCCGATCTGGAATCCACCCACTGCAAGCGTAATAGCCGTTTCATAGCTTTATCCTTGGCTATGTAGATTACAACGGGGCTCTCGCCACGTATCTCAGAAAATACAACATCTAAGGTCTGCATTTTCGCCATATAGCTTTCTTTATCCTCAAATTGAAGCCATACTTCTCTAGGCATCTCGTCAAAAGGAATTATATCAGAAGATATTATCTTACCGTTTTTTTCTTCCTGAGCATCGACTGTACCTACAATAAACACCTTCCTGTCTTGCTCAATTTTAGACTTCAGTCGCTCATACTCTCTCGGAAATACGATGACCTCAATCTCTCCAACAGTATCCTCGACATTCAGAAAGCACATAACCTTATTGTTCTTGGTATACTTAATATTTATACCCGTAATCATGCCACCGACAATTACCCTTGACTTATCCTGCAGTGCGATTTCGGTCTCGCCCTCCTGAATCATAAAGTCTATGGACCTGGCCGTGATGTTCTTGTCCATCATGCCAGCATAATCTTCCAGTGGATGTCCCGACATGTAAATGCCCAGAACTTCTTTTTCAAATCCTAATTTAATTTCCTTGTCGTATTCCTCGACATTTGGCATCGTTATCTCAAAAGATTTGCGATCCTCAGCCCCAAGCATGTCGAAGAAGTTCAGCTGACCCTCCACATTGTTTTTTCGAGACTTGTTCTGTGAGTCCATCAATTGCTCGTAAACGCACAGCATCTGCTTTCGGTTGGCTCCAAAGCTGTCAAAGCATCCTGCCTTAATGAAATTTTCAACAGCCCTCTTATTAATATCGCCGCCACTCATGCGAGTGATAAAGTCCTCAAGGTTAAAGAAGTCGCCATTTTGAGTGCGCTCACGTATTATGCCATCTACTACGTTCTTACCTACATTCTTGATGGCATTAAGCCCGAATCTAATATCACCGTGCCCATTTTCATCCAGCTCTACGCTGAACTCACCCACAGCCTTGTTAATATTGGGTGGCAACAAGTTGATGCCCAGCACTTTACAGTGTCCTATATATTCACTGACCTTTTCTGTCTTATCAAGTACTGATGTCATCAGCGCTGCCATGAATTCCGCCGGATAATACTTCTTCAGAAACGCCGTCTGGAATGCTACCACTGCGTAGCTAGCTGCATGCGATTTATTAAATGCATATTTAGCAAAGTCGAGCATCTCGTCATATATCTTATTTCCCACCTGCTCTGAAATGCCATTACCAACGCAGCCCACAATGTTTTCATCAGGATTACCGTACACGAAGTTCTTTCTCTCCTCCTTCATAACGTAATCCTTCTTTTTTGACATTGCTCTTCGCACTAAATCACTTCGTCCGAGTGAGAATCCGCCCAAATCTCGCACTATCTGCATAACCTGCTCTTGGTATACGATACATCCATAAGTTGGCTCGAGTATAGGCACAAGCTGCGGGCAATCATATGTTACTGCCGACGGGTTGTTTTTGCCCTTAATATATGACGGAATAAATTCCATTGGTCCCGGGCGATACAGAGAGATTCCTGCAATGACGTCCTCTAACGACCTCGGCTTTAACTCCTTCATGAAATTCTTCATTCCGGCACTTTCGAGCTGGAATATACCTTCTGTATGTCCGCTTCCGATGAGTTCGAGTACATTTTGATCACTATAGTCCAGATTGTCGATGTCAATCTGAACATTATGATTTTTCATAGCCATTTCGACAGCATCTTGTATGACAGTAAGGGTTCTAAGCCCCAAAAAGTCCATTTTCAAGAGGCCCAGCTCCTCTATTGTGACTGCAGGATACTGGGTGGTAATTGTTCCGTCACCACCTCTAGATAGAGGTACGTATTCATCCATCGAGGTCCTTGAGATAACTACACCGGCGGCATGCATTGAGCTGTGGCGTGGCAGCCCTTCAAGCCTTCTGGCCATATCCAATAGATAGGTAACCTTCTCGTCAGTGTCATACATGGCGCGAAGCTCCGGATTCATTTCAAGAGCCTTATCCAGAGTGATACCCAAATCATTCGGAATAAGCTTTGCAATTGTATCTACATAATTTAACGGCAGATCGAGGACGCGACCCACATCTCGAATTACGCCTCTCGCCTGCAGCGTACCAAAGGTTACAATCTGCGTAACGCAGTCTGCGCCATACTTCTTAATTACATAATCAATTACCTCGCCTCTTCTCTCATAGGCGAAGTCAATATCGATATCGGGCATCGATACTCTCTCGGGATTTAAAAATCTCTCGAAAAGCAGCTGATACTTAATCGGATCAATATTGGTTATTCCTGTGCAGTATGATACCAAGGCACCTGCTGCCGAGCCTCGGCCAGGTCCAACCATAATTCCATTTTCCCGGGCAAAATGAATGAAGTCCCACACAATCAGGAAATACTCCACATAACCCATGTTTTTAATAGTTGTTAACTCGAAGTTTAATTTTTCTTCAAGTTCTGTGTAGTCTTCGGCAGGTGTGTTATCTCTGACATGTACAGGCACCGGATATCTCTCTCTCAGTCCCTCATAACACAGCTTGTTCAGGTATGTCCAAGCGTTGTATCCCTCTGGCACCTCGAACTGTGGCAGCTTGGTCACGCCGAACTCAATTTCAACATTACATCTGTCTGCTATATCCTGCGTGTTGGAGATCGCTTCTGGTGCGTATGGAAACAGCGCTGCCATTTCCTCCTCAGACTTAACGTAGTACTGGCCGCCTTCATACCTCATTCGGTCAGTATCGTTCACTGTTTTACCGGTCTGCAGACACAAAAGCAAGTCATGTGGCTCTGCATCATCCGCATAGGTATAGTGAACATCGTTTGTAGCCACAAGCTTTACGCCCAGCTCACCCGACATTCTATATAGCTGTTCATCCACGGTCTTCTGCATAGGAATGCCATGATCTTGCAGCTCCAAAAAATAGTTGTCTTTCCCAAAAATCTCGATATGCTCTAAGGCTATCTTTTTAGCCTCCTCATACATACCTCGCTGTAAGTATCTTTGCACCTCTCCCGCGAGACACGCCGACAAGCAAATTAAACCTTCATTATATTTCCTTAACGTTTCCTTATCAACTCGTGGTTTATAATAATATCCATCTACAAAACCTGTTGATACTATCTTCATTAGGTTCTGATATCCCTGATTATTTTCAGCCAAGAGAATCAAATGATAATATCTATCGTCGCCCTTAACGGTCTCTCTATCGAACCGAGAGCCTGGCGCCACGTACACCTCACATCCCAATATGGGCTTAATATCATTTTTCTTACATTCCTTATAAAAATCAATGCAGCCATACATAACCCCATGGTCTGTAATGGCCGCACTATTCATACCGAGCTCTTTAACTCGGGACACGTATTCCTTTATTTTGTTAGATCCATCTAAAAGACTGTATTCAGTATGGACATGAAGATGAACAAATGACATTATCTCTCTTTTTTACCCCTAATTTATATATTATCAAGCCACCTGCTACGAATGTTGCTCCAATACATATTACAAATAGCATCCAAGCTACAGTATCACCTAGAAATGAGCTCAAAAGCGCTGTCGTTCCTACAACGTTAAACAATACATGGAACAGAATATTATTGATAATCGAGCCTCCGCGCTCATAGATGTACCCCATCAGAGTACCAATTGCAAAAGCATATGTGCCTTGAATAAAATTCATGTGAAAAACGCCAAACAAAACTGCCTGAAGAACGATTGCAGCCCACACGGGTACTGCTTTCCTAAAATGCCTATATATAGCCCCTCTAAAGCAAAGCTCCTCGCAAACAGGGCCAAATACTATAGCATATAATACAACCTTCAAATCAAATCCATCTGTTAAGCTCATATCATCAGTCAGCTCTACGTAGGCCTCAAAAGCTTTGGGGAAAATCGTTCCCTCCACTGCCATGATAATATCTACGACATAGTATGCGCCAACCACAAGCAATAGAATACCAACCAGCATCTGCCAATTAATCTTACGCTTAATGTGAATAAATGGATTGCCATCTATTTTGTCCTTATGGAACTGCCTATTCCAAATCGAGAATACGATTATCGAAGTAACAGCGTACAGAAGCTGTATAAAGTAGGCGTAGTCTAGGTACGCTTCACCTTCCAGCCCCACAAACAAAATATTACGCAAAAAAGAACCAAGTCCCTCACCGCCTTCGGTGAGGAACTTGAAAATCATATACAATCCTGTCCCCGGGAACTGACTCATTCCAAGTATTGTGAAAATCAGTGCAAAAGGAACAAATGCGAAAAAGAAATTTCCTACTTTGCTTTTCATTAGTCCTCTTCTGGAAGAGTAACGCTTATCCTATCCAAGTGCCAGATATCGTCTACGTACTCCTGAATTGTACGATCAGATGAGAACTTACCACTCTTTGCTGTGTTAAGGATAGCGCTTCTAGCCCAGCCTTCCTCATCCTGATATGCCTTCATTACACGCTGCTGAGTCTCTGCATATGAGCGGAAATCAGCAAGTACAAAGTAAGTGTCTGCATACTGGCTACTCTGAGTGTTGAGAAGCGAGTTGTAGAGGTTTCTGAACAGCTCAGGATCATTATCACTATAGAATCCATTGATAAGCTGAGTAAGTACTTTTCTGATATCCTGATCTCTGTTGAAAATCTCCATCGGATTGTAGTCACGATTCTGCTCGTGCGCGATTACCTCATCTGAGCTCATACCAAAGATGAACGCATTCTCATTTCCGACTTCCTCAACGATTTCCACATTTGCACCATCCATAGTACCGATGGTTACTGCGCCGTTAAGCATAAACTTCATGTTTCCAGTACCCGATGCTTCCTTAGATGCGGTAGAAATCTGCTCTGATACATCAGCTGCAGCGAAAATCCACTCAGCATTAGATACTCTGTAATCCTCGATAAATACAACCTTTATCTTGCCCTCAATTGTGCTGTCGTTATTGATGACTTCAGCTACATTATTGATAAGCTTAATTGTTGCCTTTGCAGTAGCATATCCTGCTGCCGCCTTTGCTCCAAATATGAATGTACGTGGTACGAATTCCATATCCGGATGTTCCTTAATCTCATTATAGAGATACATGATATGAAGAATATTAAGAAGCTGTCTTTTATACTCATGAAGTCTCTTAACCTGTACATCAAATATCGACCTTGGGTTAACATCGATTCCGTTGTGCTCCTTGATATACTGAGCTAAACGCAGCTTGTTCTGATACTTGATATGCATGAACTCCTGCTGTGCCTTCTTATCGTCAGCATAGATTGCGAGCTTATTAAGCTGAGACAAGTCAGTAATCCACTCGTCACCTATCTTATTGGTAACCCAATCTGCAAGCAGCTGATTGCCGTGGAGAAGGAATCGTCTCTGAGTGATACCATTTGTCTTATTGTTGAACTTCTCCGGATACATCTGATAGAAATCAGCCAGTACCTTGTTTTTAAGAATCTCAGTGTGAAGTCTTGCAACACCGTTTACTGAATAGCCGGCAACAATAGCCAAATGTGCCATCTTAACCTGGCCATCATATACTATAGCCATGCGAGCTACCTTACCATAGTCGCCTGGGTACTTCTGCTCTACCTCGATGCAGAAACGTCTATTGATTTCTTCTACAATCTGATAGATACGAGGAAGAAGTCTTGAGAAAATCTCAATAGGCCACTTCTCAAGTGCCTCAGCCATAATAGTGTGGTTAGTGTATGCCACACTGTGAGTTACAATATTCCATGCATCATCCCACTCAAGGCCTTCCTCATCAAGAAGAAGTCTCATAAGCTCTGCAACTGCAAGAGTCGGATGGGTGTCGTTCATCTGGAATACAACCTTCTTCGGGAGATCATGAATATCATCATGGTGCTTTTTGAATCTCTCGATTGCACGCTGAAGACTTGCAGACACAAAGAAGTACTGCTGCTTAAGTCTCAGCTCTTTTCCGGAAATATGATTATCGTTCGGATAGAGTACTTCAACAAGGTTTCTTGCCAAGTTCTCATCCTCTACAGCCTTCTTATAGTCTCCCTTGTCAAATGAATCAAGCTGGAATCCTTCCTTTGCCTGTGCGTCCCATATAATAAGGGTATTTACTACGTTATTGTTATATCCCATGATTGGCATATCGTAAGGAATGGCAAGTACTGAGTTATATCCCTCCTGAATGAACCTTGTACGTCCATTCTCAGCCATCTCTGTTCTGATATAGCCTCCGAATTTTACCTCATACTGATACTCAGGTCTTCTAAGCTCAAATGGGTAGCCATTTTTAAGCCAGTTGTCCGGCACCTCCATCTGATATCCATCATCAATCTTCTGCTTAAACATACCATAGCGATAGCGAATACCGCATCCATATGCAGAATAGCCAAGAGTTGACAGTGAATCCAAAAAGCACGCTGCAAGACGTCCAAGACCACCATTTCCAAGTGCTGGATCTGGCTCCTGATCCTCTATAGCATTAATATCCATACCCATATCCTGAAGTGCTTCAGCAATCTGCTTATATCCACATAGATTAAGCATGTTATTGCCAAGTGCACGTCCCATCAAAAACTCCATGGACATGTAGTAAACAATCTTAGGATCCTGCTCATCCATAGCCTTCTGTGTAGCCAGCCAGTTATCGATGATTGCATCCTTTACAATATTAGATACAGCCTGGAAAATCTCCTGCTCGCTTGCCTCATCAAAGGTCTTGCGGTAAAGATTCTTCACCTGCTCTTTTACTTCCTTCTGGAATGCCTCTTTGTCTACTATAAGTCCATTTTCGTTAGTGATTTTTACGATTTTACTTTTTGACATAAAGATCTACCTCTTCTCCGTTGATGTTCCAATGTTTCTTATAGCCATCTGACTCACCCTTTACCAGGCTGTCAGCCAAGACTTCTGACTTAATCTCCTCGCCAAAGCTCTCGAAGATGCTGTCAATTGTAGCTGTGCCAGAATATGCCACCTCAATGTGATCCATAACCTCAAATCCAGCTTCCTTACGCATAGTCTGAACTTTACTAACGATTTCTCTGAAGAAGCCCTCATTGATAAGCTCCTCAGTAAGCTTTGTATCTAGTACTACAGTTACCTGATTATCACCTTCAGTCTGATATCCCTCAGCCTGAGTCATGGTAATTAACAGGTCTTCCTCGGCAAGGCTGATTTCTGCTGCAACCTCAGGAAGAGTGATTGCTCCATTTGCCTTGAGCTCTGCCATTGCTTTATTACCGTCAAGTGCTGCAAGAGCTTCCTGGATACCCTTGAGGTATTTTCCATACTTAGGTCCTACAGTCTTAAGCTGTGGCTTAAAGGTGTAATCAGTATACGAAGACACATCATCTCTGAACTCTACATTCTTAACATTAAGCTCATCTTCAATGATTTCGGTAAAGAACTTATCCAAAGCAAACGGCGCCTTTACATACATATTTCCAATCGGCTGACGGTTCTTGATATTTGCTGCATTACGAGCTGCACGGCCCATAACTACGCACTTGAGCAGCTCATCCATTGACTTCTCAAGCTCAGTATCAATATAAGCTTCATTTGCAACCGGGAAATCACAAAGGTGAATTGACTCTGTTGCATTTGGATCAAGCGAGATAACCAGATTCTGATAAATCTCCTCGGCCATAAATGGAATCATAGGAGCTGCTGCCTTTGAAATCTCAACCAATGCAGTATAGAGAGTCATGTAAGCATTTATCTTGTCCTGCTCCATTCCCTTTGCCCAGTAGCGATCACGGCTGCGGCGTACATACCAGTTAGACATCTCATCAACGAAATCATCGAGAGCTCTTGCTGCCTCCGGGATACGATAGTTTCCAAGATTATCATCTACAGCCTTGATTGTAGAGTTAAGTCTTGAAAGCAGCCACTTATCCATTACAGAGAGCTTATCGTAATCAAGTGAGTACTTGGTTGCATCAAACTCATCGATATTTGCATAAAGCACGAAGAATGCATATGTGTTCCACAAAGTTCCCATGAACTTGCGCTGGCCTTCCTGTACAGCCTTGCCATGGAATCTATTAGGAAGCCACGGTGCTGAATTGATGTAGAAGTACCATCTGATAGCATCTGCGCCATACTCCTCGAGAGCGCTGAACGGATCTACAGCATTTCCCTTTGACTTAGACATCTTCTCACCGTTCTCATCAAGTACAAGACCTAAAACGATGACGTTCTCATAAGGCGACTTATTGAAAAGAAGGGTTGACTCTGCCATAAGTGAGTAGAACCATCCTCTAGTCTGGTCAACTGCCTCTGAGATGAATGCTGCTGGGAACTGCTGCTCAAACAGTTCTTTATTTTCAAATGGATAATGATGCTGTGCAAATGGCATAGCACCTGAGTCAAACCAACAATCGATAACTTCCGGCACACGCTTCATTGTGCCACCACACTTACCGCACTTGCAGGTGATTTCATCAATATATGGGCGATGGAGCTCTACGGTCAGAGCCTTCTCATTGCCACTCTTCTCATATAAATCCTGACGACCTCCGATTGAAATTCTGTCACCGCAATCCGGGCATTCCCAGATGTTAAGTGGTGTACCCCAATAGCGGTTACGAGAAACTGCCCAGTCCTGAATATTCTCAAGCCAGTTACCAAAACGTCCTGTACCGATAGACTCCGGAATCCAGTTTACAGTCTTATTGTTAGCCACAAGATCGTCCTTAACAGCGCTCATCTTGATGTACCAGCTCTCACGAGCATAGTAGATAAGCGGCTTAGAGCATCTCCAGCAGTGCGGATACTCATGCTCGAATTTTGGAGCATCGAAAAGCTTGCCCTCGTTGTCAAGATCAACCAACACCTTAGGATCAGCATCCTTTACCCAAAGACCCGCATAAGGAGTCTCCTCAGTCATATTACCCTTGCCATCTACGAACTGAATAAATGGAAGGTCGTAATTTCTTCCGACACGTGAATCGTCCTCACCAAATGCTGGCGCAATATGAACGATACCAGTACCGTCTGACATTGTTACATAGCCATCAACTGTTACAAAATGAGCTTTCTTATTCTGCTTTTTAGCCACATCTCCAGCGCAGGTGAAAAGAGGCTCGTACTCCTTGTGCTCAAGCTCGGTACCCTTGTAGGTCTCAAGGATTTCATATGCCGGCTTGTCATCCTCGCCAAGCTTACCCAGTACATTATCCAGAAGTGCCGATGCCATATAGTAAGTATATCCATCAGCAGCCTTTACCTTTGCGTATTCCTCATCCGGGTTAACGCAAAGAGCGGTATTTGAAGGCAGAGTCCACGGAGTAGTGGTCCAAGCCAGGAAATATGCATCCTCGCCTACAGCCTTAAAGCGGACAATTGCTGAACGCTCTTTTACGGTCTTATAGCCCTGTGCAACCTCGTGAGATGAAAGCGGAGTACCACAGCGTGGGCAATAAGGAACAATCTTAAATCCTTTGTAGAGAAGTCCCTTGTCCCAGATGGTCTTTAATGCCCACCACTCTGACTCAATGAAATTGTCATCGTAGGTGACATATGGGTTGTCCATATCCGCCCAGAAACCAACAGTATCTGAGAAATCCTCCCACATACCCTTATATTTCCATACAGACTCTTTACATTTTCCAATGAACGGATCAAGACCATAGTTCTCAATCTGCTCCTTGCCATCAATACCCAGGAGCTTTTCAACCTCAAGCTCGACAGGAAGTCCGTGAGTATCCCAACCAGCCTTTCTCGGAACATACTTGCCCTTCATAGTCTGGTAACGCGGAATCATATCCTTGATAACACGTGTCAGCACGTGTCCAATATGCGGCTTACCATTTGCAGTCGGAGGGCCATCATAGAATGTATATGTCTCTCCCTCCTTGCGGCTGTCCATGCTCTTCTGGAAAATATCATTATCCTTCCAGAACTGAGCAGTTGCTTTTTCTCTCTCTACGAAATTGAGATTCGTGTCTACTTTCTTGTACATTTCCTATCCCCCATCAAACAAAATCTTCTATGTCTAAGCCATAATTATTCCCCGGCGTCATATCCGGAAGAATATTATCTGTACCATATTCATAACGGAAGCTAAATCCATCGTCAGGGCTGCCAAACTCAAAGCCGTTGCCCCAATCAACATGAAACAGCCCAACCAGCAGAATAATCGATAATGCAATAGAAACTCCACCGGTTATAAGTCCCGTCAGCGCAAAGGACTTGCGACATTTTTTTGCCAGAGCAATTATTCCAAAAATCACTGCCAAAATGCCTGTCGATAACGGCATAGTTGGAATCCAGAAAAAAACAAAGGTAATAATGCCCAAAATCATTGACGCAAGCCCCAAGCCTATTCGCGGCTTAGGCGGTATGACATCTCGAATCTCTACATTCAGAGGTCCCGCTTCAATGATTATTTCCTCTTGTTTTGTCTCTACATCCTCCTGAGGAGTCTCATCACCCCAGTATCTGTAGGAATGTTCAGCATCCATAAATATCACCCTAAAACTATATCAGCTGCTATACCAGCTTAAGATAACGCGCAGAATACGCCGGCAGGTTAAGCCCACCATTAAGCTGCACGTCCTCTCCTGTCACTAGATCAACTGCATGCCCTGTACCCTGATCAAATCCCGCAAAGAAATCATTATCATCTGCATTGATGCATACAAGTACACGCTCATCATCACACTGTCTTCTAAACACGCATTGCTTATTTGTGAGTACCACTGATCCAAAATCGCCATAGCACAATGCTTTGCTCGCTTTTTTCGCAGCCACAAAGCCTGCTATCTTATCCGTCAGCTCGTTCCATACAATGTCATCAAAGCACGGACGAAGAGCCGGATCTCCCTGAGATTTGTCTGCCTTAGCGCCCCACTCACTTCCATAGTAGATGCACGGGATGCCAGGCATACCAATCATCAGCGCATAAATCGGTACCAGATGTCTGTCATTATTCAAAATAGATGCCACGCGTGATACATCATGATTATCAACAAAAGAAAGCAGATGCTTACCCTTGTATAAAGTCCACTGCTCCGGCCCAAACTGTCTGAGAAGTGAATGATTAATCTCAAACATATTCATGCTATTGAAGCTTGAATGTAATCCCTTGTAGCACTCGTAATTAGTAACCGAATGAAGCATATCGTCATTCATTATCTGATTGTAATCACCGTGCAGAGTCTCTCCCAACAGGAAAAACTCAGGCTTAATCACATTAGCTAACCCCCTAAGGTCACGCATAAAATCGCGATCAAGGCAATATGCCACATCAAGTCTTAAGCCATCAATGTCAAATTCATCCACCCAGTAGCGGATACTGTCAAAAAGATAATCTCGCACCTGCGGATTGCGCAGATTGAGCTTAACCAGATCGAAATTACCTTCCCAGCCCTCATACCAGAAGCCATCGTTATAGTTAGAGTTGCCATCAAAATTCAGGTAAAACCAATCCTTGTACTGGCTATCCCACTTCTTCTCCTGCACATCTCTAAAGGCGAAAAAACCACGGCCAGCATGGTTGAATACACCGTCCAGCACCACCTTAATGCCTGCTTCGTGAAGGGCTTTGCAGACCTCCTTAAAGTCATCATTGGTACCAATACGTCTGTCAATCATCCTATAATCTCTGGCGTTATACCCATGAGTGTCAGACTCCCACACCGGAGAAAAGTAGATTGCATTAGCACCCAGCTGCTTAATGTGCGGTATCCAGTCTATAACTTTCTTAATCTTATGAGTAAGCGCATCATCGCTTCCCGCCGGAAAATTATCGAATGGTGCTCCGCAAAATCCCAATGGATATATCTGATAGAAAACTGCCTCGTAAGCCCACATTACTTCTTACCCATTTCCTTTGACTTCTCAGCTGCTGCAATAACTGCCTCAATGACAGCACTTCTAAAGCCTGCTGCCTCCAAAGCTGCCACACCTTCAATGGTAGTGCCGCCAGGTGAGCACACCTGATCCTTAAGCTCACCCGGATGCTTGCCGGTCTTAAGAATCATTTTTGCTGAACCCATAACAGTCTGAGCTGCAAATTCATAAGCATCCTTGCGCTGCATTCCTGCAGCCACAGCTCCGTCAGCCAGAGCCTCAATAAACATATATACGAAAGCAGGAGAGCTGCCAGACACTGCTGTAACAGCATCCATTTCTGTCTCTTTCACTACCCTTGCACGGCCAAGACTACCAAATATTTCCTCAACAGTTTCAATCTCTTTTGTGGTCACATTAGCGTTAGGCGTTATAGCTGCCATTCCTGCTCCCACCATGGCCGGTGTATTCGGCATAACACGCACAAGCTTGCGGTCCTGGCCGAAAAGCTCTGCCAGAGTATCTAAAGTGAGGCCTGCTGCGATAGATATTATCAGAGTATTCTCAGAGACCACATCTTTGATTCCAGCAATCACTTCCGGAAGGTGCTTTGGCTTAACGCACAGGAAAAGAATTTCCGCATTCTTTGCCACTTCTCTATTGTCTGTCGTAGTGCAAATGCCATACTCTCTAGCCACAACAGCCAGCGTCTCAGGAGATTTTGCAGATGCAAGAATGTTATTTACATTGAATAAATCTGCTTTTATAACACCGCCGATAATAGCTTTCGCCATATTACCAGCGCCAATGAAGCCTACTTTCTTACCCATCTCGTCCTCTTATCTAGCAAGAAGCTGCTCTACAGTCGCAAGCTTTACACAAGTTACAAAAATTTTAGCTGCCATCTCCAGCTCATCAATCGGCGGATAGCTCGGTGCGATACGAATAACACTATCCTTAGGATCCTTGCCATATGGGAAAGGAGCTCCTGCGCCAGTCATTACAACGCCCGCCTCAGAGCAGAGCTTTACAATGCGGGTAGCGCATCCAGTGTTAGCATAATATGTCACGAAATATCCACCCTTTGGCTTGGTCCAGTTACCGCAGCCTCTACCCTCAAGATTATCACTAAGTATCTTATCAACCATCTCAAACTTAGGACGAAGAATAGCTGCGTGCTTCTCCATATGTGCTGCAATGCCCTCTGCATTCTTAAAGTAACGAGCATGACGAAGCTGATTAATCTTATCGTTGCTTATGGTCTGGATTCCCATCGATGACAGGCAGTCCTTTTTGTTATTCTCTGACATTGCGATAGCTGCAACAGACGCTCCTGCAAATGATACCTTTGAGAATGAGCAGAACTCATAATACAAATCTGGATTACCAGCCTTCTCACACTCATCGATAATATTGAGTATCTCAATAGGCTCATACAGATGATGAACACCATATGCATTATCCCAAAAGATTCTGAAGTCTTCAGCTGCCGGCTTAAGATTTGCAAATCTTCTTACCGTCTCATCCGAATATACTACTCCCTCCGGATTAGAATACTTCGGCACGCACCAAATACCCTTGATAAGCGGATCTGCAGATACCAGCTTCTCCACCACGTCCATATCCGGTCCATCCGGAGTCATTGGCACTGTAATCAGATCAATCCCAAAATACTCTGTAACCTTAAAATGTCTATCATATCCTGGAGCAGGGCACAGGAAACGTACTCTATCAAGCTTGCACCATGGAGTCGATCCACACACACCATGGGTCATCGATCTCGAAATAGTATCAAACATAGAATTCAGCGAGCTGCTACCGCATACCACTATCTTCTCCGGTACGGTCTTGAGCATATCAGCAAAAAGAGCCTTCGCCTCTTTAATTCCCTCGAGTCCACCATAATTTCTGGTATCAAGCGCGCCACTCATCATATCTGTATCAGCATCCAGGGTGTTAAGCAGCTCCATGGCCAGATCCAACTGTCTAGTCTCCGGCTTACCTCTAGACATATCAAGTGCAAGGCCTGCCTCCTGATACTCCTCGTACTCTGCCTGCAACGCATGCTTCTCTTCCAAAAGCTCCTGTCTTGTGTACTCCGAATAAGATTTCATCGTCTACCTCTTCTCTTTGTCTCCTCATTCACTGCAAGCCACCACAGCTTACAGATTTCCTAATGTGACATTTTAGCACAACACCAAAGTAAAATGAATACGAAATGCCTAGATATCTCCGTCTTTTTTTGTAAAGTTTTACCATTTTTCCCCCCCTCCCCATCTTCCCTCCCCGTCCCCGTCTGTGTAGGGGGGCGCCTTCGCTTCATTCACTACGTATTGTCTTCACTCGGCCTGCGCGTAGCTGCATGCTCCTTCCTCCATGGCA
>JAZLKM010000056.1:0-12845 GCA_045597645.1 Lachnospiraceae bacterium | reverse complement strand
GGTCATTAGGGGATTCCCCAGCTATTGCCATAGCTCTAAACCCGGAATGCGGACACTATAAAATGACAAATGCGCCTTTGGTGGCTGATGATACTTCTTCAATCTGCGATGAAAGCATGCCGGAGGTGAGAATATATACTGATGTAGATTCGCGTTATATCCTTGAAGATATGATAGCAAAATTAGAATTAGTGACTGAATAATCGATTGAGCTATGCACCAAAGTGTTGATTCTTGAGGGGAGAGTAAGTGCAAAAATTAAAAGTATACAATCAAGAAGTTATAGAAGGTCAGTACCCTAACGGACTGGCATATAGTGTGCATATATCTATACAGGGAGAACCTATCCGTAATGGGTATGGAATGCTGTTCCCTAAGGGAAGTGTGGATGAAAACAATCGAATCAATCCAGCATTTGCTGGAGAGATTAGGGTTGCTTCCACTGAACTTGATTCGAAGCAGGTGTATTTTATTACGGGAGAAAACTGGACAGAGTCTGGTGCTAATAAAGAAGATGAGAGAGCTTTTTGGACGTGGCTTACTGAAGATTTTATATCCTATGAGGAGTGGAATCTTTGTGATGAAGAGACTTTGAAGAAGCGCACAGGTGTTTCAATCGAGGAGCTTAGAAAAGACAGTGCGATTGAAATTGCTGATGAGCTTGCTGATAAAATAAAAGAATATTGGAACGAAACGCCAGAGAAGAATACCAAGTATCCAAAGCTGAAGTTTCCTTTTTCAAGAGGATTTGGAGATCCGGTGTTCTTTTTATGGAATGATGATTACTACTATATTGCAACCAATGATAACATGGATGACATTGGCTTTTATGTGAGAAAAGCCCACGAGCTGGAAGACCTTTTTGCCGATGACACTCAGGTACACATCATCTTAGACAAAGATGAGAAGCGCGGTCTGATTCAAACATTCTGGGCGCCGGAGTTTCATGTGATTAATGGCGAACTATATCTTATTTTTGCCGTAAGTAATGAAAACTGGGGACCTCAGTGCCACATCATGAAACTGAAAGAAAATGGAGATATTCTGAATACAGAAGACTGGTGTGATCCGGTTAAGGTGACAAGGCCAGGTGGGCAAAAACTGGGAGAAAATGGTATCACCTTGGATATGACATACGTGAAATCCGGAGAGCGCCATTACTATGTGTGGTCATACAGAGAAAAAATTGGAACTCCTATGGACAGCGGCTCTATGCTAATGGTAGGAGAGTTCGATCCTGAAAATCCGTATGAGTTGATTACTGAGCCGGTGTGCATTTCCAGACCTTTGTACGGCTTTGAGAATACAAGTGGGACTATAAACAATGAAGGCCCATATGCTTTTTATCATGGTAACATGATTTATTTGGCGTATTCTGGAGGGGATGCAAGAGGCTATCTGTACACGGTTGGTATGCTTACCGCAGAAGATGGAGTAGATTTGTGCGATTTGTCTGTTTGGACAAAAGCGCAGACGCCGATTCTTAGCTTTAGAAGCGTGCCAGGAGAGTATGGCCCTGGGCATAATTCCTTCTTTTGCGACAGGGATGGCGACTGGTGGATTGCATATCACGGGGTGACCTCATTTGAGGAGCGAGTAATTTCTGATGGAATACGAAAGATAAGATTTGATGAGAAGTATGGACCAAGGTTTGTTTAATAGCAGTGGGGACGGGGTGAATGCCACGGGCATGTGTACTTTGGCACGTTCGACTAACTAAATTGATCAATGATACTGTTGATTGTTTTCATGAGGTGCGGTTTTAGCACCTCTATTTTTACGGGCTGCTCGTAGAGGATGGAAGAGTAGATGCTGCTTCCTACCAGCTCCATTATCATATACATCATAAGGCGAGGATCGCTAATTTCGTCACCGAAGTCTGCCAAGAGGCTCTCGGTGGCTTCTTTTATATATGGCTCGTCTGCCATCACATTGCTTTCAAGGGCATACATGGAAAAACCAAGGCCTAGATTTTTGGATATGAACATGAGAAGTACCTTGTCCTCGGTCAGGGCATCAATGATGTCATTGGCCACAAACAGGATGCGCTCCCTGTAACCTGTCACTCCGTTTTCACGCATGTGACTCAATGCATTTTCTGATAAGTTGGCTATTCGATGAATAACCAGCTTGTTTTTTATGTCGTATTTATCCTTGAAATATAAATAGAAGGTCCCCTTTGCAACACCAGCCTGCTCCACAATGTCGGCGATTGAAGTGTTGTTTATCCCTTTTGTGGTAAATAAGTGAAATGCAGTATTGAGGAGAGATTCTCTCTTTTGCAGCTTGTTTTCTTCAGCTTTTCCCATTTTTTTCTCCATCGAAAATACAGTAAAAATGCGGTTTCTGGACCTATTTTACAAAGAAAATCGGAAAAAATCAATAAAATTATTGACCAATGGTCATTCCTTTGCTATAACATATAAAAAATGAACGATGGTCATTTTCTTACGGACGAAAATTGGAGGCAAAAAAGATGTTAAAAATTGGGAGAAAAATAGTAAGTTCGAGATTCTTCATACTGATTTTCGCTATTGCCCTTCTCGTGCCATCAGCACTGGGGTATTTCAAGACGAAGGTCAATTATGACATTTTGTATTATCTGCCAAAGGATATTGAGACTATGGTCGGACAGGATATCCTGGTGGATGAGTTTGGTACAGGAGCCTTTTCCTTTTTGATAGTTGAGGGCATGGAGCCTAGCGATGCAGCGAAGGTTAAGGAAAAGGTTGAGAATGTTGACCATGTAGCGAAGGTGCTGTGGTACGACTCTTTTGCGGATCTGTCCATTCCTATGAGTATGCTGCCGGATGAGCTGTACACAGCGTTTAACAGCGATGACGCAACAATGATGGCGGTTATATTTGATGAGACAACGTCGTCTGATGGCACGATGCAAGCCATTGAGGAGATAAGACAGGTCGCCGGTAAGCAGTGCTTTCTAAGCGGAATGTCCACTGTAGTAACGGACACCAAGAACCTTTCTGAAAAAGAGACACCGCTGTATGTGCTTATTGCAGTAGTACTTGCGGTAGTAGTGCTCAGCCTTACAATGGATTCTTTCCTGGCACCGGTATTTTTCCTCATAGGAATAGGAATGGCGATTCTGTATAACCTTGGAAGCAACATAGTGCTTGGGGAGATATCTTATATAACTCAGGCACTTACAGCAGTGCTTCAGCTGGGAGTGACGATGGACTATTCGATTTTCCTGTGGCATAGCTACGAGGAGAATCTGCAGGAGTATCCGAATGATAAAAAGGAGGCGATGGCGCATGCCATAAGCAGCACCATCAGCTCAGTAGTCGGCAGTTCGATTACAACTGTTGCAGGATTCGTGGCGCTTTGCTTCATGAGCTTCACGCTGGGCCTGGACTTGGGAATAGTGATGGCGAAGGGCGTAATCATTGGCGTAATCAGCTGTGTAACAGTGCTTCCTTCGATGCTTCTGATATTTGACAAGGCAGTACAAAAGACAAAGCATAAGTCGCTGCTGCCTGACTTTGGCAAGGTGTCAGAATTTATAGTGAACAAAAAATGGCTGTTCGCGATACTGTTTGTGGTACTGCTGATACCTGCTCTATACGGGTACAGACACACTCAGGTATATTACAACCTTGATACCACTCTTCCGGAGGAGCTTGACTGTGTACAGGCGAACAACAAGCTGAACGATTTGTTTGAAATGAACTGCATGCACATGGTTTTGTGTGATGCGAATCTGGATACTCTTGATACCAGCCTGATGATTGAAGATATGGAAAAGGTTGAAGGCGTTAAGACTGTTCTCGGACTTGACTCGATATTGGGGCCGTCGATTCCAAGAGATATGCTGCCGCAAAAGCTGACTGGTGAGCTGGCAAGTGACAACTACAAGCTTATGCTGGTCATGTCTGAATATAAGGTGGCAACTGATGAGGTAAATGCTCAGTGTGATGAGCTAAGCCAGATAATAAAAAGCTATGATCCTAAGTCAATGCTGGTGGGAGAGGCACCATGTACGAAGGATTTGATAGAGATAACTGACAAGGATTTTGCGACTGTAAGCCGGGTCTCAATAGGAGCGATTTTCCTAATTATCCTCTTTGTATTTAAGTCGGTGTCGATACCTTTCATTTTGGTGGGGGTAATCGAGCTTGCGATATTCATCAATATGGGCATTCCGTATTACACATCAACGGTACTGCCGTTTGTGGCTTCAATAGTTATAGGAACCATCCAGCTGGGCTCGACTGTAGACTACGCGATACTGATGACTACCAGATATAAGAAGGAACGCAGCGAGGGAGCAGACAAAAAGGAAGCGGTGCTCATAGCACACAAGACCAGTATGACATCAATTATGGTAAGTGCACTTAGCTTCTTTGCAGCAACGTTTGGTGTAGGTCTTGTAAGTAATATAGACATGATTGGCTCGCTTTGCTCTCTGATGGCCCGCGGCGCTTTGATAAGCATGTTTATCGTACTGACGATGCTTCCGACAATGTTACTGCTGTTTGACAAGTTGATTTGTCATACAACTATCGGAATTAAGAATAAGAAGTAGGAATTTTCCAGGATATAAGGAGGAAATAATCATGAAATTCAAGAAAGCTATGGCATGTATATTAAGTGCGTCAACAGTATGTTTTAGCTTGGCCGGATGTGGAAATGCTGCCAAGCAGGATGCGGATGCGGTGTATGAAAGCGCAGCTGACAGTGAGCTGCTTGATGTGGTAAGCCACGTAGTAAATACAGGTAGCAGTGACGCTAAAAAGGAAGAAACTGTATATGTTAAGACGGATGCAAGCGGAGCTGTTGATTCGGTCATAGTAAGTGACTGGCTGAAAAATACAGACAACACCGCGCAGCTTGAGGACTATACACAGCTTACAGATATAAAAAATGTCAAGGGCAAGGAAGAATTTTCCGAGGATAATGGCAAGCTCATATGGGAGAGTGAGGGAAATGACATCTATTACCAGGGAACAATCGATAAGCAGCTGCCGGTAGACGTGAGCATCAGTTATGAGCTTGATGGGCAGCCAATTGCTGCGCAGGAGCTTGCAGGACAGAGTGGACACGTTACCATCACCATTGACTATAAGAATAACGTGACTAATCAGGTGCTGATTGGAGATAAGGAAGAGACCATCTACACACCGTTTGCAGCAGTGAGCGGAATGATGCTGGACAGCGCTAAATTTTGCAATGTTGAGGTCTCAAACGGAACAGTTATTTCCGACGGCAAAAGAGACATAG
This sequence comes from Lachnospiraceae bacterium, assembly GCA_045597645.1. GTDB lineage: Bacteria > Bacillota > Clostridia > Lachnospirales > Lachnospiraceae > JAKSSE01. Next base: position 7,604 of record JAZLKM010000056.1, on the reverse strand, counting down.
TAGTAGGAATGGCATTTCCGGGATTGATTGACAGCTTAAATGGTCAGAAGGCAGACGATGAGCTTTTGACCAAGATTGAGGACCAGCTCGCTATCCCGTCAAATGTTGTTGTTGAAGCTGATGTAACAGACTATGAGTCAGGAATGATTCTTACAATGGTCAATTCGGACATCGCTAATTCCCTGGGACTTGACGCGTTCGACAGTGGTGTCGACTTCTCAGAGCTCAACGACAAAATGGATGAATTTTCTGATGCTGGAAGCAAGCTTGAAGAAGGCTCTGGAAAATTGCGCGACGGCGCAAAGCAGCTGTCGGATGGTACCGCAGGACTGGTTGATGGAACTGCCAGACTTCACAGTGGAGTGCTTGCGTACACCGATGGTGTGGGCAAAGTTGCCGACGGTGCAGTAGCATTGGACGATGGAGCAGCAAAGCTGGAGAGTGGCGCAGTAGAGCTGCAGGATGGCATAGGAACTTTGGATCAGGGCGTTGGCACCCTCAAGGCTGGAATCGACTCTGCCAACACAGGTGCAGGCGCACTTAAGGATGGTGCCGCGCAGGTTGATGATGGCGCTAAGGCTTTGTCAGCAGGTGCTGCCGGCGTATGTGACGGCGTGAACTCTCTCGTTGGAAATATGCAGACAATCGCAGTCGGCGTAGGTACAGCATCTACAGCTGCAGCGCAGATAAGTGGTGGAATAGATCAGATTGTACTTGCTACTTCCGCACAGACTGACCCTAGTGAGATTGATGCAAGCGCAGTATTGGCTCTCGTTTCGGCTAATCTGGATGCACTAGGATTAAGTGACCTTCAGCGCGCAGGAGTAGAGCAGATCATTGCGGGCGCAGTGCAGCAGGCAGCAGCGAATGCCGCAAATACTGCGAAAAGCTCAGTAAACTCAGCAATTGTAAATAATGGACTTCAGGCAGGCGCTCAGCAGCTAGCAGCCAGCCTTGGCGGTAGCTATGCTACGCTTAGCAGTGAGGAGACAAGCAATCAGCTCGTAGCATTGCAAAATGGTGCAAAGGCAGTAGCAGATGGAGCCTCTCAGCTGTCGGATGGCACTGGTACACTTCGAACCGGCGCGCAGCAGCTCTATGATGGAACAACACAGCTGGTAGCAGGTGCGAGCCAGCTTAAGGATGGCTCGGCTAAGCTTAGTGAAGGTGCCAAGAGTCTTAAGGACGGTACATCGCAGCTCAAGTCAGGTACATTTTCACTAGTTGCAGGTACTGGCGAGCTCCGTGCGAATTCGCCAGCGCTCATCGATGGTTCAAAGCAGCTGGCTGATGGCTCAAATACTTTGGTAGCAGGCGTAAAGCAGCTCTATGATGGAACTATTGAACTTAATGACGGCATGGTTAAGTTCAACAAGGAAGGTGTTGAGAAGCTCACATCAGTATTTGACTCAGATTACAATTCAATCAGCGACAGAGTGAAGGCAATCAGTGATGCTGGAAAAGCATATACAAGCTTTGGAGGAGCTTCTGATACAGAAAACAGTGCGGTTAAATTCATTATTGAATCAGCAGAAATAAAGGCAGAGTAACAACAAATTAGTGTTTTTTGCACAAGAAGAGGTTAATTTGCATATTGCAAAATGGAGATTCCTTATTACAATGTATGCTAGGCTATATACAGACAAGAATATAGAGGGATAACAATTGTGAGGGATACCATGAAGAAGACTGAGAAAAAGCTGGAAATAAACGAACAGACTCCTTTAATGTTTTTAGCTGGACCAATGTTTGTTGAAATGTTACTCAACATCCTGGTGAACAACGTCGATACACTAATGCTGAGTCATTATTCAGAGGTTGCTGTAGGTGCAGTTGGCAATGCCAACCAGGTCATGTTCCTGTTGATCTTGCTATTTAACATCATTGCAACATCGACATCTATTGTTGTGGCACAGTATCTCGGTGCCAAGCAGTATGAAAAAATGAACACAATATACACACTTTCGTTTGTGGTAAATATTGTGTTTGGAGTATTCCTAAGCGCCGCATTTGTCATGTCAGGCAAGGGGATTATGAGACTGCTTCAGGTGCCGGGTGAGATGGTGTCTGACGCGCTTACATACATCTCGATTGTAGGTGGCACCATGTTTCTTATGGCAGGCTACAACGTTATGCTTCAGATACTTAGATGTAATGGCTATGCGAAAATCGGTACATACATATCAATAGTAATTAATGTAATCAATGTGGCAGGTAACTACCTTTTCCTCTATGGTCCATTGGAAAAGCTAAAGCTCGGCGTAGCCGGCGTTGCGATTCCGACAGCATTTTCAAGATTTGTTGCTCTGATTTGCGCTGTTGTATTTTTCTACTACAAGAAAATTGGTAGATTTTCCCTCAAATACCTACATCCATTCCCGGGGCGCATGCTGTTGGAGCTGGTAAAAATCGGCTTGCCATCTGCAGGAGAGAACATCTCATACAATATATATCAGCTCGTCCTTTTGTCATTCATAAACAGGATGGGATACGAAGCGGTAAATGCCAAGGTGTACTGCAGCTCGCTATCGCAGTTCGTAATGGTATTTTCCAACAATGCGGCTATGGCTACTCAGATTATTGTGGGGCATCTGGTTGGTGCTGGAAAACCGGACGCGGCATACAAGCGTGCATTCTCGACGCTTAAGGTCTCAATGCCTATAACCATAGGCCTTTCGGTGGTAAATGTGCTGCTGAGCCCATTCTCATTGCGACTATTCACCAACAATGAGCAGATTATAAAATTGGGCTTCTACATACTTCTTGTCGACATTGTGATTGAAATCGGCAGATGCCTGAATATGACCTTTGTCAGCAGCCTTAAAGCCGCTGGCGACTATATTTTCCCACTGATTATTGGACTTATCACCATGTGGGGAATCGGCGTGGGCGTAGGATATACCTGCGGTATTGCGCTGGGGCTTGGTGTTGCAGGAGTATTTGCTGGTACTGCTGCGGATGAATTTATACGAGGCCTCATAGTTATGCGTCGGTGGATTGCCAAAAAATGGACGGGCAAGGCGCTGACTGAAGCCGCAAAGTAATCATAATAGTATGAATGGAATGACGCAGGGCGAAAACCGCGTGACATAACATGTTGTTAATATCACATGCAATTGCTTACCAGTTGCATGTGTTTTTTTACCTCTTACTGAAAATCCCTTTACGCACCGGGCCCTCTTTTCTATAATGAGCCCATCAAAACAAACACAGGTGAACGCAAGGAACTCATCATGAAAATTAGAATTGAAACCCGTGATGATTTGCAGGAAAACGAGTTGGTCCTGTACTGCAGAGAGCTGAGCGAAGATGTTATAGAGCTGCAGCGACAACTTAGCAGCTTGACGCAGACGGCAGGAACACTCACCGCATCCAGAGGCGATATGGATTATTTTCTAAAATACTCCGAGATATTGTTTATGGAGACGGACGGCACCAGCGTGGCAGTCCACACGGCGAAGCAGATTTATTACACAAAACAAAAATTGTACGAACTGGAAAATAGCATACCGTACTATTTTATGCGAGTGTCCAAGTCGACAATCATAAACACTCGTGAGATACGAAGCATACGCAAGAATATCACAGGGGCAAGCGAGATTGAATTTTCGACAGCAGGGCAGTTCGCCTATGTGTCGCGTAGCTATTACAAGTCGTTGATGGAAAAATTGAATCACAAGGTACTATAGAAAGAGGAATTATTTATGAAGCTTAGATTTAAAAGTATTTTTTGGGGATTGTTGCTGGTACTGATTGCTGCTGGCCTGATTCTAAGAGGATTAGGGATGATAGATGCAAGCTTTCCGTCTGTTATTTTTGGAGTCATTCTGCTTGCCATCCTTGTTAATTCAATTATTGATTTGACCTGCACAGGAATACTGTTTTCGCTGTCAGCGTTAGTGGTTATTTTCCGGTCAGTGCTACCTTTTGAGATTCCACTCGAGCCGTGGGTTATAATCGTTGCAGCTTCACTGGCAGGCATTGGTCTGGACATTATTTTCAAGGGACCGCGCAAGAAGTTCCAGAACATGTTCTCAAGCAGCAAGGTCAACTACGCCGGGACTGAGGATGGTATCGTTGGGGACTACGATGGAGTATTTGCAGATGCACACTTAAAGATAAGCAATACCTTTGGCGATCAGACTGAGTATGTTCGAAGCAATAATTTGGAGACCGGTAAGATTGAGAATTCTTTTGGAAGCCTCACTGTATACCTCGATCAGGTGACTTTGAAAAATGATACTGCATGGCTCAAAATTAAGAATGGCTTTGGCAAGATGGTAGTGCATATTCCAAGCTCATTCCGTGTAGAGCTGACTAAAAGCAATGGCTTTGGCAACATTCAGACCATGGGCCAGTCAAGCACTGACCCGAATGCACCGCTCATCCATATTGAGGCAGAAAATGGGTTTGGTGACTTAACTATAAGATGCTATTAATGCAAAGGATGATAATAAGGGACGCTTTCTTTTAACGGGAGGCGTCCTTGGCTAATATTATGAAAAAAGAATTCATGACCAAAACAATTGTAATATGGGTAGGTGCGCTAATATGCAGTGCGCTCTGGGGGAGTGCGTTTCCATGCATAAAGCTGGGCTACAATATGATGGGTATAGGCGCAGCAGACACTGCTGCGCAGATTTTATATGCAGGCCTCCGATTTACGCTCGCCGGAATACTGGCGGTGGCGTTGGGGTCAGTATCAAGCAGGAAATTCCTGCACCCAAGCAAGGCAGCGATACCGAAGGTAGTTGTGTTGTCTCTATTTCAGACGATTATCCAGTACCTGTTTTTCTACATTGGACTGGCTCATACAGATGGCACGAAGGCGTCGATTATAGAGGGGATGAATGTCTTTGTTGCGATAGTGGTATCGAGTCTTATTTTTCGCATGGAAAAGCTGACCTGGCGCAAGGTGATAGGCTGCCTTGTGGGTTTTGTCGGTGTGCTTTTAGTTAACGTCTCTGGGAAAAGCCTGAATATGAGTATGACATTTACCGGTGAGGGCTTCATTTTCCTGTCCGCTGTATCGTATGCATTCTCCTCAGTAATGCTTAAGCTCTACTCGAAGGAAGAAAACACAGTGATGCTCAGCGGATGGCAATTTGTATTCGGCGGAATAGTGATGACTATAGCAGGACTGGCGATGGGCGGCAGGATTGAGACATTTGCGCTCGACGGAGTGCTGATGCTTATATATCTGGCGCTTGTGAGCGCTGTGGCATACTCGCTGTGGAGCCTGCTGCTTACCTATAATCCGGTATCGAGAGTTGCTGTGTTTGGATTCATGAATCCGATGATAGGTTTCATTTTGTCAGCCATCCTGCTTAAGGAGTATGAGGCACTTAACATCATGGCTTTTGTATCACTGATTTTGGTGTGCCTGGGAATTTACATAGTAAATAAGGTGAAAGCAGAAAAGTAGTAGAAGATTGAGAATATATTATGCAAAAGTGATTGGCAGAACATAATATATCTGACATGAAAGACACAAAGGGATGATCTTCTTGCTAAATACTGGGAAAGAAACTGATCGTTACGTTTGATGTTGGGAGAAGAAACCAACCGTTATGTTAGATGCTGGGAGTGTAGATTATATGAGGATTATAGAGCAGTTAATGGATTTAAAGGATCCGGAGTATGCGGCTTTTCAGGCGAGATTAATTCCTACTATTGATCCGGAGCTGGTAATTGGAGTGCGTGTGCCCTTGGCGAGAAAATTGGCGAAGGAGATATATAAGGCTGGTCAGTATCAGAATTTTCTAAGAGAACTGCCTCACAAATATTACGACGAATATATACTGCATGGCATGATAGTGTCAGAGCTTAAGGCCTATGATGAATGCATAGCAGAGTTGGACAGATTCCTCCCATACGTGGACAACTGGGCGGTCTGCGATACCATTTCCCCGAAGTGCTTTAAGAAAAATCGTGAGCGCTTGCTGGCTGAGATTGTGCGCTGGTCAGAAAGCGACGCTGTGTATACCAGCCGCTTTGGACTAGAGATGCTTATGACGCATTTTCTCGATGAGGATTTTGATGCTGAGTATCTGGAACTACCGGCGAAGGTGAGGCTGGACGATTACTATTCCAAGATGATGGTAGCCTGGTTTTTCGCAACAGCCCTTGCGAAGCAGTGGGAGGCGACGATACCCTACATTGAGGAAAATCGTCTTGAGACCTGGACTCACAACAAGACTATACAAAAGGCACGCGAAAGCTATCGCATAACACCGGAGCAAAAGGAGTACCTGAAGGGCCTAAAGCGATAGCAGTGGGAGAGATGACAGGGCCAAAGATAAAGATATCGAGCCAGAGAGGGCGGGGATAGTACTGTACTAGATTCCACGATTTTTAACATAGAATGTAAGAAAATGTAAACTTCGATTGGTAGAAAGTCGAAGTCTCTTTTTTTAGAATGATGTTAAAAATAATGGCAAAGGTGGTACAATTATGAGAAAAACTTACATTGACAATATCAGATGGATAACAGTGGCAATTGTGGTCATATATCACGTGATTTACATGTTTAATGGCGTGACTACATATGCGGTAATGGGACCGTTTAGCCAACATCAGCCGCAGGATGTGTTTTTATACATAGTCTATCCATGGTTTATGTTGCTTTTGTTTGTAGTGTCTGGGATGTCTGCAAGATATGAACTTGAGCGCACAGACGCAAAATCTTTTGTCAGGAAAAGGACCAGAAAGCTTTTGGTTCCATCCACAATAGGACTGCTTGTGTGGGGCTGGGTGCTAGGTTACTACAATATGCAGATAAGTGGCGCATTTGAGCAGATGTCAGCAGTGCCAAAGCCGATTCTATACCTTATCATGAGTGTTAGTGGCAGCGGTCCGCTGTGGTATATTCAGATGCTCTGGCTGTTTAGCATACTGCTGACATGGGTACGCAAAATAGAGAAGGACAGATTTTGGAAGGTTTGCTCAAAGTGCGGGGTTGTAGTCCTGTTGGCACTTACGATAGTGATATTTGGTGCGGCGCAGATTCTGAATACTCCGGTTGTCACTGTATACAGGTTTGGCATTTACGGCGTAGGATTTTTCATAGGATATTTTGTCCTTTCTCACGACGAAGTGATGGAGAAAGTGGGACGTAGTTGGATTTTGCTTAGCGCACTTGCTGTGGCATCCTGCGTGGTGTTTGTGGTTATGTATCATGGCCAATCTTATCCGGACAGTGAAGTGCTAAATACCATAGTGTGCAATGTTTTTGCTTGGCTTGGCGTGCTTGGAGTCCTTGCGTTCATGAAAAAATGGGGCAATTTTGAAAATGGATTTACAAAGTGGATGGGAAGCAGGTCGTGGGGGCTATACGTCTTCCACTACCTCCCAATAGCTATGACAGCCTGGTACCTGAAAAATACAGGCGTTGCTCCTGCTATTATTTATTTAATAGTGTGCGTTGCAGGCTTTGCGGGAGCATATGTGCTCGACTTTATTGTTAGTAAAATCCCGGTTCTCAGCTGGTGCATTTTGGGAATGAAAAAGAACAAGAAATAGTTGCGCGGTCAGTGCTGACTAGATGTAGAAAAAGTCTGTGTAAAGTACAGCTTTAGTGGTAGGAAAAGTCTGTGTAAAGTATA
>JAZLKM010000055.1:0-70410 GCA_045597645.1 Lachnospiraceae bacterium | reverse complement strand
TGCAGGTATTTCCTGCGCATACTATCTGGCAGAGAAAGGCTATAAGCCAACTCTCTTCGATAAGAACAAAAAGCCAGGAGGAATGGTTACCTATGGTATTCCTTCATTTGTTATGGAGAAGGATATTGTTGAGGCCGAGGTGGATGTGCTTGGTGAGATGGGCTTAGATATTCGCCTTGGAGTAGAAGTAGGTAAGGACATCACCATTAAAAAGCTACGAGAGGAAGGCTACAAAGCATTCTACATTGCAATCGGATGCCAGGGCGGTCGAGGAGTTGGAGTTCCAGGCGAGGATGCAATTGGTGTAATGAAGGGTGTTGACCTCCTTCACACTGTAATAGATGATGAGTCATATAAGCTTGATGGCGATACAGTAGTAATCGGTGGCGGTAATGTTGCAATCGATGTATCTCGTACAGCAGTACGTTGTGGATCATCAAAGGTATCGCAGGTATCACTTGAGACTCGCGATATTATGCCGGCTCTTCCTGAGGAAATCGAGCTGGCTGAGTCAGAAGGTATTGAAATCGTTGGAGGCTGGGGTCCGAAGGAGATTCTCACCGAAGATGGTAAGGTAAAGGGAATCGTATTTAAGAAGTGCACTCAGGTAAAAAATGCTGAGGGCAGATTTGATCCTAAGTATGATGAGAGCAATACAATGACTATAGAGTGCTCTAATGTAATCCTTGCTGTAGGACAGTGTACCGAGTGGGGAGCACTTCTTGAAGGTGAGGATGTTGAATTCAAGGGACCGGCTCCTGTAGCTGACAAGATTACATTCCAGACATCAGTTCCGGATATCTTTGTGGGTGGAGACATGCTTTACGGACCTAGATTTGCAATTGATGCAATTGCTTGTGGTAAGGAAGGTGCTATTTCAATTCACAGATTTGTTCAGCCTCATTCATCACTTACAATTGGTCGTGATCCGAATTTCTTCATCGAGCTTGATAAGGATGATATACTGGTTGAAAATTATGACAATACAGGCCGTCAGACCGCTAAGTATGCAAAGGCAGATGGAGATAAGCTTACCTTCCGTGATACCAAGCTTACCTTTACAGAGGAGCAGGTTAAGGCTGAGACCTCAAGATGTCTAGGATGCGGAGCATCAATTGTTGATCCTAATAAGTGCGTTGGTTGTGGATTGTGTACTACTAAGTGTGAGTTCGATGCAATCAAGCTTACAAGAGATAATCCAGATGCTTCTAACATGAGAAGAGCTGAGGATAAGTTGAAGTACATTCTTCCAAATGGTGCTAAGCAGGCTCTAAAGAGACCGTTTGTTAAGAAGACACCAAAGGAAACCGCGTGGCTTAACAAGTAAATAATAGAATATTTATTAATGCGAAACCTCCTTGCTGGACAGATAGCAGGGAGGTTTTTTGATGAAAAATATTCAAATTGATTCTTATTAATTTTATTCAAATTATAGATATGATAGAATATTCACAATTATAGAATATAAATAATTAAAAGAAACTACATTAAAGGAGAATATCGACACATGAAAAAATTCGGATTTGGAACTATGCGACTCCCACTTCTTAATAGTGAAGACGTTAAATCAATAGATTACGAGACATTATCAAAAATGGTTGATGCCTACATAGAAGCTGGCTTTAACTATTTTGATACTGCATATCCTTATCACGAAGAAATGTCTGAAGGAGCAGTGCGTAAGTGCTTGGTAGAGAGATATCCTAGAGAAAGCTATATTTTAGCAGATAAAATGCCGATACTAAGAGTCACTTCATCAGATGATTATCAGAAGTTTTTTGATGAACAGTTAGAGCGATGCGGGGTTACATATTTTGATTACTATCTGCTTCATAATGTTGGAATAGACAGGTATGTAAAGACCCAGAAGTTTGGTGGATTTGAATTTATCAGCAAGCTTAAGGAGCAAGGCCTTGTTAAAAATATTGGATTTTCATTTCACGATAGCGCACAGGTCCTAGACAAGATATTAACTGAGCATCCTGAAGTGGATTTTGTACAGCTACAGATTAATTACTTGGACTGGAACAGTGATGTAATACAGTCTGCAAAGTGTTATGAGGTTGCAACAAAGCACAAAAAGCCTGTCATTGTTATGGAACCAATTAAGGGTGGAATGCTTGCAGATATTCCTTCAAAGGCTAGGGATGTAATGGATGCATGTACCGTTTCTAAAGGGCAGAGCATAGATGCTGTGTCGCCTGCATCATATGCAATAAGATATGCAGCATCATTAGATAATGTAATGATGGTATTAAGTGGAATGAGCTCTTTTCCACAGATGCAAGACAATTTGTCATATATGAAAAATTTTGAACCAATTTCAGCACAGGAAGCCCAAATGCTTGAGGAGTGTGCATCACTTATAAATGGTGAGATGGCGGTGCAGTGTACAAGCTGTAAATATTGTCTGGAGGAGTGCCCAATTAGTGTGAATATTCCCGGCTATTTTGGCCTGCTAAATCTCTACAAAGGATTAAATAAAAAAACTAACATGTACTATGAGCGCGCCGTGTTCGACCACGCCAAAGCCTCAGAATGCTTGAAGTGCGGGAAGTGTGAGAATATTTGTCCACAGCATATAAATATACGAGAAAAGCTTGTGGAATTTGCTTCAATATATGAGGGCTAGTTAGCTTTTTTGTACTAGAGACTACCATTGCTTGATGTGGAGGGATAATGTTTAAGGAATTTGAAATAGAGGTTCCTACCTTTAATGATAATGTGTACAGCATAGTTGATTTTGGCGCAGTGGCAGGTGGAAAGACATCTAATACTTTGGCCTTTAAATCTGCAATTGCTAAGGCCAGCGCGTTAGGTGGCAAAGTAGTAGTCCCAGATGGGATATGGCTTACAGGGCCAATTGAACTGCTGTCAAATGTTGAATTACATTTGTCAGACAATGCGGTTATCATATTCGATAAAAGTAGCGAAGAATATCCATTGATAGTCACTGATTATGAGGGAATCGCTAGAATTCGTACCCGTTCACAGATATATGCTAACAATTCCACGAATATAGCAATTACCGGCAATGGTATTATAAATGGAAATGGTCATCTGTGGCGTCCTGTTAAAGAATTCAAAATGACCAAGAGGCAGTGGGATAAGTTACTTGAGAAGTCTCCTTATGTGATACCAAGTAATGAAGGTGGTGTGTGGGTTCCTACCAAGAGTATCTATGATGCTCGCTTTGTTGGAGAAGTTTTTCCAAAAGACTATGATGAGGATGCTGATGCATTAAATGAAGCAGCGGCTTACTATGATTTCTATAGACCAGTTATGGTTAGCTTAAAACATTGCAATAAAGTGCTGATTGAAGGCGTAAGATTGCAAAATTCTGCGGCATGGAACGTTCATCCGTATTTTTGCCAGCATTTTACTATGCGAAATGTCACTATAAATAATCCGTATTATGCGCAAAATGGGGATGGAATAGATGTTGATTCCTGCAGATATGTACATATCCATCATTGCGATTTTCAGACAGGTGATGATGGTATCTGCCTAAAGTCAGGAAAGGACAGAGCAGCCCGCGCACTTAAGACACCTTGCGAGGACGTATTTATCCATGACTGTAAGGTAGGTATGAGCCACGGCGGCTTTGTAGTAGGCAGCGAGATGTCAAGAGGCGTAAGAAATGTAAAGGTGAAGAACTGTACATTTATAGACTCTGATGTAGGGGTTCGCTTTAAGAGTGCCATGGGGCGAGGTGGAGTTGTAGAGGACATATATCTTGAAGACATCTTGATGGTGAATATCAAGGGCGAGAGTGTTGTTATGACGATGGATTATGTTCACAATCTTATGGACTACAATGACCCGGTTGTACAAAGCGAGGACCCGGAGGATATACCTGAATTTAGAAATATATATTTTGACAGAGTTATCTGTGCTGATGAAGATGCTTATTATAGAATAAAGCCTCTTGATGGGCATGATAATTCGATACATGACGTTCATTTTCGTGAGTGTGAGATAGGAATACAAAAATAACTACCGAGGAGCATAAATGAAAGACAAGCGTTTTTACCAAAAGGACATTACTAATGACACAGATGAAGAGGTGTTTATTAGTGATGTCCTTTTATATGAATTGAATAGTCTTGAAGAGGTGGGACTCGACCTGCAAAATTGTCATTTGTTTAGAAGCGGACGTCATAAGAATGACATGCCATCTGTTTGCACATTTGCTTGTTTTGATGACGCGATGAAGGACTGCATAGGGGAAGTCAGTGAATCGGGAGATGGCAAGGCCGATTGTGATGGTAATGTAATTGTCAGCGATCATCTTACTATACTTGGGAATAGTAAGAAGGCACTGATAATTGCATTTACAAGTGGAGAGAATCAGCTTTTTAGGACAGAAGTTACTGTTGATTCAAATGGGAATTTTAAAACTCTAAAAACCTATGTGGAGTTTAACTGTCTATTTAAGCCCCATGAAACCAGGACTACTGAGCAGCTAATGGTAGCCCAAATTTGCGATGTGTCTAAGGCGATAGACGAGTGGGCTAACATGCGCACCGCTGGATTAAAAGTGCTTGAGAAAAAGCGTCCCGCAGTATTTTGCACCTGGTACTATTATGAGCTGAACGTGACATATGACGATGTACATATGAATCTTGAGCAAATAAAAAATAGACAGCTTCCTTTTGATGTGTTCCAGATAGATGAAGGTTGGGAGGTGACATTAGGCGAGTGGAGACCTAATTATAAGTTCCCTAAACCTATGAAGGAGATAGCTGATGAAATTAGAGAGGCAGGTCTTACTCCTGGTATTTGGACTAGCCCATTTGTAGCGCATGATACTGCTAGCATTTGGAATGAACACCCAGAGTGGATACTGAGGGATGAAGATGGAAATCCTATTCTTTTCCCAATGAATGATACAACCTATTACATCTTTGATATCTCAATCAGCGAGACTTGGGATTATTACGAGGAACTTTATCGAAAACTGACTTTTGAATGGGGATATACATATCATAAGCTCGACTTTACCAGAGCACCTATAGCAGCACAAAATGCTTGCTTTACGAACAAGTATTTAACTCCTGCGCAGGCTTATCGAAATGCAGTACTGGCCATTAGAAGAGGAATGGGAGATGATGCCTATTTTCTGATGTGTGGAGGGCTGTATGATCCAATCATTGGACTTGTAGATGCGCAGAGGACAGGCAGTGATGTCTTGTCTATGTGGAGCTCTACAATCAATAAAAATGGAAAGACAGCGCCATTCACAATTAAGCAGAGTCTGCTCAGATATTATATGAATAACTGGTGGCATAATGATCCGGATGCATTGATGATTAGAAAGAATGAGGTAATGGAGCGTGGCTCAAGGCTTACTTATGGATTACTCAACGACGAGGAGGTCAAGACAAGTACGCTTAATCAGCTGATAGGTGGCGGTATTGTCTGCTCTACAGAGCCGCTGGATAAAATAGATGACGAAAGACTTTCTAACCTAAATCACATACTTCCTATTAGACCGGTTAAAACAGAGCCGGTTGATATACTTGAAATAGGCCGATATCCGGACCATGTACGCCTTAAAGAGCTGGAGAATGATGATGCGACATATCTTGTCATTATCAACTGGGATGATGAGAAGGTAATTGAGCCGACTATAGAACTTAATGAGATTGCAGGAGACTTCATTGAGCTTTCTGAAAATGAGACATACAGCATAGTAGATTTTTATGGGCAGAAGCTTATTACTGGGCTAAGAATAACTGATGTTGTTACTATTTCAGCAATACAACCTCATGCAGGAACAATTATAAAACTGAGTAGAAACCCGCTTAATCTTGATGCTATAGATTTTTCAAAGCATTTTCTGATGTGATTAGTGATATATGAAAGGTATAAAAATGGGCAGGGATTATTTACTGACTATTTTTAGTGTTGACAACGTATAACGAATTGCATACAATTAAACGGCAAACAATCAAATTCCAGATAGGAAGATTAATATGAAGAATTCTAGTGATAAGAAAAAGAAAACCGGCAAGAGAGTATTAGCTTGTCTCTTGACAATTTGCCTTATTATTTGCTGTGGATGTGTATGGAGTAATCATAAAGGAAAATCACAGTCGGATCTGAAGTTTGTATTTGTACATGGGCTTTCTGGCTGGGGACATTACGATGCAATTAACAATGTAATGCCTTATTGGGGTCTTTCTGGCGGTAGTATCACAAAGTATTTAAGACGTCAGGGCTATGACTGCTATGAACCCTCGGTAGCACCTTCAGGTAGTGCTTGGGACAGGGCATGTGAACTGTACGCTCAGCTTAATGGCACGGTAGTTGATTATGGTAAGGCCCACAGCGAGAGATGTCATCATGATAGATATGGTGAGGATTTTTCAAAAAAACCTCTTATGAAAGATTTTGAAAATTCCAGGATTGTGCTTTTAGGACATTCTTTTGGTGGCGCTACCATTCGTTTATTTTCAGAAATATTAGTGAACGGTTCTATGGAAGAGCAGATGGCAACCGACGAAGACGATTTGTCTGCATTTTTCAAAGGTGGAGATAGTGACAGAATATTTGCAATGATATTGCTTGCTGCTCCAAGTAATGGAACAACCGCCTACGATATGTATGAAGATTCTGAATTTGACGTGAATAAAATAAATATCCCGGAAAAATATGTTAAAGCGGGAAATACAATGTCTAGAGGAACGAAAGCACAGACTGATGGACGAATCGATGAGGACTATGCAGCATTTGATATGCATATAGATAATGCGTATGAGTTTAATGAGAAGATAACAACGTTTGATAATGTTTACTATTTCTCATATCCATGTTCAACCACAGTTATAGATTCGAATGGAAATAAGGCTCCTAACGCTGATATTACGGAGAGTATGTTTATGAGAAGCGCCATTCTTATGAGCCAATATGCTGGTAAGACCAAAGGTGGCATAGTTATAGATGAGAACTGGCAGTCTAATGACGGTCTCGTAAATGAGGTGTCGGCAATGGCGCCAAGCTCTGCACCTGCGACATCGTTTGTGTCAGATGATTTACTTGTACCTGGAGTATATTATGTGATGCCTACTACGGTGGGCGACCATATGTATTTTCAGGGCGGGATGACAAAGCGTGTCAAGATAAAACCATTTTATCTGGATTTGGTACAGATGATTAGCGCACTATATTGATGAGGAAGGTACAACGAAATGAGGCAGCTTAAGAAAGCATATTTTCTAAATCTATGCATTGTATGTCTTGAAATACTATCAGTAGGCTGGATGTTCAGTGGACTTAGAATACCGGGTACAGGAAGCGGCGCTGCGCTTAGCGCATCACGCTTTGCGATACTTAGGTATTTTACAGTGGACTCCAATATTCTTATGGGGATTGTGGCACTGATTATGCTGCTTGACTTAAGGAGAATCATTAGAGGAGAGCTTGATGCACTTCCAAGGAGAGATTATGTGCTAGCACTGATGGGGACTGTCGGAGTGACCCTTACAATGCTAGTTACGGTGTTCTATTTGGCACCGACAATTGATAACGGATGGTTTGTTTGCTTTAATAACAGTAATCTTTTTTTACATGTAATAAATCCTTTGTTTAGCATTGTTGCATTCTTGTGCTATGAGCGTACTAATAGGCTGTCATTAAAAGACGCTTTATGGGGGCTTTTGCCGATGTGTATTTATGCTGTGCCTTATGTAACTGTCTGCATAATTAATTCAAGCAATGGATACGTACTTCCGGGGTATGACATTTACGGATTCTTTGGCTTTGGATTATTAAGCGGGTTCATTGTGTTTCCGATCATACTGATATTTACATTTGGAATCAGTGCGTGTCTCTTTGCGCTAAATCACTTAAAGTACAGTTTTAACGAAAATATATCAAATGAAGCTGATTTGCAGGCATTAATCAAGTCGCAGCAAGGAGAGCTTGATGCTGTACTTATGTATCAAAGGATTGCGGATAAGATTGATAATCAAGAGATTAAAGATAAAATATTGCAGACTGCAAAGGATGAATGCAGACATGGGGCGGTTTTTCATGTGCTTACAGGGGTATCCCTTAAACCTAGAAAAACGAAAGCAATATTGGTACCTTGTCTAATGTCAATTATTGGAAAAAGAAGGATATTTAAGCTAATTGCAGGGCAGGAATATGCTGCAGAATTCAAATATGAGGAAATCATTATAAAATATCCATCAGTGGTAGATGTGCAAAAAGATGAGCATATGCATGGAGACCGAATGATGGACATTAGTAATAGATACAAGAAAGGAGAATAGAATGGCTAATAATCATCAGGTACTAATTGATAATGAAAAGTGCGTAGGCTGTGGTCTGTGTGTAAATGACTGTGTAGGATGCGATATAGAATTAGTAGACGGTAAGGCAGTGGCGCATGGGAATAGCTGTATCACTTGCGGTCACTGTGAGGCAATTTGCCCACAAGGCGCAGTGCAGATTACTGGATTTACAGATAAAATAGAGGAATATACTGAGCAAGTAAGGTTAGAGCCGCAGCAGCTTCTGGATGCTATTAAGACTAGAAGGACCATAAGACAATTTACAGACGAAAAAGTGCCGCAGAACGTGATAGATATGATTTTTGAGGCAGGTCGAATGGCTCCGACTGGAACTAATTCGCAGGGAACTTGTTATGTACTTTTGGATGAGAAACTAGGTGAATGTGAGGCTGTTGCTGTAGGTATGTTCAGCAAGCTGATTGGGGCAGGAAAAAAGATTGTGCCACAGCTAGCCTCTATGCAGGTTGGTCCAAATTTCTTTTTTAAGAAAGCGCCTATAGCGATTATTGTATTCGGAAAAGATGCCGTAAGTGCTTCGCTTGCTGCAGAGAACATGGCGTTCATGGCAGAAGCCAACGGGTTAGGCGTTCTATTTAGTGGATTTTTTACCACTTGCGTGAATATGAGTTCAAAAATTAGAGCGATAATGGGTATATCTAAGAAGCCGAAAGCGGTGACAACGCTTGTAATAGGATATCCGGCTGTAAAGTATCACAGGACGCCCCATAGAAAGCCACTCAAACTAAAAAAAGCTTAATATCGTACCTCCCATAACTTGGGAGGTATTTTTTTGCAAAGTGTGGTATAGTGACATTTGTTTAATTCAAGGAGCTGGTATCCTTTAAATGGATTAGGGAGATATAGAGTTGGCAAAGTCAGTAGTACGTATGACAGATGGACCGATTGCAAGTCAGATGATAAGATTTGCTGGTCCTATCTTTTTGGGTAATTTATTTCAGCAATTATATAATATGGTGGACTCACTTATAGTTGGAAACTTTGCAGGTGACGAAGCACTTGCAGCGGTGAGTTCATCAGGCAATCTCATATTTTTGTTTGTAGGTCTTATCTTTGGATTGTTTGGAGGGGCGGGAGTAGTTATCGCCAAATATTTTGGTGCTGGCGATAATGATGAAGTCCATAAAGCCATCCATACGACTGTAGGGCTCTCAATAATATGTGGCATTTTGATTATGTTACTGGGGGTCTTTTTGTCGCCGACAATACTAAGAATAATGGGGACCCCTGAAGTAGTATTTCCAAGTTCTGTTATATACTTTAGGACATATTTTATGGGTGGAATAGTTATTTGCATGTTTAATGCAGCCTCTGGTATTTTTCAGGCCGTGGGTGATAGCTTGCATCCGGTGTATTATCTGATTATCTCATCTGTTGTAAATGTGGTACTTGATCTATTTGCTGTTGGATACTTAAAACAAGGTGTTCTTGGAGCTGCAATTGCAACAGTCATATCGCAACTTGTTGCGGCAGGCCTTTCCTTCTGGAAGCTTACTACCACGAAGGAGATATATAGAGTTGATTTCAGAATGATTAGACTTGATGGAAGGCTTGTCAAAGAAATTCTGCATATGGGGATTCCATCAGGTATTCAAAATTCGGTTATTGGACTTGCTAACACAGTAGTGCAATCTAATATAAACGCCTTTGGAGAATTAGCAATGGCAGGATGTGGAAGCTATGCGAAGATTGAAGGCTTTGCTTTTCTGCCAATAACCAGCTTCTCTATGGCTCTTACCACATTCGTAAGCCAAAATGTAGGAGCGGGCAAGAAGGACAGAGTAAAAAGAGGCTCATGGTTTGGCGTGCTTTCAGCCGTGGGATTGGCAGAAGTGATAGGTGTAATCGAATTCATATTTATGCCATATTTTATGGGCTTTTTCAGCCAAAATCCAGAGATTATAGCTATCGGAACTACACAAGCCAGAATGGAGAGCCTGTTCTATTGTTTGCTTGCATGTTCGCATGCAATGGCTGGTGTATTGAGAGGAAAAGGAAAAGCCATTGTTCCAATGGTAGTAATGCTGGCAGTGTGGTGTGTCATAAGAGTAATCTACATTACGGTTGCTGTTAGCGTATTTCCTGTTATACAGGTGATATTTATTGCGTATCCTTTGACCTGGAGTATTAGTACAATTATATTTAGTATATATTTGTGGAGAGAAAGCAGAGCTTAATCTTTAGGAGGAACAAAAATGAGAGTACCTAATGAAGCGTTGGCGTATTATGCATGTATGTTGGTGATAGGTATTGTAATACCAGTTGTAGTGTCACTAATATATGTAAAAGTAAAAAAAGAAAAAATTACAACAATCCTTATTGGTGCACTTACTTTCGGTGCATTTGCAATTTTTTTAGAGTCGATTCCGAAGGCTATACTATTTCAAATCCCGGGACCTATTAGCACCTTTTTTATGAACACCCCATGGGCGCTTGTTATAGTAGGTGCATCTCTCGCTGGAATATTCGAGGAGACAGGTAGATTTGTGGCGTTTAAGACTTTACTTAGGAAGCGTAAACAGCGTACGACTGCAATTGCACATGGCTTGGGTCATGGCCTTTTCGAAGTTATGTATCTATTTGTTTTAACTGGCATCCAGATGATTGCGTACGGAGTGCTTATCAACACAGGGGCATTTAATGCAATAATCGAGCAGGTTGCTGCGGCTGCTCCAGATCAATTGGCGCAGATAGAGGCATTACCTGAGATTATTTCTTCAGTGCACTTTTCTACAATGCCGTTAGCTCTTGTTGAGAGAGTAGGTGCAGTTCTATTCCATGTTGCAATGTCTATTGTTGGGTTCGCAGCAGTTAATACAAAAAGAACCTGGATGTTTCCATTGGCTATAGTGTTACATACTTGCCTTGATATAATAGCGGGTCTGGGGCAGGTTGGCGTTATTACCAATGTATATATAATGGAATTGCTCATTGTTTCAGCGGGAGTAGTTGCCTTTGCATGTGCTTACTTAGTTGTATATAAAAAGCTTGAAACCGGAAATGAAGAGATGAAAGTGGAGCAAAGCTAGAATTAAGTGAAGTGCGGCTAATTCTATGAGCCTGGGGAGATTTTTGGACATCCAATAGTGCATAATTCGTACCATAAGATAAATGATTTTGACAGAGCAAAAGGAGGTTGCATTATGGTATTGGTTTGCATCATTGGTATCCCGTTAATCATGGTTTACGAGCTGTTTAAAGATGAAATTTTAGCCACAGTATGATTATTCTTCATTTTGTAGAGTGATTCTACGATTAGGACCTTGAATTCTACGGCGTAGAGTTGCATTAATTACCTCATAGCAGCGCGGCTATTTCATGGAGGTTAACATGGAACAGAACATTGGAAAGTTCATTCAAGAACTAAGAAAAACGAAGAATATGACTCAAAGGGAGCTTGCAGATACAATAGGCGTAAGCGATAAGACCATATCGAAGTGGGAAAATGGAAATAGCATTCCGGATACTGCGATATTACAGTCACTTTGCGAGGCACTCGAAGTATCTGTAAACGAACTGATATCATGTAAAAGGCTCCAAGCGGGAGAGTATTCTTCTAGCGCGGAGGTGAACATGATAAAATTACTCAAAGAAAATGAAAAATCAAATAGAGCATCTGTGGTATCTACGATTGCTGGATGTGTACTTGGGCTTTTAGCAATAGTATTTTTGTATATGTCTACGGCAGGGCTTCAACCCAGCAGGATAGTACATTTTTTGGACTGGCCTTCGGTAATAGTGCTGATAATAGTATGTGGCGCAGTGGTTTTTGTCTCAGGAGCAAAAACGCTGTTGGACATATTGAAAGTCATTCAGAAGACATTGATTCCAACGGGTCTGTTTGTCTTTCTATTTGCGGTTGTTGTTATAATGGGAGACTTAACCAGTCCTGAATTGATTGGTCCGAATTTGGCGGTTGCTGTATTGACTCTCTTGTACGCAGCATTTGTTTATGTGATTCTAGTTCCTATCATACATCGATTGGAAAAGAAAAAAGAGGTATAGCTTAGTTTATGAGCGAAAAGGATAAAACAGTCTACTACCATTTGCCAGGACTGTTTGAATTCACCGAACTGTATAAGCTTTTTTTGCCTATATACGCCAGTCATAGAGAATATTTCTATGATTGGTGCGATATAGGCTCTATTTATGGTGCGCCAATGGATTGCTTGTGGGGCGGTGGTAGAGTCGGATTTGGGGAAGCCAAAGCTAAGGATGTTTTTGAACTATTAAATAAATTTGACATATCTCCAAGACTCACATTTAGCAATTCTCTCATAGATTCTAGACATTTAGATGATGAAAAATGTAACAGGTTTTGCAGCATATTTGAAAAATCAAATGCCAAGCCGGGAATAATTATTTCATCTGATCTACTAATGAATTATATTAAGGAAAAATATTCTCGTTTCTATTTTGTTTCTTCTACAACCAAAGTAATTACAGATTTTGAACAGCTTAAAAGTGAATTGGACAATTTGAACTTTGATTTTGTAGTCCCTGACTTTAGACTGAACAAAGAATTTGATAGGTTGAGTGGGTTAAATGAGCTACAAAAACTTAAGACAGAATTTTTGTGTAATGAATGTTGCGATTTTGATTGTACTAACAGAAAAAAATGCTATGAAGCTGTAAGCCGTATGGCGTTAGGCGAGGATGAGACCATTTGTGAGTGCAAGTCATCTAATGCTAGCTTGGGTTATAGCTTTGCAAGAGCTATGGAGAATCCTGGCTTCATTGGGATAGAGGATATAAAGAATAAATATATGCCTATGGGCTTTAGACATTTCAAAATTGAAGGTAGAAGCCTTGGTAGCGCTATGGTTTTGGAGTTTTTACTATATTATATGACAAAGCCCCAGCACCAAATTAAGGTGCGGGAGCTTATATATCTTGATGCTTCTTTAGATTTATTCTAGTCGATAATTATACTTTTAGTGACCACTCACTGCAGTCGACTACAGTGTTGCATAGTCCTTCATAGAATTCTGGCTCGTGGCAGATTAGAATAATTGTTCCCTTGTATTCAAGTAATGCGCGCTTTAATTCTTCCTTGGCATCTACGTCGAGGTGATTTGTGGGCTCGTCGAGAAAGAGGATGTTACTTTCTCTATTCATCAGCTTGCAAAGTCTTAGTTTAGCCTGCTCGCCTCCTGAAAGTACACGTACTTGGCTTTCTATATTTTTTGTGGTTAGTCCACATTTGGCCAGGGCAGCACGAATCTCAGCTTGGTTAAGCGAAGGGAACTCCTGCCATAATTCCTCAATACAGGTATTGCTTGAGGCCTGTACTTCCTGCTCAAAATAGCCTATGTATTGAATGTCACCTCGTTCAACCTTTCCTGAGAGAGGAGATATTTGACCAAGGATGCTTTTGAAAAGCGTTGTTTTTCCGATTCCGTTTGCGCCTTTTAATACGATTCGGTCACCTCTTAGCACTTGCATATTAATAGGCTTGGAAAGTGGCTCGTTGTAGCCGATCACTAGGTCCTGAGTCTCAAATATTATCTTACCGGACGCACGAGCTGTCAAAAATCTGAATTCCGGCTTGGGTTTTTCCTTTGCCAGTTCAATGATATCCATCTTATCCAACTTTTTTTGCCTAGACATAGCCATATTGCGAGTGGCTACATTAGCTTTATTTCTAGCAACGAAATCTTTGAGGTCAGCGATTTCTTTTTGCTGTCTGTTGTACGCAGCTTCAAGCTGTGACTTTTTCATCTCATATACTTCCATGTATTGATCATAGTCACCCACATAGCGCTCAAGCTTTTGATTATCCATATGGTAGATGATATTTATTACTGAATTTAAGAATGGAATATCATGAGAGATGAGTATAAACGCATTCTCATAGTCTTGTAGGTATCTTTTTAACCACTCTATGTGTTGCACATCTAAATAGTTAGTTGGCTCATCCAAAAGTAGGATATCAGGCTTCTCAAGGAGAAGCTTGGCTAAAAGCACCTTTGTTCGCTGGCCTCCGGATAAGTCGGCTACATCTCGGTCAAGTCCTAAATCATTAAGCTCGAATGCGTTTGCTATTTCTTCAACCTTCGAATCAATAAGATAGAAGTCATGGGCATCAAGCATATCTTGGATTACGCCCAGCTCTTCCAACATTGAATTCATATCGTCGTCAGAAATCTCCGGATCCCCCATTTTCTCACAGATTTCGTTCATATGTTTTTCCTGATCTAATAAAAAATCAAAGGCTGAGCGAAGGACATCCGCAATAGACTGTCCTGGAGTAAGGACAGTATGCTGATCAAGATAGCCTACACGTACATTTTTTGCCCACTCAATTTTACCTTCATCTGGCATTAGTTTGTCTGTTATGATGCTCATGAAAGTAGACTTACCTTCACCGTTAGCACCTATTAATCCTATGTGCTCACCTTTTAACAATCTAAAAGATACATCGTCAAAAATGGCTCTGTCGCCGAAACCATGTGTCAAATGTTCTACGTTTAGTATGCTCATAATCACTCCTAGTTTTATATAGTATGCCCTATTATAAGCAGGGAAAATAACGTTTATTAATGATTCATTTTTCCGCCTAATTTAGTGCGAAGTAACTATACCATATTTTGTGGTTATTTGATATAATCGGGAAAGTGAAAAATAGCATTATGCTTAGAAAAGGTAACAAACATGGCAGAAGAAGTAGTAAGCAAGAATTTTATAGAGCAGTTTGTCGAAGAAGATATTGCTCCAAATGGTCGTTTTGCAGGACAGAGAGTACATACGCGTTTTCCGCCTGAACCGAATGGATACCTTCACATTGGACATTGTAAGGCTCTGATTATAGACTTTGGTACAGCGGAGAAGTTTGGAGGCATTACCAATCTACGTATGGATGATACAAACCCGGCAAAAGAGGATACCGAGTTCGTTGAAGCTATTCAGGAGGATATTCATTGGCTCGGATTTGATTGGGGCGATAGATTTTTCTACGGCTCAGATTATTTCGAGAAAGATTATGAGTATGCAATTGAGCTCATTAAAAAGGGACTGGCATACGTATGTGAACTGAGTGCAGAGGAGTTTTCTAAATATAGAGGTGATACTCAGAATCCTGCTGTAAGCCCATATAGGGACAGACCTATTGAGGAGAGCCTAGACTTATTTGAGCGAATGAGAAACGGAGAGTTTGAAGAGGGTCAGTATACTCTTAGAGCTAAGATTGATCTTGCGTCAGGCAACTTCAATATGCGTGATCCGGTTATTTATCGTATTAGATATATTAATCATCATAGACAGGGCAATAAGTGGTGTATTTTCCCAATGTATGATTTTGCACATCCGATTCAGGATGCTATTGAAGGAGTAACCCATTCTCTTTGCTCTCTTGAATACGAAGATCATAGGCCGTTATACGATTGGGTTATCAATAATGTATCAGTTCCATCTAAGCCTAGACAGATAGAGTTTGCGAGACTTGGTATCAACTACACAGTTATGTCTAAGCGTAAGCTTAGAAGACTGGTAGAAGAGGGATACGTATCAGGCTGGGATGATCCTAGAATGCCTACCCTTTGCGGCCTTAGAAGGCGTGGATATACGGCAGCATCTATCCGTGATTTCTGCGAGAAAATAGGTGTATCAAAGGTTACTAGTACTGTAGAGTATGCATTTTTGGAGTCATGCCTAAGAGATGACCTCAATCAAAATGCTCCAAGACGTATGGCAGTGCTTAACCCAGTTAAGATGATTATTACGAACTATCCTGAAGGTAAGACCGAGCTTTTGGAGGTGGAGAATAATCCTAACGATCCAGACGCTGGTAGCAGACAGGTTGCTTTCTCGAGAGAAATATATGTGGAGGCGGAGGACTTCCTGGAGGAGCCTATTCCAAAGTATAAGAGATTATATCCAGAAGGACCTGAGTGCAGACTTAAGGGTGCATATCTAGTACAGTGCACTGGCTGTAAGAAAGATGACAATGGCAATGTAGTTGAGATATATGCCACTTATGATCCTGACAGCCGCGGTGGTGATCCGGCTGATGGCCGTAAGGTAAAAGGAGCTACGCTTCATTGGGTTGATGCAAATGAAAATGTGGAATTTGAGGCTAGATTGTACTCTAACCTTTTTGCAGATCCAGAGCCAGATGCGGCAGAGGATTATATTACCTGTATAAATCCAGATTCTCTTAAGGTGCTTACTGGCTGTAAGGGAGAAAAAGCGTTAGGAGATGTAACACCATCAAAGTCAGGAGAGACGGAGCCAAGCTTCCAGTTTATGAGATTGGGATACTTCGCACTCGATTACAAAGATTCTGCGGATGGTAAGCTGGTATTTAATGAAGCCGTTGCACTTAAAGACGGATTTAAAAAGTAGAAGATTGCTTAATGAAAGAAGGGATCAAGATACGGTCCCTTCTTTTTTGTGCAAATAGAAAGACGCAGGACAAAGCCTGCGCCTCTCTTAGGAAGATGAAAAAGTATAAATTTACTTTGTATACTTTTTAAGGGTTGCTCTAATAGCACCAGGTCCAGCAATCAGCTCATCGAAGTAAGCACATACTAAATCAGCCAGTCCAGCTTCTACTAGGTCAACTGCAAATATCTGTTTATTGGTTAACAGTGGCATAAGTACCTGCTTTGAGTCAATCTTATCACCGAGCTTGATACCTGCTACGATTGGACATACATCATCAAGAAGCGGGTCTGAGCTAAGCTCGAATGCATTACCGTTGTCATCTATGCCCATGAGATATCTAAACCAACCAGCATATACAAGCGGGATGAGCTTGAGGTCAGCGGTTGATAAAGCAGGGTCGGCCATATATGCCTTTACAGTCTCACCAAATCTGATTGGAAGCTTCTGTGAAGTGTCAGTTGCAATACGCTGTGGAGCATCTGGCATAAACGGATTAGGAAGTCTTACTTCAACAACGGTATCAATAAATTCCTTCGGATCAAGAATGCCAGGGTTAACCACTACAGGAAGGCCCTCTTTGTAACCTACAGTCTTAATGAGATTTACAAGCTCGGTATCCTTCATCTCCTCAGAGATGAGATTGTATCCAAGCAAGCAACCGTAGATGGCGAGAGAGGTGTGGAGCGGGTTAAGACAGGTACATACCTTCATCTTTTCGACCTTGTCTACAATCTCTCTATCAGTATAGATGATACCACCCTTTGTGAGTGCCTCAGGCTTTCCGTTCGGGAACCAATCTTCAATTATGAGGTACTGTGTCTCCTCTGCATTTACGAATGGAGCAACGAAAGTATTTTTTGAGGTCTTAACTGGCTCAGGATTCTCAAGACCGTCGTCTATAAGCATCTGTTGGATTGACGGGTCTGGTCTAGGGGTAATCTTGTCAATCATCGACCAAGGATAGCCTACTTTAGACTTATCATTTACGTAGTCAACAAATCCTTTCTTTGCAAGTCCATTATCTTCCCATGCCTTTGCAAATGCAGAAACAGCGGCATATACTTTGTCACCGTTGTGAGAGCAGTTGTCCATAGATACAAGTGAGATTGGCTTTGCGCCAGCCTCGAAACGAGCGTAGAGCAGTGATACAACTTTACCAAGGTAGCTCTTAGGAGAGGCCGGACCATTTTGGAAATCTGCTGTGATGTCAGGCAGTTGCTCGCCAGCTCCATTTACAAGAGAGTATCCCTTTTCGGTGATTGTAAAAGATGCCATCTGAAGGCTGTCTTTTGTAAAAATTTCTTTAAGTCTTGCATATGCAGTGGCATTGTCTGAATCAAGAGGAAGAGCCTCTGCAACAGAACCAACTACAGTTTTCTCTACCGAACCGGTAGACTTAAGTGTTACTAGGATTGAGAGATTGTCATGAGGTGCGTTCATTTTTTCGATGATTTCATAATCATATCCCTCAGCGACAGTGATACCTCTGTCTAAATCACCGGTATTTAAAAGATCCTGAGCCACCTTGCACTGGAAAGCACGGAAAATATTACCAGCACCAAAGTGAATCCAGTATGGATTAGCCATTGTCTTTTCTACCATAGCTGCTCTGTCAAATTTTGGCAGTTCATAGCCAGCCTCGTTCCATTCCTTCGCCTGGCTTAAGATTCCTTCATCAGTAAGCTTTAACATTATTTACTCCTTTTAACTGACTTGTCGATTGCTTCCCAAAGACCGTTAAGATAAGTAGCACCCAGTGCTCTGTCATACAAACCGTATCCCGGCATTGCCTTTTCGCCCCAAATCATACGACCGTGGTCAGGGCGAATCGGTCCTGTGAATTCAATATCGTAGAGAGCCTTCATGATTTCGTACATGTCGAAATTACCATCACTTGAAAGATGTGCAGCCTCCTCGAAATCGGTAGGAGAGTTGAACTTAAGGTTACGTACATGTGCAAAATGAATACGTCCCTTCAATGAACGAATCATATCTGGAAGGTCATTCTCAAGATTGGTTCCGTATGAACCTGAGCAGAAGGTTACTCCGTTATGTGGGTTATCTACCATCTTCATCATACGAAGAATGTTCTCTTTGTTGATAATGATACGTGGAAGACCAAATACTGACCATGCTGGATCGTCTGGATGAATAGCCATATTGATATCGTATTTGTCACATACCGGCATTATACGCTCGAGGAAATATTTGAGATTCTCAAAAAGCTTCTCATCAGTTATGTCCTTGTATTCCTCGAAAAGTTCCTTGATACGAGCCATGCGCTCTGGCTCCCAACCTGGCATTACAGTGCCGTTCATATCACCAGCGATGGTCTCAAACATCTTCTCTGGATCAATTGCATCTACAGCTTCCTGTGTATAGGCAAGGCAGGTTGAACCATCTGCCTTAACACGTGCAAGTTCAGTACGAGTCCAGTCGAAAACTGGCATGAAGTTGTAGCATACAAGATGAATATCTTCTTTTCCAAGATTCTCGAGAGTAGCAATGTAGTTTTCAATATACTGCTCGCGCTCTGGAGCACCGGTCTTAATTGCATCATGAATGTTAACAGACTCGATACCTGCGATGTGGAGGCCGCTTGCCTCAACTTCTTCTTTGAGAGCATGGATTCGCTCCTGGCTCCAAAGCTCGCCTGGCTGAGTGTCATAAAGGGTAGTGATAACTCCGGTTACACCTGGAATCTGTCTGATCTGCTGAAGTGTAACAGTATCAAACTTGCTACCGTACCAACGTAATGTCATTTCCATTTTGATATCCCTCCATTTGATTTATGGTTGTTGACTATATTATGAACTTATATTGGAAAATTAACATTGACAGAGTTGTTACACACATTGCAAAAGTTGTTATTTATTGCTAAAATGTGTTTATGAAAAAGAATCTTCAATCACAATTTACAACTAGGCAGCATATGCTGTCTAAAGATTATGAGATATTTTATTATACTGACTCGAAGCTGGTGGATGTGGGCAGCCATTCTCACGACTATTACGAGTTTTATTTTTTTATGAGTGGAAATGTGCTGATGCATATTAATGGTACGGACCATGAAATGAAATCAGGTGATGTCATGCTAATTCCACCGGGGGTTAAGCATAATGCCACCATAATTGGAGATGAGTCATATCATAGAATAGTTCTCTGGATTAGCAGGGAATATATGCAACAGCTTCGGAGCATTTCCGAGGATTATGGATATATTATTTACCTTGCGACAGAGGAGGAACGACATATTTTTCCTCAGGAGCCGCTTACATTTAATGAAATAAGAGGAAAAGCATTTAGGCTTATATCTGAGATTCATTCGATGGAGTATGGCAGAGATACGCAGATTCAGGTGTGCATTCAAGACCTGCTTCTGTTTTTGAACAGGACTATTTATAACAGCGCGAATAAGAGGGATAGGTCTGATTCTTCCAATATTTATCAGAATATCTTGAGCTACATATCTGATCATATAGATGAAGACTTGTCGCTTGATCAAATTGCAGGAGAGTTCTTTATAAGTAGATATTATATATCGCACTTGTTCAAGGAAAATTCAGGATTATCTCTTCATCAATACATAATAAAAAAAAGACTTGCATTATGCCTTCCATCAATTCTGGCGGGAGAGGAGATGTCATCCTGCCTGTCGATGTTTGGCTTTGGGGACTACACAAGTTTCTACAGAGCATTCAAAAAAGAATATGGAATGTCTCCAAGTGAATATAAGGATATTAATCAGGTGAGACAAGCTCAGCGTTAGGATAGAATTTATCCAATATGTCTTGGTAACTATAGTTTGATTTTCCCATTTTACCAGCGGCATATTGGCTCATTCCGCATCCGTGACCATATCCACCACCGTACAGCACATACTGGCCGTTTGCTCCGACATCCCATGTGAATGCGCCACTGTAGAGTATGCTGACATTTTCTGGCATTGATCCGTCGTTTAATTGGACGGCGGTAATGGCACTTCCCAGTATGCGTCTTAGCTTGAGCTGATCGTTGATTGTAACGGTGCCGTTTTCGAAGGTTAGCAGAAGTGATGATATAACGCCGCCATCGTCTCTACTAAGTACATCCATATGTAAAAGTTTGCCGAAAGCAGGCGATATCGAATAGCACCTCCTTTTTGCATACTGAACTTTTTCTAGTATTTCATCGCTATATATGATGTCGTTAGACTCATCTGTAAGAGAATCTATTTTGTTTATGATAGCTCTGCTTTTTTCTTTGGTATCAATCCTTATCCTCCAACGAAAATATTTTTCTCCGTCTTCGTAAGCGCTAGGGTCGGGATTCCTCAGATACTCATCATAGTCTACTGATGGATACTCATCGCTTGAAGAAACGTATACACTATCTAGCAGTTCTTGATCTTCAATAAGTGGAAACAGAGCGGTAGTTTGGGTAAAGCCGCATGAGGTTGAAAAATAGAGAGCTTCAATTGGATAACTATCTTTCATCAATATTTGCCCACAGGTTTCATCTACGGCCTGATTTGTAATTGAAGTTGCATTTTGCGGATAATAAACTTGATAGTTGGTGCTGTCATCTACGATAGCATCAAATTCTGGATATCCGCCGTCAGGATTTTTGCTGCATACATATGTCCTTGCGCATACAGCCTGAGCCTTCAAAGCTTCAAGCCCGAAGCTTTCAGGCATTTCTCCGGGAAGGACGCCTTTGACATAGTCCTCTAGACTTACTTCGTTGACGTATACATACCCACCATCAACTTCGTATATTTCCATGGTTCCGGGGTAAGAAGTTTCTTCCACATCCTTTTTGGAGTGAATTATTTTTTTACCTGGAGCTAGCAGAAGCACTCTGACTTTTTCTGGAAATTCAAATGATGGCACATCCGGGGTGACTTCATGCTCATTAGAAATAGCATCGCCATTTGTGGTGATATTATCGGCTGAATCGTTATGAATTGATTCAAGAGTAGAATTTGCACTGGAATTGTTGCCTGAATCTGGCTCCTTCGAAAAAGAGCATGCGGTCACAGTAATGCATACAAATAATATTAAAGAAATAATTCTGAATGTTAGTTTAGCGTTCATAGCCACAAATTATATCACACTTCCAATTTATAAAATACCTTACAATCACCGAATTTTAGGATGTAATTTATTGAAAAAATGTGATGTTTAGAGTAAAATAAATCATCTTTAGATGTTGGAGGTACGTATGGATATTAGAGATAAGCAATCATCAGAATTGAACAAAAAAGCATTTGTAATGTCGCTTATTATCAATATAGCGATGGAACTTATTTCAGTAATGCTTATGGCTGTCAATCCAAGCCCGAGGATACTTACTAGAATTATAATAATTTTAGCTGTCACTGTGGCATCTTTTGTGGTGTACAAGATAAATCCTGCCAGTGACAAGTTTAAGCATTTTGTTAATGTGCTGGCGTTTGCCAGCTATTTGGCATTTTTGTTTACGTCTCTTGACTTTGGATTATATGTATTTGTATTTCCAATCGCTATACTTGTAGGCGTATTCAGAGACAAGATGCTGATTATAATTGGAGGCGTTGCAGCTTCTGCAGCAAATATAGCTTATGATATTTTTTTGATAAATAAAGGCATTGAATTGGAACAGAATGCAATGGTGGTGCAGGTGTTCGTCATTGTGCTCAGTGCGGTTGTTTCGTTCATAATTACAGATTTACAGCAAAAACAGACGCAGGAGACGCTGGACGATATTGAGCGCAGAGCTGAGGAACAGGCAAATGTTGCAAGGGGCATGATTCAGTATTCGAGAGAGCTCTCAGAGCAGTTCGATTTGGCAATGGAAGCATCTGGCAAGCTGAATGAATGCATGGACGCTAGCAATAACGCTGTTGAAGAGATTGCAGATGCTACGAGAATGACTGCTGAGGCGGTGCAGGAACAGACTACTCAGACTGCAGATATTCATGAGAATATTCAGGGAGTTGATACACAGACCCAGGAGATGAGCAGACTTTCTCAGATGACAAAGGATGCTGTTGAGGGCGGAGTTAAGCTCATAGCAGAGCTCAAGCATCAGGCTGAGGAAGTTGCCAAGATAAGCCGAGACACAGAGGTTACCACAAGGAATCTTAATGAGAGTATACAGCAGGTAGCTGATATTACAGAGACCATTAATGGGATTTCTGCCCAGACAAATCTTCTTGCACTTAATGCTTCAATTGAAGCAGCGAGAGCAGGAGAGGCAGGAAAAGGGTTTGCTGTTGTTGCTGATGAGATTAGAAAACTGTCAGAGGACACTAAGAATGCTACCGGAGAGATTAATGAGATTATCTCCAAACTTATGACTGATGCAGAGCTTGCATCAAAGAGCATGTCTACATCGGCTGCATATGCGGATAAGCAGAATGAACTTATCACTACAACGGGTGAGAAGCTTGATGAGATTAAGACTAATTCAGATGCTCTTTATGATGGAGTATCACAGGTGTCTGTAGCTGTTGAACAGGTACTTAATGCGAATGCTCTTATTAACGATAGCATTAGTAACCTTTCAGCTACAAGTGAAGAGGTTGCTGCATCAACAGAGAATTCACTCACATTGAGTGGTGAGAGCATGAGAAATCTTCAGAATATGAATGAGTATCTCGAGAAAATCAATACAATCTCAAATGCAATGAGAGAAATGTCAGAATAATATGTGAATAATTAGAAGGGGAAGCTAAAAAGCTTCCCTTTTTTCTTGAAAAAAAACCACTGCTAGTCTATTATTATTTAGATGCTAATTATGTGACCTAAGTCACCAGTTATAAGGAGGAACAGATGTATCCGATTCTTAAAAAGGAGAAACTGGCGGACAAAATATTCCTAATGGATGTTAAGGCACCGCGTGTAGCGAAGTCTTGTCTCCCAGGACAGTTTGTCATCGTCAAAATTGATGAAGAAGGTGAGCGTATTCCGCTTACAATTTGTGACTATGATGCCGAGGCTGGTACAATCACAATCGTATTCCAGACCGTTGGTGCATCAACAGAGCTTATGAGCAAATTAAATGAGGGCGACAGCTTTAGAGATTTTGTTGGTCCACTTGGTAAGCCTTCTGAGTTCTGCCTTGAGGCTGATCTTGACAAGACCAAGCAGATGAATCTTGTGTTCATAGCTGGTGGTGTAGGAACAGCGCCTATTTATCCACAGGTAAAGTGGCTTCATGAGCATGGTGTAAATACAACCGTTATCATGGGCTCTCGTACAAAGGACCTGCTTTTCTTTGAGGATAAAATGAAAGAGGTAGCTGGCGAGCTTTATGTGACTACTGATGATGGTTCATATGGATTCGCAGGTGTTGGTACTAAGCAGTTGCAGGCACTTGTTGATGCAGGCAAGACATTTGATCACTGTATCGCAATTGGTCCTATGATTATGATGAAGTTTGCATGCCTTCTCACAAAGGAGCTTAACATTCCTACAACTGTATCTATGAATCCTATCATGGTAGATGGTACAGGTATGTGTGGCGCTTGTCGTCTTACTGTAGGTGGCGAAGTTAAGTTCGCATGTGTTGACGGACCGGAGTTTGATGGACATCAGGTGGATTTTGATCAGGCTATGAAGCGTCAACAGATTTACAAGACCCAGGAGGGCCGTGCAATGCTGGCTCTGCAGGAGGGTGATTCACATCATGGTGGATGTGGCCAGTGCGGAGGTGACAAATAATGGATGTATTGAATAAGGTTCCGGTACGCGAGCAAGATCCACAGGTTCGTGCTACTAATTTTGAAGAGGTTTGCCTTGGATATAATGATGCTGAGGCAATGGAAGAGTCACAGAGATGCCTTAACTGCAAGAATGCAAAGTGTGTACAGGGTTGCCCTGTATCAATCAACATTCCGGGCTTTATAGCAGAAGTAAAAGAGGGCAATTTCGAAAAAGCATATCAGATTATATCTGAGTCAAGCGCACTTCCGGCTGTATGTGGACGTGTATGCCCTCAGGAGAGCCAGTGCGAAGGACAGTGTATTCGCGGTATTAAGGGCGAGCCAGTATCAATTGGTAAAATGGAGCGCTTTGTAGCTGATTGGGCTCGTGAGAATGGCATTAAGCCTACTCCGGCAGCTACCAAGATTAACAAGAAGGTTGCTGTAATTGGTTCGGGCCCTTCAGGACTTACATGTGCTGGCGATCTGGCTAAGATGGGGTACGATGTAACAATTTTCGAGGCGTTGCATGAGGCCGGCGGAGTACTTATCTACGGTATTCCTGAGTTCCGTCTTCCGAAGAGCGCAGTAGTAGCTAAGGAAATTGAAAACGTAAAGAGTCTTGGCGTTAAGATTGAGACTAACGTTGTTATTGGAAAATCTACTACCATTGATGAACTTATGGAGGAAGAGGGCTTTGAGGCTGTATTCATCGGCTCAGGAGCAGGTCTTCCGAAGTTCATGGGAATTCCAGGAGAACAGGCTAACGGCGTATTCTCAGCAAATGAGTTCCTCACCAGAAATAACCTTATGAAGGCATTTAAGGATGATGCAATGACTCCTATTATGCGTGGTAAGAAGGTTGCAGTAGTAGGTGGCGGTAACGTTGCTATGGATGCAGCTCGTACGGCATTACGTCTTGGCGCTGAAGTGCATATCGTATATAGACGTAGCGAAGAGGAGCTTCCGGCACGTGTTGAGGAAGTACATCACGCAAAGCAGGAGGGAATCATTTTTGACCTCCTTACTAACCCGAAGGAGATTCTCACTGATGATAATGGCTGGGTTTGTGGAATGACTTGCGTAAAGATGGAGCTTGGCGAGCCTGATGCTACAGGAAGACGTCGCCCGGTTGAAGTAGCTGGCAGCGAATTCACTCTTGAACTGGATACTGTGATTATGTCACTTGGTACATCTCCGAACCCGCTTATTACATCAACTACTCAGGGACTTGATGCTAACAAGCATGGTTGCGTTGTTACTGAGGGTGACTTTGGTGCAACCACTAAGACTGGTGTATTTGCAGGTGGTGATGCAGTTACCGGCGCAGCTACTGTTATTCTTGCTATGGGTGCAGGTAAAGCAGCTGCAAAGGGTATCGACGAATATCTTAAGAACAAGTAATTCTATAGAGAATATGTTTATGTGTAAACACCCATAAAACTGAGATTTTGTGGGTGTTTATTTTTTACTTTGGGGGGTGGAAAGTGATTCCAAAGAAGGTTGATTCTCCTCTTTTTGATGAGAAATTGAATATAGATGATAGGGTGAACTATTTAATAGGCGCGATGACGCTTGACGAGAAACTTGACTGTCTTACGACGCATTGCATAGAAATTCCTAGACTTGGGGTTAGGGGGGATTTCTTTGGAATGGAGGCTGCGCATGGTATAGAGGCAAGGCACGACCAGGCATATAATGCTGGTGAACCTGAGCCGACAACATGTTTCCCTCAGCCCATTGGAATGAGCTCATCGTTTGATACTGAGTTGATTAGAGAATGCGGCAAAGCGGTGGGGGAAGAAGCTAGAGCGCTATATAACCGAAGCAAAAAAGGGGGCTTATCAAGATGGGCACCTACTGTTGATATGGAACGTGACCCTAGATGGGGCCGCACTGAGGAAGCCTACGGTGAAGATCCGTTTCTTTCTGGTGAGATGGCTGGAGCATATGTTGAGGGAATGAGAGGTGAAGACCCTTTTTATATTATGTGCGCAGCTACGCTCAAGCACTTTTATGCTAACAATGTTGAAAATGAACGTATTTCCACGTCATCATCTGTGGATGAAAGAAATAAATATGAATATTACCTTGAACCATTCAGACGTGCTATAAAACATGGTGCAGAAGCAGTAATGACGTCGTATAACGAGGTAAATGGCGTACCCAGTATCTGTAATGAAGAAGTTTTGCGACTTTTAAAACGTACTTATGGATTGCCTGGACATGTTGTGTGCGATGGGATGGATTTCGCTCAGACTGTAGATAATCACAAATATTTTGAAACCCATGCTGAGTCTATAGCGGCAGGTCTTAAGGCTGGAGTAGATGGATTTACAGACAGACCGGATATTGTGCGAAATGCAGCGCAGGAGGCTCTCGATAGAGGGCTTATTACAGAAGCTGACATAGACAGAGCGCTTTTTAATGGCTTTAGAACCAGAGTACGTCTTGGCTTTTATGATAAGACAGATGCATGCCCTTACAACAAGTATGGGGAGTCGTATGTAAACAACAAGCAGCATCAGGATGTGCAACGGATGATGGCTGATGAGGCCTTGGTACTCCTTAAAAATGACGGGATACTTCCTATAGATACAACTGGAAGTGAGACAATAGCTGTAGTGGGGCCGCTGGCAGACACCTGGAACTTTGATTGGTATGGTGGCATCCCTCCATATAAGGTAACACCGCTAGATGGTATTAAGGAGGCTTTTGGACAGTCCAAGATATCTTATTCTGACGGACTCGACAAAGTGAAGATACGAGTAGGGAATAAGGGCTATCTGCATTTAAATAAGGACGGAAGCCTTGATGTTAACGCAGCAGAATCCGACGCAGAAATTTTTACACTGACCGATTGGGATTTTGGAAGTGTAAATTTACGTTGCAGTAATGGTAAGCTTGTAAATATATCTGAAGAAGGGAAAATTGTTGCTGACAGAGAAAATAATCTTACATGGTTTGTTAAAACTGCGTGGAACTTTGAATCTATAAAGCAAACAAAATATGTTACAGACGGCATATACCGATTGATGACTTGGGACGGCAAGAAAGTTGGTATTGATTCAAATGGTGAATTGTCGATATTAGACGATGACCAGCTGTTTACAATAGAAGTTGTTAGTTCCGGGATAGATGAAGCATGTAGCCTGGCAGATAGTGCAGATGCTGCAATTGTTATAGTGGGCAGTGATCCGATGGTCAATAGTAAGGAAGAAGTGGATCGGTCATCTATAGCATTTCCCAGGTATGAGATGGAGCTGGCACTTAAGGTTCGAGAGCATAATCCGAATACTGTAGTGGTGCTGATAACCAATTACCCTTATGCTATTAGACAGCTGCAGGATAATATACCGGCGATTCTTTTATCTCCTTCAGGAGCCCAAGATTTAGGTAATGCTATAGGTCGTGCACTTTCAGGGAAATATTCTCCTGCAGGACGATTACCGATGACCTGGTATGAAGATGATAATCAGCTGTGTGACATCAACAACTACGATATTATAAGTTCAGGACATACATACAGATATTTTGAGGATAAACCGCTTTATCCATTTGGATATGGTTTGTCCTATGGAAGATTTGCGTATTCTGAGCCGACATATGAACTTTCTGATGACATGCAGAAGTTAAAGATATCGGTGTCATTGTCGAATATAGGAACCAGAACGAGCGACGAAGTAGTGCAGGTTTATGCCAGAAAGGAACGTTCGAGAGTCAAAAGCCCGATCAAACAGCTTGTCGGATTTGTAAGGCTTCGCGATATAGATCCTGGAACAAGTAAAAGAGCGGTAATAGACATAAATATTGATGATTTAAAATGCTATGATGTCATTTCTCAAAGTATGGTACTAGAGTCTAGTGAATATACTTTCATGATAGGAGCATCTTCTGCAGACACAAGACGTAGCTTTACGCTTAAGTTAGGTGACTATACATCGTTTATACGTGATCCCTTTAAGACCACGCTGGCTATACAATACGATGATTACCGTAACTGCATATTGCATAGGGGGACTAAAGGGCATGCTGAGAAGGGGCAGACGTGTGTTATGCCTGGAATTCCAGGGCAGACAGAGCCAAAACAGGTATGTGAAAACCTTCCTCTGGGTTGGGTAGTCTACCGTGATATGCAATTTTTGGAGGAGCCAAGGAAGCTTTGGATGCATTATTGGCCAAGAACCAGCGGAACAATTACGTTCTGCATGATATATGGAGAAGAGACCTGTAAGGAACTTGTTATTGAGGTTGGCAAGGATGAGGACTTTGACGAGCATCTAGCAGGAGTCCCGGCAGACTTTTGTAAAATAGGTCAACCGGGTACTCTGGAAATTGAAATAGAGGGCGATATAAGAATCAATGATTTCTGCTTTGGATGATTAAAAATCAGAGGTTAAAATCTCGAATAATCTGTCATTATCTTTCTTTGACATAAAGCAGATTCTTATATATCTATCACTAAGAAATGGGAATGTGGCGCAATCGCGTATCATCATTCCCTTTTTTATGCATTTATCAAATAGATCAGCAGAATTAATATCGCTGCTTAGGATTTTCATGAGCATAAAGTTCGCGGTGGGATAGAATGCTTTATATTTGCCACTGTTGTTATAAGCTTCAAACAAACGGGATCTTTCACTCAATATTAGGTTTCTAGTAGCGGCTTTGTAATCTTCATCGCTGAACATAATCTGACCTGCCACTTCTGCAAGAGAGTTTATTGACCAGGGGTTTTGCTTTGCGCTAATCTCGGCTTTTAATTTGGAATTGCTACATACGGCATATCCCAATCTAAGTCCAGGTGCGGCAAAAAATTTTGAAGTACCTCTTAACACGATAAGATTGTCAAACTTGGAAGTGAGAGGGATAGAGGTTACATTATCAATTTCAGGCGCAAACTCAACATATGTTTCATCAACCATTACAATTGTACCGACTGACTTTGCAACCTCTAGGATTTTGTACATCTGCTCATTGGAAACACTTGTAGATGTAGGATTATTTGGATTGCAAAGAATCAGCATGTCGCATCCGAGATTAATCTTGCAAATTAGGTCATCTTCATCTAAAGCAAAGTCATCATCTTCCTTGAGTGGATAGCATGTGGCAACGCCTCCGCACAAAGATATTTCGTGTTCGTATTCAGAGTATGTGGGGCCTACAACAATGCCTTTTTTAGGATGCATAAGCTTACATACTAAAGAGATGAGCTCGGTTGAACCATTTCCCATTATTATATCTGCAGGGTTGCAGTTGTTGTACTTTCCTATGGCGCATCTAAGTGCGGTATATTCCCTGTCAGGATATTCTGTTATGGCATCTAGCTTATTCGTAAGTTCTTCCCTAAGCAGAGGGGAGAGACCAAGAGGATTAACGTTTGCAGAAAAGCTTACGATGTCAGATTTTTTGATACCGTATACCTTTTCAATTTTTTCGAGATCGCTACCATGAAAATGTTCTTTATGTTCTATCATTTTGTCCTATGAACTCCTTTAGTATTCTTGCACGTAAATGCTAAATCGGATATAATTATACATCATTATGGGATTATTTTGGCAAGTCTTTTGAGGTGTACTTTGCAGAACCGTATCAGACAAATTTCAATAGGAAAATTTGGCCCGCTTCAAGGGGAGATTATATCCAGCGTTTCTGAGATAAATATCGAGACTAGCGTAGGCAAAGATGTTCGTGGCGAGGTGACAATTAAGTCACACGATGGCTCCCGTATCAAGGGGATTGCATCTAGTACCGAGCCTCGCTTGGAGTGCCTTAATGTTGGCTTTGAAGGTGAAGAGATACATGTTGGTTATCATCTTCACACGGAGAGCTTTGTTAAAGGTGATGAGGTAGAGGGACAGCTTGCCTTTATTACTGATCATGGAGAGTTCGCCATTCCATTCAGTATTAAGATTATAGAACTCTTTATATTGAGCACCATTGGCAAGGTGACGAACATTGATGACTTTACCAGACTTTATGAATTAGCACCACATGAGGCTTATAAGCTGTTTTACACTAAGCCATTCCAGGAATTGCTTAGTGATAACATGCAGAAGTTGTACTATAGAGGCCTTTCTACAGGCACTATGAATTACAACAATATAGAGGAATTTCTTGTCGCATTAGGCAAAAAGAGCCCTGTATATTATAGCGTTGAAATAATAGGCTGCCCGGATTATGTGATTATTGAGCCTGTGACTGGAAGGCTGATAATCAAAAAGGATAACTGGGGATACTTAGACTTAGCTATTTCAGCTGATCAACCAGGTATATCATTTGAAAAAAGACATTTATCTATTGATGATTTCATCGGTCGTGAGGCACAGGTGATTTATCATATTGATCCGTCTAAGTTGCATATGGGACGGAATTATATCAGGATTACTGTTGATTCAGGATTTCATAGAGAAAATATTGAGATATGTCTTCTTGGGTCTGCCATTGCGTTTAAAAATGTATCTTATCGTAAGCAAAAGGCTATGGCTGAGCTTACTAGAGCATACGTTGAGTACAGACTTCGCAGGCGTATTACAGGTGAGTGGGCGCAGACTGCAATAGAATGTCTAGAATCGTTGGCTACTCTTGAGCCGGATAACTATTGGTATCCGTTGATGAAGGCTCAGGTCTACATTACAAATCGTCAGAGACAGGAAGCACTTTGGATTTTAAGAGATTTAAAGGGGACTAAATCTGATGATGCTCAGTGGGCTTATTATCTGTATTTGTCTACTTTGGTAGAGAAGGAGCGCACTTATGTTGATAGGCTTACTAACGAAATAGAGTCTATTTTGCGCAAGAATCCTGAGGATGCGCGGATTTTCTGGATGCTTACTTTCCTAAAACAGGAATACACAGAAGATGCAGGAGCAAAGTTCAAAGCTATTAGACATTGGATCGAAAATGGACATCATTCTCCGTTCCTCTATGTTGAAGCATATTTGTTATTGTGGCAGAACCCGTCGCTTTTGACATCATTGGATGACTACTTTATTTTCCTTATGAAGTGGGCTAGACGCTATGGTGTGATGACATTGGATTTGGTGATACAGTTCCAAAATCTTGTCAGCGTGGAACGTTCATTTAACCACAATGTATATGATATTTTGGTTTCTGCATATAGGGCATACGGCACTGAGGATCTACTTAGATGTATATGTAGCTACTTGATTAAGTTCAATAAATTTGGACCTAGATATCTTGAGATATTTAGGCTTGGTATTGAGAGCGCATTTCCAATCAGTGGGCTTTATGAAGCGTACCTTGCTTCGCTTGATAGGATGGCTATTACTGATATACCGCATACATTGGCAATGTATTATGGGTTTGACGACCATTTGCCAAAGGAATTAAAGTCTGTATTGTATGCCAACGTTGTAATTGGTAAGGACAAGGAGCCTGGCATATATGAGCAGTATAGTCGTACTATAGAGCTGTACGCTATGGACCGTATAAAGGCGGGTGAGATCGATGAGAATTTGGCTATCTTATACGAAGACCTTCTGAAAAAAGGAATGGTTGACGAGGATATATCAAGAGATCTGGCCAAGGGAATGCTCACATATAAGCTGCCAGTTCTTGATAGCCAGGTGATTAGAGCATATGTATATGAGGCACCTTATACTGACCCGCAGATAGTTCCTGTCAGGGACAGATGCTGTTATTTTACGATTTCGTCCAAAGAGTTTTGCATTATTCTTGAGGATGGTCAGGGACATCGATTTGCAAGACCGGAGCCAGAGCTTGAGAGGCTTTTGCCTTGGGACAATATTTTGATGAAGCTTGCGAGATTGTCTAAGGATTCTCTCCTCTATTCTATCTGGTATACAGAGCAGAAGAGCAGGTGGACTTCGTTTGAGAGGGATGATCTTTCATATTTTGAGACCATATTGAATAATCCAAAAGTATCATCAGCGTATATAGCTACAGTATATCCTATGATGCTTAGGTTCCTTGAAGGACATAATATGGAGGAACCTCTTGATGTGTACTTGGCACATGGAGTAGATCTGGACTGTTTTTCTCAAAAAGATAGATGCTATGTAATGGAGCTACTCATAGATAATCATCAGTTTGAACCAGCATATGATGGTATCTTGACTTACGGTATCGGTAATATTCCGGCAGGTAAGCTACTTATTCTTCTTGCATACGAAATAGATATGCTTGAGATGGAGTATGATGAAAATCTCATGAGTCTTTGCATGCAGGTATATAACATGGGTATGCACAACTCGGCACTTATTTCTTACATGGCATTACATTTCCAAGGTAGTGTTTCCGATATGTCAGTGCTTTGGCATCTTGGAAAATCATATGAGGTAGAGACAGCCACCCTTGCAGATAGAATCATTACCTGTTCACTATTTTCAGGCCAGGCCATTGAAGATGCGTTTGATATTTTCGGAGATTATTTGACAGGGAGACCTTCAGGACTCACTGTTGAGGCATTTTTGGGATTTTATTCAAATGAATTTTTGCAGTGCCGGATAGGATACGATGCTTTGTTTTTTAAGTATCTAATGCAGTATGTAGATCAACAATTAATTGAGGTCTGCAGAATGGCATTGCTCAAATGCTTAAGCTATCAAGAGGGCCTCACTGGCTCGAGGCTAGAGATGGCGGATTCGTTGCTCTATGAATTTTTGACAAGAGGAATTTATTTTGCTTTTTATAAGAATCTGGATATAGCTATTCTTGAGAGATATCATCTCTATGACAAGACATTTGTGGAATACTATGGTGAGCCGTCTGAACACGTTGTAATACATTTTACTGAGGATGGAAAGTGGACTGAAGAGGATATGCAAGAGATGTATGATGGCATCTATGTAAAACAGTTCGTTCTATTCTTTGGCGAGGAAAAAGAATATTACATCACAATTTCAGGTGCTGACGGAGAAACCCCGCAGGAGAATAAGCGCATTTATTGTCAGGATATTCTTGAGAAAAAGAGCTTGAACAGATTCGACAGGTTGAATCGTATAGCGATGAATCTGATATTAGAAAATAGAGACGAGCTTCAGAGCGAGCTATCAGAATATGATGGACTTGAAGCTGCATGTAGCAGGATTTTTACATTATTGTAGGATGAACAGAGAAGTATATTACGGAATCGACTTAGGTGAGAAATATACAATGGTTAGCTTCTTCGACATTGGAATGAAGGAGCCGGAGACCGTAAGCACTGTGGCTGGAAGTGAAAACTTCCAGATAGCCACTTTTGTTGCCAAAAAGAAAGGCATCGGACAGTGGTATTATGGTGATGAAGCGAGAGAGCAGGTTTCGGCTGGCAATGCGATTGGAGTTGACCGACTTTATGCAAGAGCGCTTGCAAATGAAGATATATGGCTTGATGGAGAGAATTACACCTGTAGAGAGCTGCTGGCATTATTTCTTAAGAAAGTCATTAAATTGCCTGGCAAGCTATACATTTTAGGACAAACTGGAGCTGTTGGCATTGCAGTCCCAAGCGTCGATTCAAATGTGCTTGACATGTTCGAATCGCTGCCAAGACTTCTTGAGCTTCCTAGAGAAAAAGTATTTCTTATGGAGCAAAGAGAGAGCTTTTATTATTATGCGCTAAACCAAGATCAGTCGCTGTGGCTTAACGATGTGGCCGTATTTGATTATCAGAATAATAAGCTTAGCTATGCCATATTGAATAGAAACAGGAACACAACGCCTCAACTCGTGACCTTTACTGAAGGCTTTCCTGGGGCGCTTATCGATGACAAGGATGTGCAGTTCTCAGAAATAGTAAAGTCAGCATTAGGGACAAAAGTGCTGTCGTGCATCTATCTGATAGGCGATGGATTTGATGGTGACTGGATGCGAGAATCGCTTCAGACAGTATGCAAGGGTAGAAGAGCGTTTCTGGGTAAAAATCTTTATTCTAGAGGTGCTTCCTATGCGGCAATGGTAAAGACGACAGCCGTCGATTGGCCATTCGTATATATGGGTGATCATGAGCTTAAGATTAATCTGTCGCTCAAGGTGTTTTCAGGTGGCAAGCTTGAATTTTTAACGTTACTTACAGCAGGCAGGAGCTGGTATGATTGCACCGGAGAATGTGAAGTTATACTTGATGGCACTCCTGAGGTGGAAGTGTGGCTACAAAGACCAGATAGCAGAACCCCACAGGTTGAAGCGTTACAACTTGTTGATTTGCCCAAAAGGCCACCGAAGACCACAAGACTACGCATAAGTGCCATTGCAACCTCTGATAGAACCATACATGTTGAAGTAAAAGACTTGGGATTTGGTGAAATATTTAAGAGCAAGGGGCTTAGCTGGGATTATGACCTTATAATGGAGTAGACATGGGCGAATTAATACTTTGTAAAGAACATACGGCAGCCAGCCCTTTCTTTGTTGAAGATATGGCAATTAATTTGTACTCTATGGAGGAGCTGTGCTATTACATTGAAAATAATGCTCTATTTTTAAGTGATAGTATTATGAGTGTAGATTTAATACACTGGATTGATCATCAGCTTAGACTTCCGGCACTTGCACTTAAATTGCAGGAGGCAGTATCTTCAGGAGCTAGCCTAGAGCATTTTCTTACCATTATTTTAAGGGCATCGGATTATTGTACTCCAGCAGAGCAAAAGGCAGTAGCTAGTGCGGTTCATACCATGGAGAATAAATCTCCAGAAGAAACATTAAAACTAAGAGCAGATAGGCTGATGTCAAAAAGTAAGTTTTTAGATGCTCTGTATCTATATAGACGCATTCTATCTGAAGGCAATATTAAGGTCTTTAGCCCTGCTGAGCTAGCAGCTGTCTGGCATAACCAGGGGTGCGCATATGCTAATTTGTTTCAATTTGAACAAGCGGCTAGGAGCTATGAAAAGGCATTCGATATAGGCCGAAATAATTTATCGCTTAGACAGCTTCTTTTCTGTGCACTATGCAGTGGAGATGATATGCTATTTTCGGCATGCGAGGCAAAATATGCACTTAGCCCGGATGTGAGAACAAACTTGACCTGGGAGCTAAAAAAAGCTCGCGAATCTAAGAATAAAGAGGCGCTTATAAAGGCGATGCAACTTCTGGATTATCCAGAGGGCAAGCAGGAGCTTGATAGTGTGTTGTCTGAGTGGAAACAGGAATATCGGAGAATCTGTAGTATTTAATTTATGGGAATCAAATGGTTTCGTAAAAAGAATAAAAAGGAAAAGGAGCTGGACGAGGCTTTCGGAAGAATTACCAAGGAACTTAATGCCATGGATGATCTGGAGGAGCATAAGAAGCGCCAGCACTATATACTTGAATCCTGCGAACAAATTATTGAGACTACAAGGGAGATAGAGGAACAGAAGGCAGAGTATCGCGTTGTAACCAATTACCTTGATGATATAAAAAAGATAGAAGATTTGCCTCCACGACAGAAATCTGACCTTTTGGATGTTGCACGCAATGTTGTCATGCTTGATAAAGCAAAAAAAGAGTTTTTGCACAGCGAAAAAAAGCTATCTGATAATTTGTTTGCTTTGATGGAACAGAATGAAGATGAAGTACCCTCGGCTATAAAGAGAATGCAGGCTAATGAGATGTATCAAAGTGCTGTTAAGCGGGACATGAGCTATCTTGAGGGCGAAAAGAGCCAGTGGATTATAAAAAAAGATGAACTAAAAAAGGAACAGAAAATCTTAAAGAGCCTTATTATTCTTCTTTTTACATGTTTTGCCTCACTGCTTGTTCTCTTTTTCTGGTTGCAGACTGCATATAAAACTAATCTATCCTGGGCGTGGACCAGTATTTTTGCATTGACAGCAGTGGCAGGATTTTGTATATACATTAAGTTGCAAATGGATGGCAAGGACAGCAGGCAGGCAGATGCAAATATGAATAATGCTATTGTTTTGCTTAACAAGGTAAAGATAAAGTATGTTAATGTAACCAATGCTATCGAGTATACCAAAGAAAAATATCATGTAAGCAATTCTTATGAACTCAATTATTTATGGGAAAAATATATTGAGACATTAAATGAAAATGAGAAATATACCAGGAATAATGAGGATTACG
The DNA here is from genome assembly GCA_045597645.1 of Lachnospiraceae bacterium. Lineage (GTDB taxonomy): Bacteria > Bacillota > Clostridia > Lachnospirales > Lachnospiraceae > JAKSSE01. The sequence goes on along the minus strand of JAZLKM010000055.1, from coordinate 34,005 downwards.
AGTATTTTACAGCAAGATTAGTAAGGCTACTCAACAATACAGGAGTACATGACTCCAAAATATGGATATCACAGGCAGCGGCAATTATTGATCCTGAGGAAATGAGTGAAGTAAGACATCAGCTCATCGAACGCAGAAAAAAGATACGTCAGAGAATCGAGTTTAATACAAAGGTTGTCAGTGATGAGAGAGATGAAATAGACAGACTACTTGGAGGTCAAAGGGAATACATCCCTGAGATTGCTGAGATAATAAGGTCTGTAGATAAAATAACAGGAAGGATATAAACAACAATGACCGTAAGAACTAGATTTGCACCAAGCCCTACAGGAAGGATGCATGTTGGAAACTTAAGAACAGCGCTTTATGCTTATCTTGTAGCAAAGCATGAGGGTGGTGATTTCATTCTTCGAATAGAAGATACAGATCAGGAAAGACTGGTAGAGGGTGCAGTAGATATTATATATCGAACCCTTGAGGCTACCGGACTTAAGCATGATGAGGGCCCCGATAAGGATAGGGGCTTTGGACCATATGTCCAGAGTGAGCGTCAGGCTAGTGGTGTTTATTTAGAGTATGCAAAGCAGCTGGTGGAAAAGGGCGAGGCATATTATTGTTTCTGCGACAAGGAGAGACTGGAGTCATTGCGTACTTCAGTGGTTGAGGGCAAGGAAATTGTCGTATATGACAAGCACTGCCTTAATTTAAGTAAAGAAGAAGTAGAGGCGAATCTTGCAGCAGGCAAGCCTTACGTTATCAGACAGAACAACCCGCAGACGGGTACTACTACCTTTAATGATGAGCTTTATGGTGATATTACGGTAGATAATGCGGAACTTGATGATATGATTCTCATAAAGTCTGACGGATTTCCTACCTACAATTTTGCAAATGTAGTAGATGACCATCTCATGGGAATTACTCATGTAGTACGTGGTAATGAGTATATTTCATCTTCTCCTAAGTACAATCGTTTGTATGAGGCATTTGGCTGGGAAGTTCCCAAGTATATACATTGTCCACTTATCACAAATGAGGAGCATCAGAAGCTTTCTAAGCGAAGTGGACATAGCTCGTATGAAGATTTGATTGAACAGGGATTTGTAACAGAAGCTGTTGTCAATTATGTGGCACTTCTAGGTTGGAGCCCTGAGGATAATCAGGAGATTTTTTCGCTTGAAGAGCTTGTGAAGGCTTTTGACTATCATCACATAAGTAAGAGCCCGGCAGTATTTGATATTGCAAAAGCAAAATGGATGAACGGCGAATATATTAAGGCTATGGACTTTGATAAGTTCTGCGATAGAGCGATGCCGATAATAAAAGAGACCATAAAAAGAGATATAGACCTAGAGAAGGTGGCACATATGGTGCAAACCAGAATAGAGGTATTTCCGGAAATACCTGCGCTTATTGATTTCTTTGAGGCTGTTCCTGAATATGACAGTGAGCTATATACGCATAAGAAAATGAAAACGACGGAAGAGTCGTCATTGTCATTGCTTCAGGAGGTGCTTCCTGAGCTGGAAAAATTTGATAATTATACTAATGACGCTCTTTACGAAATGCTTTCTGGCTTTGCGGCTGACAGAGGTTATAAAAATGGTTATGTATTGTGGCCAATCAGAACAGCACTTTCTGGTAAGCCAATGACTCCGGCAGGAGCCACTGAAATATTAGAAGTATTAGGTAAAGAAGAGTCAATTTCTAGAATTAAGGCTGCTATAGCTAAGCTTAGCTAGTAGAAAGATATAATCCTTGCCCTGGGAGAGAGCGGAAAGGATTATAAAATGCTAGACAATAGACAGATTGAAGCGGTTAATCATACCGAGGGGCCCTGCATGGTACTTGCAGGGCCAGGCTCGGGTAAGACTACAGTCATAGTATCGAGAATCAAAGCTCTTTTAGATTCGGGTGTCTCTGGAGAGTCGATTCTTGTCATTACATTTACCAGAGCGGCTGCCAGCGAGATGAAAATTCGCTATCAAAAAGCCTACGGTAACAAATCTGACGCGATGGTTACATTCGGAACCTTTCATAGCGTCTTTTTCCATATTTTATCAAAGTATTATAGGTTTAGTGGAGATAGCATAGTAAATGTGCAGACACGGAACCAGATTTTTCGCGCATTTTGCCAAAAAAACGGGATAAAAAATATAGAGACAAACGAGGATTACGATTATCTTGCATTGGAGATAAGCAATATAAAATGCGGTAAGTATTCGTTGGATGACTATATGCCTATTACTTTTTCTAAATCAATTTTTGAGAAAGCATACAAATACTATAATAATGCTCTTCAAAATAATAAGCTGATAGATTTTGATGATATGGTGCTTTTGGTTCAACAAATGTTTTTAAATCATCCTGACAGGCTTGAATATTGGAGGGGAAAATTCAAGTATTTTTTGATAGATGAATTCCAGGATATCGCAAGAAATCAGTATGAGACGATAAAACTTATGTGCCAGCCAAGCAATAATATATTTATTGTAGGAGACGATGATCAGTCAATATATGGATTTCGAGGTGCATCTCCTGAGATAATGCTTGGATTTAAGTCTGATTTTGAAGGCTGCAAGACGATTGTGCTGTCGGCTAATTATAGATGCACCGGAAATATTCTGGCAGGAGCGATGGCGTTAATAAAAAATAACGAAACTAGATATAAAAAAGAACAGTATTCGGCAAGAGGCATATCTGGGAGTGCTATTCATATTAACAGGTTTGAAGATGTCCAAACTGAAATGGAATATATATTTAGTGAAATAGAGCGACAACATCGCGAGAAAGGTGTTGCCTATAGCGAGATGGCTATATTGTATAGGGTCAATTCTCAGATTGTATGGAATAATAAAAAAATAGAGGCAGAAGTTGATAAAGACATAGTAGCGTATTTGAAAATTGCAACTAAGACTGCTGACAGGGGAGATTATTTAAGAGTGATCAACAAGCCTTACCGAGGAATACTTAGAGATGCATTTGAATTAGGAGAAAACTTTGATGGACTGCTGGATTTTTATAAAGGTGATCAGCAGATGATTCAATCTATAAGTAAATTCAAGTATTGTATTGAGATGGCTGGTAGAATGAGTCCTTTTCCGGCTATCAATTTTCTCAGAAATGCAGTAGGCTATCAAAGCTATATTAAAAAGCATCCTGACACACAAAAGCGGGAATCATACTTGCAAGAGCTAGAGAATATACTTGAAATAGCTAAAACAAAAAAGACTATGCAGGAGATGATATGTTTTCTTGTAGAACGCATAAATGGTAATGAGCACACCTTATCTGAAGCTAAGGATGAGGGGGTGAATATTTTGACAATGCATGGGGCAAAAGGCCTTGAATACAAAATCGTATTTATTCCACAAGTAAATGAAAGCCTAGTACCTATGATGAAAGAGAAGACGAAGGAAAACCTGGAAGAGGAAAGGCGTCTTATGTATGTGGCGATGACTAGAGCGAAAGACGAGCTCTACATATCATATGTAAATAAAAAAGCCGACAGATTAATGTCGGCCTCGAGATTTATATATGAAATAAACGATCTTCCATTGGAACATAAGGAAGATGATCCTGAACTGTCATATAAGCAGGACGCATAATCTTGTTTGATGTAGCCAACTCTTCAAGTCGGTGAGCAGACCATCCAGCGATTCTTGCAATGGCAAAAATAGGAGTGTATAGCTGCAACGGCAGACCTAACATTTGATAAGCAAATCCGCTAAAGAAATCAACGTTTGGACTTACGCCCTTAAATATTTTGCGCTCATTTGCAATTATTTGTGGAGCAAGCCTTTCAACCATGGCATAGAGGGCAAAGTCATCCTCGCACCCCTTTTCTCTCGAGAGCTCTTCGACTAGTCCTCGGAATGCTCTGGCTCTAGGATCAGACAGAGAGTATACTGCGTGGCCCATACCATATATGAGGCCAGCCTTATCAAATGCTTCCTTGTGAAGTAAGGCTTTAAGATAGTTTCCGACCTCTTCTTCATCCTTAAGGTCTTTTACGTTGTCTCTAAGGTCCTGGAACATTTTAACTACTTTAATATTGGCACCGCCATGCTTAGGCCCCTTCAGAGATCCGATAGCTGCAGCAATAGCACTGTATGTATCAGTGCCTGAAGATGATACTAATCGCGTGGTAAATGTAGAGTTATTACCTCCGCCATGCTCCATATGAAGAATAAGTGCTGTGTCTAGAAGCTGAGCCTCAAGAGGAGAGAACTTACTGTCGGGACGCAGCATATGAAGAATATTCTCTGCAGTAGAGTATTCCTGCTTAGGAGGATGGATGAAAAGACTTTCTCCTTCATGATAGTGCATATGAGTGTGATAACCATACACAGATAGCATGGGGAAAATACTAATAAGCTGCAAACACTGTCTGATAACGTTTGGAATGCTAATATCATCAGCCTTAGAGTCGTAAGCATACAATGTCAGTACACTTCGCGCCAGTGTATTCATCATGTCCTTACTGGGACATTTCATAATAATATCTCTAACGAAATATGTTGGGAGAGAGCGATAGTCACTGAGTATTGCATTGAAAGTGTCGAGCTCACGGCGATTTGGAAGCTTGCCAAACATTAAAAGATAAGCGCATTCCTCAAATCCGGAATGGCTGGTCTTGGATTCGCCTTTAATAAGCTCCTCAACATTATAACCTCTGTAGTATAGATTGCCGTCGGCAGGAACTCTGGTGCCATCTGGCAGAACTTTTGTAGCTACTACGTCAGATATATTGGTGATACCAACAAGTACACCGCGTCCGTTAAGGTCACGGAGACCTCTTTTGATATCATATTGGGTATACAAATCAGGAGCAATCACATCATTAGAATCAATCAGTGATGCAAGCTGAGTAATCTCTGGCGTAATAATTGAAAAATCTCTATCTTCCATATTTCCCTCTTTCCATTTCCTTGATATATAATATCAAAATGAAGTTTGGCGCACAATACACAAATATTCCATATAATTAAGTAAAAATTTGATTGCGAAAAATTTAACATGCGTGTATATTATAAAAGGACTTTTGTAAAAAGTAACAATACCATATAGGAGGTAGATGTAATGTCAACAAAGGCGTACTATCCGATTAATGAGATCGGTAAGGGCAAGGTTGGATTTTCAAAGACCCGCTCTATTATCGAGGCTCCTTTCTACGGAAACAACGTAATCAAAGTAAACACCCTTAAGGAAGCTTATGAGCTTGCTAAGAATTCTCCAGGTACCATCGTTACCGATATGCCGGTAAAGGATGGTGACACCTTCGGTCTTGAGAAGGATGCTAAGGTTCTTCTTTTCAACGACGGTGCAGTTACTGGACGTTTTGCTGCAGCTCGCCGCATCAAGGGATATCCTGGTGTAGATGAGACTAAGCTTGATAAGGTTGTCATGGATGCTGTATATGAGAGCCGTTGGAAGACTATGTATCATGCAGAGTGCTATGTAGGTCTTGATCCGGAATTCATGTGCAAGGCGCACCTTCTTATTCCGGAAGGAGAGGAGAATCTTCTTTACAACTGGATGCTCAACTTCCAGTACATGTCAGATGAGTATGTAAAGATGTACAAGAACAGCCAGCCTGTAGGTAATGGCAATGAGCCAGACATCTACATCTTCTCTGATCCACAGTGGACTCCACATGAGGCACCAGACGTAGATTACAGCTGCCTTAGCGATCCACTTACTCTTTGCTATTTCGACACCAACGAGAACTGCGCTGCAATTCTTGGTATGAAGTACTTCGGAGAGCATAAGAAGGGTACTCTTACCATGGCTTGGGCTATTGCAAACCGTAATGGTTATGCATCATGCCACGGTGGACAGAAGGAGTACACCCTTAATGATGGAAGCAAGTTCGTTGCTTCAGTTTATGGTCTTTCTGGTTCAGGTAAGTCAACTCTTACCCATGCTAAGCATGATGGAAAGTACCCGGCAATCAAGGTTCTTCATGATGATGCATTCATCATTAACACCGAGACCTGTGCTTCAGTAGCACTTGAGCCTACTTACTTTGACAAGACCTCAGATTACCCGACCGGATGCCCGGACAACGAGTATCTGCTTACTGTACAGAACGTTTCAGCTACCATGGATGAGAATGGCAAGATCCAGATCGTTACTGAGGATATTCGTAACGGTAACGGACGTGCTATCAAGTCTAAGCTTTGGAGCCCGAACCGTGTAGATAAGATTGATAGCCCGGTTAATGCTATCTTCTGGATCATGAAGGATCCTACCATTCCGCCAATCGTTAAGCTTAAGGGTTCAGCTCTTGCAGCTGTTATGGGTGCTACTCTTGCAACCAAGACCTCTACCGCTGAGCGTGTAGCTGCTGGTACCGATCTTAATGCAATCCGTATCGTACCTTATGCAAACCCATTCCGTACCTATCCACTTGCTCGTGATTACGAGAAGTTCTTCAAGCTTATCGATGAGAAGAACGTAGCTTGCTACATCGTTAACACCGGTGACTTCATGGGACACAAGTGCCAGAAGGAAGATACCCTTGGTATCCTTGAGACTATCGTTGAGGGCAAGGCTAAGTTTGAGAAGTGGGGACCGTTCGAAGATATCGAGATTATGAACGATTGGAACGGAAAGACTGGCGACTTTACTCCAGATCTTGCTGATAAGGATTATGTAAAGGCACTTACCGATGCTATGAAGACTCGTGTAAAGGCTGTTGAAGACTTCGCTTCAAAGAACGAAGGTTATGATAAGCTTCCTGACGAGGCACTTGCAGCACTTCAGAAGCTCGTTGCTGAGTGCGAGAGCCTGTAATATTCGATAGAATATTTGATATGAGGGGACATATTTGTCCCCTCATTTTTTATTCCACATTGAGTTTTTTTATGCAGTTTTGTATAATGACTCTAGCTCGAGTGTTTCTTAACCTATATTTTTGAACCTACAATTCTTTTGAATGGGATTCCTATATCTTTGTTTTGATGTCAAGCCCCCGTTCTCTGAACGCCAGGGGAAGGCAGAGATTCAAATGCGGTTACCCACCTAGCATTTTGCTGGGCGTCAAAACTATAGGAGAGGGCACTTTGGTCACATGTTGTTTACTGACGGGGCCGCGTAAGCGGTCCTGTCGTATTTTGAGTTATGAAGAGAAGAATTAAAAAGATATACGAAAAAACTAAGCCTGTAGGGCAAAGGCTTCAGGATATACATTTAACAGCATTTGCTTCTGAATCAGCATTCTTTATTTTGATGTCAGTGATTCCTTTTTTGATGTTTTTTTCAAGCTTGCTTAAATTTACACCAATATCTGAGGCATATGTTCTTACGGCATTATGTAATCTTTTTCCTGAGAATATTTCAAATTTTCTTGAAGAAATATTTGATGAAGTATATAGATCATCATCTGGTGTTCTTCCGATATCTGTAGTTGCGGCTGTCTGGACTTCTGCCAAGAGCATACACTACATGATGGATGGGTTTAATGCTATCCATGGTATTCAAGAGACCAGAGGATGGTTACAGCTGCGTATTCGTAGCACGATTTATATGATTATCTTTGTAACCACGTTACTGATAATTTTTTTAAGTATAATTTTTGGAAATAAGCTTGAAGCTTTAGCGCTTATGAAGCTACCGCTATTATCATTTTTCTTGAGATTGAAGCTTCATATTCGATATATAATAATATTTGCCTTTTTGACATTGTTTTTTGCACTGCTTTTCTATGTACTACCCAATAAGAAACTTTTATTTTTACGTCAGCTTCCAGGTGCAATACTTTGTTCAATAGGATGGTTTACATTTACATATGGTCTTAATATGTATGTTAAATATTTTAATGGTTTTTCTGTATATGGCAGCCTGGCAACTCTGATGCTGTGCATGCTTTGGCTATATATGTGTATGACTATTATGTTCTTTTGCGTTTATGCGAATATCTGGCTCGAGGCTAGATGGCACATTGCAAATGAATTTATCGAGAAAATGAGACAGAAGAGAGAGGATAGACGCAGCGCTGCAGAGACTGGAGATAACAAATGAACGTAAAAGATTTTTGGTATGATTTGCCAGAGGAGCTTATTGCTCAGGATCCTTTGGAAAAAAGAGATAATTCCAGACTTATGGTGGTAAATAAGAACAGTGATCTGCCTGTGCATAGGCATTTCTATGATATAAAAGAGTACCTTAAGCCGGGAGATTGTCTGGTAATCAATAATACAAAGGTAATTCCCGCAAGAATGTTTGGAATAAAAAAGGATACGGGTGCAGCGATAGAAGTTCTTTTGCTAAAAAGGATAGACGCTGATACATGGGAGACTCTGGTGAGACCCGGAAAAAAATGTAAAGTAGGAACAATAATATCCTTTGGTGATGGATTGCTTGAAGGAGAGATTACAGATGTGGTTGATGATGGTAATCGATATATAAAGCTTTCCTATGAAGGTATATTTGAGGAAATACTAGACAAGCTTGGAGAGATGCCTCTTCCTCCTTATATTACACACCGCCTAGAGGACAAGGGGAGATACCAGACTGTATATGCAAAATACGAAGGTAGCGCTGCTGCACCTACGGCAGGTCTTCATTTCACTAATGAGCTTCTTTCCGAAATAATGGAGATGGGGGTAAATATTGCTGAGGTTACTTTGCATGTTGGTTTAGGAACCTTCAGACCAGTGAAGGTAGATAATATTCTCGAGCATCATATGCACACTGAAGAATATGAAGTTACCAAAGAAACTGCAGATATAATAAATGAGACAAAGAAAAAAGGCGGTAGAGTGTTCTGCGTCGGTACTACGAGCGTAAGGACGGTTGAATCTGCTGCAAAGGATGGTGTGGTTATACCTGGCAGAGCAGATACAAGTATATTCATATATCCTGGATATGAATTTCAGATTCCGGATGCGATAATAACGAATTTTCATCTGCCGGAGTCGACGCTTGTAATGCTAGTATCAGCTTGGGCAGGAAGAGAGAAGATACTTAAAGCATATGAGATGGCGGTTAATGAAAAATACAGGTTTTTCTCATTTGGGGATGCTATGCTTTTGTTGTAATGAGCTGAGCTTAATGCTATAATTTTATTATATATGTATGTGTTCTTTTAGGAGGAGCCATGGAAGAAAAAAGACGTAATAAAAGATTGGATATTGATGTAAATATACAGCTTGAGAGACTTGACAAAAATGAAGTGACCACACTGAAATATGCTCATGTTAAGGTTTTGGATGTGTCAAAGACCGGAATAGGATTTTTGTCACCAATCAAGCTGGATATGGAGGCTACATACGAGACTAAAATCCAGATATGGACTAAAGAAGTACTTGATTGCTTTATAAAAATCGTACGTGAGACTCCGGGGGCAGAAGATGGTGAATACAATTACGGAGCAATATTTGTTGGTATGACTGAGACAGATTCTCTAAAAATTGATATTTATCGTATATTTAACGAAATGTAATTATGACAAGAAGCCGTGCTTTTGGCACGGCTTTTTTGTGCGTGAAAATGCTTCGAGTGGTACGGGGCGTTTTCGTTGACTTTTATTTATAAAACCCCTACAATTACATAGATTATGTTCATATGGTAAATGAGGGATATTATGACCGCTTCAAACAGCGATATTACAATACTTATACCGGCTTATAGGCCGGGTAATAATATGATTACACTTCTGGAATCACTTGCCAATGAGGGATTTTCAGTACTTGTGGTAAATGATGGAACAGATGATAAATATAACCATATTTTTGAGAAGGCAAAGGATTTTGCGACTGTTATAGGTTATGCTAACAATAAAGGCAAAGGCTTTGCACTTAAATACGGTTTTGAGCATATTGGAAGCATAGATAAAAAGCCGTTTGGAGTAGTTACAGCAGATTCTGATGGGCAACATTCTGTAGCGGATATATGCAAGGTGGCAAATCTTTTAATTGAAAATAACAGTATTGTTATTGGGGAGAGAGACCTTACCGATGCTCCGCTTAGATCGAAGATAGGCAACGTGATGTCCCAGGTTGTATATACCATTGTTACAGGTAAGTATCTTTCAGATAATCAGGCAGGGCTCCGTGGATTTCCTATCAGATACTTGGATAGGCTTATTAAGACAATGGGTAATCGCTATGAGTATGAGATGAACGTTGTCACCAACGCAGCAAAGCGCAATAGAAAAATTGTCGAAACAGGCATCGAAACGATATACATAGAGAATAATAAGGAGTCCAATTTCAGACCGTTGAGAGATACGTTATTAATCCAAGCGGGACTGTGGATGAGAGGACTTCCATCAGCGATAGCATATCTAGCATATCTTATAGTGCTTTCACATGTTCCTACGGTATCTAGTGCTGCTAATGCGCAAAAACTGTCTATGCTACTGGGGTGTATTATAGCAGCTCATGCAATAGGTACTTTTTTGGCCTGGAGGCATGGAGGGGCACATGACAGGTGGCATACTGCAGGCAGTATGACTGGCATTTTTATTAAATATTTTGCTATTACAAGCATATATTTATTATTATTTTCAGCTACGGAAAGCATCGCACCGGGGATTTTCATTTGTGCACTTTTCATTCCGCTTTTTTCATATTTTGGCGGCAGACTGCTGGATTATTTAAAGAAAAAATTGCATTAGAGGTGGGTAAGTGGTACCGCAGATAGTTACAGATAATCTGTCCAAATTGAGCAAGGACAAGATTACTTTCGAAAATATATATAATGTATTGAAGGATGCTTTTGAAAAAGAAACTTTTGCAGAAAGCTACAGAAATGGAATTATAGAAAAGACTTCATATCTTGAACTTTACAAAAAGGTTGATGAAGTTTCAGCGGCACTTGTAGGCAAGCTGGCTGACAAGACATCCGGAGTTGTGGGCCTTTATATGGAAAACTCAGTGGCGTGGGTTGCCTGCTTTTGGGGGATTCTTCAGGCAGGATACGAGCCGCTTTTGCTTAATGCAAAGCAGGATTTAACTGTTACCAATAGTATCATCGATAGCGTATCTCCAATTCTAGTGATATCAGATGAAAAGGGAATATATGGCGCCGTCAGCTATTTAGAGTTGCTAGAAGACTCGGGCAAAGGGTCTGTGCCAACACACTGTTGGGCGGATGCTATATTGCTTGTGACGAGTGGATCTACAGCTATGCCCAAAATTATAAGGCATACAGGGGCAGGAATAGGTTCCCAGGTAATGCTGACTGCTGATTTATTGGAACGAAATATTACTATTAGACATAATAGGGCGCTGGACGTGCATATTCTAGCATTTTTGCCTTTTTATCATATATTTGGCCTTGTATCTACTTTACTCTGGTTCACACTGTTTGGCAGGACATTAGTATTTTTACCAGATTACTCTGTTTCAGCGATTCAGGATACTTGTAAGACAGTTGGTGTAACGCATTTCTTTTCCATTCCTATGGTGTGGGACAGAGTATGTGACAAGCTATTGCTTGAGGTGGAAGGCAGAGGACAGACCAAGACTTTTATGAAGCTTATACATTTTTCGAATAAGCTTCAAAGCGTCATGCCTAACGTTGGACCTTGGATTGTTAGAAATGTTTTCTTTAAGAAAATACGTGAGCAATTACTAGGAACAAATTGTAATTTTCTAATTGCTGGAGGTGGCTTCATCGCTGAGAAGACGCTGGAGGTAATGAATGGTATAGGCTATTCATTATATGTGGGATATGGCCTTACAGAGTGTGGTATTTTGTCTGTAAATCTGTCGCGCAAAGCAAGTCAAAGACTTCATCAGACCTGCGGACCTGTTTTCTATAATGTGAAATACAGACAAAATGAAGAAGGAGTGCTCGAGATAGCCAGGGAAAATTGCTTTGTAGGTCAGTATATTGATGGGGAATATGTACCAAATAATTCTGAGTGGTATAGCACCAATGATATAGTTGAATTTAAAAATGGTGAGCTCTACTGCGTAGGCAGAGTTGATGATGTTATTATAGGTGACAATGGCGAAAACATCTCGCCAGAATCTGTTGAGGCGCGTATTGCCCATGGTTCGTATGAGAGTGCGTCCTTGCTATATGTAAATATTCAAGGGAAAAAACAGCTTATGCTGGCACTATCCGCAGGAGATGGCTTTAATGTAGATGAGAGAGTTAAGTCTCTTGAGCAGATATATCGCAGTATTGATGCGCTGCCAATGTTAGAGCGACCTGCAATTATCGCCGAGATAGCAGGGAGAGTACCTTATACGCTCAAGGCGGTAGACAGAAAGAAGCTTGCTAGCCAGATTGAAAGCGGACATACATATTATTCGCCGGTTAATAGAAGCGGCGCAGTTATGGACAGACAGAAGTATGATAGCGAGGAATATAGGCAGATTCTTGACTACATGAAGAAGGCGTTTGCAAAAGCTTGTGACATTGACGAGAATGCAGTCAATGATACATCGGATTTTGCATCGCTAGGAGGAGACAGCTTAAAGTATCTCGATATGCTTGTTGTTGTATCACAGGACCTTGACATTGAATTGGGAGTGTCTGAGACGCCACTTTTGTCGCCAGTAGGATTCGCAAACTATATCTACGAGATGAAAAATAAAGAAGACGAATTGGATTAATAAAATGTTTATTATTCGATTTCTAGTTAAATTACTCAATATAATACCTGCTTATATAGGTTTTGCTCCTAAGAAATTATATCTAGGAAAGTTTAAGTCTATTTTGAGACATAAAGGCGGACTTATTATTGCATGTAACCATAGGAGCTTTAAGGATTATATATCAGCTCTTTTGCTGTGCCCGTTTAAAAAAATAACAGTAATGGTTTCTGCACAAATGTATGATTTTTCACCTGTAACCAGATTCTTTTTAAAAGCACTGGGCGTAATTAGGGTTGATGCATTTACTGGCAATCTTACTTCGGTTAGCGAGGCGATAGATGTAGTAAAAAAGGGCGGAATTTTACTGATATATCCTGAAGGCAAGATAGAGACCTGTGACGACATGTTTCCATTTAGAATGGGAGTGTCTCTCATATCTATAGGTGCAAATGCTCCGGTTTTACCGATATATCACGATGGCAATTTTGGTCTGTTTAGGCATGAAAAAATGCTTATAGGAGACCTTATATACCCAAATGACTATATAGATCATAATGAGAAGCTGACGACTAATGCGGCTGCACTTACAAAAGTGATTGAGGAAAAAATTGAAAGTTTCCATGCTGCATATAACCGCGTTTTTCTTAAAAAGGGTGAGAAAAAGCATAGAACACCCCATGCCGGCTTTATTTACCAGTTCGTTAAGTGGACAGCAATTCCGGCGATTCTTTTACTAAGGCGCAAAATTATACCGCAGACAGAGACCGCTGCATTATATAAATACAGCCAGAAGGGACTTTTGGTAATAGCTAATCATACATGGTGGATAGATGCCCCGATATTATATTTTCTTCTATGGCGCAGAAGCATGAGATGCATAGGTGCAAAGGATAATGTCGAGAAGAGTAAGGGGCAGGAATTCATGCTTAAGGCTATGTCTTGCATTCTACTAGATAGAAATGGCTATGATTTTTTGTCATTAAAGGAAAGCATAAACGAGCTTAAAGATGGCGGAGGAATTATTATTTTTCCTGAGGGACATCTGGGGTATACAGAGGAGATGTCGGCTTTTACACCGGGAGCTTCGATGCTGTCACTGATGTCTGATACTCCTGTATGGCCGGTATATATTTCATCGCCTTACAAGCCTTTTTCTAAGCTAATATTTGCAGTAGGTGATGCTATTGCACCCTGTGATGTGCCAGGTCAAGGCATTAATAATGATAGAGTGGCGACATTTACAGCAATGCTTGAGAATAAGATGAATGAGCTCAAAGCCTTAGCGGATGAGAATCTATCGATGAAGGATAAGCAGTTGCTTAATAATACCCGTGAAAGGCGGCAAATCTGGATGAAGGAGACCTACAATAAAAGACATGATTGAAAAACTGTATGAAGTAATATCTGGCGTATACAAAAATATGAATCAGACCTTTGATTATCCATTAGATAAAATATCGATGGATTCAAAGATTAAGGAGCTGGGGATTGATAGTCTTGGCTTTATAATGATAATGCTGGCTATTGAAGACTATTTTAAAATTACTATACCATCTGATGGTATTACCAGCTATGAAACAGTAGGGGACATTGTAAGTATTATAGAGAAAGCAATGTAATTATAAACAATAGGGAAGGAAACAGGAAAATGGGAAATTACGTATTGACAACGGATTGTTCAACTGACTTGACAGCTGATCTTCGCGAGAGATTTGGCGTAGATGACTATTGTCATTCAATCACTATTACTTATCCGGATGGACATACTCAGGATGCAGCTCTTGACTGGGATGATCAGACTCCACAGGACTTTTACAGTTCTATGTCTAGAAAAGCCCTTTTGAAGACTGGATTTTGTTCACTTGCTGAGCAGGAGGCGTTTTTCGAAAAACATCTTCAGGCTGGAAATGATATTCTTCACATTACAATTTCTTCAGGACTTTCTGGAACATATCAGAACTGTGTAAATGCGGCTAACAATCTGATGGAGAAGTATCCGGACAGAAAGATTTTTGTAGTTGATTCGCTTAGGTATTCAGGTGGTACCGGTCTTTTGACCTCTATTGCTGGTGATATGAAGAAGGCTGGCAAGAGTATAGAGGAAGTATATGAGTGGTGTGAGGCCAACAAGAAGAGAATTCGTCAGATGGGTACTGTCGATGATCTGATTTTCCTTATGCACAGTGGACGTGTAAAGGGTGGCGCTGCAGTTATGGGAAGTCTTATCAACATAAAGCCCATGGCAGATTTTGATGGTACAGGTGTGAGCCTTGTTATTGGAAAAACCAAGGGATATCCGAATCTTCTTAAGGGCACTATTGAGTACATGAAGAGAACAGGAGAAGACCTGACTAATCAGAGGATTTTTGTATGCTGCACCAATCGTAAGTCTCAGGCTACTCAGCTTACCGCACTTATTCAGGATACCTTCCATCCAGCTGAGATTGTAGAGACTTTTGTTAACAAGTCAAATGGAGCTAATATCGGACCTGGTATGCTTGTGGCATTTTATCTTGGAAAAGAAGTGGCTGACGACCTTTCTGATGTAAAAGAGGTTGTTGCTGACATCGTAGAGAACCTCTAAAAATGAATATTGGATTATTGATTTTCTTAATAATATTAGCAGTAGTGGTGGTGAACATAGTCGTTATGCTCATCATCACTATGCGTATATGTAAGGTTCAGTGGGCAGACATGTTTGAACGTGAAACTCCCCAAAAGTGGGGACGCGAAAACAGTTGTCCGTCCAATGCAGAACATAGCGTGATGTTTGATGCAGGAATTGCTTGGGGAGAAGCCAACAGTGACAAGTGTATTCCTATCGAAATCATAAATGATGGACTAAAGCTTAAGGGCGAATATTTTGATTTCGGTCAGGAGAAGACCTGTCTATTTCTGGCAGGAAGAGCTGAGTCCCTTTTGTACAGCTATTATTTTGCCGAGACATATGCAAATCTTGGCTACAATGTTCTGGTGATTGATCCAAGAGCGCATGGCGAGAGCGAAGGCAAGTACAGTAGCGTTGGTATCAAGGAAACTGGCGATGCAATTGCCTGGATGGACTATGTACATGAACGATTTAATCAGAATCATTTTATTATTCATGGTATCTGCATTGGTTCTGCGACTGCGATATATGCAGCGGCTCGCCAGTATAAGTATCTAGAAGCAATAGTGCTTGAGGGTCCTTTTATTTCATTCTACAACGTACTAATTCAGAGAATGCGGGCCATACCCAAGCCATGGTTTCCTATGGCACTTGAGATGGCATATACTTTCAAAAAAAAGGTTGGTGTCAATATATTTAAGGAAAGACCGCTCAATTATTTGCCTAAAGTAAAAGTTCCTGCATTGTTTTTGTGTGGCAAGGAAGATGCAAGCTCTTTGCCTAAATATTTTGATAGATTGTATGCTGCTTGTGGATCTGAGATAAAAGAGTGTATATGGTTTGAACATGGAGCTCACTCACATCTTAGAATAGCAAACAAAGAGCAGTATGATAATGCTATTGATACATTTCTTAAGGAGTTCCGAGATGCCTAGTTTTGCAATCATTGCTGATTCAACCTGTGACCTTACACCACAGGTCTGTGACAAATATAATATAGATTATTTCCAGATGCTTTTCTCAGAGGAAGAGGTAAATTATAATGCAACCCTAGATTGGGAGCAGATGGATTCGGATACCTTTTACAATAAAATGCGTGAGGGCGTAGTTTTTAAGACATCACAGGTTCCGGTAAAAAACTTTTTGGAGAAATTTGAGGCTTATCTCGACAGGGGGCAGGATGTTTTGTATTTAGCATGTTCATCTGCACTATCTGCGTCAATTAGTTCTGCAAGGCTCGTAGCTAAGCAGGAACTAATGAAGCATCCTGGCAGGAAAATTATATGTATAGACACCCTCTTGTCAGGAATGGGTCAGGGGCTTATGGCAATCAAGGCGGCAACAATGCGCGCCGATGGTGAAAGCATAGAGAATGTAGCTGCATGGATAGAGGCTCATAAACTTTTATATAATCAGTATGGAACAGTGCAGAGCCTTGAATATCTAAAAAACGCAGGAAGAGTAACTGCATCAAGTGCTTTCTTCGGTACCTTGTTTGGCGTTAAGCCTATGATTATTTCTGACAGCAAGGGGCAGAATCTTGCTATAAAGAAAGTTCAAGGCAGAAATGCGTCGCTTGAAGAGACGGCAAATTACGTTGCAGAGCATATAGTCGATCCATTTGATCAAGTTATATATGTGGATGATGCAAGTTGTCCGGAGGACGGTCAAAAGGTTGTGGAAATGCTAAAGCAAAGGCTTGGAAATGTTAAAATTGAGACCTCCACTATAGGTCCGATTGTAGGGGCGTCCGTAGGCCCTGGCACTATTATTGTGTATTACTATGGAAAAAATAGAAAAGATCAGGAATTGTCATAGATGCAACTGAATGATATTAAGTCAATGCTGCTGGCTGGAGCCAATAGCATCAACGTGAACAAAGATAAAATTAATAAAGTAAACGTTTTTCCTATTCCAGACGGTGATACTGGTACGAACATGGATCATACCATGGGTGGTATTGTAAAAAAACTTATGGAGATAGGTGATGCTGACCTTACAGAGGAGAGCTTTGATCAGCTGTATAACAGTGCCCTTATGGCTTCGCAGGGGAACTCCGGGGTTATTTTGTCACAGTGGTATAAGGGTTTTTTTGGAGCTTTTAAGGAGAACATGGAACTGACCATAGGTTCTCTTGATGAAGCTTTTATGCTTGCAAGTGAGGCGGCTTATAGTGCTGTGTCTAACCCTACTGAAGGAACAATACTAACTGTTGCGCGAGAGGGATTCGAAGGTGCTGAGGAACAGATTGATGAAGAATCAACAGTAGAACAGTTCCTTGAGGCTGTACTAAACTGCGCAAAAGAGTCGTTGGAGAGAACACCAGAGTTACTTCCGGTGCTAAAAGATGCGGGCGTAATTGATAGTGGCGGACTTGGATTTGTTTATATGATATCTGGCATGCTGGAGGGCATAAATGGCTCTAGCACTTTTGATGTCGATGATCTGTTGGAACAGTATGGCACTATCACTAGCGGGATTGATATTTCATCAGACAGTGAGGAGTTTGGCTACTGTACGGAGCTTATTCTGAATGTCTCTGATGATAAGAAAAGTGTTTTTCATTTTGAGGATCAAAAGAAGTGGTGTGAAAACATAGGCAATTCTGTGGTTGCCGTTATGAACCTAAATCAGTTTAAGGCTCATGTTCATACAATGGAACCCGAAAAGGTGCTTGAGCATTTTCACTCATTTGGAGAGTTTTACAAAATAAAAATTGAAAATATGACAGTTCAGCACCATGAGCTACAAAATTTTTCTGAAAAGAAAACTAGGAAAGAGGGCCTGTCAATTATTACAGTAGCTGATGGACCTGGAATGAAATCTCTTTTTAGTGACATGGGTGCCAATATTATTTTAGATGGTGGTCAAAGTGATAATGTGTCCGTTGAAGATATGGTTAATGCTATAAAAGCAACAGATACAAACACAGTGGTGCTATTACCAAATAATAAGAATATTCTCATGGCAGCCGAGAAAGCTAAGGAGAATACTCAAAGTAATGACTTGGATGTGATTATTCTACCAACTAAGACAATGGCCGATGGGTATGCTGCCATGGCACTTGTAGATTTTGAGGCACCTGCTTTTGAAATTATGGATGTCATGAAGCAGTCACTGGCAAAGAGTATATCCTGCCAGATAGCACCTGCAGCCAGAGATTCCGTATGTGATGGGATTGAAGTAAAATCAGGAGAGCTTTTGGTTGTGGTGGATGGCACTGTTATAGGCAGCGTGGTTGTTGTTGAGGATGCGCTTGAAGTATTGCAGGCGAAGCTTTCAGGCATAGAAAATAAAAGCTCTGTAGTATTTTTCTGTAAAGATGAAGAGGCAATACAAGGGCTAGAGTGCATTCGTAATAAGATAGATAGTGTTTTTGGGAGCGCAGAAATATTTTTTTACAACGGTGGGCAGACCGTCTATGATTATGTTCTTGCCATAATATGATGAAAGAGATTATTTTAGACCTTTGCGGAGGAGACAACGAGGCACCAGATTTAATTAGAGGTGCAGTTAAGGCTATGCAGGATGACGATAGTTTTTTTGTCACATTTGTTGGCCCCAAAAAGCAGATAGATGCAACGCTTGCGCCTGTCTCTCAGCTTTTGGACAGAATTAATATTATTGACTGCAATAGCGTGCTAACGAATGACGATAATCCGCTTCTGGCTGTGCATGGCGGGGAAGAGTATTCGATAAAAATGGCATTCACAAGGCTCTTAGAAAACAGGGATAATGCATGCCTGATTACCTGCGGAAGCACAGGGGCGACATTGGTATCATCTCTGGTGCGATTGGGGTTAAAGGGAAATGCAACAAAACCTGTGCTTGCATCACTTCTTCCGAGATTTGATGGTGGATGGCACTGTCTTCTGGATTGTGGAGCTAATCTTGAACCATCAGCAGAAGATATGATGAATTTTGCTATTTTAGGAAACGAGTGCATTAAAAATGCATTTCATATAGAAGCTCCGAAGGTGGCGCTGGTGTCTGTCGGCAAGGAAAAAGGAAAAGGAACAGCACTTGTAAAACAGGTGTATGATGCGCTCGAAGCATCACCGCTGAATTTCGTAGGAAATGTGGAGCCTGACGATCTATTTATGGGCGACGCTGATGTGGTTGTTTGCGACGGATTCGTTGGAAATATGCTACTTAAAAATTCAGAGGCAATGGGAAAGTATGTTTTTGATTTGTGCAGACAGGTATCTGAGCACTTAATAGATAAACCGACTCATGATAAGCTTGCAGATCTTAGGAAGATGTTTTCATTTAATGAATACGGAGCAGCAGTAGTACTTGGTGTGAATGGCACAGTGCTTAAGGCTCATGGCAAGGCTAACAGAAGGACAATCGACAGCTGTATAAAGCAGGGATTGATGCTCATAAATAATGAAGGCAAAATGGGAGACTATACCAGTTGACTTCAATATAAATAATTGTTATATTTTTAACGTTGCGAAAAGCAATTGAAAGGAGAGAAAAGTTATGCCAGGAAAGGGAAAAGCAATTGCAAGCATGGTATGCGGAATCATAGGTGTGTGCTGTGCATGGGCACATGTTGAGGCCATTATAGCTGTTATTTTAGGTGTTGTTGCATTATGTCTTGCTTCATCAGCAGCTAAAGAGGGCAATGAAAGTGGTTTTAGAAAAGCTGGATTCATTACAGGACTTATTTCTGTAATCCTCGGTGGAATCGTTTTTGCTTGCTCTGTTATTACACTTATAGCTTGTGCAGGCGCAGTCGGTGCTGGAGCACTTAGCAGCCTCATGTAATTTGCATGCATCCATATATTAGTTTATTTGGAAAATCGATACCTGCTTACGGTTTATTTGCCGGAGCAGGTATTTTAATTATTGGAATCATAATACTCTTATATGAAAAGAAATCTCCCATAGGTCGGCATTTAGAGATGATTCTCTTGGTTGAGTTAGGTGTGGGCTTAGTAGGTGCAAAGCTTCTTTATATTTTTACTGCGATTGACCAGATAAAAGGATTTTATAATCAGGGACTTCCAATTAAGGATATTATTTATACGGTGGCCGTATCAGGCTTTGTTTTTTACGGAGGACTTTACGGTGCTTTTCTGGGAGCTTTTATCTATGCAAAATTAAATAAGCTTGACTACTTTGTGGTTATTCATGAAACAATGTTTCTAATGCCAATTTTTCATGCTGTAGGCAGAGTGGGATGCTTTATGGTGGGATGCTGCTATGGTTGCGAGACGAGCTTGCCAATAGGAGTTGCATTTAGCCATTCGGAATTTGCACCTAATGGTATAACGCTTGTTCCGGTGCAGCTAATAGAGGCTGTCGCTAATATCATTATCCTTATTATTTTGCTTTGGACTAGAAGAAAATATGCAACAAAGGATATGAGGTATGCTGGTAGAATTGTTCTGACTTTATATCTGTTATTATATGGAATTGCTAGATTTGTGTTAGAATTCTTTAGAGGTGATGAGATAAGAGGGTTCTTAGGTCCTTTATCTACATCACAGATTATTTCTATAGTGACAGTTCTTTGGGGACTAGCTCTTGCTTGGAGTACAACGAAAAAGAATGATAAATGTGTTGACAGAATATAAATGACGTAGTATATTGTGTTAGTCAAAACGAAGCAGAGTATCCACTCTCACCGAGCACAAGGGCTACATCACAGTGTCATCGGTTTATATTCATTAGATTATGAATGCACGTGGATATTTTGCCATGTGCATTTTTTGATGGAGGGTAAAGCCATTAGCGAGGTATTAATTAACGATCAGATCCGTGACAAAGAGCTTAGAGTAGTATCTGAGGACGGAGAACAGCTGGGTGTTATGTCTAACAGTGAGGCAAAGGCACTGGCTGACGAAGCAGGAGTAGACCTGGTTCTTATTGCACCAAATGCAAACCCGCCTGTAGTTAAGGTAATCGATTACGGAAAGTATCGTTACGAGCAGGCACGCAGAGAGAAGGAAGCGAAGAAGAAGCAACGTGTAGTTGAGCTTAAAGAGATTCGTCTTTCTCCAAACATTGATACCAATGATCTCAATACCAAGATTGCCGCAGCTAGAAAGTTCATAGAAAAAGGCGACAAGGTAAAGGTTACATTGAGATTTAGAGGCCGTGAGATGGCTCACATGCAGGAGAGCAAGTATATCCTGGATGACTTTGCAGCAGCTCTTACTGAGGTGGCTGTAGTTGAGAAGCCGTCAAAGCAGGAAGGCCGTTCCATCAGTATTGTTTTAGGCGAGAAAAAATAATAGGAGGATATAGAAATGCCAAAGATGAAGACAAACCGTTCTGTTGCTAAGCGTTTTACTAAGACTGGCACAGGCAAGCTTAAGAGGAATAAAGCTTATAAGCGTCACATCCTTACCAAGAAGACAACCAAGAACAAGAGAAATCTTCGTAAGCCTGCAATGGTTGACAAGACCAATGTAAAGATGATGAAGAAAGTACTGCCGTACATGTAATTAGGGAGGATGAACAATGGCTAGAGTTAAAGGTGGCTTAAATGCCAAGAAGAAGCATAATAGAACATTAAAGCTGGCTAAGGGTTATCGTGGAGCCCGTTCAAACCAGTATCGTGTAGCTAAGCAGTCTGTAATGCGTGCACTTACCAGTGCATATGCAGGCCGCAAGGAGAGAAAGCGCCAGATGCGTCAGCTCTGGATTGCACGTATCAATGCAGCAGCTAGAATGAATGGACTTTCATACAGCAAGTTTATGTATGGCCTCAAGCTTGCAGAGGTTGAGGTTAACCGTAAGATTCTTGCAGAGATGGCTGTTAATGATGCAGAGGGATTCGCAAAGCTCGTTGAACTTGCAAAAGAAAAGCTTGCATAGTATATTCAAGAACAGTTGCAATGCAACTGTTCTTTTTTACGGTTTATATCATTAGGAGGAGAATGAAAATGACTATACTTGTTACAGGAGGAGCAGGCTTTATCGGTAGCCATACCTGTATTTCATTGCAGGAGGCAGGCTATGAAGTAGTTGTACTTGATAATTTGTCTAATTCTTCAAAGGTATCACTTGAGAGAGTAAAGGCCATCACTGGGAAGGAAGCTGTATTCTACGAGGGAGATATCCTTGACAGAGTAATCTTAAATGAGATCTTTAAGAAGCATGATATATCTGCTGTAATTCATTTTGCAGGACTTAAGGCTGTAGGAGAGTCAGTACAAAAACCATGGGAGTACTATGAGAATAATATCGCAGGTACACTTACATTGGTGGATGTAATGAGACAGAATGGTTGCAAGAATATCATTTTCTCATCATCAGCAACTGTATACGGTGATCCTGCTGAGATTCCGATTACAGAGAATTGCCCGAAGGGACAGTGCACCAATCCTTATGGATGGACCAAGTCAATGCTTGAGCAGGTGCTTTCAGATATGCAGAAGGCAGATCCGGAGTGGAATGTAATTCTTCTTCGTTACTTTAACCCAATTGGAGCACATAAGAGTGGTACCATGGGCGAGAATCCAAACGGAATACCGAATAACCTTATGCCATACATCACTCAGGTTGCTGTAGGTAAGCTTAAGGAACTTGGTGTATTTGGAAATGATTATGATACTCCGGACGGCACAGGCGTGCGTGACTATATTCACGTAGTTGACCTGGCTGATGGCCACGTTGCAGCCCTTAAGAAGATACAGGAAGGCGTAGGCCTTGGCATCTATAACCTTGGAACTGGCGTTGGATACAGCGTACTTGATATCGTTAAAAACTTTGAGGCTGCGAATGGTGTAGAGATTCCATATCAGATTAAACCAAGACGTGCAGGCGATATCGCCACCTGCTACTGTGACCCAAGCAAGGCTAAAAATGAACTTGGCTGGGAAGCAAAGTACGGCATACGTGAGATGTGCGAAGACTCATGGAGATGGCAAAAGAACAATCCCAACGGATATGAAGCGTAAGCTTCATATCCGTTATCGCGAGACGAGCGGCAATGCTTTGCGTTAGCAAAAATCACTCTCGTTAGAAATTTTTAAAAAAGTGCTTGCATTATCATAGGAACTTGTGTATTATATCACTTGTCGCGAACGACATGGTTCCTTGGTCAAGCGGTTAAGACGTCGCCCTCTCACGGCGAAAACAGGGGTTCGATTCCCCTAGGAACTGCTACTAATAATGTTACGAGGAGTGAGGCTGAAAAGCCTCACTCTTCTGATTTTCTAGGGATATATTCTTGTTATGAAAAGAGGTATGGATGTCACTTAGAGATAATATTGAAAAGCGTACTGAGGAATTGGCCAGTCCGATATTCGAGGAGCTTGGACTCAAATGTTACGATGTGGCTTATGAAAAAGAAGGCAGTGATTATTACCTCCGTATTTATATCGATAAAGACGGTGGAGTAGACTTGAATGACTGCGAGGCGGTAAGCCAGCGAATGAATGAAATACTTGACGCGGAAGACTACATTAAGGACGCTTATATTTTTGAGGTTAGTTCTCCGGGACTTACAAGAAAGCTTACAAGAGACAGACATTTTGCTAACAGCATTGGCGAAAAAGTGGATATAAAACTGTATAAGCCAGTAGACAAAGTAAAGACATTTGAAGGTATATTAGTTGCCTTTGATGATAAAACCGTCACAATCGAAACAGAGAGTGGCGAGATGCAGCTAGACAGAAGTAATCTGGCTGGCGTGAAATTACATTTTGAAATTTAGGAGGAAATCATGAACACAGAATTAATGGAGGCATTGGCATTACTCGAGAAAGAGAAGAACATTAGCCGTGAGGTTATGCTTGAGGCCATTGAGACTTCACTTCTTGCAGCCTGCAAGAATCATTTTGGATCATCTGACAACATTACTATCACGATGGACAAGGAGACCTGTGACTATCATGTTTATGCTCAGAAAGAGGTCGTACAGACTGTTGAGGATCCGATTGAGCAGATAAGTCTTGTAGATGCTAAAGTAATCGATGACCAGTATCAGATTGGAGATACTGTTATTCAGGAGATTAAGTCTAACTCATTTGGTCGTATTGCTACTCAGAATGCAAAGAATGTTATTCTCCAGAAGATTCGTGAGGAGGAGAAGAACGTACTTTATGATCAGTATTATTCACTTGCACATACTGTAGTTACTGGTGTAATTCAGCGCAATGTAGGTGAGAACGTATCAGTAAATCTTGGAAAGATAGATGCGCTTCTCATGGAGAGCGAGCAGATAAAGGGCGAGTACTACAGACCTTCAGATAGAATGAAGTTCTATGTTCTTGAGGTTAGACCTGGCAACAGAGGACCGAGAGTAATGGTATCACGCACTCATCCAGAGCTTGTAAAGCAGCTTGTTGAGAGTGAAGTATCAGAAGTTAGAGATGGCATTGTTGAGATTAAGAGCATCGCACGCGAGGCGGGTAGCCGCAGTAAGCTTGCAGTATGGTCTAACGATCCGGATGTAGATCCAGTTGGAGCATGTGTAGGCCAAAATGGTAATCGTGTAAATGCTATCGTGAGCGAGCTTGGCGGAGAGAAGATAGACGTTATTTGCTGGGATGAGAATCCTGCAATATTTATTCAGAATGCGCTTTCACCTGCAAAGGTTATTTCAGTACTTGCAGATGAGGAAGAGACTGGAAAAGACAACAAAACAGTTAAGTCTGCAAAGGTAATCGTTCCAGACTATCAGCTTTCACTTGCAATAGGTAAGGAAGGCCAGAATGCTAGACTTGCTGCAAGACTCACCGGATTTAAGATAGATATTAAGAGTGAGTCAAAGGCAAGAGAAGCAGGAGAGTTTGGCGACTACTACGAAGGCGACGAGGAGTACTACGACGAAGAGAATGGTTATTATGACGCCGACGGCAACTACATTCCTGGTGATGCAGAGTATTATGATGAAGAAGGCTCTGCTTCTGCGGAGGAATAAGCCTGATGCCAAAGGTTCTTTGTGTACCATCTAGAATGTGCATAGCCTGCAGGGAACGTTTCTCCAAAAGTGAGCTAACAAGAATTGTTATAAAAGACAATGTAGCGACACTTGATTCAACGATGAAAATGCAGGCCAGAGGCATGTACATATGTAAAAATCCTAATTGCATCGAAAAGGTTTTTAAGGGAAAAAATACTTTAAAAATCTTCAAAGGTGCAGATGTTGCGGATTTAAAAAAGAAGCTTACGGAGGAATGAATGGAGCAGAAGGTATATAACCTTTTGGGCCTTTGTAGAAAAGCCGGGCTATTAGTTAGCGGAGAAGATTCTACGGAAATGGCCATCAAAAATTGCAGTGCGTTTCTGGTGATAGTAGCAACAGATGCTTCAGAGGGCACAAAAAAGAAGTTTCGCGATTCGTGCAGCTTCTATGAGGTACAATTTGCAGAATTTGGTACAAAAGACAGCCTGGGACAGGCAATAGGCAAGGAGTACAGATCAAACCTTGCTATTACTGACGAGGCTTTGGCGACGAAAATAATTGGTATCATTCAGGAAATTTCAGGGAGGTAGTTTAATGGCAAAAATGCGAGTACATGAATTAGCTAAAGAGCTTAATATACAGAGCAAAGACATTGTTGCTTTTCTTGCTTCAAATGGAGTTGAGGGTAAGAGTGCACAAAGCAGCCTTGAGGATGACCAGATTGCACAGGTGAAAAAGCAGTATGGCCCTAAGCCGGAAGCAACAAAGCCTTCAGAGGCAGCAAAGCCAGCAGCAAAGGCACCGGCCGCTTCTGCAGCTTCAGATGCAAAGTCAGATAGTGCGCAGGCGCCGAAGAAGAAAAAGACTTTTGCTGTATTTAATGCTCAGTATTCGAGCAATGGCAATCAGCAGGGACGTCCACAGCAAGGCAACAGACCTCAGCAGGCAAATAGACCTCAGCAGGGCAATAGTCAGCAGGGACGTGGAATTATTAAACCACGTGTTACTCCTACAGCTGTGACAAACGTTGGTATGAAGCCGGATCCATACAAGGGAACTAACGGAGTAAAGGCAAAGGAGGCTGTTGATGAGAAAAAAGCACAAAACATCAATAACAAAGTTGATGAGACTAGCGCGCAGCCTGCAAAAAATAATACAAATAACGCCAATAGCAATGGCAATAGCAATGGCAGCAAAGGACACGCTGAAGGTAATCAGGAAAAATCAGCAGAGCAGAGAGGACCTCGTATCCTAGGCAATATCAGCAATACCCTTAATGAGGCTAAAAAGCCGCAAAGACCACAGGGAAATGGACAGGGTCGCCCACAGCAGGGCGGACAGGGCAAGCCTGGATTTAACGGTCAACCGCGTCCGCAGGGCAATGGTCAGGGCCGTCCGCAGCAGGGTGGTCAGGGTAAACCGGGATTTAATGGACAAGGTCGCCCACAGCAGGGTGGTCAGAATAGACCGGCTAATAACCAGATGGCTGCTCCAGTTCCAGAAGGTGGCAAGAATAATACAAAGGGCCATGGAAAGAAAGATTCAAAGGGAAATCGTAAGGATAAGGACTTTGAAAAGAATGGCAAGACGGAGAATTTCTTGAACCTTGAGAAGCAGACTCACAATAAGTCTGTAAAGGCAAAGGTTAAGAATGAGACCGAGATAAGAAGTATTGCTATTCCAGACCGCATAGTAATTAGAGATCTTGCTGATCAGATGCATGTAAACGTGTCTGATATTGTAAAAAAGCTTTTCCTCAAGGGAAATATGGTCACCCCGAATCATGAGATTGATTTTGAGACCGCGGAGGAAATTGCAGCAGAGTACAACTGCATAATCGAGCATGAGGAGAAGGTCGATGTTATAGCCGAGCTTCTTAAGGAAGATGATGAGGACGAGAAGGACATGGTTAAGCGTCCGCCTGTAGTCTGTGTAATGGGTCACGTTGACCATGGTAAAACATCGCTTCTTGATGCTATTAGAGATACTAAGGTAACTGACCGTGAGGCTGGCGGTATTACTCAGCACATCGGTGCATATACTGTTCCTGTAGGCGATTCAAGAGTCACCTTCCTTGATACTCCTGGACATGAGGCATTCACTGCAATGCGTATGCGTGGTGCGAATTCAACTGATATTGCTATCTTGGTAGTTGCAGCTGATGATGGTGTTATGCCACAGACTGTTGAGGCAATTAATCATGCGAAGGCAGCTGGAGTAGAAATCATTGTTGCAATTAACAAGATTGATAAACCGGGTGCAAATATAGATAGAGTAAAGCAGGAGTTATCTGAATACGAGCTGCTTCCGGAAGATTGGGGTGGAAGTACAGTATTTGTACCAGTATCTGCTAAGACTAGAGAAGGTATAGATGAGCTTCTTGATATGTTATTGCTTACAGCAGATGTGTTGGAGCTTAAGGCTAATCCTAAGAGAAATGCACGTGGTCTCGTAATTGAGGCTAAGCTTGATAAGGGTCGAGGAGTTGTAGCTACTGTACTTGTTCAAAAGGGAACACTTCATGTAGGAGACTTCATCTCAGCAGGCGCAAGCTATGGTCGAGTACGTGCCATGCTTGACGATAATGGACATAAGGTTAAAGAGGCTGATCCTTCTACACCAGTTGAGATACTTGGATTCTCAGATGTACCGAATGCAGGTGAAATATTTGTAATGCATGATTCAGAGAAGGATGCAAAGAGCTACGCCCAGACCTTCATATCAGAGAATAAGAACAGACTTATTGAGGATACCAAGGCAAAGATGAGCCTAGATGACCTCTTTACTCAGATTAAGTCAGGTAACCTCAAGGAACTTGATCTTATCGTTAAGGCCGATGTGCAAGGTTCGGTTGAGGCTGTTAAGCAGAGCCTTGAGAAGCTGTCTAACGATGAGGTTATGGTTAAGGTAATCCATGGTGGCGTTGGTACAATCAATGAATCTGATGTTACACTTGCATCTGCTTCTAATGCTATTATTATCGGATTTAATGTAAAGACCGATAATGTTGCAAAGGCAACTGCAGATCGTGAGGGTGTCGACCTTAGATTATATAAAGTAATCTACAACGCAATCGAGGATGTTGAGGCTGCTATGAAGGGCATGCTTGATCCGATATTTGAAGAAAAAATCATCGGTCATGGTGAGATTAGACAGATATTTAAGGCTTCAGGTGTTGGTAATATCGCTGGTTCTTATGTGCTTGACGGAGTCATCCAGAGAGGCTGCAAGATCAGACTTACCCGTGATGGAGAGCAGATTTTCGATGGCCCACTTGCATCACTTAAGAGATTTAAGGATGATGCCAAGGAGGTTAAGGCAGGCTATGAGTGCGGTATAGTTCTTGAGGGATTCCCAGATGTAGCTGAGATGGATCAGTTCGAGGCATATACCATGGTAGAGGTACCACGCTAATGAGAAAAAACAGCGTAAAAAATATCCGCATCAATGAGGAAGTCAAGAAGGTTCTCTCGACAATCATTATGCTTGAAATTAAGGATCCTCGCATTTCGCCTATGACAGGTGTGACAGAGGTGGATGTAGCAACTGATTTGAAGACCTGCAAGGTGTATATATCAGTTTTAGGAGATGAGCAGGAGGCGCAGGCTACAATAGAAGGGCTTAATCGCGCCAAAGGCTTTATAAGATCTCTTTTGGCTAAGGAGATTAACTTGAGGAATACTCCTGAGCTTACATTCATTCTTGATCGCTCGGCATTATATGGTATGGAGATGGAGGAAAAAATCTCTGCTGTCATCAGGCAGGATGAGGAGAATGCTAGAAAAAGAGGAGAGTAGAATGTTTAATCTGGATGCTGAAATTTTAGATTCTACCAGTATTGCAATCACGGGACATATAAGACCGGATGGCGACTGCGTTGGCTCAACAATGGCACTCTATAACTATATTGTGGATAATTTTCCAAATGTAACAAGTGTGTCTGTATATTTGCAAAACAGCATTCCAAGCAGCTTTCTGATGCTCAAAAATACAAACAAGATAAAATTCATGTACGATGGCCTGTCTTTTGACAGGCTATTTGTACTTGATTGTGGCAATGCTGATAGAACCGGAGAAAACGCGGTTTTGTTTGAACATGCTAAGCGTACTTTATGTATTGACCATCATGAGCTACGGGATGGAGTTGTTTTCTGCGATGACAGGGTAATTAAGCCTGAAGAAAGCTCAGCAAGCGAGCTTTTATATTCATTGATGGACAAATCTAAAATAAATAAAACCATTGCGGAATGTCTTTATCTTGGAATGGTCCATGATACCGGAGTTTTCCAGTACTCATGTGCGCATAAGAGTACAATGGAGGCTGCTGGCTTTTTGATGGAACTTGGAATTGACTTTACTGAAATAGTTGATTCAACATTCTACAGAAAGACATTCACTCAAAATAAGCTGTTGGGATTGGCTTTGAGTAAGTCTGAGGCCTTTGGTGATGGTAAATATGTGACTAGTGTGCTAACACTCGAGGATTTACACAGCCTCAATGGTGTGTCAAAGGATTTAGAGGGTATTGTCAATCAGCTAAGGCTAACTAAGGGCTGTGATGTTGCAATTTTCCTATATGAATTAGGTGACGGCGAATATAAGGGGTCACTTAGAGGTAATGATGACACAGACCTTAATGTTGTAGCCGGTATATATGATGGAGGCGGACACAAAAAGGCTGCTGGATTTTCATCTAAGGATGCACCAGAAATCATAATCGAGAACATTATCAAAGCAATTAAGGCACAGCATTGATGAAGAGCGGAATATTAAATGTATATAAGGAAGCCGGTTATACCAGCTTTGATGTTGTAGCTAAGCTTAGGCGCATACTTGGGATTAAGAAAATAGGACATACTGGTACCTTGGATCCGGATGCGGTAGGAGTGCTTCCGGTATGTATAGGAAGAGCTACCAGACTATGCGACATGCTTACAGATTCGGATAAAACATACGAAGCAGAGCTTGTTTTGGGCATCAAGACAGATACAGGCGATTTGAGCGGAAACGTTATTGCAAGTTCGAGTGTTGATGCTAGCGAAGATGATGTGACAGACGTCATCATGTCCTTTGTTGGCGAGATTGCTCAGATTCCTCCTATGTATTCCGCACTTAAGGTTAATGGTCAAAAACTTGTAGATCTTGCCAGAAAAGGCGTTACGGTGGATAGGAAGCCACGAAATGTTACGATTTATTCTATTGAGATAATTTCAATGAGCCTTCCTAAGGTAGACATTAGAGTTAGCTGCTCAAAGGGCACATACATACGCACTCTCTGTGAGGATATAGGCGAAATGCTGGGCTGTTATGGCACAATGGGAAAGCTTAAGCGGACTGTCGCGGCCGGCTTTTCCGTAGTTGAAGCACATACATTGGACGAAATTGAAAAAATCGTTGAAGGTGGTGCGATAGATAATTATATTACCGGTATTGACAAGGTCTTATCACATCCAAGAATAGATGTGGCAGAAGAGTTTGATAATTATTTAAAGAATGGAGTTACTTTATATCCCGAAGAGCTTTCTATGACATTTGAGCTTGATCAAAGGTATCTTGTATATGATTTTAGAGGAGATTTTGTTGGCGTATACATAGGTACTGATGAGGGATTAAAAGTAGTAAAGATGTTTTACGAAAATGGGAATTGAAATCGTTAGAGATATTTCACAATTTAAGCATCAAAAGAAGACTGCGGTTACTGTAGGCAAATTTGATGGACTGCATTTAGGGCATCAGCTTCTTATAAAAAATATTATTGGCAAAGAGGACCTGATTCCACTTTTATTCACCTTTTCTAACTCACCCAGAAATCTGTTTAATGGTGAAAAAGAGAAGATGATTATTTCAGCAATATCCCGAATAGAGAGGGCAGAAAAGCTTGGAATAAAGGTATTTGCAGAGTTTCCGTTTGATGACGCAATGATGCACATGTCCAAAGAAGCTTTTTTGGACATGCTGATTGATGATTTCAATATGAAATGCCTGTGTGTAGGAACAGACTTTAGGTTTGGCTACAAGGGTAGCGGGGATATTGAATATCTTAAGCAGGCTTCCATTGAAAAGGATTTTGAATTAATTGTATGCCCTAAGCTTCTGGATGACGGAGTAGAAATCAGCAGTACCTATATTAGAGGGCTTTTGGAAAATGGGCAGATGGAGCGTGTAAATAAGCTTCTGGGGTTTGACTATGATATCACTGGTGAAGTCATACACGGAACTCATCTTGGGCACACAATAGGAATTCCAACCATCAATGTATTGCCTGATGATTCCATGATATTGCCACCATTTGGTGTCTATGCATCAATGGTGACTATTGAGGGTAACAGGTATCAGGCAGTTACAAACATTGGTGTAAAGCCTACCGTAAGTACTGATAATATAATTTGTACAGAGAGTCATATTTTAGATACTGATGTGGATTTGTATGGTAAAATCGCTTCGATTTCTTTTAAGAAAATGTTGCGCCCGGAGATGAAATTTTCCGGTATACAGGAACTTAAAAATCAAATGGCACAGGATGCCGAAAATGCAAGGAGATTGTTATGCAGCTTGGAATAAGATTACACGATGTTAAGGATGGAAGCCTCGAGGAGAGACTTGCAGAGGCTAAAGCGCAGGGCTTTAAATGTGCTCATGTTGCACTTATGAAAGTAATTAAGGACGGTGCGACTGATGACTGTGCACTTACACCGGGCTTTGCAATGTATGTGAAGAATCAATTCGCAAAAAATGAGTTAGATGCAGCAGTACTTGGATGCTATTTGAATCTGGCGACTCCTGATCAGGAAGCTCTTAAAAAGGTTCAAAAGCGCTACATGTCGCATATCAGATTTGCATCTCTTATGGGGGCTGGAGTAGTAGGCACCGAGACAGGGGCTCCAAATGTAGATTATCATTATGACAAGGAGGCTTGCCACAGTGATGAGGCACTGGCTATTTTTATAAAGAATTTAAGGCCGGTTGTTGACTATGCAGAAAAGATGGGCGTGATTGTTGCTATAGAGCCTGTATATAGACATATAGTATGGAATCCAAAAAGAGCAAGGGTAGTCCTTGATGCAATTAATTCACCAAACCTTCAGATTATATTTGATCCTGTAAATATGCTTGATATCTCGAATTATCAGGATAGAGAAGCAATCTTCGATGAGGCAATGGAGCTTTTAGGAGAGGATATTGCAATGGTTCATATCAAGGATTTTCAGATTCAGGATGGCAAGATCATTAGTGTAGCTGCAGGAACCGGAGAGATGGATTACAGCAAGATTCTTAAGTGGATGAAGGAGAGAAAGCCATATATTCATGCAACATTAGAGGATACTGTACCATCGAATGCCGTTTTCTCGAGGGAATATATACAAAATATTTGGGATAAAGCATAAATGTTACAAAAATGTTACAAAGGGTTGACAATGATGTAACATATTGTTATATTAGCCATGTTGTATTGGGCTATTTCTAGGGAGAATCCATGTCAAAGACTATTATTAGAATAATTTCATTAGTTGGTGCAACAGGGCTATTGGTTGCAGGCGCTTTTGGGGTAAGAGCGATTTCACAGAATGAGAATACTTTACCGGTAGCTGCGAATGAATCAGCTGTAGTAGAAAATGCAGATATAGATGCAGGACTTACTGCCGGAATCATAGCTGCTGGTTCAGATCAACAGCTGGTGGCTACTGTGGCTGCTATTAAGGAAAATGAGACAGTTCCAGTTGCTATCCCGGATGACGCTTCAGAGGACGAGATTGCACTTATCGCAGGGTATAGCAATCTTGGTATATGTATAGTTGACAGTGGTAACCTTAATATCCGACAAGAGCCATCGACAGAGGGACTTCTCTGCGGTAAGCTGCCTAAGGATGCAGGCTGCGAGATTCTTGAAATTACAGATGATGGTGGCTGGGCTCATATTATTTCTGGCGAAATCGAAGGCTATGCATCTACAGAATATCTTATGATGGGTGACGACGCTATCGAATTAGCTTACGAGCTGGTTGATACAGTAGCAGTAGTTACCTGTGATATGCTAAATGTTCGTACAGAGATGAATCTGGACAGCAAGGTTTTCACTCAGATGCCATTTGGCGAGAAACTCGACATTGTAGAAGAGTTGGATGAGTGGGTTAAGGTAGATATTGATAATGAGATTGGATATGTATTCAAAGAATATGTAGAGATTAAGACTGAGCTTAAGGATGCGATGACTCTTACTGAGGCTAGATTTGGTGAGGGAGTATCGGATGTTAGAGCAGATCTTTGTACATATGCTTTGCAGTTTATAGGCAATCCGTATGTTTGGGGCGGTACATCACTTACAAGAGGAGCTGACTGCTCAGGATTCGTACTTTCTATTTATGCAAAATATGGATATACACTTCCTCATTATTCTGGTTCACAGTCTAACTGTGGTACAAGAATTAAAATGTCAGAAGCTCAGCCAGGAGATTTGATTTTCTATGGCAATGGTAAGACGATAAGTCATGTTGCTATTTACATTGGCAATGGTCAGATTGTACATGCAAGCAACAGACGTGACGGAATAAAGGTAAGTAGCGCATATTACAGAAATCCGCTGAAGGTGGTTAGAATACTTCCGGTTTCATAAAGTGCTTTACATCACATGATTTTTGTGATAAATTACAAAAGTTGTGTTAAGTTTCCTGCAGCGCAGATTTAGGACACTCCGACCTTTACCTTCGCTTTGGGAGTATTTACAAAAAGGAGAATCAAAATGATTACAAAAGAGAAGAAGACAGCAATCATCAATGAGTATGCTACTAAGCCAGGCGACACTGGATCACCAGAAGTACAGGTAGCTATCCTTTCAGCTCGCATTCAGGAGCTCACTGAGCATCTGAAGGAGAACCCAAAGGATCATCACAGCCGTAGAGGTCTGTTGAAGATGGTTGGACAGCGTAAGGGTATGCTTGCATACCTCAAGGACAAGGATATCAATCGTTATCGTG